>NZ_CP064703.1:5495500-6191000 GCF_023101085.1 Bradyrhizobium sp. 170 | reverse complement strand
AATGCCATCACCTTCTCCGGCACCCCGGTAAAGGACTATCGCGCCCCGCCGCTGCTCGGCGCGGATACCAAGGACGTGCTGGCGACGATCGGTTATGACGAGGCGAAGGTCGAAGCGCTGAAGGCGCAGAAGATCGTATAGCGGGCGGGCTCTACGCGGCTGGCGACCTTACTCAGCCAGCTCGCGCATGACCTTAATCAGGTCGGATTTGCCCTCGAAGCCGATGCCCGGCAGATCCGGCATGACGATGTGACCGTCTTCGACGCGAACGGAGTCGGGGAAGCCGCCATAAGGCTGAAAGAGGTCCGGGTAGCTCTCATTGCCGCCCAAGCCGAGGCCAGCCGCAATGTTCAGCGACATCTGGTGCCCGCCATGGGGGATGCAGCGGGACGGCGACCAGCCATGCTGAGCCAGAACATCGAGCGTCCGAAGATATTCGACAAGCCCATACGACAAGGCGCAATCGAACTGCAGCCAGTCGCGATCAGGCCGCATGCCGCCGTAGCGGAGCAGGTTGCGCGCATCCTGATGCGAGAAGAGATTCTCGCCTGTCGCCATCGGGCCCGGATAGAATTCCGAAATGGCGGCTTGAAGGGCGTAGTCGAGGGGATCGCCGATCTCCTCATACCAGAACAGCGGGTAGTTGCGCAGCATCTTCGCGTAGGCGATGCCGGTCTCAAGATCGAAACGTCCATTCGCATCGACGGCAAGCCGCGCTTGCGAGCCGATCTCCTCCAGCACGGCCTCGATCCGTCCACGGTCTTCGTCGATCGGCGCTCCGCCGATCTTCATCTTCACCACGTTGTAGCCGCGGTTGAGATAGCCGCGCATTTCCGCTTGTAGTGCGGAATTATCCTTGTCCGGGTAGTAGTAGCCGCCCGCCGCATAAACGAAGACACGGGGATTGGCCTCGCGACCCTTCTTTTCGGCGAGAAGGCGGAACAGCGGCTCGCCGGCGATCTTCGCGACCGCGTCCCAGACAGCCATGTCGAGCGTGCCGACAGCGACGGAACGCTCGCCGTGCCCTCCGGGCTTTTCATTGGACATCATCGCGGCCCAGATGCGATGCGGATCGAGGTTGGTGCCTTCGGCGTCGAGAAGGCTGTTCGGATCGGCCTCGATGATACGATTGCGGAAGCGTTCCCGGATCAGGCCGCCTTGACCATAGCGGCCGTTCGAATTGAAGCCGTATCCGACGACGCGGCGCCCATCGCGCATGACATCTGTCACCACCGCGACGAGGCTCGCCGTCATCTTCGAAAAGTCGATGTAGGCGTTCCGGATCGGAGAGGCGATCGGCTTGGTGATTTCAACGACATCGACAATACGCATGGTCTTTTCCTTCCGTGTGGCTCTCTGACCGCCTCGTTCATTCGGGCTATGCCGAAAACGAGCATCTGTGTGGATCAGTAGGGCTAGATTTAGCGAGATACCAATGCTATTGCCGAAATTGGTTATGTTGGTTTGGCATTACCAATGGAACTGATCTGGTTTGAAGATTATCTGGCGCTCGCGGAAACCTTGAACTTTTCCAGGGCGGCCGAGCTACGCCACGTCACCCAACCAGCCTTCAGCCGACGGATTCGCGCGCTTGAGAGCTGGATCGGCGCAGCCTTGTTCACTCGTACGACGCACGATGTGGCGCTAACTCCGGCAGGAGAGCATTTTCACAGCCAGGCGGAGGTCCTGACACGAGCCCTGCACCAACTGCGCCGCGACACGTCAGAAGTTTCCGGCCGGGGCGTCAGGCCCTTGTCGATCGCGGCGACCCACGCGCTTTCCTTCACGTTTTTCCCGAAATGGGTTCGCGGCAATGAAAGAGTTCTCGCGCTCGGTAATCTCAGCTTGATCTCCGACAGCATGCAGGCGTGCGAGCAGATGATGCTGCGGGGAGACGCGCAGTTTCTGCTTTGTCACCACCACAAGGACGCGAGGAGCCGGATCGAGTCCGGCCAGTTCAAGAGCATCGTGGTCGGCGTCGACACTCTGGTTCCGCTCAGCGCGCCTGCCGGAAACGGAGTTGCGCGGTGGTGGCTTCATGGCGGCGAGCCGGTAAAATACCTTGCCTATAGTGCGCAATCAGGGTTGGGCCGGATCGTCGCAGCCCAATGGGGCGCGAAAGATCGCGCCTTTGCGCTTGAGACGGTCTTTACCTCGCACCTCGCCGCGACGCTGCTCTCGATGGCCCGCGCAGGAGATGGCGTGGCTTGGCTGCCTCGAACGTTGGCTGAAGAGGACATCTCGGCCGGGTCGCTGGTTGAAGCAGGCAGCCCCGAACTTGAGATACCAATCGAAATCCGCCTGTTTCGCCCGGTCGCACGTCAAAGCAAGGCGATCGAAGCGATCTGGTCGGCCTTTGAACGGAGTTGATGTTCTTCAATTCACCGCGCTTCCCGCGTCACCAACCTCCCGGACGCTTTCTTCATCCGTTCCTCGCCACCGGTCAGCGCGATCACAATCGGGGACTACGACGCCAAGGTTGGAAGCGCTGAGCGCGCAGAAGATCGTGTGATCTCGACATCGACACTTCCACCTTAATCGAAGTATATTGGCGTCGCATTTGCGCTAGCCTGCACCCTCGATCAGTCCGCTCGAGAGGTGCAACGATGAAACGGGAAGTCATTCGCGTCGAGCCGATGTCGTCTTGGCTTGCCAAACGGAACGCGCCGGTCTCGCCGGTCACGCGCGGCGGCGGCATGGCGTTCGTTTCGGGCCTGCCGCCGTTCGATCCCGATACCGGCGAACTCTTCGCCGGCCCGATCGAGCGTCAGACCGAACTCGTGCTCGAGCAACTGAAACTGTGCCTGGAGACCGCGGGCACATCGCTGCGCAACGTGATGAAGTGCAACATCTACTGCACCTCGGCTGCGCACTTTGCCGCCGTCAACGCGATCTACGCACGCTATTTCCCGGAAGAACCTCCGGCGCGCATCTTCGTCTGCGTTCCCGAATGGTTTGGGCCGTTCGACATAGAGATCGATTGCGTCGCGGTGATATAGACCGCGTTCCAATTCAGCGCAGGCCCTGACGGTCGATCACGATGCGGTGGATCTGGATGAACTCCGGGAGTTCGATCAGGAACTCGGGGTCGCGGTCGAGGTGGTGAACCTTGGTCGGCTCGCCCTTGGTGAAGGCCGTCATCGAGTCGAGATCGCTCCAATAGGAAATGGTCGTGAACCAGCTCTCGTGTTCGCGATCCTCGCGGAATAGCTGGACGCCAAGCGCCGTTTTCTCCAGCGGCGGGATTCCTTCCGCCTTCAGATAGGTCTCGTAACTGTCCGCGATCTCAGGCCGCGTGCGGCCGCGCCAGATGCGGGCAATCGTCGGTTCGGTTGGCATCGGAACTCCCTCTGTGATCCAATGTGAGGCGTCGACTTGCCGACGACAAAGATGTCCAACCACAACGGCATTGCCAGCCTCGGTGTTCCAACTACTTCTGCGCAGCACGCGATATCCGCTTCGGCTGGATGTCCTGCAGGACCGGCGCGACCGACTGCGCGAACAGTTTCGCCACCGGACTGAGCGCGCGATCCTTCAGCGCGATCAGTCCGATCGCCCCGCGCGTGGTCGGCAGCCGCACGTCCACGGAGGTCAACTGCGGATGTTCATTCGGCGTCGTCAGCATGGCGCGGGGATGGATGCCAAGGAAATTGCCGTTGCCGACCAGGACGCTCAGCGAATAGGTGCAGGATGTCGTAACGGTCGCTCGCGGAAATTCCAGGCCTTGCGCTTCGAATTCGCCGCGCATGACGCCGGTGAGGAAGCCGGTTGCGGGCGGAAATACCCAAGGTTCGCCGAGGAGGTCTGCCAGCGCCACGTTGCGCCGCGAGGCCCATTTGCTCTGCTTGCTGCAGATCACCACGAGTTCGTCGTGAAACAGCGTCTCGACACTCAGATCGTCATTGCCCGCCATCGAGGCGAGCCGGCTGATGACGACCTCGACGTCGCGTTGGCGCAATTGACGCAGCAGCACGTCGGTCGGGCCGACGGTCAGTTCGAACCGCATCCGCGGATAGCGCGGTACCAGGCGATTGAACACGGCGGAAGCAACCGCCGACATCGGCGGCGTCGTGCCGATCCGCAACTCGCCGACCTCGGGGTCGGCGAGCGAGGCGATCTCGCTGATGCCGTGCCGCAACTCATTGAACACGATGGCGCTGCGCGCCAGCAGGGCCCGGCCGTACACCGTCGGCGTCACCCCCTGCGACGAGCGGTCGAGCAGCGGCACGCCGACGGCGTGCTCGAGCTCTGAAATCGCGTAGGAAACGGCCGGCTGGGTGATCGACATCCGCGCCGCCGCCTTGGCCATGCTCCCCGTTTCGGCCGCGGCCTGAAACACCTTGAGATCGCGAAGCTTGATGCGCCGGTCGGGGTCGCCGTCCATGCCTGCCTCCATCAATGTATTTTATCGGACCATAAGGAAAACGACACTTCCTTTATGGATCATCGGGGCCGAGGGTCGACGGGTCAAGGTCATAATAACCGTCTGCCATCGCGAGGGCGTCCATGCGCACGATCCGAATTGCATTGGCACTGACACTGGCGCTCGGCCTGATGGCCGATCATGCCGCGGCCCAGGTCGGCGAATCCCCGATCCGGCTCGTTCTGCCGTTTCCGGCTGGCGGGGTCGGCGACACGGCGTTGCGGATGATCGCAGAATCCATGCGCGTGCGGCTCAATCGGACGGTCATCGTCGAGAACAAGCCCGGCGCGGCCGGACGCCTCGGCATCCAGTCGGTAAAGGACGCGCCGGCGGACGGCACGGTCTTGCTGTTCACGCCGATCGCGCCGATGGCGCTGTTCCCGCACGTCTATGACAATTTGGCTTACGATCCGGTCCGGGATTTTCAGCCGATCTCGCAAGTCGGGACCTTCGATCTCGGCGTCGCGGTAGGCGCGAACGTGCCGGCCAAAAACCTCAAGGAGCTGGTTGACTGGTTGAAGAACCATCCCGATCAGGCGGCTTATGGTACGCCGGCCGCCGGATCGCTGCCGCACTTCTTTGCGGTGCTCTTTGCGCGCCACGCCAACCTCGATCTTCGTCACGTCGCCTACAAAGGCAATCCGCAAGCCATTACCGACCTGATCGGCGGACACTTGCCGCTTTTCTTCACCTCGACTCAGGATCTGGTCGAGGCCCACAAGGCCGGACGCATCCGCGTCCTAGCGACATCGGGCCTGGCGCGATCGCCGGCGCTATCAGAAGTGCCGACGTTTATGGAGAGCGGGTACGCCATTCGCGGCGAGGGCTGGTATGGCATCTATGCCCCGGCCAAAACGCCGGCCGCGGTCGTTGCGCAATTGAACCGGGCTGTCGTCGAAGCTGTGCGCACCGACGAATTCAAGAACCGGCTGACGCCGCTGGGCGTCCAGACCACAGGCACATCGGCAGAAGAGTTTTCAAGGATCCAGAAGTCCGATTCCGAATTGTGGGGACCCGTCATCAAGGCCTCCGGCTTCAAGCCCGAATAGGAAGGACGGCTCGTCCGCCGCGGCGGTGACAGAAGAGGCCGCCGGCGCGCGGGCGGCCTCTTCGAACTGGTTCAGGCAATCAGCGTTTCTGCTGGGCATCGGCCACGGCGCCCGGCATCAGCGTCGTGACCGCGAGGTCGCCGATCTTCTTTCCCATCTCTTTCCCGGCTTCGGTGGAGAAGCGGTAGTGGAAGCCGGCATAGATGCGCGCGCTGGAAACCTCGTCGCTATAGTCCTGCAGCCGCGTCCATTTGCGTGTAACGCCGGGCGCCGTCGGGCTTACCAGGGCAATCTCGGCAATCTCGTTGCCCACGACGTGCTGCAGCACCGTGGCAATGGCGCTGGCGACGATACAATGCGCACATGGATATTCCGGGTGCATCGGCGTCACGCCCAAGGGCTGCCATGATGCCTCGCGCGGGGTCGCCGGGTTGGAGGTGAGGTCGGCATTGCGGATGGCGGTCACGGGACGCCATAGATTATGGGCATATTTCGCATCGAACACCGCGATGAAGGCGTCGGCGCTGGCGATCGACGTCAGGGCATAGAGGCGGGCGCAATCGACGAGGTCCATCGTCCTGTTCGAGGCGATCTGGCGGACAATCGCATTATAGGTCCTCGGTCCGGTGAAGAACCAGAAGCGGGCGATCGTCGTCTGCTCGGCCGAGCGCTTGGCGCTTGCAAGGCTGCCGATCTCGCGAATTTCGTTCAAATCCCTGGTCCAGGTTTCCGAGGTCAGCGCGGGAGGCGGAGCGGCGCGAAATTGCGACGCGCTTGCCATCACGAACGGCTTGGTCTTCGAAGCCGTCGACTCGATCGGTATCGTGGTCGGAATATAGACGCCGGCCGTGGTGGCGGGACGATAATCTTCCGGTGTGTTGCTACCGTCATTGGCACGCAAGGCGATGACCCCGGCAGCGGCTTGCTTGCCCAGTTCGACGCCCTTTGCCTTCGCCTCGTTCTCGGCAATCCCGGCAAGCGAGGCCGCCAGCGTCGCGTCGAGGTCGGCCTTCTTGTCGGGGTGCAGCGCCAGCAGCACGTCATAGGCTGCGGCAGCCGCCGCGGCTTCCCTCGACACGTTCTTGTCAGCGGTGAGCTTGAGCTTGTAAGGCGCATAGCGGCGGTCGATGGCGTTGACAGCCTCGAACATCGCGATGTGGAGCATCGCCTGACCGCGGGAATTGGCAGCATTCAGGAGCTGCTTTTCGATCGCGATGGCGTCAGCCTTGGCGTTCCAGTCCATGATGACGTCGCCGCGGGCGACGGTGGCGGATAGCGCGAGGGCGCCGCTGATCCAAATCGCCAGGGAAAACCTTGATAATGGCGCCATTGGAACTTCTCCTTTTGGGGGGCCCCTCAAAGTCAGGGACCTCCGGATGCTCCCACATCCGCAGGCGCGGCCGTCGTGAAGAAGCGGTGAAATTGTGATGAAATGGTCTAGATTGCCGGTGGACTCCAACTGAAGGCCGCTCCTCAGAGACATGCCGGAACTCAAGAGCTACCGTTTTGGCCCGTTCCTGGTCGACCGCCGATCGGCCTGTCTGCGCCGCGACGGCGTCATCGTGCCGCTGCGGCCAAAGTCCTTCGATGTGCTGGCCTATCTCGCGCAGCACCCCGGCCGGCTCGTTCCGAAGTCAGAGCTGATCGATAACGTCTGGCAGAACCTCAACGTCACGCCGAACTCGCCGGTTCAGTGCATCAAGGAGATCCGGCAGGCCCTGCAGGACGACACCCAGGCGATCATCGAAACCGTCTCCAAGCGCGGCTATCTGTTCGCCTTGCCGGTGATGGCGATCGAGGCTGGCGATGCGCCCTTGAGCGCGGAAGCCGGTCAAAGCCGTGCGCTGCCTTTGCCCGATCGTCCCTCCATTGCGGTGCTGCCGTTTGACAACATGAGCGGCGATCCGGATCAGGACTACTTCGCTGACGGCATATCCGAGGACTTGATCACCGGCCTGTCGCGCATCCGGTGGCTGTTCGTCATCGCGCGCAACTCGACCTTTGTCTACAAGGGCCGTGCCGTCGATGTCAGGCAAGTCGCAAGCAAGCTTGGCGTCCGCTACGTACTCGAAGGTAGTGTGCGCCGGGCCGGCCAGCGCCTGCGCGTCAGCGCCCAGCTGATCGACGCGGTGACCGGTGGCCACCACTGGGCCGAACAATACGACCGCGAACTCGGCGACATCTTTGCAATCCAGGATGACATCACGAGCAGCGTCGTCGCTTCGATCCAGCCGCGCCTGTTGGCAGCGGAGGGCGTTCGCGCATTTTCGCGTTCGCCCGGCGATCTCGGCGCCTGGGAGCTGGTGGCGCGCGCGCAGACGCATGTCTGGCGGCTCAACCGAACGGATAGTGAAGCCGCCATCGAAGCGCTTAATCGCGCCGTTGATGCCTATCCGGATTACGCCCCGGCCCGAAGCCTGCTTGCGTTCTGCCTGGTGTTTGCGGCCCACAATGGCTGGATCAATCGCGACCAGGGATTGCTTGTGGCGCGTCCGCACATCGTTCGGGCGATTGCGTTGGATGATTGCGATCCGTGGGGACAGATCGCGCTCGGCTATTGGTCGATGATGGAACGTCGTACCGAAGAATCGATCGCGGCGTTCCGGCGCGCTGTCAGCCTCAATCCGAGCTTCGCG
This sequence comes from Bradyrhizobium sp. 170, assembly GCF_023101085.1. NCBI lineage: Bacteria > Pseudomonadati > Pseudomonadota > Alphaproteobacteria > Hyphomicrobiales > Nitrobacteraceae > Bradyrhizobium > Bradyrhizobium sp. 170. Next base: position 6,182,892 of record NZ_CP064703.1, on the reverse strand, counting down.
GCCGCGCATTGCTACCTCAGCCATGGGCTGGCGTTCTCCGGGCGATGTGACGAAGCCATCGCGCATGGCAACGAGGCGATCCGGCTCAGCCCGCTGGATCCCGACACCGCGATGTTCCTGGGCGGCATGACCGTCGCGCACTATCTCGCCGGCCGATACGCAGACGCCTTTCGAACTTCGGAAGAGTTACTGCGATTGCGCCCAGGCTTTCACGGTGCACAGCGGCTTCGCTGTGCGAGCCTGGCTCAGATGGGGAGGGAAGAAGAGGCCGGACAATCTCTCGCCGCCGTACGGCTCGAACAACCCCAGCTCTCGGTCGACTGGATAAAGTCGAGCGTCCCCTATCAGACGCCAGAGTTGATGGAGCATTTCCTTGCAGGGATGCGCAAGGCCGGGCTTACATAGTGAGGGGGCGGCAGCACGTTCATATTCGGGTATTGAAAGACTTGCGCTTTTTCCTCTGCACTTGTCGGGCAAATCACCCAAAACCTGTCCAGCCCCCGTTGCAAAAATATTCCGCTTAACGTGTTGGGCAAATCAGTCGCATAACTCCGCCCGTCTCACGGCGGATGAGGGGCGTTGGCCATCGTCACGAACGCGCGGTGAGATGCGATGGACGCGAGAGCTGCGACTGACGTGTGCGGCTCGAGCGTACGGCGAAGTCGTGTGGTCCTGACGCCGCGGTGCTGGCGCTAAGTTCTCGAGAAGCAAGCTTCTTGGGGGCGACGGTGGCAAGAAAGCCGTTCACCGGGGAGAGCTCGAAGTAAGCCGTAAAGCCATTGCGCAGGGAAGGCCGGAGTGTTTCCGCCGAACCTGTATGCTCGTGTGCGTTTTTGCCGTGCGCCATTGCACGCGAGACCGCGGGTGCGGCGTGCACCCGGTCTTCCCTGCGCCCTCTAATTTCAAAGAGGGCAAACGAAGATGCAAGCCTCGGGCGATCAGCGTCGCGAGCTCGCGAAACTGTATCCACCGTCATTGCGAGCCAACGGGTCGCGCGAATGCGCGCCCGGTGACAGGCTCCGCGAAGCAATCCACATCTCCACTTGCCGCGCTATGGATTGCTTCGCTGCGCTCGCAATGACGGGGAAGGCCTGGGTGCCCCATGCTGACGCTGTCCTTGAGCAAATGCATCCCCAAACTTCGGTTCGCTCATCCGTGCTACAAGTATCGAACTCCATCTCGTAAGGACGCTCAGACCAAAAACGAAGCAGGGGGATTCGCCATGAAAGCAAATCTGATCTCGTGGGGTGTGTTCGCCGCGTTCGTAGCCTGCGCCGTCGGTTTTGGATGGCACGCGGCGCTCTTTCGTTTTGACGGGACAATGGGCGCGGCGAAGCTTGTTGTCTGGCTCGCCTTCCTGCTGTTCACGGCCTATTCGATCTACTGCAGCAGCAGGGAAAATATCTTCAAGACCATCAGAACCATGGCGCGGCTGCATTGGGGGCGGCAGATCGGAACAGACCTTTACTTCGGGCTGTTGCTTTTCCTGGCGGTCATCTATCTGCACCAGGGTTCGGTTCTCGTCCTGGCGGCCTGGCTCATTCCGGTTCTGCTGTTCGCAAACCTCGCGACACTGCTGTACGTCGCGATCCATTTCGAAACGCTGGTCGCCCGGTTCGTCACATGACGCATCGTAGCCCGGATGGAGCGCAGCGAAATCCGGGATGTTCGTGGCACCGGCCCGGGATTTCGCGGAGCCTGTCATCGGGCGCGCATTCGCGCGACCCGTTGGCTCATTCGGGCTACGAGAATTCAGCGCGTTTGCCGGGTCTGGCTCACAAATCTTGCCGGGTCAGCCTGCCATGCGGCACCGCCGGCCGGACGGGCGCCTTCTTTGCCGGCGTTTCGCCGCCCGTCAGCGCCATCACCGAGACCGAGACCACGCGATCGACGATGGCATCCACGTCGTTGAGGTCGCATTGGCCTTCCGACAATTTCGTCAGCCGCTCTTTCTCCCGGATGGTGTGATGCGACATCGCCAGCGCGAAGTGAAGGCCCCAATAGAGATCGGTGTCGTCGCGGCCGGGCATCGCGCGGCGCATCGCGGCGATGAATTTCCGCAAATGATCGACCTCGCGGTTCTTGATGCGGCGGATCGGCGGTACCGACTCGATCGACGCGCGGATCATGAAGCGCGCCGCCGTCGAGCCTTCGCGGTCGGGGCCGAGGCAGCCGCGCAGGGTAGGGCCGACCAGCGCATGCAGGATGGCGTCGATCGGGGCGCGGCCGCCGCCCTTTTCCTCGGCAGCCTTCAACTCGTTGAGCCGCTCGCGGTTGGTGGCGAGGCTGCGGGTGACAAACAGCTCCGCGATCAGCTCGTCCTTGGAGCCGAAATGATAATTCACCGCGGCGAGATTGACATTAGCTTCGGCGACGATGTCGCGCAGCGTCACGTCGCCAAAACCGCGATCGGCGTAAAGCCGTTCGGCGGCGGCAAGGATGGCAGACCGGGTCCGATCGCTCGACATATCTGGTCCCCGTTTGCGGAGTTGCAATTCAAACAGTTGTATGAAACTATCGTTTGAAGGGCCGGAAATGTCAATCCGTCGTCTCATTGCGAAGCGCAAAATACCTTGCGGCGAATGGGAGGCGGGCAGACAGTGCGGCCCAACGAATTCGAAAAGCCCAGAGCCGAGGAGCGCCCCATGAACTTTGATATGTCCGAAAAGCAAAAGGAATGGCTGAATCGCGTGCAGGCGTTCATGAAGACGCATGTTCGTCCCGCGGTTCCGATCTATGACAAGCAGGATGCGGAGGGCCCGCGCTGGAAGGTGATCCCGATCCTCGAGGAACTGAAGAAGAAGGCCAAGGCCGAAGGCCTCTGGAACATGTTCATGCCGCCGAACGCGCATGAAGACGACGAGTTCCGCGGTGCGGGATTGACCAACCTCGAATATGCGCTGCTGTCGGAAGAGATGGGCCACATCTCCTGGGCCTCGGAGGTGTTCAACTGCTCCGCACCCGATACCGGCAACATGGAAGTGTTCATCCGCTACGGCACCAAAGAGCAGAAGCGGAAATGGCTGCGGCCGCTGATGGACGGCGAGATCCGCTCCGCCTTCCTGATGACGGAGCCGGCCGTGGCGTCATCGGACGCCACCAACATCGAAACGCGGATCGAAAAGGATGGCGACCACTACGTCATCAACGGCCGCAAATGGTGGTCGTCGGGCGTCGGCGATCCCCGCTGCAAGATCGCGATCCTGATGGGCAAGACCGATCCGAAGGCGGCGAAGCACCAGGCGCAGTCGCAGATCCTGGTGCCGCTCGATACCCCCGGCATAAAGGTCGAGAAGATGCTGCCGGTGTTCGGCTTTGACGATGCGCCGCACGGTCACGCCCAGGTGCTGCTGGAAAACGTTCGCGTGCCGAAGGAAAACATCCTGCTCGGCGAAGGCCGCGGCTTCGAGATCGCGCAGGGCCGTCTCGGTCCGGGCCGCATCCATCATTGCATGCGCACCATCGGCAAGGCCGAGGAGGCGCTGGAGAAGATGGTGAAGCGGCTGGCCTCGCGCACCGCGTTCGGCAAGAAGATCATCGAGCACTCGGTGTGGGAACAGCGCATCGGCGAAGCGCGCGCCGACATCGAGATGAATCGCTTGCTGTGCCTCAAGGCCGCCGACATGATGGACAAGGTCGGCAACAAGACCGCGCAGGCCGAGATCGCGATGATCAAGGTCACAGCCCCGAATATGGCGTTGAGGATCATCGACAATGCCATCCAGGCTTACGGCGGCGGCGGTGTCTCCGATGAGGCCGGCCTGGCGCGGGATTATGCCCATATCCGTACGCTCCGCCTGGCGGATGGTCCGGACGAGGTGCACAATCGCGCCATTGCCAGACTTGAACTTCGGAAGTATGCAAACGCTACGCACTAACGGGAACGTCAAGATGGCGCTCCCCAAAGTTCAAGAAGAAATTTGAGGGAGCGTCATCGTGGCGGACGGCGTCAGGAAAGACGAAGAGTTCTCGGGCACCAAGGAAGTCGAGGAGCGTCATCGTATCAACGAGGCGAGCCTTGACGGCTGGATGCGCGAGCATGTCGAAGGCTATCAGGGGCCCTTAACCGTCCTGCAGTTCAAGGGCGGCCAGTCCAACCCGACCTACAAGCTCGAGACACCAGGCCAATCCTACGTGATGCGCCGAAAACCGTTCGGCAAATTGCTGCCGTCGGCACATGCGGTCGATCGCGAGTTTCGCGTCATCGCAGCGCTCGGCAAGCAGGGCTTTCCGGTCGCGAAAGCCTATGCGCTGTGCACCGACGATGCCGTGATCGGCGCCGCCTTCTATATCATGTCGATGGAAGAGGGCCGGGTGTTCTGGGATCCGACGCTGCCGAGCCAGACGCCGGAAAACCGGCGCAAGATTTTCGCCAGCAAGATCGAGACGCTGGCCAACCTCCACGTCTTCAATCCGGAAGCGATTGGCCTCGGCGATTTCGGCAAGCCCGGCAATTATTTCGCGCGCCAGATCGATCGCTGGACCAAGCAGTACCGCGCCTCGGAAACCCAGCACATTCCGGAATTCGAGAAGGTGGCCGAATGGCTGCCGCGAACCGTACCTGAACAGAAGCGGGTTTCGATCGTCCACGGCGACTATCGCCTCGACAACATGATTTTCCATGCGACGGAACCGCGGGTGCAGGCGGTGCTGGACTGGGAGCTGTCGACGCTTGGCGATCCCATGGCCGACTTCACCTATCTGTTGATGCAGTGGACCATGCCGGGTCTCGCCAATGCCGATATCAAGGCGTTGAACATTCCGAGCGTGGACGAGGCCGCGCAGATCTATTGCGCCGTCACCGGCATGGAAGTGCCCGATCTCAACTGGTACTTCGCCTACAACATGTTCCGCCTTGCGGGCATCACGCAGGGTATTGCCGGACGTATCCGCGACGGCACCGCGGCGAACGCCAAGGCGCTGGAGTCGGCGGCGCGCACCGTACCGCTGTCGAAGTCTTCCTGGGAATACGCGCAGAAGGCCGGCGCGATCTAAGCCGCGTCGTTGGTTTACTTGGCCCTGTCTCCGAACATTCGCGGCAGCCTGCTCATGGCGGTGTCCATGGCGGCGTTCACCACGAACGACTCCATCACCAAGGTGGTGTCGTCCGAGATGAACTTCGGCCAGGTGATGCTGGTGCGCGGGCTGTTCGCGATTCTGCTGGTCGCGACGTTCGCGTGGCATCAGGGCGCGCTGCGTCCGTTGCGCACCCTGATGGTCAAGCCGGTGGCGCTGCGCGTGTTTGGCGAAATCGGCGGAACGATCTCGTTCATGGCGGCGCTCGCGCATTTGCCGCTCGCCAATACGTCGGCGATCTTCCAGGCCTTGCCGCTCGCGATCACGCTCGGCGCCGCCGTGATCTTCGGCGAGCCGGTCGGATGGCGGCGCTGGTCGGCGATCGTGGCCGGCTTCATCGGCGTGCTCATCATCGTGCGGCCGGGGCTTGCCGGCTTCAGCCAGTATTCCCTGTTCGCGCTGGTGTCGGTCGCCTTCTGCGCGCTGCGCGATCTCGCGACGAGAAATATCCCCGCAAAGATCCCGTCATTGTTCATCACCTTGCTGACCACCGTGACAGTGACGACGGCGGGCGGCGCCATTCTCGTTCCACTCGGCGGCTGGACGCCGCCCTCAGCGAACGCGCTCTGCCTGCAGGCGCTGGCCGCCGTGCTGCTGCTGATCGGCTATCAATGCATCATTTCGGCGCTGCGCTCCGGCGATATCTCGGCGGTGGCGCCGTTCCGGTATTCCGCGCTGCTGTGGGCGATGCTGCTCGGCTATCTCGTGTTCGGCGATGTGCCCGACGCGATGATGGTGACGGGGGCCGCGATCATCGTGCTGTCCGGCCTCTACGCCTTCTACCGTGAGCGCATCCGCCACCGCGCGCTGGCGGCGGAATCATCCGGCCTGCCGCCCGACGGGTTGTGAGGATTCCATGCAGACGACCGTTATCACCATCGCCGCTGACCAGATCTCGGATTGGGACAGCTTCCACTCCGTATTCCAAGCGGCGCTCGGCTTTCCCGAGTTCTATGGCCGCAACATGAACGCCTGGATTGACTGTATGACGGACATCGACGATCCGTCTGGCGGCATGACGACTGTATCCGTGGCGCGGGGAGAGCTGGTGGCGATGCGGATCGATGACGCGCCCGCTTTCGAACAACGTTGCCCTGAACAGTATAGGGCTCTGATCGAGTGCACGGCCTTCGTGAACTACCGGCGCGTGGAGGTCGGAGAAGCCCCGGTGCTCACCCTCATGCTTGGTGGTTGGTTTCAGGATCGGTCGTAGGTCATGGCATCCGTCATTGCGAGGAGCGAAGCGACGAAGCAATCCATACGTCCGGTGCGGCCGGATGGATTGCTTCGCTTCGCTCGCAATGACGAGCTAAATCGGCTTGCCCGTATACGGCATCGACGCGGTGAGGCCGCCGTCGACCGGGATCGCCTGGCCGTTGACGTAGGAGGCGTCGTCGCTGGCGAGGAACAATCCCATCGCCGCGAGTTCGTGCGGCTGGCCGGGGCGCTTCAGGGGATTGAGCTGGCCGATCTTGTCCTGGGTGCCGCGCTCCTTGGCGCGGTCGAACACCGGCTTGGTCATGCCGGTCTCGATCAGGCCGGGGCACACCGCGTTGATACGCACGCCGGTGCCGGACAGCGAGTAGGCGGTGGTCTGCACCAGGCTAATGACGCCGGCCTTGCTCGCGCCGTAAGGGTGACCGCTGGCGCCAGCCTTGAGGCCCGCGACGGAGGCGGTGCAGACGATCGAGCCGGACTTCTGCTTGATCATGTGCGGCATCGAATGCTTGATCGCGAGGAACGGCCCGATCAGGTTGACGCGCAAGACCTCCTGCCAATGGTCGACGGTCTGTTCGGCCAGCGGCACCAGCCCGCCGCTGACGCCGGCATTGGCCCAGATCGCGTCGAGCCTGCCGTAATTCGCGACCGCCTTGTTGATGAAGGCCTTCACGTCGGCTTCGGAACCGGCATCCGCCATCACGGCTTCGACGGTGCCGCCGGCATCGCTGACGAGTTTTGCGGTTTCCTTCACGCCCTCGCTGAGGTCGACGATGACGAGCTTCGCCCCCTCCTTGGAAAACAGCACCGACGCGGCGCGCCCGATGCCGCTTCCAGCACCTGTGATGACGACGGATTTGCCTTCGAGGCGGCCCATGAATTTCTCCCTGATAGTTAAGCGCTCAGGCGTCTGCCGCCTTGCGGAATTCAAACAAGATTTCAAACGTCAAAGTCACTTGAGACGATGCGTGCTCTGACGTACAGCGACAACGAACAGTATTGAAGGGCTTTGATGATGTCGAATCCAGACAGGCCGCGGGTGATTGCGACGCGATGGTGGTGGGTACGCCATGCACCGGTCCGCGAAGATAACGGCTGCATCTACGGGCAAAAGGATCTGGGCTGCGACACCAGCGATCGCGTCGTGTTCGAGGCGGTCGGAAAAATCTTGCCGCGCAATGCGGTCTGGTATGCAAGCAATCTGAAGCGCACGCATCAGACCGCAAACGCGATCTGGGCCGCGGGCTTTCCCAAGCCGTCAGATATGCCGCACGTGAACGCGTTCGCCGAGCAGCATCTCGGCCAATTGCAGGGCATGAATCGCGCGGCATTTTACGCGAGCCTGCCGGTCGGCAGCCACTGGCTTACTGGTATCGACGAACCCGCGCCCGGCGGCGAGAGTTTCATGGACCTCTATAACCGCGTGTGCGGCGCGATCGAGCGCATTAATGCCGAGCAAGCGGGCAGGGACATCATCGTTGTTGCGCATGGCGGCACGATCAGGGCTGCGGTCGGCCTTGCGCTGGGCGGTCAGCCCGGAAAAGGCCTCGACTTCGATATCGACAATTGTTCGGTGACGCGGCTCGATCATCTCTCAAGCGCCAATCACACCGGCTGGCGGCTGCCGATGGTCAACCAGCAGCCGTGGATCGCGGATGCCTCGCACAACGCGATGCATCAGCCGGCGGGACCGGAGGTCGAGCCGCCGGCGACGAAACTCGCCTGAGCCTTAAGTTGTCGAGAACCGCAAAGGCTGCTTAGTTCGAATTCAAGACCAAACCGGCATCGCGCTGGATCAACATCGGGGAGAGAGACATGAGCTTGTTCGATATGACCGGGAAAGTCGCCGTCATCACCGGCTCCACGCGCGGCATCGGCCGCGCCATTGCCGAGCGCATGGCCGAACACGGCGCCAAGGTGGTGATCTCCTCGCGCAAGCAGGACGTCTGCGATCAGGTCACCAAGGAGATCAACGAAAAATTGGGCAAGGGGACCGCGGTTGCGATCGCGGCGAACATTTCCAGCAAGGAAAATTTGCAGAACCTGGTCGACGAATCCAACCGTGCGTTCGGCAAGATCGACGTGCTGGTCTGCAACGCCGCGTCCAATCCCTATTACGGTCCGCTCGGCGGCATTTCCGACGACCAGTTCCGAAAAATCCTCGACAATAACATCGTCGCCAACAACTGGCTGATCAACATGGTGGTGCCGCAGATGATCGAGCGCAAGGACGGCTCGATCGTGATCGTGTCCTCGATCGGCGGCCTGAAGGGGTCGACCGTGCTTGGCGCCTACGCGATCTCGAAGGCCGCCGACATGCAGCTTGCGCGCAATCTCGCTTGCGAGTACGGCAAGCACAACATCCGCGTGAACTGCATCGCGCCCGGCCTGATCAAGACCGATTTCGCCAAGGCGCTATGGGATAATCCGGAGACGCTGAAGGCGTCCACCGCGCGTTCGCCGCTGTTGCGCATCGGCGTGCCGGACGAGATCGCGGGCGCCGCGGTGCTGATGGGATCGAAGGCGGGTGACTTCATGACCGGCCAGACCATCGTGATCGACGGTGGAGCTACGATCAGTTGAGGGTGAGCTAGTACGGTGCACGCATTTTTTACTCGGTGTCATCGTCCGCCTTGTGCGCAATTGCGCACTGGGGCGGACGATCCAGTAAACGCAGCCGTCTCGCTTCCAATAGATGACACGGCGTACTGGATGCCCCGCCTTCGCGGGGCATGACGGTTGTGATTGGGCGTTGCACCTGGAATAACGCCTCGCCTCACTCCACCGCGGCGTACACCAAATCCCGCAGCATGTTGCGGATATATTCGCGCTGGCCCGGGCCCTGCATCATGAACACCGTGAACAGGTCTTCCGCAGGATCGATGAAGAAGAACGTGCCGGCCATCCCGCTCCAGAAGAACTGACCGAGCGAGCCCGGGAACGGCGCGATGCCCCGATGGGTCCGGACGGCGAAGCCGAGGCCAAAACCGTGACCGGGCGGCATCAGCGGCGAGTCGACCTTCACACCCGGTGCGAGATGATCCGAGGCCATCAGCTCCAGCGTCTTGCGGCCGATGATCCTGACGCCGTCGAGCGTGCCGCCGTTGAGCGTGCCGCCGTTGAGCAGCATCTGGCAGAACCGCGCGTAGTCCATGGTGGTTGAGACCAGCCCGCCGCCGCCGGATTCCATCGCGGGCTTCTCCAGCATGTTGAAGAGCTGCACCTTGTCGCCGTTCCACGGATCGTTCGCGAACGGCTCGGCGAGCCGGCCGGCATTCGCTTCCGGCGTATGGAATGCGGTCTCGGCCATCTGCAGCGGCGCCAGGATGCGTTCGGTCAGGAAGGCGCCGAGCGATTTTCCGGAGACAACCTCGATGATGCGGCCGAGCACGTCGGTCGAGCGGCTGTAATTCCATTCCGCGCCGGGCTGGCACACCAGCGGCATGCCGGCGATCATGGTAGCGTGCTCCGCGTTGGTGATCTTGCGGCTGCGCAGCCGCGACTGCTGGTAGAGCTGCTGGACCAGGCCGTTGCCGGTGTGGTCGTAGGTCAGGCCCGACGTATGCCGCAACAGATCCTGAACGGTCATCTGCCGCTTCACCGGTACCAGCTCGAGCTTGCCGTTGTTCTCGATGCCGACCTTCTGGTCGGCAAATTCCGGAATGAATTTTGCGACGGGATCGCCCAGGATGAAGTGGCCGTCCTCGACCAGCATCATGATGCCGACGGAGACGATCGGCTTGGTCATCGAGAAGATGCGGAAGATGCTGTCATGGGCCATCGGCGTGGCTGCCGCCGGGCTCTGCCGACCGATGGCATCGAACCAGCCGATCTGGCCGCGCCGCGCCACCATCACCGTGGCCCCGGGGAGGGTCCCCTTGTCGATCTCACGCCTGAAAGCATCCGACATCCGCTGCAGGCGGACGGTCGAGAGCCCGATGGTTTCGGGCTTGGCGTCGGGGAGAGAAGGCGTCTGGGGGGCGGATATCGGCCGGGCGGCGGTCTGCGCGTTCATGGTTTCTCCCGTTGCGCTTGTTGTTGTTCGCAGTCACCAAGTCTGGCGTAGATGCTCAGCCTTGGATAGGGCGCAAGCCGCTTCGCCCTTGCAATCGGGGTATGCCCTATGCTTGAAACGGCGCGAACCGGCGCACGCGTCGGTTCCCTGCAGGAGTGTAGCTCAATTGGTAGAGCACCGGTCTCCAAAACCGGGGGTCGCAGGTTCGAGCCCTGCCACTCCTGCCAGCTAAATCAAATACTTAAGCCGATTTTGGAGGATGGCCGATGAGCTTGTTCAAGCGCGTCGGCGATTGATCTGCGAGCCATCCGACTCGGTTCCGGAACTAGCCGAAGAATGCGCTGAGCACCGCTATGTCCGATCCGGCGGGGGATTCGCCCCGCAGGTCTGCGTCGATGACCCGGCGGCAGGCATCGACCGTAAAGGTGTCGCCGAGTTCGTTCGCTGCGTCGAGAACGGTCCACGCCGCATCGCCCGAGGGTCTTTCCTGGTCTTGGCCTAGCAGAGCCATGATCGTCCCTTTGCCCATCAATGGAGCGCTCAGGCTAGCAGCGAGCATTTAAGAACCAGATCGCGGTGTGCCGCGCATTTGAGTGGAGGCGGTACCGGGAGTTAACCAATGGCTTTTCGCCCTGTTTCCCAACACCTCGGACAAGACCCCGGAAATGGCCGTTTGAACCCCCGCGGCACCCCGTACCTTGACCTTTTGCCCGTCCGGCAGTAGATACCCGCCACCTGCAGCCGGCCCGCTAGCGCGGATATCCGGCGCGGCTTTGAATTCCCCCGAACAATCGAGCCCGCTTGGCGCTCATCCTTCGAGAGAGGGCTGGGCGCGAGAGGGCTGTTCGGATTCGCTTTAAATTACAATCGTCTCACGAAGGACGCGGTAACCAACGATGGCTTTCAGCCCGTTCAAATTCCTGCAGGAAGTGCGCTCGGAGACCGCCAAGGTCACCTGGCCGACGCGCCGCGAGACGACGATCACCACGATCATGGTGTTCGTCATGGTTGCGCTGGCGTCGATCTTCTTTTTCATGTCGGATCTGGTCATCCGCTACGTTGTCACTTTCCTGCTGGGCGTTCGCTGATGAGCACCGGAACCCAAACCATGGACAAGCGCTGGTATATCGTTCACGCCTATTCGAACTTCGAGAAGAAGGTCTCGGAATCGATCCGGGAACAGGCGAAGCAGCGCGGGCTTGAGGATCTGTTCGAGCAGGTGCTGGTGCCGACCGAAAAGGTCACCGAGGTGCGCCGCGGCCGCAAGATCGACGCCGAACGCAAGTTCTTCCCGGGCTATGTGCTGGTGAAGATGAAGCTGACCGACGAGGCGTTCCATCTCATCAAGAACACGCCCAAGGTCACCGGCTTCCTCGGCGCCGAAAACAAGCCGATGCCGATCTCCGAATCCGAGGCGATGCGGATCCTGCACCAGGTGCAGGAAGGCGTCGAACGTCCGAAGGCGTCGGTGTCGTTCGAAATCGGCGAGAACGTCCGCGTGGCCGATGGTCCGTTCGCGTCGTTCTCCGGCGTGGTTGAAGAAATTGACGAGGCGCGTTCGCGCGTGAAGGTCGCAGTGTCGATCTTCGGCCGCGCCACGCCCGTCGAACTGGAATTCGGTCAGGTCGAGAAGGTCTGATCGGCATAAGCGCGGAGCGCGTCTCCGCACTTAGAGAGTGCGAAGCACGTCTTCGCGTATCAAGAGGCCGTGGGAGGAAGAGGGTGGTCGCCAACCGCCCTTGATCCGAACCACGAACCTGAAACCGCCGGCTCAAAACCTGGCACAACAGGAGTGATACATGGCAAAGAAAGTGACCGGATACCTGAAATTGCAGGTGCCGGCCGGTGCGGCGAATCCTTCGCCCCCGATCGGTCCCGCGCTTGGTCAGCGCGGTCTCAACATCATGGAATTCTGCAAGGCGTTCAACGCGCAGACGCAGAAGGAAGAAAAGAACACCCCGATCCCGGTGATCATCACCATCTATGCGGACCGTTCCTTCACCTTCGAGATGAAGACGCCGCCGATGTCCCACTTCCTCAAGCAGGCCGCCAAGATCCAGTCCGGTTCGAAAGCTCCGGGCCGCGACAAGGCCGGCCAGGTGACACGCGAGCAGGTGCGCGAGATCGCCGAGAAGAAGATGAAGGATCTCAATTGCGATTCCATCGAGTCGGCCATGAAGATGGTCGAGGGCTCCGCCCGTTCGATGGGTCTGGAAGTTGCGGGGTAACGGGCCATGGCAATCGGAAAACGTTTGAAGAAGGCCCGCGAGGGTGTCGACCGCGAGAAGCTCTATCCGCTCGCGGATGCCATCAAGATGGTCAAGGAACGCGCCAAGTCGAAGTTCGACGAGACGATCGAGCTCGCGATCAATCTTGGCGTCGATCCGCGTCACGCCGACCAGATGGTTCGCGGAGTCGTCACTCTGCCGAACGGCACCGGCCGCACGCTGCGCGTCGGCGTGTTCGCCCGCGGCGCCAAGGCGGAAGAAGCCAAGGCGGCGGGTGCTGACGTCGTCGGCGCCGAAGACCTGGTCGAGAAGGTGCAGGGCGGCACGATCGACTTCGATCGCTGTATCGCAACCCCCGACATGATGCCGCTGGTCGGCCGCCTCGGTAAGGTGCTCGGCCCGCGCGGCATGATGCCGAACCCGAAGATCGGCACCGTGACGATGGACGTCGCCACCGCCGTGAAGGGCGCCAAGGGCGGCTCGGTCGAATTCCGCGTCGAGAAGGCCGGCATCGTGCAGGCCGGCGTCGGCAAGGCCTCGTTCTCGGAAGAGAAGCTGGTGCAGAACATCAAGGCGCTCGCGGACGCAGTGGCCAAGGCAAAACCTGCCGGCGCCAAGGGCACCTACATCCAGCGCGTGGCGGTCTCCTCCACCATGGGCCCGGGCGTCAAGGTCGAGCCGGGCACGCTGCTCGGCTAACTCCTTGCGGTTTACGTGAATAAACAAGGGCGGAATCGGGTGACCGATTCCGCCCTTTGCGTTTGATGTGGCATTTGCGTAATCGTCGCAGCGCCGGACTTGCCAAGAAGGAACAACAATGCCCGAGAAGGTCCTGATCTATTCGCGTTTTCCAAAGGCCCAGATGGAACGGTTCGGCGAACGTTTTGAACTCCTGAATGCCGCCGGCAAGCCACCCAATGAAGTGTTCCCCGCCGAACAGCTCGCAGACATTCGCGCGATGATCACGGCCGGCGGCACGCCGCTCGGCGGCGACGCAATGGACCTTCTGCCGAAGCTCAGCGCCATCGTCTGCTACGGCACCGGCTATGACGGCGTCGATCTCGCGGCGGCGGCGAAACGCAACATCGCGGTCGGCCACAGTCCGGGGGCGAACGCGGCGTCGGTCGCCGACATCGCGGTGACCCTGATGCTGGCAGCCACGCGGCGGCTACTTGTCGCCGACGATTATGTGCGGGGCGGGAGCTGGGCCGCTGCAAAACCGTCGCCGATGATGCGCCCGCAGGCGGGCATGCTCGGCCGCAAAATCGGCGTCTACGGCATGGGCGAGATCGGCCGCAAGATCGCGGCACGCGTCGCCGCCTTCGAGACCGAGGTCGGCTATTTCAGCCGCAGCAAGCACGACGTTCCCTATCAATATTTTCCGACGCTCGATGCGCTGGCCGAATGGTGCAGCGTCCTGATGATCGCGGTGCGGGCGGGGGCGGATACAAGTCACGCCGTCGATGCCGATATCCTGAAGAAGCTCGGCAAGGACGGCTACGTCGTCAACATCTCGCGCGGCTCGGTCATCGATCAGCAGGCTTTGATCGCAGCGCTGACCGACCAGACCATCGCCGGCGCAGGCCTCGACGTGTACACGAAGGAGCCGCATGCGCCTGACGCGCTGACGGCGCTGCCCAACGTCGTGCTCTCCCCGCATATCGGCGGCCATACGCTGGAATCGCATGTCGCTATGCAGGACTGCGTGCTGGCCAATCTCGACGCGTTCTTCGCCGGCAAGCCGCTGCCATACAAGGTAGCTTAGTTGCACTACTGGCTAGCCATTCATGATCACGGCGCGGGTTTGTCGCGCGGGATCGTGCTCGCCGACAAGAGCGGCAGGGTCGGTCGCCAGCACCGCTTCGGGCAAGGGCAGCGGCTCCAGGCCTGCGAAGCGGCGATAGGCAGCTCCCATGATGGCCGCGGCAACGACGACCAGCGCTAACAGGGGTGTGGGAACCAACATCGCCAAGGCAACGGAGGCGACTATGCCAACAACGGCACCAATGACGGCGTAGTCAGTTCCGCGCGTGCGCCGGAAGGCGCGCGCTGCAGCGTGTGTGACGCTGACAATGATGGCCGATGGAATGGCTGTCGCCAACAAGGTTGCCATGAATAAATACGCCGGTAGCGCCATTCGCGAAATCTGATTGGCCCAGGCCGGATTTTGCGAACCGCCGGTATCCCATTCTGTCAGAAAGAACGTCACGAAGGGGATTGTGATCAGCGCCACCATGGCGGCCGGCACCAGCGCCGCGATGGTGGTTGCAGCCATCGAGGTACGGACTTGAACCGGCCCATCGAAATTTGCGGGAATGGCGGGCACGGGGGCAACATCGGGATTTGCGGTACTGCCGGGACGGGCTCCCAGCATCTCGCGGCCGGCAAACTGGGCATATAGGGTGGCGCTGATCATGCCGACCAGGATCGGCAATACCGCTGCCGTCAGAAGAGTACCGTCCAGAGGCGGCGCGATGTTGAGGTCTTGCGACAACGCAAAGGCATAGCCGACCGCTGCGGCCGTGCCGCCCATCAGCCCATAGACCATGCGCGTAGCGAGGCCGAACGAACGCAGCAGCCAGTGGCCGGCGGCAAGCAGGGCGGCATCGACCGCGACGCGCGCCACGAAAATCTGAAATGCGCGGTCCGGCGAGGGCGGCTCGATCTTGTTGGCGAGGAATACGCCGAGACCAAGCACCGACATGATGGCGTGGAATATGACGAGCACGATCAGTGCCGCAATGAATGCACGGGCGGAATTGCGGATAACGGGCATGACGGCGCTCCCCTGGCGCCACTCCGGCGCAGCTCCGGCCTGAAACTGCCGGCCGGAGGTTGTGCGGCGGTTAATGCACGACCTGAGCGTGGCAAATCTGAACGATGAGGTTAGGAGGCCGTTAGCAAGATCGTTCAACTTGGATCAGTGCGGCGCGGCCGACGGCAGGTGCCGCAGCTTGTCGGGATTTCGGACGATATAGATCGCGGCGATTTTCTCGCCGTCGATCGCCATGCTCATGGTGTTGTCGAGTTCGCCGTCCAGGTAGAGCAGGGCGCCGAAGGCGCCGTTGATCATGGCAGGCTCGATGCGCATGTCGTGGCCGGCATTCTTGGCGGCAATACCGATGAAGAAGCGCGCGATCTTGTCGGCGCCGATGATCGGATTGCGCGCTGCCGTCTTGCGGCCACCGCCATCGGTGAGCGCCACGGCATCCTCCCGCAGCAGCGCGGCGAGCTGCGCAACGTTACCGCTGGTAACCGCCTCGCCAAATGCCTGCAGCAGACGGGCGTGATTGTCGGGTGCGCGCGCCGGGGCCGGGCGATTGTCGCGCACCGCGCGGCGGGCCCTCGAGGCCAGTTGCCGGCAGGACGCCTCGGTGCGGTCGAGCATGGCGGCGATTTCGGGGAATGGCGTGTCGAACACGTCGTGGAGCAGGAAGGCGGCGCGTTCCATCGGCGATAACCGGTCCAGCGCCAGCAGCAATGCGAACGACAGGTCGTCGGCGAGTTCAGTGGCGGCGTCGGCCGACAGGTCCTCCGCATCGAACACGGGCTCGGGCAGCCAGGGGCCGACATAAATTTCCCGCTGCACCTTCGCGCTCTTCAGGCGATCGAGACAGAGCCGGGTCACCACGGTGACGAGAAAGGCTTCCGCGTTGTGCACGTCCTGCGCCCCGGCAAAGCGGAGATAGGCATCCTGCACGACGTCTTCGGCGTCGCTGCGGCTGCCAAGCATGCGATAGGCGAGCCCGATCAGACGCCCGCGATGGGGCGCCAGCGGGTCGTCATCATGCGGCCTGTTTGACGACATCGACATTGTGTCCACTCACGGTGACGCGGCGGCATTCCTTGGCATAACCGAGGCCCGCCTTCACCATCGGGAACATGCGGCCCATTTGCAGCGCCAGCGTCAGATCTATTACGCCCTTCTGGCCCCATTGGGCCCGGACGGCGTCGCGAAACTCGTCGTCCTCGGCGGACCGGCGCACCACGGCGTCGGCAAACCTGAACCCAAGCGTGGTCGCGTCATTCATCGCTCGAGGGTCGCGGCGGAGAACCGCCTCGATCTGGTCCTTCGCCATGCCGGCTTCCAGCGCCATGTCGACGACCAGTTGCGTGCAGGGCCCGCAATCCTCGGCCAATGCACCGACGATCTTGGCTGCGAAACTCGCGTCGATCGGGACCGCCTCGCGATGGGCGGCCGCCTTCATGAGGGGCGCGAACTTGAAGAAGGCGGAAGGGGAACAGTTCAGCATCATCTCGAGATAGCTGACGTCGTAACCGTAACGCCTGGCAAATGCGCGCAGCGTGCGGCGCGCGATCCAACTACGCATGATTTTCTCCTTGGCTGGGGAAGGCGGAATAGAGCGCGGCTGCCGACGGCAGCACGATCGCGAGGAGGTCGAACGCGGCGTGATGGGTGTGGCCGACCGCCAGCATCTCCAGGTGAAGTACGGCGTGGGCGGCGAGGAAGCCGGCGCTCGCGACGGCCGCCGGCCAATACCGCGGCCGCCATGCCCGCGCGGCCAGCGCCAGGCCGGCCACGAGGAACGCGACCCCGATGTCCTGAACGAAATGTGGGTTGAACGGGCCGGTTTCCGGCACCCCGGGTACGGTTTCGTACCAGAGGGGGCCAGCCACCAGCATGGCCAGTCCGTTCAGAACCGTGGGTATCGCAAGAATCGCCGCCAACTGACGCCGCATGGGAACCTCCTGCGGCCAAGACGAGCCAGGTGCCCCCGGTGTGACAGGACCCGTCAAAGAATTTCCGCGCGATTCGGGACGAAAATTCTTGCTCCGGCCGGGCGGTGATCTGGTCTGAATTTTGCCCTTGGCAAGCCGGCCAAGACTCGGTAAACAGCGGCTTCCGGGCGTGCTGGCCGTTGCTGGCACGTCCGTGCGCGCATTCCGAAAACCCGATACGATAGGAGATCATTCCTTTCAGGACATCCGCATGGATTGCTCGAAAGGAAGGAAAACTCATCGCTTCGGTGGATTGCGGCAGGGGTCTTTCGGCTTGCCGGACGGCCCCGATCCTGTCCGAGACTGCAGGCGCCCGCGCAGAAACGCAAGTTTCTACAACGGCTTAATTTCACAGCCTGCATAGACGGGTGAAGACCGGATTTCGCTTTAACGCTGCCTCGCGCGGCGCCATGGCTGATTTGGTTCGAACCTCGACACCCCGCGCCATCTGGTTCGGGAGGGCAGGCTTATCAATGTCGTCCTGCCCGGCGTGTCCTTGAGACTGGTGTCTAGAGGTCAGGTTTTGGGTGAGACGATGGGTGTAACCCGGCGGTCTCGCTCCTAAGCGAAGGCCGCCAACCGGAGAGAGCTTGCTGTGGAAAGAGCGGCAAAAAAGGACGCGGTTGAGGCGCTGAACGAGGTCTTCAAGACCACGAGCGTCGCAGTCGTCGCCCACTATTCCGGCCTCACCGTGGCCCAGATGCAGAAGCTGCGCATGCAGATGAAGCAGGCGGGCGCGTCGGTGAAGGTCTCGAAGAACCGTCTCGCCAAAATTGCTCTTGAAGGCACGGACGTCGTTGCCATCGGTTCCCTGCTGAAGGGGCCGACCGTGATCGCGACTTCAAACGATCCGGTAGCGGCGCCGAAGGTTGCCATGGAATTCGCCAAGGCGAACGAAAAGTTCGTCATTCTCGGCGGCTCGATGGGTAAAACCGTCCTGGATGTGAACGGTGTGAAGGCGCTTGCCTCGCTGCCGTCACTCGATGAACTGCGCGGAAAGCTTGTCGGCCTCCTGGTGGCGCCGGCGACCAAGATCGCTCAGCTCTCGACTGCGCCCGCGGCCAAGCTCGCGCGCGTCGTCCAGGCCTATGCCTCAAAGAGCGAAGCGGCCTGACCCTTCGCAAATCAAACCTGGTTCGAACCAAACGTTTTAAGGAAATAGATCAATGGCTGACCTACAGAAAATCGTCGACGACCTCTCGAGCTTGACCGTGCTCGAAGCTGCCGAGCTTGCCAAGCTCCTGGAAGAAAAGTGGGGCGTGTCCGCTGCTGCCGCCGTTGCGGTCGCCGGTCCCGCTGCCGCCGCCGCCGCTCCGGCTGAAGAGAAGACCGAGTTCACGGTCGTTCTCGCTGCCGCCGGCGACAAGAAGATCGAAGTCATCAAGGAAGTCCGCGCCATTACCGGCCTGGGCCTCAAGGAAGCCAAGGACCTCGTCGAAGGCGCGCCCAAGCCGGTCAAGGAAGGCGTGAACAAGGAAGAGGCCGACAAGCTCAAGGCCCAGCTCGAAAAGGCTGGCGCGAAGGTCGAATTGAAGTAAGCGTACTACACAGAAAAGTGTGGGGATTCGCGGGGTTAGCCCTTCGAATCTCCACGATTCCGCCCCATATCGGAGCGGCAGCAGAAAAACGCGGTAGGCGGTGGGGACGGCAGGGTTCCTGGCGTAAGCCGTTGGGAGACAGTCAGATTTCGGGCTTTTTCAGTCCGTGAAGCGGCAAGTTGAGACGGGCGGGTGCAGTCATGCGCCCCGCGCGTCGTTTTGCGTTTTGAAGGTCTAAGGTGCGAATTCAGGACTTAATTCCTGAAATTGAGCTTTGTTCCTTTTGAGCGATTCGAAATTCAACCCGGGGGCGATGGCAGTCGCGCTTCGGAAGGTTCGCCCACAAGGGCGACGAAAATGAGAGGCCACGATGGCGCAGCAGACATTCACCGGTCGCAAACGCGTTCGCAAGTTCTTCGGACACATCAAGGAAGTCGCCGAGATGCCGAACCTCATCGAGGTTCAGAAGGCGTCCTACGACCAGTTCCTGATGGTCGAGGAACCCCAGGGTGGCCGGCTGGACGAGGGACTGCAGGCGGTGTTCCGCTCGGTGTTCCCGATTTCGGATTTCTCGGGCACCTCGATGCTGGAATTCGTCCGCTACGAATTCGAGCCGCCGAAATATGACGTCGACGAGTGCCGCCAGCGCGGCATGACCTATGCTGCGCCGCTGAAGGTGACGCTGCGCCTGATCGTGTTCGATATCGATGAGGAAACCGGCGCCAAGTCGGTGAAGGACATCAAGGAGCAGGACGTCTACATGGGCGATATCCCGCTCATGACCATGAACGGCACCTTCGTCGTCAACGGCACCGAGCGCGTCATCGTCTCGCAGATGCACCGTTCGCCCGGCGTGTTCTTCGACCACGACAAGGGCAAGACCCATTCGTCCGGCAAGCTGCTGTTTGCCGCGCGCGTGATTCCGTATCGCGGTTCCTGGCTCGACATCGAGTTCGACGCCAAGGACATCGTGTTTGCGCGCATCGACCGCCGCCGCAAGATCCCCGTGACCTCGCTGATGTACGCGCTCGGTCTCGACGGCGAGACGATCCTGTCCACCTTCTACAAGAAGATCAATTTCAAGCGCGCCAAGGAAGGCTGGCGCGTGCCGTTCGACGCCGCCCGCTTCCGTGGCTACTCCACCATCAACGACCTGATCGACGCCGATACCGGCAAGGTCGTGCTTGAGGCCGGCAAGAAGCTGACGGTGCGCGCGGCGCGCCAGTTGCAGGAAAAGGGCCTCAAGGCGCTGCGCCTGTCTGACGAAGAGCTGGTCGGCAATTATCTCGCCGAGGATCTCGTCAATCCAAAGACCGGTGAAATCTACGCCGAAGCCGGCGAGGAACTCACCGAGAAGTCGCTGAAGGCGCTCAACGAGCAGGGCTACAAGGAGCTGCCGCTGCTCGACATCGACCACGTCAATGTCGGCGCCTACATCCGCAACACGCTGCATGCCGACAAGAACATGACGCGTGAAGACGCGCTGTTCGACATCTACCGCGTGATGCGTCCGGGCGAGCCGCCGACCATCGACTCGGCCCAGACCATGTTCCAGTCGCTGTTCTTCGACAGTGAGCGCTACGACCTGTCCGCGGTCGGCCGCGTCAAGATGAACATGCGCCTCGAACTCGACGCGCCCGACACCCATCGCACGCTGCGCAAGGAAGACATCCTGGCCGTCATCAAGACGCTGGTCGACCTGCGCGACGGCAAGGGCGAGATCGACGACATCGACCATCTCGGCAACCGCCGTGTGCGTTCGGTCGGCGAATTGATGGAGAACCAGTACCGTATCGGCCTGCTGCGCATGGAGCGCGCGATCAAGGAGCGTATGTCCAGTGTCGATATCGACACCGTGATGCCGCAGGACCTGATCAACGCCAAGCCGGCGGCTGCCGCGGTGCGCGAGTTCTTCGGCTCGTCGCAGCTGTCGCAGTTCATGGACCAGACCAACCCGCTGTCGGAGATCACCCACAAGCGCCGTCTCTCGGCGCTTGGACCGGGCGGTCTGACCCGCGAGCGCGCCGGCTTCGAAGTGCGCGACGTGCATCCGACGCATTACGGCCGCATCTGCCCGATCGAAACGCCGGAAGGCCCGAACATCGGCCTGATTAACTCGCTGGCGACATTCGCGCGCGTCAACAAATACGGCTTCGTCGAAACGCCCTATCGCAAGGTCAAGGACGGCCGCGTCACCGAGGAGGTCGTGTACCTCTCGGCGATGGAAGAGGGCCGTTATCGCGTGGCGCAGGCTAACGTGCCGCTCGACGCCAAGGGGCGCTTCACCGAGGACCTGATCATCTGCCGTCACGCCGGTGAAGTGCTCCCCATTACGCCCGACAAGGTCGACTACATGGACGTGTCGCCGAAGCAGCTCGTTTCCGTGGCTGCGGCGCTGATCCCGTTCCTCGAGAACGACGACGCCAACCGCGCGCTGATGGGCTCGAACATGCAGCGCCAGGCGGTGCCGCTGGTTCGCGCCGAGGCTCCGTTCGTCGGCACCGGCATGGAAGGCGTGGTCGCCCGTGACTCGGGCGCTGCGATCGCCGCGCGTCGTTCGGGCGTGATCGACCAGATCGACGCCACCCGCGTCGTGATCCGCGCCACCGAGGATCTCGATCCCACCAAGTCGGGCGTCGATATCTACCGGCTGATGAAGTACCAGCGCTCCAACCAGTCGACCTGCATCAACCAGCGTCCGCTGGTGAAGGTCGGCGACATCGTCAGGAAGGGCGACATCATCGCCGACGGTCCCTCGACCGATCTCGGCGAGCTCGCGCTCGGCCGCAACGTGCTGGTCGCGTTCATGCCGTGGAACGGCTACAACTTCGAAGACTCGATCCTGCTCTCCGAGCGGATCGTGAAGGACGACGTCTTCACCTCGATCCACATCGAGGAGTTCGAGGTGATGGCCCGCGACACCAAGCTCGGACCTGAGGAAATCACCCGCGACATTCCGAACGTCTCGGAAGAAGCGCTGAAGAACCTCGACGAAGCCGGTATCGTCTATATCGGCGCCGAAGTCCGCGCCGGCGACATCCTGGTCGGCAAGATCACGCCGAAGGGCGAAAGCCCGATGACGCCGGAAGAAAAGCTCCTGCGCGCCATCTTCGGCGAAAAGGCCTCCGACGTCCGCGATACCTCGCTCCGCGTGCCCCCGGGCGTGCAGGGCACGATCGTGGAAGTCCGCGTGTTCAACCGTCACGGCGTCGACAAGGACGAGCGTGCGCTGGCGATCGAGCGGGAAGAGATCGAGCGTCTGGCCAAGGACCGCGACGACGAACAGGCGATCCTCGACCGCAACGTCTACGGCCGCCTCGCGGAGCTGCTGGAAAATCGCCAGGGCATCGCGGGTCCCAAGGGCTTCAAGAAGGACACCAAGATCACGCGCGCCGTGCTCGAGGAGTATCCGAAGTCGCAGTGGTGGATGTTTGCTTCGCCGAACGACAAGCTGATGAGCGAAATCGAGGCGATGCGGAAGCAGTACGACGAATCGAAGAAGGGCCTTGAACAGCGCTTCCTCGACAAGGTCGAAAAGCTGCAGCGTGGCGACGAATTGCCGCCCGGCGTGATGAAGATGGTCAAGGTCTTCGTCGCGGTGAAGCGCAAGATCCAGCCCGGCGACAAGATGGCCGGCCGTCACGGCAACAAGGGCGTGGTGTCCAAGATCGTTCCGATCGAGGACATGCCGTTCCTCGAGGACGGCACCCATGCCGACATCGTGCTCAATCCGCTCGGTGTGCCCTCGCGCATGAACGTCGGCCAGATTCTGGAGACGCATCTCGGCTGGGCCTGCGCGGGGCTCGGCAAGCGCATCGGCCAGACCATCGACGCCTACTATCAGAAGCAGGACCTCAAGCCGCTGCGCGAGACCCTGAAGAAGATCTATGGCGACGATGAAACCATCAAGACGCTGAACGACAACGAGTTGATGGAGCTTGGCAAGAACCTGAGCCACGGCGTGCCGATCGCGACGCCGGTGTTCGACGGCGCCAAGGAAGCCGACATCGAGGAAATGCTGAAGCTCGCGGGCTTCGACGCTTCCGGCCAGTCGACCGTCTATGACGGCCGTACCGGCGACGCCTTCGACCGCAAGGTGACGGTGGGCTACATCTACATGTTGAAGCTGCACCATCTGGTCGACGACAAGATCCACGCGCGTTCGATCGGTCCGTACTCGCTCGTTACCCAGCAGCCGCTGGGCGGCAAGGCGCAGTTCGGCGGGCAACGTTTCGGCGAAATGGAGGTGTGGGCGCTGGAAGCTTACGGCGCGGCCTACACGCTGCAGGAAATGCTGACCGTGAAGTCGGACGACGTCGCCGGCCGTACCAAGGTGTACGAGGCGATCGTGCGCGGCGACGACACGTTCGAGGCGGGTATCCCGGAATCGTTCAACGTGCTGGTCAAGGAAATGCGCTCGCTCGGCCTCAACGTCGACCTGCACAATTCCAAGGTGGGACCGGCACCGACGTCCGAGGCGGCCGAGTAACGGCAAAGATTCCATGTCCGACCCAAAGCGCGAAGGCAACTTCGCAGACGGGCCGGACATTCGCGCTCCGCTCGGACGTTGAGCGGGCGCGTGCCAACGAAGAATTTCGAATTTGCTGCCGGTGACGATCGGCACGCGAGGAGAAGACGATGAACCAAGAAATTATGAATCTCTTCAATCCGACGACCCCGGCCCAGGTCTTCGACCAGATCCGGATCTCGATTGCGTCCCCGGAGAAGATTCTGTCCTGGTCCTACGGCGAGATCAAAAAGCCGGAGACCATCAACTACCGGACCTTCAAGCCGGAGCGCGACGGCCTGTTCTGCGCCCGAATCTTCGGGCCGATCAAGGATTACGAGTGCTTGTGCGGCAAGTACAAGCGGATGAAGTACAAGGGCATCATCTGCGAAAAGTGCTCGGTCGAAGTGACGCTGTCGCGCGTCCGGCGCGAGCGCATGGGCCATATCGAACTGGCCGCACCCGTTGCCCATATCTGGTTCCTGAAGTCGCTGCCGTCCCGCATCGGCCTTCTGCTCGACATGACGCTGAAGGATCTCGAGCGGATTCTGTACTTCGAATATTACGTCGTGCTGGAGCCGGGCCTGACCGCGCTCAAGGACCGTCAGCTGCTGTCGGAAGACGAGTACCTGAAGGCGCAGGACGAATACGGCCAGGATTCCTTCACCGCCATGATCGGCGCCGAAGCGATCCGCGAACTGCTGAAGGGGCTTGAGCTCGAAAAGCTCGAGCAGTCCCTGCGCGCGGAAATGCACGAGACCGAATCCGACATCAAGCACAAGAAGCTCGCCAAGCGGCTCAAGATCGTCGAGGCGTTCCGCTATTCCGGCAACAAGCCGGAGTGGATGATCCTGACCGTGGTGCCGGTGATTCCGCCGGACCTGCGTCCGCTGGTGCCGCTCGACGGCGGCCGCTTCGCGACGTCCGACCTCAACGACCTCTACCGCCGCGTCATCAACCGCAACAACCGCCTGAAGCGGCTGATGGAGCTGCGCGCGCCCGACATCATCATCCGCAACGAAAAGCGCATGCTGCAGGAGGCCGTCGACGCGCTGTTCGACAACGGCCGCCGCGGCCGCGTCATCACCGGCGCCAACAAGCGTCCGCTGAAGTCGCTGGCCGACATGCTCAAGGGCAAGCAGGGCCGCTTCCGGCAGAACCTGCTCGGCAAGCGCGTCGACTATTCGGGCCGCTCCGTGATCGTGGTCGGTCCCGAACTGCGGCTGCATCAGTGCGGCCTGCCGAAGAAGATGGCGCTCGAACTGTTCAAGCCGTTCATCTATTCGCGGCTCGACGCCAAGGGCCTGTCCACCACGGTGAAGCAGGCGAAGAAGCTCGTCGAGAAGGAGCGTCCCGAGGTCTGGGATATTCTGGACGAGGTGATCCGCGAGCATCCGGTGCTGTTGAACCGCGCGCCGACGCTGCATCGCCTCGGCATTCAGGCGTTCGAGCCGGTCCTGATCGAGGGCAAGGCGATCCAGCTCCATCCGCTGGTTTGCGCCGCGTTCAACGCCGACTTCGACGGCGACCAGATGGCCGTGCACGTCCCGCTGTCGCTGGAAGCGCAGCTCGAAGCGCGCGTCCTGATGATGTCGACCAACAACATCCTGCATCCTGCGAACGGCCAGCCGATCATCGTGCCGTCGCAGGACATCGTGCTCGGCCTCTATTACGTGTCGATCATGCGCGAAGGCCTGCCCGGCGAAGGCAAGATCTTCGGCGACATGGCCGAACTCGAGCACGCCCTGCATTCGAAGGTCATCCACCTCCACACCAAGATCAAGTACCGGTGGGAGGGCATCGACGAGACCGGCAAGACCACCAGGCGCTGGATCGAAACCACCGCGGGCCGCGTCATGCTCGGCACCTTGCTGCCGAAGAACCAGAAGATCTCGTACGACATCATCAACAAGCTGATGACCAAGCGCGAAATCTCCGGCGTGATCGACCAGGTCTACCGTCACTGCGGCCAGAAGGAGACGGTGATCTTCTGCGACCGCATCATGGCGCTCGGATTCTACAACGCGTTCAAGGCCGGCATCTCGTTCGGCAAGGACGACATGGTGGTGCCGCACTCAAAGTGGAAGATCGTCGACACCACCCGTACGCTGGCGAAGGATTTCGAGCAGCAGTACAATGACGGCCTGATCACCCATGGCGAGAAGTACAACAAGGTGGTCGACGCCTGGTCGAAGGCGACCGAAGAAATCGCCAAGGAGATGATGAAGGAAATCTCCTCGACCAAGAAGACGGCGAAGGGCGCCGACGCCGACATCAACTCGATCTACATGATGGCGCATTCGGGCGCGCGCGGTTCGCCGGCCCAGATGCGTCAGCTCGCCGGCATGCGCGGCCTGATGGCGAAGCCGTCGGGTGAAATCATCGAGACGCCGATCATTTCCAACTTCAAGGAAGGTCTGTCGGTGCTCGAATACTTCAACTCGACCCACGGCGCCCGCAAGGGCCTCGCGGATACCGCGTTGAAGACCGCGAACTCGGGTTACCTGACCCGCCGTCTGGTCGACGTGGCGCAGGACTGCATCATCACGCAGGACGATTGCGGCACCAAGCTCGGCATCAAGATGCGCGCCATCGTCGATGCCGGTACGGTCGTAGCTTCCTTGGCGTCGCGTATCCTCGGCCGCACCACGGGCGAGGACCTGCGCGATCCCGCGACCAACAAGGTCGTGGTCAAGCGCGGCACGCTGATGGAAGAGACGCATGTCGACGCCATCCAGCAGGCCGGCATCCAGGAAGTGAAGATCCGTTCGGCCCTGACCTGCGAACTCGTCAACGGCATCTGCGGCAAGTGCTACGGCCGGGATCTCGCCCGCGGCACGCCGGTCAACCACGGCGAGGCGGTCGGCGTCATCGCCGCCCAGTCGATCGGTGAACCCGGCACGCAGTTGACGATGCGCACGTTCCACATCGGCGGCGCGGCGCAGATCAACGAGCAGTCGTTCGTGGAGTCGAACTTCGACGGCAAGGTGACCATCAAGAACAAGGCCATCGCCAGGAACAGCGAAGGCCACCTTGTGGCGATGGTTCGCAACATGGTGTTTGCGATCACCGATGCCGACGGCACCGAGCGTGCGACCCACCGCATTCAGTACGGCGCGCGCGTGCACGTCGATGAAGGCGACATGGTCAAGCGCGGCCAGCGCATCGCGGAGTGGGATCCGTACTCGCGTCCGGTTCTCACCGAAGTCGAAGGCACCATCGGGTTCGAGGACCTGGTCGAAGGCCAGTCGATCTCGGAAACGCTGGACGAATCCACCGGTATCGCCAAGCGCGTCGTCATCGACTGGCGCGCGTCGCGGGGCGGGGCGGATCTGCGCCCGGCCATCGTGGTCAAGGGCAAGGACGGCAAGGTGCTGAAGCTCGCACGTGGCGGCGATGCCCGCTACATGCTGTCGGTCGACGGCATCCTGTCGGTCGACGTCGGTGCCAAGGTCAAGGCCGGCGACATCCTGGCGCGTATCTCCACGGAAAGCGCCAAGACCCGCGACATCACCGGCGGTCTGCCGCGGGTGGCCGAACTGTTCGAGGCCCGCAAGCCAAAGGACGCGGCGATCATCGCGGAAATCGCGGGCACGATCCGCTTCGGCCGCGACTACAAGAACAAGCGCCGCATCTCGATCGAGCCGATGGACAAGACCGAGGAGCCGCGCGAGTACCTGATCCCGAAGGGCAAGCACATCCATCTGCAGGACGGCGACATCGTCGAAAAGGGCGATTTCATCGTCGAAGGCAATCCGGCGCCGCACGACATCCTGGCGATCAAGGGCATCGAGGAACTCGCTGCCTATCTGGTCAACGAAATCCAGGAAGTCTACCGGCTGCAGGGCGTGCTCATCAACGACAAGCACATCGAGGTGATTGTCCGTCAGATGCTGCAGAAGGTCGAGGTCACCGACCAGGGCGACACCGACATGATCTCGGGCGAGCAGGTCGACAAGATCGAGTTCGACGCGATCAACGTCAAGGCCAAGGAAGAGGGCAAGAAGCCCGCCACGGGAACGCCGGTTCTGCTCGGCATCACCAAGGCGAGCCTGCAGACTCGCTCGTTCTTCTCGGCGGCCTCGTTCCAGGAGACCACCCGCGTGCTCACCGAAGCCGCCGTCAACGGCAAGGTGGACCCGCTGGAAGGCCTCAAGGAGAACGTCATTGTCGGCCGGCTGATCCCGGCGGGCACCGGCGCCTCGATGGCCAAGATCCGCGAAGTCGCGGTCAAGCGCGACAAGCTGATTCTCGACGAGCGCGAGAAGCAGGCGACGATCGTGCCGACCGCTCCGGAAGCGGAACCGCTGGCATTGCCGCCGGCGGAGTAAGGGTTCCGTCAGGTTCCGATCGACAAGAAAGCCGGCTGCGAAGCCGGCTTTTGCTTTTTCAACGGCGTGACCCGTGCTTCACCCATAAGGGTGATACATGCTACCAAGTCACGACGTGATGTCTATGTCGGCAGTCCCTCCGAGTCCCCATGAACGCATCAATTGATTCAGAACGTCTGATCGACCGCATTTATGAGGCTGGACTGGTCCCGTCGCTTTGGCCAGCTCTGCTCGGCGAACTCAGTGCGGCGGTCGGCGGCAACGGTGGCTTTCTGTTCGGCGTGCGCGACGGATACACAAGCGCGGTCAATTCCGCCGAATATGACCAGCTGATGCCCGTTTTCTTGAAAGAGGGATGGAGCGAGCGCGATCCGAATCTGCCGCGCGCCCTCGCCCTGAATCGTGCGGGCTTCGTTACCGACCATGACCTCCTCTCGGAGGAGGAGATCGCGACCAACGACGTCTATTGCAACTTTTACCGCAAGCACGGCATTGGCTACCGGGCCGGCACGATCATTCCGATGCCGAGCGGCGATTCAATCGCGATCGTGATGCCGCGGCATCAGGATCATGGCCCGGTACCGCAAGAGGTCGTCAATCTCCTGGATGGACTGCGGCCGCATCTGGCCCGGGCCTCCCTTGCAGCAAACCGCCTTGGCTTCGAGCGCGCACTTGCTCAGGTTGACGCATTGCAGGCGCTGGGCCTGCCGGGCGCGGTGCTGCGCGGGCCCGGCCGGGTGTTCGCGGCGAACGGCCTGTTCGATGCGCTGATGCCTTCGCTGTTCCAGGATCGCGCCCAGCGCGTGACGATGACGGACGTTGCGGCGGATGCACTGCTCGCCGAAGCGCTCGGCACGCTGCCTCTTGCCGGCAGCCGGACCGTGAAATCCATACCGGTCGCGGCGACGCTCGGTCACGTGCCGATGGTGCTGCATGTCATCCCCGTACGCGGTTCCGCGCGCGATATCTTCACGCAGGCCACCGCGCTGCTGGTGGTGACGCCGGTCGATCGCGCCGCGGTGCCGACCGCGGAGGTCCTGCAAGGCCTGTTCGACCTGACGCCGGCGGAAGCGCGCGTGGCGCGGGGCATCGGCCAGGCCGAAACCATTGATACACTTGCCGACGCGACAGGCGTCAATCGGGAGACGGTGCGCAGCCAGCTCAAGGCCGTGCTGTCCAAGACCGGCCTTTCGCGCCAGCAGGAGCTGGTCAGCCTGCTCGCCGGCAAGGCGTTCCGCCGCGGTTAGGTGGCCGTCCCGGCTTCAGGGGCAGAATCGTCGGCCTTTCCGCCGGCGGAATAAGGCCTCCGCAAGAATACGGTGCGAAGACAAAAGGCCGGCACAAGCCGGCCATTTTGCTGCTTTCTTTCATTGCTGCGTTGCGAGGACCTGCTTTGTTCATCTTCCCTTCAGGGTGAAAAGCGCTTTTGCTAGTGTGGATTAGACCGGCTGCTTCCCGAAGGCAGGGGGGCCGGAGGGCGACGGAAAAGACATGTTGGATCTTGCAATCGTAGGCGGCGGCCCGGGCGGGCTGATGAGCGCTTGGTATTTGAAGAAAAAGCTCGGCGATCTCTGCCGCGTCACGATCTACGAGGCGTCCGACCGCGTCGGGGGCAAGATCGTTTCGCGCAAATTCGATTCCGCGCCGGCGATGTACGAGGCAGGCGTCGCCGAAATCTACGATTATTCGATGACCGGCCCGGATCCGCTGCGGGAACTGATCCAGCATTTCGGCCTGCAGACGATACCGATGGACGCCGAGCAGGTGCACCTCGACGGCGAGTTGCTCCACGATGTCCCGGGCATGCGCCGCAGGTATGGTGAGAAGACCGCGGCTGCGATCGAGGCGTTCCGCAAGCGTTGTTCCGATATGGTGTCGCCGATCGAATATTACGAAGGCGTCGGCGCCCACGACAACGAGCACCCCTGGGCCTACATGACCTGCGAGGAAGTGCTCGACGAGGAAGTCGACGATCCCATCGCCAGGCGCTTCTTCAAGGTGATGGCGCGCTCTGATATCGCGACCGAAAGCCACAGCACAAACGGCCTGAATGCGTTGAAGAACTTCGTGATGGATGTCGACGGCTATATCGGCCTGTACTCGATCCAGAACGGCAACGAGCAGCTGATCGAGTGCCTGCGCTCGGAAGTCGATGCCGACATCCAGCTCAACCATCGCGTGCTCAAGGTCGGCAAGACCGATAGCGGCCGCTATCAGCTCAATATGATGAACGGGAAGGGGCCGGAGACACGGGATTTCGATCTGGTGCTGATGTGCCTGCCGCATTCCTGGCTCGGCACCATGCGCTGGGATGGAGAAGAACTGCGCAAGTCGATGGTCAAGCACGTCGCCTATTTCGACCGCCCGGCGCATTACCTTCGGGTTTCGATCCTGTTCGACGAGCCGTTCTGGGGCGAGAAGATCTCCGGCGCCTGGTTCATGTCGGAGGCGTTCGGCGGCTGCTGCGTTTACAACGAGGGCGCCCGCCACGACGTCGGCAAGCACGGCGTGCTCAACTGGCTGATCGCCGGTTCCGATGCGCTGGCGTTTGCCAATCTCAGCGATCAGGAACTGATCGACGCCGCGCTCAAGTCGCTGCCGCCTTCGTTCGGCAACGCCCGCGATCATTTCCTGGAAGGCAAGATCCACCGCTGGCTGTCATCGGTGAATGCGCTTCCGGGCGGCCTGCCGGTGCGCGACGTCATGACCAACCACCGGCCGGAGCCGAAGCAGCATCCGGGGATCGTCGTGGTTGGCGATTATCTGTTCGATTCGACGCTGAACGGTCTGCTCGACTCCTCCGACGCCGCCACCGACATCATTCTGACCGAGATGATGCGGTTGCGCCGCGCCCGCGCGCAGGAGGACGGGGTATCGTCCGACAAGATCGACCGCAGCTATTTCGAGAATTACCGCGGCGCCGGGCCCTACAGTGAGGTCTGGAGCCGGTTTACCGATCCGGCCTATTTGACAGATCTGATCAAGATCGTCTGGAACAGGGCCAGGGGCTACAAGCTGCTCGTTGCCGGCTCCGCCAGCGGCGAACTGGTCGGTGCGCTCCGCGAGCGCGGCATCGATGCCTGGGGTATCGAAAACAACAAGGCGATCCACGCCAAAACGCCGAAGGCGCTGAAAAAGTACAACAAGCTCGGCTCCATCGCCGACATGCCGTTCAAGGACGACGAATTCGATTTCGTGTTCGAGACGAGCCTGTGTCATGTCGCCGAAAAGCAGGTCCCGCGGGCGGTACGCGAACTTAACCGCGTCGTGAAGACCGGACTGGTGTTCGGGTCGGTGACGTCGGACATGGCTCCCGCACTGATCGACCGTTACGACCTGTTGCGCGGCGTGAAGAAGCTCGGCACCTGGTGGGAATGGTCTGAATTGTTCTTCGGCAACGGATTCGACCTCTCGATGCACCGCCGCGACTGCACCGATGCGGTGTGGGCGGCGACGCTGGCTGCCAACAAGGGGCCGGGGCAGTGGTACGCCGACGCCGACAGCCTGCGCTATTCGTTCTTCGACAAGGTCGAATCGGACGATTGAGGTCCGACCGGTTGTATTAAGGCACGACCGGCTCTGATGATTCAGCGCCGGCCGCGCCAAATGTTTGCCGAATTGATCCCGATCGCATAGAATCCGTGGCGGTAGTGCTCGCCGCTGCCGCGTTCGATTTGCGGTCATGCCGGCCGTGCAGCATCGGTTGGTTTCATGGCGCCCAAGCCTCCTTCCTCGGATGATCAGAATCCCGCGCCGGCGGATGATCCTGAGCTTGCCAAGAAGCTTGTGCTGGAGGCTGTCGCGCCGCTTTCCGGCGGTAAGGGGGCCGGTGCGCCCCCCGACGATGCCAAGGACGACAAAGAGGACAAACTGGAGCTCGACGACGATGATGATGACGAGGACCTCGTCGTCTTCACCGCCAAGGAAGCCGCCGGCGCGATGGCGACCATCTACGGCTTCGTCAGGCCGTATCTGGGCAATTACAGGAAGCTGCTCGCCTTCGTGACCTTCGGCGTTCTCGTTGAGACGCTGTTCAACGTCATCATGCCGCTCAGCCTGAAGTTCCTGATCGACGACGCGCTCGGCGAGGAGGACTTTCAGGCGCTCTACAAGATCCTCGGCGTGCTGGCGGTCGCCGGCATCATCACTTCGATTATCGCGGTCTGGTATGAGCGCTGGGATGCGCGGCTGGCGGCGGGCATCATTGCCGATGTGCGGAGCCGGCTGTTCGAACACGTCCAGAACCTGCCGGCGTCGTATTTCGCCCGCACCAAGCGCGGCGAGATTCTCTCGCGCTTCTCGATCGACCTTGCGGCCTTCGAAAGTTCGGTCAAGACCTTCGCCAACAGCGCGGCGCTGCCGTTCCTGGAACTGATTGCCGGCATCATCCTGATGCTGTTCTTGAACTGGCAGCTTGCGGCGGTCGCCTTGCTGGTGTTCCCGATCACGCTGATCGGGCCGCGGATCCTGACGCCGAAGGCGGTGCAGGCGAATTACGAGCAGAAGCTCAACGAATCGGCGCTGCTCGGCACGGTCCAGGAAAACGTGGCCGCGCAGGCGGTGATCAAGGCGTTCAGCCTGCAGCGCCGCACGCTCGGCTGGTTCACCATGCGCAATCAGGAAGTGCGCATCAAGACCGCGTCCGCCGTCTTCCTCTCCACGATGGTGGAGCGCACCGTCACCATTTCAGTATTGCTGCTGCACCTCGTGGTGCTGGCGATCGGCGCCTATCTCGCCACCAAGGGCCAGATCACCATCGGCACCTTCGTCACCTTCGAGAGCGCATTCTGGGAGGTGTCCTACAACATCGCCCATCTGATGCACTTCATTCCGGTATCGATCCAGTCGGCGGCGGCGGTGCGGCATATGCAGGAGCTGCTGGATGAGCCGACGCGCGGCGCCGATCGCCCGGGCGCGCCCGATTTGCCGCGCATCACCAACGACATCACCTTCGACCGCGTCACCTTCGCCTACGAAGGCAGCGAGACGCCGGTGCTCGACAATTTCAGCCTCAAGCTCGGGGTCGGCAAGCGCATCGCGATCGTCGGTCCCAGCGGCTCGGGCAAGAGCACGCTGCTCAACCTGATCCTGCGTCTTTACACGCCGGACGAGGGGCGGGTGGCCATCGACGGCGTCGACATCCGCCGCGTGACCCGCGAATCCCTGCGCAGCGGCATGGCGGTCGTGTTCCAGGAGAACATGCTGTTCAACATGTCGCTCCGTGAAAACATCCGGCTCGGCAAGGAAGGCGCCAGCGACGAGGAGGTCGTGCAGGCCGCGCGCAAGGCCGAGATCCACAGCTACATCATGAGCCTGCCGCAGAAATACGACACGCCGGTCGGCGAGCGCGGCGACACGCTGTCGGGTGGCCAGCGCCAGCGCATCGCGATCGCGCGCGCGATCATCCGCAATCCCTCGCTGCTGCTGCTCGATGAGGCGACGTCGGCGCTCGACCAGACCACGGAAGCCGCGATCAACCGCACGCTTCTGAACGTGGCGGAGGGGCGCACCATGATCTGGTCGACCCACCGTCTGACGTCGGTGGTCGAGATGGACGAGATCATCGTGATTTCAGGCGGCAAGGCGATCGAGCGGGGCTCGCATGCGCAGTTGCTCGCGGCCAACGGCGTCTATCGCAAGCTCTGGGACGACCAGGGCCACACGCAGCACAACGCTGCCGGTCAGGCCGACGACGACAATGAAGACGACGATGACGAGGATGACGACGAGGAGTGAGCCCGGCGGTTTGACCCCGCGCTGCTCCCGTTTCGCATCCGCCGCAAGCAGCCTTCGCCGAACCACGCCAGGAAGCGCGCCCAGCGCTGCGCACGCCAGTATAGCCCGTTCTCGATCGTGACCTTGCGGAAGCTGACGGCTTTGGCCATCGACCAGGCGTCGCAAGCCTGCTTGACCGGATCGTCGTAAAAGGAAGCGATCTTGTCCGCGTCCATGCCCTCGGTCGCAAGCCAGGCGGGGATATGGACGTTGCAGAGCTGGGCTACGTCGGTGAACACCTTGTCGGTGCCGGTGCCGGTAACCGGGCAGGTGGCCGCAAAGGCGTCGCCGACCAGAACGACGCCGCCTTGGCGATAGCCGGTTGAGACATAGAGATCGGCGGGCCGGATCTTGACGTCGCCGGCAACGCCATATTCGCCCGTGATCCGACGCAGCCTGGGCAGCGCGGCGTTCATGGTCTCGACCGGCCGCTTCCGCATCTCGCGCAGCCAGGGATCGTCGACCTCACGGTAGACGAAAAGGTTGGCCCGCATCCGGTTTCCGACAGGGAACAGCGTCACATAGGCGACGCGCTCCTTTGCCCGTTCCGAGAAATAGGTCAGGGCGGGAAATTCGAAGGCCGGACGGCCGACCGGCACCATGTCAAATCCGATCGAGATGGAATGGCTGACGCTGAGGACCTGGCGCTCGATGCCGAGATTGCGGCGCAGCCCGATACTCAGTCCATTGGCCAGCACCACCAGGCGCGCCGAGATTGTTTCGCCGTCGGACAGCGTGAGCTTCTGCCGCTCCGCGCTGGTCGAGACATCGGTCACCTTGGCGTAGATGAGTTCGGCAGGGGCTGCGATTTCGGCGCGGACCGCGCCGATCAGCGCGTCGTACATGATGCCGTATTGGCGACTCGGCTTCTTGTCGAGGAGGTAGCCGAATCGCGCGATCCAGTTTTCGCCGTCGTGGGTGGCCGAGCGAAGCACCGAATCGGCGATTCCGGTCTGGTAAAAACGATCGAGCTGCTCGTCGCCGCTGATTTTTTCGACGCGGAAGTCGAACGGATAGACCTGATGCGGATCGATCAGGATCATCGGGATACCCGCGCGTCCGAGCATGGCGGCCGCGGTCGAGCCGGCAAGGCCGCCGCCGATGATCGCGATGTCGGTGTATTTCATGGGCAATCCCGGCGTCGAAGCGCCAGTTTTGCGCCCCGAAAGGCAAACAAATGCTTAGCCGGGAAAAACTGGAACCGGAAAATGTTGTTTCTGGATATATTTATCCGGGTATAATTACCGACTCGGGCGGCGTCGGGCAAGGCAGGATGTTGCTGATTCCGCGCCTCGCGAATTCATTTCCGCGCTCAGCGGATCGGTGCGAAGTCCTGAATCCGCAGACGCCATAGGCATTTCCAGTGTTCTCGTTTCGCTTGACTTAGCTATCCACCGCTTATAGAAGACGGCCACTTAACGACAGGCGGTGAGCAACGCCAGCGTCGGAACGGAACACCCTTTCAAATCCTTACGGAAGTTTCCTGAAGGACCTGGACGGGCACCAACCTCGACGAATGCCGCTCAAACGCTGTCGATCATATTGCTAGGCACTGCCAGGACGATTTTAGTTCTCTTGAGCACGTTCTCTTGAGAGTGAACTCGGATGCATGACCTCGGTAGCAGGCCGGACAGCGAACGCTGATCGGTCTTCACTTGCGGTCCTCTGTGGCGTCGAAGCGCTTTCCGCTCAGCGATG
This sequence comes from Bradyrhizobium sp. 170, assembly GCF_023101085.1. Lineage (NCBI taxonomy): Bacteria > Pseudomonadati > Pseudomonadota > Alphaproteobacteria > Hyphomicrobiales > Nitrobacteraceae > Bradyrhizobium > Bradyrhizobium sp. 170. Next base: position 6,147,766 of record NZ_CP064703.1, on the reverse strand, counting down.
AGTGGTTGGCGTGATTTCGTTTTGCGTGGAAGTTTTTTCGCGCAAGGCGGGCCGAACGGAACGGCTAGTTCCGAGAAGAATTTGCGAAAGCCATTCAAGGTTTCGCGCGAACTAAAGGGTGAAGGCTGACATGCCGACGATCAACCAGCTGATCGCAAATCCGCGTGCGGTGCAGAAGTCACGCAAGAAGGTGCCGGCGCTGCAGCAGTCGCCGCAGAAGCGCGGTGTTTGCACGCGCGTCTACACCACGACCCCGAAGAAGCCGAACTCGGCGCTTCGTAAGGTCGCCAAGGTGCGCCTGACCAACGGCTTCGAAGTGATCGGTTACATCCCGGGTGAAGGCCATAACCTTCAGGAGCACTCGGTGGTCATGATCCGCGGCGGCCGCGTCAAGGACTTGCCCGGCGTTCGCTACCACATCCTCCGCGGCGTCCTCGATACCCAGGGCGTCAAGAACCGTAAGCAGCGTCGTTCGAAGTACGGCGCGAAGCGTCCGAAGTAAGCGGGAACAGATCAGATGTCTCGTCGCCATTCTGCTGAAAAGCGTGAAGTGAACCCGGATCCGAAGTTCGGGAACATCATCATCACGAAGTTCATGAACTCGATCATGTACGACGGCAAGAAGTCCGCCGCCGAGAGCATCGTCTACGGCGCGCTCGCCATGATCGAAGCCAAGACCAAGCAGGGTCCGCTGCCGGTTTTCGAGCAGGCGCTGGAAAACGTCATGCCGACGATCGAAGTGCGTTCGCGCCGCGTCGGTGGCGCCACCTACCAGGTGCCGGTCGAAGTGCGTTCGGTTCGCCGTCAGGCGCTGGGCATTCGCTGGATCATCACGGCAGCGCGCGATCGCAACGAAAAGACGATGACGGAGCGGCTCTCGGCCGAGCTGCTCGACGCGTCGAACAACCGGGGTAACGCCGTCAAGAAGCGTGAAGACGTGCATCGGATGGCGGAAGCCAACCGTGCCTTCTCGCACTATCGCTGGTAACGGCGAAACACGGATTTTAAGGAACAACCCATGTCCCGCGTTCATGCCATAGAGAACTACCGTAACTTCGGTATCATGGCGCATATCGATGCCGGCAAGACCACAACCACCGAACGCATCCTCTATTATACCGGCAAGAGCCACAAAATCGGCGAAGTGCACGAAGGTGCTGCGACGATGGACTGGATGGAGCAGGAGCAGGAGCGCGGCATTACGATCACGTCGGCTGCGACCACCGCTTTCTGGGAAGGCAAGCGTCTCAACATCATCGACACTCCCGGCCACGTCGACTTCACCATCGAAGTCGAGCGTTCGCTGCGCGTGCTCGACGGCGCGGTATGCGTGCTCGATTCCAACCAGGGCGTTGAGCCGCAGACCGAGACCGTCTGGCGTCAGGGCGACAAGTACAAGGTTCCGCGCATCGTCTTCGCCAACAAGATGGATAAGACCGGCGCCGACTTCTACAAATGCATGCAGGATATTGTCGATCGCCTCGGCGCCAAGCCGATTGCGATCCAGCTTCCGATCGGCTCCGAGAACAACTTCAAGGGTCTGGTCGATCTCGTTCGCATGAAGGGCGTGGTCTGGGAAGAAGAGAAGCTCGACGCCAAGTTCGTAGACATCGATATTCCCGAGGACATGGTCGAGAAGGCCAAGGAATATCGCGAGAAGCTGCTGGAAGCCGCCGTCGAACTCGACGACGAAGTCCTTGCCGCTTACCTCGACGGTAAGGAGCCCGATGAGGCGACGTTGAAGCGCATGATCCGCAAGGCCGTGCTGACTGGCGCGTTCTTCCCGGTACTGTGCGGCTCGGCGTTCAAGAACAAGGGCGTGCAGCCTTTGCTCGACGCGGTCGTGGATTATCTGCCGTCGCCGGTTGACGTGCCCGCCATCAAGGGTGTCGATGAAGACGGCAACGAGGTCGTTCGTCTGCCGAACGACAAGGAGCCGCTGGCTCTGTTGGCGTTCAAGATCATGGACGACCCGTTCGTCGGCACCATCACCTTCTGCCGCATCTATTCCGGCACGCTGCTGTCGGGTACCGGCGTCATCAATTCGACGCGCGACCGCAAGGAGCGCATCGGCCGCATGTTGTTGATGCATGCGAACAACCGCGAAGACATCAAGGAAGCCTATGCCGGCGACATCGTTGCGCTGGCTGGCCTGAAGGAAGCGCGCACCGGTGACACGCTGTGCGATCCCGACAAGGCGGTGATCCTCGAAAAGATGGAATTCCCGGAGCCGGTGATCGAAATCGCGATCGAGCCGAAATCGAAGGCCGACCAGGAAAAGCTCGGCGTCGCACTGGCGAAGCTCGCTGCGGAAGATCCGTCGTTCCGCGTCTCGACCGACCAGGAGTCCGGCCAGACCATCCTCAAGGGCATGGGCGAACTCCATCTCGACATCAAGGTCGACATCCTCCGCCGCACCTACAAGGTCGACGCCAACATCGGCGCGCCGCAGGTGGCGTTCCGCGAGCGGGTCACCAAGCGCGCTGAAGTCAAGTACACGCACAAGAAACAGACCGGCGGTACCGGTCAGTTCGCCGAAGTGTCGATCATCGTCGAGCCGAACGAGCCCGGCAAGGGCTACGAGTTCGAATCGAAGATCGTCGGCGGCGCGGTGCCGAAGGAATACATCCCCGGTGTCGAAAAGGGCCTCAACAGCGTGATGGGCTCGGGCGTGGTCGCCGGCTTCCCGGTGGTGGACGTCAAGGTTCAGCTGGTCGACGGCAAGTATCACGACGTCGACTCCTCGGCGCTGGCCTTCGAAATCGCATCGCGCGCGGCATTCCGCGAAGCGCTGCAGAAGGGCAAGTCCGTTCTGCTCGAGCCGATCATGAAGGTCGAAGTGGTAACCCCGGAAGACTACACCGGTTCCGTCATCGGCGACCTGAACTCGCGGCGCGGCCAGATCCAGGGCCAGGACATGCGCGGCAACGCCAACGTCATCAACGCGATGGTGCCGCTCATGAACATGTTCGGATACGTGAATAACCTGCGCTCGATGAGCCAGGGACGCGCGACCTTTACGATGCAATTCGATCACTACGCTGAAGCGCCGGCGAACGTGTCGGCAGAAGTCCAGAAGAAGTTTGCCTGATTGTCGTTGGTTCAAAGCTAACGACTGAACGGAGAGTCAAATGGCCAAAGCAAAGTTTGAACGTAATAAACCGCACTGCAACATCGGAACCATCGGTCACGTCGACCATGGCAAGACCTCGCTGACCGCAGCGATCACCAAGGTGCTGGCTGAAACCGGCGGTGCGACGTTCACGGCGTACGACCAGATCGACAAGGCGCCGGAAGAGAAGGCGCGCGGCATCACGATCTCGACCGCCCACGTCGAATACGAAACCACCAACCGGCACTACGCCCACGTCGACTGTCCGGGCCACGCCGACTACGTGAAGAACATGATCACCGGCGCAGCCCAGATGGATGGCGCGATCCTGGTCGTGTCGGCCGCCGACGGCCCGATGCCGCAGACCCGCGAACACATCCTGCTCGCCCGTCAGGTCGGCGTTCCCGCGCTCGTCGTGTTCCTGAACAAGTGCGACATGGTCGACGATCCGGAACTGCTCGAACTCGTCGAGCTCGAAGTTCGCGAACTGCTGTCGAAGTACGAATTCCCGGGCGACACCATCCCGATCGTCAAGGGTTCGGCGCTCGCCGCCCTTGAAGACAAGGACAAGGCGCTTGGTCACGACGCCATCCTCGAGCTGATGAAGCAGGTCGACGCGTACATTCCGCAGCCGGAGCGTCCGATCGACCAGCCGTTCCTGATGCCGGTGGAAGACGTGTTCTCGATCTCGGGCCGCGGCACCGTTGTGACCGGTCGTGTCGAGCGCGGCATCGTCAAGGTCGGCGAGGAAATCGAAATCGTCGGTCTGCGCGATACCCAGAAGACCATCGTCACCGGCGTCGAAATGTTCCGCAAGCTGCTCGATCAGGGCCAGGCCGGCGACAACATCGGTGCGCTGCTCCGCGGCACCAAGCGCGAGGAAGTCGAGCGCGGCCAGGTGCTGTGCAAGCCGGGTTCGGTCAAGCCGCACACCAAGTTCAAGGCTGAGGCCTACATCCTGACCAAGGAAGAGGGCGGTCGTCACACCCCGTTCTTCACCAACTACCGGCCCCAGTTCTACTTCCGCACCACCGACGTGACCGGCGTCGTGCATCTGCCCGAAGGCACCGAAATGGTGATGCCGGGCGACAACATCGCGATGGAAGTGCACCTGATCGTGCCGATCGCGATGGAAGAAAAGCTGCGCTTCGCGATCCGTGAAGGCGGCCGCACCGTCGGCGCCGGCGTCGTCGCCTCCATCATCGAGTAAAGAGAAAACGAAAAGCGAATAGCGAATGGTTTCATTCGCTATTCGCCGCTCACTACTCGCATCAAGCGACGAAGAAAGAGACAACGGCAATGAACGGCCAAAATATTCGCATCCGTCTCAAGGCGTTCGACCATCGTATCCTCGATACGTCGACCCGCGAGATCGTGAACACGGCGAAACGTACCGGTGCCCAGGTTCGCGGACCTATCCCGCTGCCCACCCGCATCGAGAAGTTCACCGTCAACCGTTCACCGCACGTCGACAAGAAGAGCCGCGAGCAATTCGAGATGCGCACCCACAAGCGCCTTCTCGACATCGTCGATCCGACCCCGCAGACCGTCGATGCCCTCATGAAGCTCGATCTGGCCGCCGGTGTCGACGTCGAGATCAAGCTCTAAGATTTTCAGGATCGTCCGAAGTTAGCGGACAGAAAGAACAGGAAGCACGCCGATGCGCTCCGGAGTGATCGCACAAAAGGTCGGGATGACGCGGGTCTTTACGGAGACCGGCGAACATATCCCTGTGACCGTGCTGAAGCTGGGCAATTGCCAGGTGCTGGGCCACCGCACGACCGAGAAGAACGGTTATGTCGCGCTGCAGCTCGGTTCGGGTACCCGCAAGACCGTCTATCTGCCGAAGGCAGAGCGCGGCCAGTTTGCGGTGTCCAAGGTCGAGCCCAAGCGGAAGGTCACCGAGTTCCGCGTGTCGGAAGACGCGCTGATCCCGGTTGGCGCCGAGATTCAGGCGGACCATTTCGTGGTCGGCCAGTTCGTCGACGTCACCGGCACCTCGGTCGGTAAGGGTTTTGCCGGCGGCATGAAGCGCTGGAATTTCGGCGGTCTGCGCGCCACCCACGGTGTGTCGGTTTCGCATCGTTCGATCGGTTCGACCGGCGGACGTCAGGATCCCGGCAAGACCTTCAAGAACAAGAAGATGCCCGGTCACATGGGTGTCGATCGCATCACCACGCTCAATCTGCGTGTGGTGCAGACCGACGTCGAGCGCGGCCTGATCCTCGTCGAAGGCGCCGTTCCCGGCTCCAAGGGCGGCTGGATCTCGGTACGCGACGCTGTCAAGAAGCCGCTGCCGAAGGATGCTCCGAAGCCCGGCAAGTTCAAGGTCGCCGGCGGTGAGCAGGCTCAGGCTCCGGCCGAGCAGGAGGGCGCGTGAGATGGAACTGAAAGTCACGACCCTTGAAGGCAAGGAAGCCGGTTCGGTCCAGCTCTCGGACGCGATCTTCGGTCTCGAGCCGCGCGCCGACATCATCCAGCGTTGCGTGCAATGGCAGCTCAACAAGCGCCAGGCCGGAACGCACAAGACGCAGGGCCGCGCCGACGTCTGGCGCACCGGCAAGAAGATGTACAAGCAGAAGGGCACCGGCGGCGCCCGTCACGGCTCGGCCCGCGTGCCGCAGTTCCGCGGCGGTGGCCGTGCGTTCGGTCCGGTGGTTCGCTCGCACGCGACCGACCTGCCGAAGAAGGTGCGCGCGCTGGCGCTCAAGCATGCCCTGTCGGCGAAGGCCAAGGACGGCGGCCTGATCGTGATCGACAATGCGCAGATCAAGGACGCCAAGACCAAGGCGCTGGTCGGTCATTTCTCAGGGTTGGGCCTGACCAATGCGCTGATCATCGACGGCGCCGAGGTGCATGCCGGTTTCGCGACCGCTGCGCGCAACATTCCGAATATCGACGTGCTGCCGATCCAGGGCATCAACGTCTACGACATTCTGCGTCGTCAGAAGCTGGTGCTGACGAAGGCGGCAGTCGATGCGCTGGAGGCGCGCTTCAAATGAAGAACATCGATCCGCGCCATTACGACGTGATCGTAGCTCCTGTCGTCACCGAAAAGGCGACGGTAGCGTCCGAGCACAACAAGGTCGTGTTCAGGGTCGCCAGCAAGGCGACCAAGCCGCAAATCAAGGAAGCCGTCGAAAAGCTGTTCGACGTCAAGGTGAAGCGCGTGAACACGCTGGTCCGCAAGGGCAAGACCAAGGTGTTCCGCGGCAATTTCGGTTCGCAGTCGGACGTGAAGCGGGCGGTCGTGACCCTCGAAGAGGGCCACCGCATCGACGTCACTACCGGACTATAAGGCGATACAGCGATGGCATTGAAAACATACAATCCGACGACGCCGGGCCAGCGCCAGCTGGTGATGGTCGACCGTTCGGCCCTCTATAAGGGCAAGCCCGTCAAGGCGTTGACCGAGGGCAAGATCAGCAATGGCGGCCGCAACAACACCGGCCGTATCACGGTGCGTTTCCGCGGCGGTGGCCACAAGAAGGCCTACCGCATGGTGGACTTCAAGCGGAACAAGGTCGATGTTCCCGCGGTCGTCGAGCGGCTGGAATACGATCCGAACCGCACCGCGTTCATCGCGCTGATCAAGTATCAGGACGGCGAGCAGGCCTACATCCTGGCGCCGCAGCGCCTGGCTGTTGGCGACAGCGTGGTTGCGGGCAACTATGTCGACGTCAAGCCCGGCAATGTCATGCCGCTCGGCAACATGCCGGTCGGCACCATCATCCACAATATCGAGATGAAGATCGGGAAGGGCGGCCAGATCGCGCGTTCGGCCGGCACCTACGCCCAGATCGTCGGCCGCGACCAGGACTACGTCATTCTGCGCCTCAACTCGGGCGAGCAGCGCCTGGTGCACGGCCGTTGCCGCGGCACCATCGGTGCGGTGTCGAACCCCGATCACATGAATATCTCGATCGGCAAGGCCGGCCGTACCCGCTGGCTGGGCTGGCGTCCGCATAACCGCGGCGTCGTCATGAACCCGATCGACCATCCGCACGGCGGCGGCGAAGGCCGCACCTCGGGCGGCCGCCACCCGGTCACGCCGTGGGGCAAGCCGACCAAGGGCAAGAAGACCCGTTCGAACAAGTCGACCAATCGATTCATCCTCCTAAGCCGCCACAAGCGGAAGAAGTAAGGAACGCCGGACATGGTACGTTCAGTCTGGAAAGGCCCGTTCGTCGAAGCCTCTCTGCTCAAGAAGGCAGATGCTGCGCGCGCGTCCGGCCGTCACGACGTCATCAAGATCTGGAGCCGCCGCTCGACCATCCTGCCGCAGTTCGTCGGCCTGGTTTTCGGCGTCTACAACGGCCAGAAGCATGTGCCGGTATCGATCAACGAGGAAATGGTGGGTCACAAGTTCGGCGAGTTCTCGCCGACCCGTACCTTCCATGGCCATTCTGGCGACAAGAAAGCCAAGAAGGCTTGAGGAATAGACGATGAGCAAACCAAAGCGCGAACGTGTCCTCGCGGACAACGAGGCCAAGGCAGTTGCCCGGATGCTGCGCGTCAGCCCGCAGAAGCTCAATCTTGTCGCGCAGTTGATCCGCGGCCGGAAGGCTTCGGCTGCGCTCGCCGACTTGCAGTTCTCGCGCAAGCGGATCGCGGTCGACGTCAAGAAGTGCCTGGAATCGGCGATCGCGAACGCCGAGAACAACCACGACCTCGAGGTCGACGATCTCGTCGTCGCCGAGGCGCATGTCGGCAACGGCATCGTGATGAAGCGTTTTTCACCGCGCGGCCGTGGCCGTTCGGGGCGTATCTATAAACCGTTCTCGCACCTGACCATCGTGGTTCGTCAGGTCGAGGCCGAGGCTGGCGCTTAAGGGCGCGGGAGAAAACGATGGGTCAAAAGATCAATCCAATCGGACTGCGTCTCGGCATCAACCGGACCTGGGATTCCCGTTGGTTCGCCGGCAAGAACGAGTACGGCAAGCTGTTGCATGAAGACGTCAAGATCCGCGAGATCCTGCACAAGGAACTCAAGCAGGCCGCCGTCGCCCGCATCGTGATCGAGCGTCCGCACAAGAAGTGCCGCGTGACGATCCATTCGGCGCGTCCCGGCGTCGTGATCGGCAAGAAGGGCGCCGATATCGACAAGCTACGCAAGCGGGTTGCCGACATCACGGCTTCCGACGTCGTCATCAACATCGTCGAAATCCGCAAGCCCGAACTCGACGCCACCCTGGTCGCCGAATCGATCGCCCAGCAGCTCGAGCGCCGCGTCGCGTTCCGTCGCGCCATGAAGCGCGCGGTGCAGTCGGCGATGCGTCTCGGCGCCGAAGGCATCCGCATCAACTGCTCGGGCCGTCTCGGCGGCGCCGAAATCGCGCGCATGGAATGGTATCGCGAAGGTCGCGTGCCGCTGCACACGCTGCGCGCCGACATCGATTACGGCGTGGCGACCGCGTTCACCACATTCGGCACCTGCGGCGTCAAGGTCTGGATCTTCAAGGGCGAGATCCTCGAGCATGATCCGATGGCCCAGGACAAGAAGATGGCCGAAGGCGACAACACACGGCCGCGCCGCGACGCTGCGTGAGACATCAGAAGAAGGTTTGAGGGCTTAAAGCCATGATGCAACCAAAGAAAACGAAGTTCCGGAAGGCGCATAAGGGCCGTATCCACGGCGTTGCGACTTCGGGTGCGACGTTGTCGTTCGGTCAGTTCGGCCTGAAGGCGATGGCGCCCGAGCGCATCACCGCCCGCCAGATCGAAGCCGCGCGCCGCGCGCTGACCCGTCACATGAAGCGCGCCGGCCGCGTCTGGATCCGCGTATTTCCCGACCTGCCAGTGTCGAAGAAGCCGGCCGAAGTCCGCATGGGCTCCGGCAAGGGTACGCCGGAATTGTGGGTGGCGCGGGTCAAGCCCGGCCGCGTGATTTTCGAGATCGACGGCGTCACCGTGCAGACCGCCAAGGAGGCGCTCTCGCTTGCCGCCGCCAAGCTGCCGATCAAGACGCGCTTCGTCGCGCGCATTGCGGAGTAACCGTCATGGCCCCGATGAAAGTTGAAGACATCCGCGCGATGAGCGACGACCAGAGGGAGGACGCCGTCCTCAATCTGAAGAAGGAACGTTTCAACCTGCGTTTCCAGCGCGCCACCGGGCAGCTGGAGAACACCTCGCGGCTGCGCGAAGCCCGCCGCGATATCGCCCGCATCAAGACCATCGCCGCGCAAACGCGCGCGAAGAAGAAGTAAGAGGCCGGATATGCCGAAACGAACCCTTCAGGGCGTGGTCGTGAGCGACAAGCAAACCAAGACGGTGGTGGTGCGCGTCGATCGCCGCTTCACCCATCCGATCTACAAGAAGACGATCCGCCGCTCCAAGAACTATCACGCGCACGACGAGAACAGCGAGTTCAAGCCGGGCGACATGGTTTGGATCGAGGAGAGCAAGCCGATCTCCAAGTTGAAGCGCTGGACTGTGGTCCGGGGCGAGCAGAAGAAAACCGCCTGAGATTCGTTCGGCTAGGCCGGACGGGTAATCAGGAAAAATTTTAGGCGCTAATTCGAGCGCATCAGAAAGAGGACGAGGTGCATCAATGATTCAGATGCAGACCAACCTCGACGTGGCCGATAATTCAGGCGCACGCCGTGTCATGTGCATCAAGGTGCTGGGGGGCTCCAAGCGCCGCTATGCCACCGTGGGCGACGTTATCGTCGTGTCGATCAAGGAAGCGATTCCGCGCGGCAAGGTGAAAAAGGGCGACGTGATGAAGGCCGTCGTGGTCCGGGTCCGCAAGGACATCCGCCGCGCCGACGGCTCGGTCATCCGCTTCGACCGCAACGCCGCCGTGTTGATCAACAACCAGTCGGAGCCGGTCGGCACCCGTATCTTCGGGCCCGTGCCGCGCGAGCTGCGCGCCAAGAACCACATGAAAATCATCTCGCTTGCGCCGGAGGTGCTGTGATGGCTGCCAAGATCCGGAAAGGTGACAAGGTCATCGTGCTGAACGGCCGCGACAAGGGCCGCACCGGCGAAGTATTCGAGGTCCGCCCCGCCGAGAACAAGGCGCTGGTGCGCGGCGTCAACATGGTGAAGCGTCACCAGAAGCAGACCCAGAACCAGGAAGGCGGCATCATCTCCAAGGAGTCGCCGATCCACCTGTCCAACGTCGCCTATGTCGGCAAGGACGGCAAGCCGACCCGCGTAGGCTTCAAGATTCAGGCTGATGGCAAGAAGGTACGCATTGCCAAGAGCTCGGGAGCAGAGATCGATGGCTGATACCGCTTATGTGCCGCGCCTGCGCGCGCAGTTCGACAAGGAAATTCGCGGCAAGCTGACCGAACAGTTCGGCTATGCCAACGTCATGCAGGTGCCGCGGCTGGACAAGGTCGTGCTCAACATGGGCGTCGGCGACGCCGTCAACGACCGCAAGAAGGCCGAGACCGCGGCTGGCGAACTGACGCAGATCGCGGGCCAGAAGGCGATCGTGACCTATTCGCGCGTTGCGATCGCGACCTTCAAGCTGCGTGAAAACCAGCCGATCGGCTGCAAGGTCACGCTGCGCAAGGCCAAGATGTATGAATTCATCGATCGCCTGGTGAACGTGGCGCTGCCGCGCGTGCGCGACTTCCGTGGCCTCAATCCGAAGAGCTTCGATGGTCGCGGCAATTACTCGCTCGGCCTCAAGGAGCACATCATTTTCCCCGAAATCGATTTCGACAAGGTTTCGGAAGCCCGCGGCATGGACATCACGGTCTGCACCACGGCGAAGACCGACGACGAGGCGCGTGCCTTGTTGACCGCATTCAATTTCCCGTTCCGGCAGTGAGACGCAGTTAAAGCCTCTCAAACGCGGAAACCCAGGAGCCAAGCATGGCAAAGAAGAGTTCGATCGAGAAGAACAACCGGCGCAAGCGGATGACCAAGAACGCCGCCCCCCAGCGCGCGAAGCTGAAGGCGATCATCGCCGACAAGACCCGCCCGATGGAAGAGCGGTTCGCGGCGACGCTGAAGCTCGCCCAGATGCCGCGCAATTCGTCGGCGACGCGCATCCGCAACCGCTGCGAGCTGACCGGTCGTCCGCGCTCGAACTACCGCAAGAACAAGCTTTCCCGCATCGCGCTGCGTGAACTCGGCTCCAAGGGCCTGGTTCCCGGGCTCGTGAAGTCGAGCTGGTAAGGAGGGTCGTCAAGATGTCAACGCACGATCCGATCTCCGATCTCATCACCCGCATCCGCAACGCGCAGATGCGTTCGAAGTCCAAGGTCTCGACCCCGGGCTCGAAGATGCGCGCCAGCGTGCTCGAAGTGCTGAAGTCCGAGGGTTACATCCGCGGCTACGCCAGCGTCGAACACGCTTCCGGCCGCAGCGAGCTCGAGATCGAGCTGAAGTATTTCGACGGCGAGCCCGTCATTCGCGAGATCGAGCGGGTCTCCAAGCCGGGCCGTCGCGTTTACGCCTCGGTGAAGAACCTGCCGCGGGTGAATAACGGTCTCGGTATTTCGGTGTTGTCGACGCCGAAGGGAATCATGGCTGACCACGCCGCGCGTGACGCGAATGTGGGCGGCGAAATTCTCTTCACGGTGTTCTGAGGAAGGATTTAGAGCCATGTCACGTGTTGGCAAACGGCCCGTTCCGATCCCGTCCGGTGTGACGGCGAGCGTCGAAGGGCAGACCGTCAAGATGAAGGGGCCGAAGGGCCAGCTTCAGTTCGTCGTGCATGACGACGTTGAAGTGAAGTTCGAGGACGGCGCGGTCAAGGTCGCACCGAAGCTTTCGACCAATCGCGCCCAGGCGATGTACGGCACGGCGCGCGCGCAGGTTGCTAACCTGGTCGAGGGCGTCACCAAGGGTTTCGAGAAGAAGCTCGAAATCACCGGCGTCGGTTACCGTGCTGCGCTGCAGGGCAAGAACCTGCAGCTCGCGCTCGGCTACAGCCACGACGTCGTCTACGCGATCCCCGAAGGCATCACCATCGTGGTGCCGAAGCCGACCGAGATCACGATCACGGGCACCGATTCCCAGCGCGTCGGCCAGGTCGCCGCGGAAATCCGCGCCTACCGCCCGCCGGAGCCCTACAAGGGCAAGGGCGTGAAGTACGCCAACGAATTCATCTTCCGCAAGGAAGGCAAGAAGAAGTAACGGAGCCGGTCATGTCACTCAAGGTCACGAATGCCCGGCGCAAGCAGCGCGTGCGCAACTCGCTGCGCCGGTCCGCCAATGGACGCCCGCGTCTGTCGGTGTTCCGTTCGTCGAAACACATCTACGCCCAGGTCATCGACGACCTGAAGGGCGAAACGCTGGCTTCCGCCTCGTCGCTGGAAAAGACCATGCGCGAGGGCGGCAATACGGGCGCCAACATCGATGCGGCCAAGGCCGTCGGCAAACTGCTGGCGGAACGCGCCGTGAAGAACGGCGTCAAGGAAGTGGTGTTCGATCGCGGCAGCTATCTCTATCACGGGCGCGTCAAGGCGCTTGCGGATGCGGCCCGCGAGAGCGGCCTGAGCTTCTAACGAACCGGTTTTGGAAATTTACGAGGACAGGGGCTTTCTTCCCCTAAAGATTGGAAAACACCATGGCAGGTGAACGCGAACGCGGCGGACGCGAACGGAGCAGGGATCGCGAAGAGCGCGACAGCGAGTTCGTCGACAAGCTCGTCCACATCAATCGCGTGGCGAAGGTCGTCAAGGGCGGCAAGCGCTTCGGCTTTGCGGCGCTGGTCGTGATCGGCGACCAGAAGGGCCGGGTCGGTTTCGGCCACGGCAAGGCGCGCGAGGTTCCCGAAGCGATCCGCAAGGCGACCGAGTCGGCCAAGCGCAACCTGACGCGCGTCGCTCTGCGCGAAGGCCGCACGCTGCATCATGACATCGCCGGCCGCCACGGCGCCGGCCGCGTCTACCTGCGCGCCGCTCCGGCCGGTACCGGCATCATCGCCGGCGGCCCGATGCGCGCGGTGTTCGAAACGCTCGGCATCCAGGACGTGGTGGCGAAGTCGATCGGCTCGTCGAATCCCTACAACATGGTTCGCGCCACCTTCGACGCGCTGAAGCATCAGGATTCGCCGCGTTCGGTGGCCGCACGCCGCAACATCAAGGTATCCACGCTGCAGTCGCGCCGCGTCGGCGGCGATGCCGAAGTGGTGGCTGAATAACCGGCGCGATTTTCAAGCGCTCTTTGGAGTTAAGACGATGGCCAAGGCCGCAAAGACGATCAAGGTCGAGCAGACCGGCAGCGCAATCCGCCGCCATCACTCGCAGCGTGCGACGCTGATCGGCCTCAAGCTCAACAAGATCGGTCGTGTCACCGAGCTGCAGGACACGCCTGCGATTCGCGGCATGATCGCCAAGGTTCAACATCTCGTCCGCATCGTCGGCGAGAAGTAAGTAGGGAGACAGGGCGATGAAGCTCAGCGATATCGCCGACAATGCCGGCTCGCGCAAGAAGCGTATGCGCGTCGGCCGTGGCATCGGTTCGGGCAAGGGCAAGACTTCGGGCCGCGGCGGCAAGGGCCAGACCGCGCGTTCGGGCGTGCGCATCAAGGGCTTCGAGGGCGGCCAGATGCCGCTGCATCGCCGCCTGCCGAAGCGCGGCTTCAACAACATCTTCCGGCTCGACTTCGCCGAGATCAATCTCGACCGGCTGCAGGAAGCGATCGACGCCAAGTTGGTCGATGCCAAGGAAACCGTCACCGTCGAATCGCTGGTGAAGGCGGGCGTGATCCGTCGCGCCAAGGACGGCCTGCGGCTGCTCGGCCGCGGCGAACTCAAGGCCAAGCTCGCGATCGAGGTGCATGGCGCCTCGAAATCGGCAGTTGCGGCGGTCGAGAAGGCCGGCGGCACGGTCAAGATCCTGGCCCCGGCCAAGAAGGACGAAGGCGAGGCGGCGTAACATCTGCGTCATCGCCCGTTTTGTCGCGGGCGATCCGCACGTGAGAGCAATGGACTTATCGAAGCCGAGCACCAAATAATGTCCGGCGTCTGCCGACCGCCCCGGGGGAGGGGCGGCGGTTTGAGGGGCGGCGGGAGAAAGCCTGAACATGGTCTCAGCAGCAGAACAACTTGCGGCAAACCTCAATTTCGGCGCTTTGGCGAAAGCCGACGAACTGAAGAAGCGCATCTGGTTCACGCTGGGTGCGCTGCTTGTTTATCGGCTCGGCACCTATATCCCGCTGCCCGGCATCGACCCCGCGATCTGGGAGCAGGTGTTCAAGTCGCAGGCCGGCGGCATTCTCGGCATGTTCAACATGTTCGCCGGCGGCGGCATCAACCGCATGGCGATCTTCGCGCTGAACATCATGCCGTACATCTCGGCATCGATCATCATCCAGCTGCTGACGACAGTATCGCCCAAGCTCGAAGCCTTGAAGAAGGAAGGCGAGGCGGGACGCAAGACGCTGAACCAGTATACCCGCTACCTCACGGTGGTTCTCGCCACGTTCCAGGCCTACGGCATCGCAATCGGACTTCAGGGCGCCGGTAACGTCGTCAGCGACCCCGGGATGTTCTTCCTGATCTCCACCACGGTCACGCTGACCGGCGGCACCATGTTTCTGATGTGGCTCGGCGAGCAGATCACCTCGCGCGGCATCGGCAACGGCATTTCGCTGATCATTCTGGCCGGCATCGTCGCCGAATTGCCTTCGGCGCTGGCCAACATGCTGGAACTGGGACGACAGGGTGCGCTGTCGACCGCCCTGATCCTGGTCGTGATCGTGATGGCGGTCGCCGTGATCGCCTTCATCGTGTTCATGGAGCGCGCGCAGCGCAGGCTTCTGATCCAGTATCCGAAGCGACAGGTCGGCAACAAGATGTTCGAGGGCCAGTCCTCGCATCTGCCGCTCAAGCTCAACACGTCAGGCGTGATCCCGCCGATCTTCGCCTCGTCGCTGTTGCTGCTGCCGGCCACCGTTGCGAATTTCAACGCCGGCAAGGGCCCGGAATGGTTCCAGTGGCTCAACACCCAGCTCAGCCACGGCCGTCCGCTGTTCCTGATTCTCTACCTGAGCCTGATCGTGTTCTTCGCATTCTTCTACACCGCGATCGTGTTCAACCCGACCGAGACCGCCGACAATCTGAAGAAGCATGGCGGCTTCATCCCGGGCATCCGGCCGGGCGAGCGCACTGCCGAATATATCGATTACGTGCTGTCGCGCGTTACCGTGCTCGGCGCGATCTATCTGGCGATCGTCTGCCTGATTCCCGAGATCCTGATTTCCTATGCTTCGGTGCCGTTCTACTTCGGCGGCACCTCGCTCCTGATCGTCGTCAGCGTGACCATGGATACGGTAGCGCAGGTGCAGGGCTATCTCCTGGCCCATCAGTATGAGGGGCTGATCAGGAAATCCAAGCTGAGGGGCCGCCGCCGCTGATCTCGCGGAAACGCTGCGGTCTGAATTTCAATAAGAGGGTGTGCGGCGGTTCGCTCACCAAGCCGGGGGGCGAATAGTCATGAGATTGATCCTTTTGGGTCCGCCGGGCGCGGGTAAGGGGACCCAGGCGCAGCGGCTGGTTCAGAAGTACGGCATCGTCCAGCTCTCGACCGGCGAGATGCTGCGCGCGGCAGTCGCAGCCCAAACGCCGGTGGGCCTGCAGGCCAAGGACATCATGGCCAGTGGCGCGCTGGTGCCGGATGAGATCGTGATCGGGATCATCTCCGACCGTCTCGACCAGCCGGACATGAAGAACGGTTTCATCCTCGACGGCTTTCCGCGCACGGTGCCGCAGGCGGCCGCCCTCGACGAACTCCTGAAGAAGAAGCACATCAAGCTCGACGCCGTGGTCGAATTGCGCGTCAACGAGAGCGCGCTCCTGAACCGCGTCGAGACGCGCGTCGCCGAGATGCAGGCCCGCGGCGAGGAAGTGCGAATCGACGATACCCCGGAGGTGCTGTCGAAGCGGCTGGCCAACTACCGGGCGCAGACCGAGCCCCTGATTCACTATTATTCGGAGCGGCGGAAGCTTCTGACGGTCGACGGAATGATGACCATCGAGCACGTCACCCGCGAGATCAACCGGATCCTGGCCGCGATCGGGGCAGTGGAACCCAGGGCTGCCAGGTCCGCGGCGCCGGCCAGGAAGGCCACAGCGGCCACCAGGAAGACCGCCAGGCCGGCGGGCAAAAAGGTCGCCAAAACCGCTCGGAAGGCTGCCAAATCGGCCCCAAAGGGCAGGAAAGCGGCCTCGAAGGCGGTCGGCAAGGCGAGCAAGAAGGCCGCTTCTCCGGCCAAGGGGCGGGGAGCCGGAAAGGCCAAAAAGGCGGCAAAAAAGACCGCAGGGAAGACTACCGCCAAGGCCTCGAAAAAGGTCACGAAAAAGCGAGCTAAGCGATAGAGGCGGTTGACGAAACCGAGTTGAATCCTTTAATAAGCCCCGCATCCAAGTCGGATAGTTTTTGACGATGCCGGGCCCCGAAGCAGATGAGGGGAAGGGCGTCGTGTTCGCGTTTGCGGAAACCTGCCCGAGATAGCAAGAACTTAAGGCCGGCCCATGAGGGATCGGCGACAGGAGAGAAGTCCGTGGCCCGTATTGCCGGCGTGAATATCCCGACCAACAAGCGCGTCCTGATCGCGCTCCAGTACATTCATGGTATCGGCCAGAAGAACGCGGCCGAGATCGTCGAGAAGGTCAAGATCCCCGTGGATCGTCGCGTCAGCCAGCTGAGCGACCAGGAAGTCCTGCAGATCCGCGAAGTGATCGACCGTGACTACCTCGTCGAAGGCGATCTTCGCCGTGAGACCGGTATCAACATCAAGCGTCTGATGGACCTCGGCTGCTATCGCGGCCTGCGTCATCGCCGCGGCCTGCCGGTGCGCGGCCAGCGCACCCACACCAATGCGCGCACGCGCAAGGGCCCGGCCAAGTCGATCGCCGGCAAGAAGAAGTAATTTTGCGAATAGCGAACAGGGAGCGGCGAATAGAACTATTCGCCGCTCACCATTCGTTTCTTAGGTGTAGCCGCTGGCAGTACGGCGGCGTTTGAGATCACAGGAAGGTTTTAGGAATGGGCAAGGAAGCCACCCGCGTACGCCGTCGCGAACGCAAGAACATCGCCTCGGGCATCGCGCACGTCAATTCGTCGTTCAACAACACGACCATCACCATCACCGATGCGCAGGGCAACACCATTGCCTGGTCCTCGGCCGGCACGATGGGCTTCAAGGGCTCGCGCAAGTCGACCCCCTATGCCGCGCAGGTCGCGGCCGAAGACGTTTCCAAGAAGGCGCAGGAACACGGCATGCGCACGCTGGAAGTGGAAGTTGCCGGTCCGGGTTCGGGCCGTGAATCGGCGCTTCGTGCGCTGCAGGCGGCGGGCTTCACCGTGACGTCGATCCGTGACGTGACGACGATCCCGCACAATGGTTGCCGTCCGCGCAAGCGCCGGCGCGTCTGACGTCTGGTCGCGGGCGCTCGATTCGCGCGTCTCGCGATTGTTTTTGGAATTTTGACTGCCGCGGACTGATCCGCGAATCTCCAACGCCAGTGATTTGAAGCCAAATCGACTGGCCGGTCTATTGACCCGAAGGGGTGACAAAGTGACGATCCAGAAAAATTGGCAAGAACTCATTCGACCGAACAAGCTGCAGATAACGCCGGGCACCGATGCGAACCGGTTTGCCACCGTCGTCGCCGAACCGCTCGAGCGCGGCTTCGGCCAGACGCTCGGTAACGCGCTGCGCCGCATCCTGCTGTCGTCGCTGCAAGGCGCCGCCGTGCAGTCGGTGCACATCGACGGCGTGCTGCACGAGTTCTCCTCGATCGCGGGCGTTCGCGAGGACGTCACCGACATCGTGCTCAACATCAAGGACATCGCGATCAAGATGCAGGGCGAAGGCCCCAAGCGCATGGTCGTGAAGAAGTCGGGCCCGGGCGCCGTCACCGCCGGCGACATCCAGACCGTCGGCGACGTCGTGGTGCTCAATCCCGACCTGCAGATCTGCACGCTGGACGAGGGCGCGGAAATCCGCATGGAGTTCACGGTCGCTTCCGGCAAGGGCTATGTCGCCGCCGAGCGCAACCGGCCTGAGGACGCGCCGATCGGCCTGATCCCGGTCGACAGCCTGTTCTCGCCCGTGCGCAAGGTCTCCTACAAGGTCGAGAACACCCGCGAGGGCCAGATCCTCGACTACGACAAGCTGACCATGACGATTGAGACCAACGGCGCGATCTCGCCGGAGGACGCGGTGGCCTATGCCGCCCGCATCCTGCAGGACCAGCTCAACGTGTTCGTGAACTTCGAAGAGCCGCGCAAGGAAGTGGCGCAGGAGATCATCCCCGATCTCGCCTTCAACCCCGCGTTCCTCAAGAAGGTCGACGAGCTCGAGCTGTCGGTGCGTTCGGCAAACTGCCTGAAGAACGACAACATCGTCTACATCGGCGACCTCGTGCAGAAGTCGGAAGCGGAAATGCTCCGCACCCCGAACTTCGGCCGCAAGTCGCTGAACGAGATCAAGGAAGTGCTGGCCCAGATGGGTCTGCATCTCGGCATGGAAGTGCCGGGCTGGCCGCCGGAGAACATCGACGAACTCGCCAAGCGCTTCGAAGATCACTACTGATCGAACGACAAGTCAGAGCGCGATGATGTTTCATCGCGCTTTTTAACGGGCGAACGCAGGCAGCCCACCTGAGCAACATGTCCGACGAACCGTCGTGACGAAGCCAAATCAAGGAATAGATCAATGCGTCACGGCAAGGTTCATCGTAAGCTCAACCGCACCGCCGAGCATCGCAATGCGATGTTCGCCAACATGTGCGCGGCGCTGATCAAGCACGAGCAGATCGTCACCACGCTCCCGAAGGCAAAGGAATTGCGCCCGATCGTCGAGAAGCTGGTCACCCTCGGCAAGAAGGGCGGGCTCGCCATGCGCCGCCAGGCGATCTCCGAGATGCGCGACAAGGACCAGGTCAGGAAGCTGTTCGACACGCTGGCGCCCCGCTACAAGGACCGCCAGGGCGGCTACACCCGCATCATCAAGGCCGGCTTCCGCTACGGCGACAACGCCCCGATGGCCGTGATCGAGTTCGTCGACCGCGACGTCGACGCCAAGGGCCTGGATTCCGGCCCGGTGCAGGAAAAGTCCGCCGAAGCGGCGTAAGTTTTCCGAAATCGCAAGTTTCAAAAGCGGCGCTTCCAGCGCCGCTTTTTATTTGCGGTTCAAACGCACAGACTCTTCCAAACTGTTTCAATGCGGTGAGACAATCGCAGGGCACCATTGGAGTTCGCCGGATGAGTGCATCGGAATTGCAGGTTGCTTATCAGCCCGACGATGATGGGACTGGTAAGATTGTCGCGACGGTGAAATCAGGTGAATTCTCGGCGCGGGGAGCGGCGTGGGTTAATCCGATCGACGTGAAACAAACCTTCGTCGCCGCCCTCAGATCTTTTCCACTGACAGCGACCACCCCAGCGCTCATCGAGGGTGGCTTCTGGAGCAAGGAGAAGCCGGGAAGCCTAGAGCAATGCCACCTCAGGATTGTTGTTAGACCGTACGACGTCCGTGGAACGCTTCTCGTGCACGTTGACCTTTCCTCGGAGGTCTGGACAACGCCTGATGCTGACCTCCAGAATTTGGCTACTATTCGTTTCACGACTGAGTATGTTGCTGTCGATAGGTTCGCCCAGGAGTTCGAGGCGGTCTTGGACGGCGAGCGAGATGTCGCGGTCTTGACTGGGATCAGCAGCTAAGGACCTGCCGCTCATGCGGTCTCGTCACCATTACGGGCGCGTGGGTTCATAGGAACCGTCGGGGGCCGCAGACGTTCAACATGCATGAGCCGTGCTTTCGTCAAGGAAACCGAGGACGTCGAGGATCTGCCTGACCGGCCGATCTCCGATCTTCCGAATGACGTGACCGCCGAGGGTCTCCGCCGGATCGAGGAAGCATTGGCCGAGGCCCAAGCGGCCCAGGCTGCAGCGCAATCCGCAGGAGATCGGGCGGCCCTGGCCGGCGCCCGCCGCGATGTCCGTTATTGGAGCGCGCGTCGCGCTACGGCGGCGGTGATCCCGGAGCCCGCGGACAATTCGGTCGTGCGGCTCGGCCACACCGTCACCATCGTGCGCGAGGATGACCGCCGGCAGACGTTCCGGATCGTCGGCGAAGACGAGGCCGATCCTGTGCGCGGGACGATCTCGCACGCATCGCCACTGGCGCGCGCGCTGTTCGGCAAGGGTGCCGGCGAAGTCGTCGTCATCGCCGGAGGCGAAGCGGAGATCCTGGAAATCCGGTGATCTGCAAAGCCATCCGGCGAGGTGAGGGATGCCAGCCTATGTCATTTCCGAAGTGGACGACGTGCGCGACCCAGCAGGCTTCGAGGCCTATCGCACCATCGCCGCGAAAACGATCGCGCAGTATGGCGGCCGCTATCTGGTGCGCGGCGGCGCTGCAAGTGTGATCGAAGGCGGCCCGCCGCCGAAGACCATCATCGTCGTCGAATTTCCGACGATGGAACGTTTGCGCGAATGGTACGCCTCGCCGGAATATGCCGAGGCGCTGAACGTGCGGCGGACTGCACTGGATCGGCGGTTGATCTTCGTTGAAGGCATCACGCCCGTTTGAGATGCATCGGAGTGCCGTTCTGAAAGCGTCGCGTCAGGCGATATCGTTGCCCATTCAACGCGTTGCGGTGCTGAATTCTTCTCGGAACAAGAGCGCGAAAAATCTGTTTTTCCTGCAGCCGCACTGATGCGGTTTGAGGAGGAACCAGATGAAGAAGCTATTCATGATTGCGGCGGCAGCGTCGCTGGTTGCGACGATGGCCAACGCTCAGAGCACTACCGTCGAGACGACGACCGGAGCCGCTGGCGCGACAGTCCGGATCGAGCCGGAGTATCGCACCCGCATCAAGAGTTACGTCACCGAGCACAAGATCCGTCCGGTGGAAACACAGGAAAGAATCATCGTCGGCGCCAAGGTACCGACCGAGGTCGAACTCACGGCGGTGCCGTCGGATTGGGGCCCGTCAGTGACCAAGTATCGCTACGTCTACTCGAACAATCGCGTGATGCTGGTTGATCCCGCCACCCGCACGGTGGTGCATGAAATCGACTAAGGTGCTCTCGTGGCGCCAAGCAAAAAGGGCCGCCAGTCGGGCGGCCCTTTTCATTTTGCTGGATTACCAGCGACGATAGTAGCCGCCGTAATACCGCGGACCATAGAATCGCGGACCGCCATAGTAGGCGTACGCCGGGCGGATCACGCGGCGATAGCGGACCACGGGATAAGGATTGCCGTAATAGCCGCCATAGTAGGCTGGCGCGTAACCGCCGTAATATCCGCCGTAATAGCCCGGGTAGCCGCCATAATATCCGTAACCCGGACCATAGGCGTAAGCGCTGGACGCGATGCCGCCGATTATTGCTCCCGCCAAAAGTCCGCCGGCCAGGCCTGGTCCCCATCCCCCTCCGCGCCAGTGGGCCTCCGCCGGCGAAGGTGCCGTTACCGCCGTCAGGCCCAGGACCGCCGCTGCGGCCAAAGCCAAAGGTGCTTTCCTCATGGATCACTCCTTTCCGTAAGACAGTCGCCGAACACATTACATTCGGACGACGTTCGTTCCTTCGCAAAAACAGACAATCGCTAAACACTTTCGAGTGAGATTCGTTGCCTAAGTGTCGGCTCCCAAACGGTTTTGGTGGCGGATTTAATTTTGATGAATGTGCGTTCAGGAGGCCGCTTGGCAGGAAATCTCGGGCGCGCGAGGCGAGGAGAGCTGTTGTTCCGTCCCTGGAACTTGTCCGCTGCACACCACCGCAAAGGACTCGACGCCGGGGCGTCGCTCAGTCCGTTCAATTTGAGGGCTTTGGAATTGGCAATAACCGCTAGGGAACATCGCCTCAGTCGAAATCCAGAAAACCCGGCCGGTCGGACATCGGTGGCTGGCGGCGCAGCCAGGCGAGATCCGGCACGGGACGGGCCGTCTCCGGATTGGCGGCAAGCAGCGCCTCGATCTCGCGGGCAACCGAAAGCGTCGCGACATCGCCGCCGCGCGGGCCGATGATCTGGATGCCGAACGGCAGTCCGACGCCGTCGCGGCCGGCCGGTATCGCCACCACCGGATGTCCGGCATTGGTGACGGCATAGGCCAGCGCCAGCCAGTGGAAATAGCTTTTGGTCGGCGTGCCGTCGATCATGGCCGGGTAGAGCTCCGACCACGGCCGCGGGCTGATCGTGACCGTCGGCGCAATGACAAAATCATGCTCGCCGAAGAATGTCTGCCAGCTCCGATAGAGCGCGGTCTGCAGCGACAGCGCACGCGCCACGTCGAGCGCGGAATAGCCGAGCCCCTCGGCGACATTGTCGCGAATATTGGGGCCCACCTTGTCCGGATATTTCTCGGCGAGTTCACGGTGACGCCCCAGAAATGCGACGGCGCGCAGGATCCGGAACACCTCGTCGGCATGGCTGCAATCCGGATGGGTCCATTCGAGGCTGCGGAACGCCGATCCGAATGTCGCGAGCTTCTTCCGGAACGTCTCGGCGATGGCGCGCTCCGTCGGCGCAAATCCGAAATCGGATGTCGCTGCGATCCGCAAGGTAGCGAGATCGACCCTTGGCGGATTGCGATAGGTCGCACGCTCGGGCGCTCCGCCGGCGTGAAGGATGGCCGACAGCGGATCCCGCGCGTCGCGATCCAGCATGCAGGAAAGCATCAGACAGGCATCCGATACATTTCTCGCCATTGGTCCAAGCTGTGAGATCTGCAGCCAGGCCATGTTGCGGCTGTTGCTCGCGATCAGCCCGGGCGAGGGGCGGAATCCGACGACACCGCAAAACGCGGCGGGGTTCCTGACCGAGCCCCCGGTATCCGACCCGGTCGCCAGCGGCACCATGCCGGTGGCAAGCGCTACCGCCGATCCGCCGGACGAGCCTGCGGCGGAGCGCTCGGGGTCAAAGGGATTGCCGGTGGCGCCATGAAGCGCATTGCGGGTGTTGCCGCCCGCGCCCCATTCGGGGACATTGGTCTTGCCGACGACGATGGCGCCGGAGCGCCTGAGCATCGCGACAACAGCCTCATCCTCGGCCGCGATGTTGTCTGCGAACAGCACGCTGCCAAAACTCGTCGGCAACCCCCTGGCGTCGATCAGGTCCTTGACCCCGAGCGGAAGCCCGTGCAGCGGACCGAGCGCATCTCCGCGCATCACGGCAGCCTCGCTCTCCCGCGCCGTTGCGCGCGCCGTCTCGAACGCGCGCGCAATGACCGCATTGACGGCGGGATCGATCTCCTCGATCCGCCGGATGCAACTGTCCATGAGTTCGACCGGCGAAAGCTTGCGCTCGCCGATCAGCGCCCGGGCCGTTACCGCGGGCAGATCGCACGGCTCGCTCATGTCAGGATTACTCTTCCTTGATCCCGCCCTGCCGAGCCAGTTCCTTCATCTCGGCGGTTTCCTTGGCGATGAAGCCCGGCCAATCCGGATAGCGCTTGAAGCCGGCCTCATACCCGACCTTCTTGAAGCGCTCGATCACCGCAGGGCTTGCGATCGCCTCTTCCAGCACCGAGGTCAGCCGATCGCGAATGGCTGGCGGGACTCCCTTCGGCACGACCACGGTACCCCAGGAGACAAGGTCGATATTAGGATAACCGAGTTCGGCGAGCGTCGGAACGTCGGGAAGGAACTGCGAGCGCTTGGCGGAGAACACCGCCAGCGGGCGAACCGTACCGGCTTCTATCTGCGGCCGGATCGCGATCACGGTGTCGACGTGGTACTCGATGTGCTTGCCCATCAGGTCGTTCATCGCCGGTGCGCTGCCCCTGTAGGGCAGGTGCACCATCTTGATGCCGGCACTCGATTTGAACAGCTCGCCGGCAAAATGCGAAATGGTCGCCACGCCAAAGGAAGCCAGCGATAGCTTGTCTGGATTGGCCTTGGCCGCCGCAACCAGCGCAGCAACGTCCTTGATCGGATTGTCGCGATGGGTGACCAGCACCATCGTTATGGTGCCGGTCTGGGCGATCGGCTCGAAATCCTTCGCGCTGTCATACGGCACGTTCTCCTTCACCGCATTCTGCAAGGTGAAGGTCGAATTCGAGCTGGAGAACAGGGTGTAGCCATCGGGAGCCGCGATGGCGACCTCCTTGGCGGCGATCGTGGTGCCGCCGCCGGGGCGATTGATCACGATGACGGGCTTGCCCAGACGGCTCTCGAGCTCGCCGGCAAGGATGCGCCCGACGACGTCGGAGGCGCCGCCCGCCGGAAAGGGCACGATCAACTGCAGCGGTTTTTCGGGGTAGCTGCCTTGCGCTGTTGCGATCGAGGCACAGCCCACCACACAGGCCGACGCTATCGCGGCCGTCAGAAACATCCGTATCATGTCGAAACAGGTCT
This sequence comes from Bradyrhizobium sp. 170, assembly GCF_023101085.1. Taxonomy (NCBI): domain Bacteria; kingdom Pseudomonadati; phylum Pseudomonadota; class Alphaproteobacteria; order Hyphomicrobiales; family Nitrobacteraceae; genus Bradyrhizobium; species Bradyrhizobium sp. 170. The sequence goes on along the minus strand of NZ_CP064703.1, from coordinate 6,123,381 downwards.
CCTGTCTTCCGTGTTCCCCGGCAATTCGCGCCGGGGTTTTCGGCGACAGCCGTCCCGGATCGATGGAACAGCGTCCCTTGAATCGACCTCCCGATCAACCCCGTTTGTTGGGCAGCCGCTACCATCCCTCCAACACGATCTTGCCCCGCGATTTGCCTGACTCTAGCAACGCGTGCGCCCGTTTCAGATTGGCCGCGTTGATGGTGCCGAAAGTTTGGTCGAGGGTGGTGCGCAGCACGCCCTTGTCGATCAGGTCTGCCACATCGTTGAGCAGATGATGCTGCGCGATCATGTCAGCCGTCTGGAACGAAGAGCGGGTGAACATCGATTCCCAGTGGATCGAGACCGCCTTGCCCTTGAAGGCAGAGACCGTGAATTCCGGGGGATCGTCGATCAGCCCGAACTTGCCTTGCGGCGCGATGAAATCGGCGATCGCCTTGTAGTGCTGGTCGGTGAAGGTGAGGCTCGCGACGAGACCTACCGGCGGCACCTTCAGCTTTTCGATCTGCGCTTTCATCGGTTGGGAATGGTCGATCACGGCATGCGCCCCGAGGTCGAGGCACCATTTTTGCGACTCGGGGCGCGTGGCGGTGGCGACAACGGTCAGGCCGGTGAGGCGGCGCGCGAGCTGGATCAGGATCGAGCCGACGCCACCGGCGCCGCCGGTGATCAAGAGCGTGCGCGGATCGACGCTCTTGCCCGGCACGGCGCCGAGCCGGTCGAACAGCAATTCCCATGCGGTGATCGAAGTGAGCGGCAGCGCTGCGGCCTGCGCGAACGAAAGCGATTTCGGCTTGCGGCCGACGATCCGCTCATCGACCAGATGAAATTCGGCGTTGGTGCCCTGGCGCAGGATCGAGCCGGCGTAAAACACTTCGTCGCCCGCCTTGAACAGGGTCACGTCGGGGCCGACGGCATCGACGATGCCGGCCGCGTCATAGCCCAGGATCTTGGTCTCGCCCTCGGGCGGGGCGGCGCGCTTGCGGACCTTGTAGTCGACCGGGTTGGCCGAGATCGCCTTGACGGCGACCCTGACGTCGCGGCCCTGCGGTTCCGGCTTGGCGGTCTCGAAATCGATCAGCGAATCCGCATCCTCGATGGGGAGCGATTTTTTGTACCCGACGGCCTTCATGCCCGTGCCCTCCTGTTTGCTTGATCAAGCGGTTGCGACCTAACTGTCGCGCTGGCGTCAACTTGGCAAGTACTGTAAATTCGGGGAACTAGTCCCTGTTTGGATACTATTGGGAAATTGCCCAGGAAACAGCACATGAAGCGGCGGAATTTTGCTCATCGGCCGGGCTGCGCGGTCGAGACGACGCTCGATCTGATCGACGGCAAGTGGAAGGGCGTGATCCTGTTCCACCTGCAAGCCGGAACCCAGCGGTTCGGGGAGTTGCGGCGGCGGATGCCCGGGATTACCCAGCGCATGCTGACCAAGCAGCTTCGAGCGCTCGAAGACGACAAGCTCGTGATCCGCAAGGTCTATGCCGAGGTGCCACCACGGGTCGAGTACACGCTGTCGGAGATCGGCGAGAGCCTGCGGCCTGTGATCGATACGCTGCGCGCGTGGGGCGAGGGCCATCAGGAACGGCTATCCTGTGCGCCGGCGCCCGATGCCGTCAAAACGCCCGATCGCGCGGCCTGACTGCCGGTATTGTGTGCACCTTCATCTTCTCTCGTTGCCGCCGCGCATCTATATGTGGGGTGCCAAATTCCAGGATTTTCGCATGAATTTGATCCGCTCCTTCGCCCTGCTGCTGGTTGCGGCAGTCGTAGCAACGCCTGCGCTGGCGCAGGACCGGCGCGTGCCGTCTTCGGGCGCCGAGCTGCGGCTGTCCTACGCGCCGATCGTGCAGCGCGCGCAGCCGGCGGTGGTGAACGTCTATGCCGCCAAGACCGTGCAGAACCGCAACCCGCTTTTGGACGATCCGGTCTTCCGCCGCTTCTTCGGCGTGCCGGGCCAGCAGCCCGAGCAGATGCAGCGCTCGCTCGGATCGGGCGTGATGGTCGACCCCGTGGGGCTCGTGGTCACCAACAACCACGTCATCGAGGGTGCCGATCAGGTCAAGATTTCGCTCGCCGACAAGCGCGAGTTCGAGGCCGAGATCGTGCTCAAGGACAGCCGCACCGATCTGGCCGTGCTGCGCGTGAAGGACGGGAGAGAGAAGTTCGCGACGCTCGATTTTGCCAATTCCGATGAACTGCTGGTCGGCGACGTCGTGCTCGCGGTCGGCAACCCGTTCGGTGTCGGCCAGACCGTGACCCATGGCATCGTCTCCGCGCTGGCCCGCACCAAGGTCGGCATCACCGACTACCAGTTCTTCATCCAGACCGACGCCGCGATCAATCCCGGCAATTCGGGCGGCGCGCTGGTCGACATGACCGGCAAGCTCGTCGGCATCAACACAGCGATCTTCTCGCGCTCCGGCGGCTCGCAGGGCATTGGCTTTGCGATCCCGGCCAATATGGTGCGCGTGGTGGTGGCGTCGGCCAAGAGCGGCGGCAAGGCCGTCAAGCGGCCGTGGCTGGGTGCAAAGCTGCAGGCGGTGACGCCGGAAATTGCCGAGACGCTGGGGCTGAAACTGCCGAACGGCGCCTTGGTCGCCAACGTCGTGCCGAACAGTCCGGCCGCCCGCGCCGGCCTGAAGCCGTCCGACCTGATCGTCGCGATTGAAGGGCAGACGATCGACGAGCCCAACGCGTTCGACTATCGCTTCGCCACGCGGCCGCTCGGCGGTGCGGCGCAGATCGACGTGCAGCGTTCCAGCAAGACCGTGAAATTGACGGTGCCGCTGGAGACGGCGCCCGACACCAACCGCGATGAAATCGTGCTCACCGCGCGCTCGCCGTTCCAGGGCGCCAAGGTCTCCAATATCTCGCCGGCGATTGCCGACGAACTGCATCTGGATTCCCAGGCCGAGGGCGTCGTGGTGATCGATCTCGCCGACGGCGGCACCGCGGCAAGCGTCGGCTTCCAGAAGGGCGACATCATCCTTGCCGTCAATAGCCAGAAGATCGGCAAGACCAGCGACCTCGACAAGGCCTCGAAAGCGTCGAACAGGCTCTGGCGCATCGTGGTGGTGCGCGGCGGCCAGCAGATCAACGTGACGCTGGGCGGATGAGCCCGAAGCAACCCCGCGAGGCAACCAACCTCTTCGCCGCGGCGGGGATGGAACAGGATGCGCCGCATCCGCTGCCCGACCGGCTGCGCCCGCGCACGCTTGCCGACGTCGTCGGCCAGGATCACATCCTCGGTCCCGACGGCGCGCTGACGCGCATGCTGGCGACGCGCACGCTGGGCTCGCTGGTGTTCTGGGGACCGCCCGGCACCGGCAAGACCACCGTGGCGCGGCTGCTGGCTGATGCCACCGAACTGCATTTCGAGCAGATTTCGGCGGTGTTTTCCGGTGTCGCCGACCTGAAGAAGGTGTTCGATGCGGCGCGCGCCCGGCGCGAGATGGGCAAGGGCACACTGCTGTTCGTCGACGAGGTGCATCGTTTCAACCGCGCCCAGCAGGATTCATTTCTGCCCGTGATGGAAGACGGCACCGTGGTGCTGGTCGGTGCCACCACCGAAAACCCGTCGTTCGAACTCAACGCCGCGCTTTTGTCGCGGGCGAGGGTGCTGGTGTTTCACTCGCTCGATCCGGCCGCGATCGAAAAACTGTTTGTGCATGCCGAAAAGGTCGAGGGCCGAAAACTGCCGCTCGATCCGGAGGCGCGCGCCGTGCTGGTGCGGATGGCCGATGGCGACGGCCGCGCCGCGCTGACCCTGGCCGAAGAGGTCTGGCGCGCCGCGCGCAAGGATGAAATCTTCAACGCCGCGCAGTTGCAGGAAATTTTGCAGCGCCGCGCGCCGATCTACGACAAATCCGCCGACGGCCATTACAATCTGATCTCCGCGCTGCACAAATCGGTGCGCGGCTCCGATCCGGATGCGGCGCTATATTATCTGGCGCGCATGCTGGACGCCGGCGAAGATCCGCTGTTTTTGGCGCGGCGCGTGGTGCGGATGGCGGTGGAAGACATCGGCTTGGCCGACCCGCAGGCGCTGGTGATCTGCAACGCCGCCAAGGATGCCTTTGATTTTCTTGGGTCTCCCGAGGGCGAACTCGCGATCGCGCAGGCCGTGATCTATCTCGCCACCGCGCCGAAATCGAACGCCGCCTACAAGGCGTTTGGCGCGGCGATGCGCACGGCGAAGGAGGGCGGATCGCTGCTGCCGCCAAAACATATTCTCAATTCGCCGACCAAGCTGATGAAGTCGGAAGGCTATGGTTCGGGTTACGAATACGACCATGACGCGCCGGACGCCTTCTCCGGGCAGGACTACTTTCCGGAAGCGTTGGGGCGGAAAACCTTCTACGATCCGCCGGACCGCGGTTTTGAGCGCGAGATCCGCAAGCGGCTGGATTACTGGGCAAAGTTGCGAAGGGAACGTGAGCGCGAATGAACAGTTTCGGGAACTATCTTGTACAGACCATTCGCGCCGCAGCCTTTGTGGCGACGCTGGCGTCCACGCTTGCGGTTGCTGCCGAGACCGTTGAGGTGGTGCCGGGCATACAAGTGACGAAGCGGACATATTCCGCGCCGATCAACGAGCAGCCATTTTTCGGATTTGCGGCCAAGAGTCCGGAGGAGAAGGCCGCTGACGATAAATTCGTAAGCGCAATCGTTGAGGCTACCGGCTCGCGTGAAAAGGCCTTCGATGAAACAACCATGCGCGGCTGGAGAGCGATAAATACCGGCAAGATGAAGGAAGCCGCGGTGCGCTTTAATCAGGCATTTCTCATTTTGCCTGAACAGAGCCGCGTCTATCATGGCTTCGCGGTGGTTGCCCAGGCGCGATTCAATGACCTGGATGCCGCGGACGAATTCTTCAGGATCGCGCTGGAGCGGCCCAACCCGGTAAAGGCCCTCAAGGCCGATTATGGTCGCTTCCTGCTGGTCGCCAAGCGGCCGCGCGATGCGCAGTCGGTGCTGGAACAGGCGGTCAAGGACGCGCCGGATTTCGGCGACGCCTGGACCAATCTCGCCTGGGCGCGCTTCCAGAACGGCGACGCGGCGGCGGCCTGCGCGGCGGCGGAGGAGGCTGCCAAGCGCCGTCCGTCCAACAACTCCATGGGCGATCTGACCGCGGTCAGAAACGTCGCGCAGTGCAAATAGGCTCGAGCTATTTCCCGACGAACAGCCGGGGGCGGACCTTATATTTAGACCCTTTCCCAGAACTTCATGAACATGGAAAACTTTTCAAGTTTGGCTGTCGAAAGAAAGCTTGAAATCCAAGGCGGCAGGTTGATGCCAGCAAATGCAACTAGAACTGTTTTCGTTGTGAGCAGTTTGTACTGCACGGCAGGAATGAGGAATATCAGAACCGATATCATCAGGTAGAACAGGCCGAAATACAAAATGAAAAGTCCATCCGCGAATTGCGGAAGACGAATAGTGGTTTTAAATAGCAGTGCCGAGTAGGCCAGCATGATGAGCGTCAGCCCCGCATGCATCCAGAGCAGAAACCATCGGATCGTTTCATTCTGTTCATCGGTGCAGTCGCGCAGTGACGTGGCAAGGTTGGACACGACCGCGGCCGTCGACAAGGCGAGCGTTAAAGTCAGCAGCAGCACTATCGCCAACGTTTCGTGACTGGGATTCCTGATTTTCGGGTCGCTGACGAAAGCCAAAAATCTATCCCACGTGAAGGCCGACGGGTCGGCCGACTGGTAGCTGATTGCTCCCGCAACCAGCAGAGCGGTCATGCAAATAACAAGCACGAGGGTCACAACAAGCCATCGCCCCGCGGGACTCGTATGCGGTCCGATACCCGGCAACGTGGCAACTGCCAGGAAATATACGGAGAAGACAACGGTAACAGCGATCAGAACCACAAGGACGAGGCGTCCCATATTCACGTCGATGAAAGGCTGCAGAAGGAATGGCTCAGGGGGAGACATTCCCGTCAAGATTTTCAGCGCGGTAAATATCAGGACGGAGGAAACGAGCGTCCAGCCCAGAAACCATCGCCAGAGGAATCGCGGTCTGCCATGCATGGTGTCAGTCCGGTAATCGATTTATCTATGACTAAATTATAGGGTACATCATCGGTTGTTATTTGACGGAATGTCAACGGTGGAGGGTTGACGCCGCGAAGCAAAATCATCGATATCTTGACAATGGTCGAAGCTCCCGGGACGGACCACGTCCCGGCAAGGAGGCGCATTGCGCCCCGTATTCGGAATCTATTTCCCCGCCTTCACGAAATCCAAAATCTCGTCGGTAAGGTGCGTACCCACTGCGTTGATCGAATACATCTCCGACATATGACTGTGCTGCGGCACCATCGTCGCCCGCGCGCAGCCGTTCGGCCCCTTGCAGGTCGCCTGCTTCAACAAGTTGAACTGTTCGACGAAACGCGGCGGGTCGAGTTCGGCGGCGGCGATCATCAGCGGGATCTTCGTCGCGAGCAAGCCCTGGAGCGAGGAGCGCTCGTCATAGCGCGATGGGTCGGAGCCGAAATAGGCGATCTCGCCGTCGCCGAGTGGCGTCGCCCCCATTTCGTAAAAGCCTGATACCATCACGGCACCGGCGAGGCCGCCGCCCTTCACCTTGTGGAATTCGGGATGCGACACATAGTTCGCAACATGGATCGCGCCGGCGGAATGTCCCATCAGATAGACGCGCGCGGGATCGCCGCCGCGCTCGCCGATCCTGGCTGTGACCCAGGCCACGACGGCGGCGAGGTCTTCGGCGCCCGCCGGGTAGGGCGACTGCGGCGCGAGCCGATAGGTGGTGTTGACGCCGACAAAGCCGTTATTGACCGCCCACAGCATCACATTGTCGTAGAACGGGCTGGTCGGAGTTGTCCGCTTGTTGCCGCTGATGAAGGCGCCGCCGTGAACAAAGATCAGCACCGGCCGGGTTGATGTCGCCGTCTCCGGCGTGAAGACATCGAGCAGATGCCGGTCCGCCGGTCCGTATTTGACGTCGCGCTCGATCTTGACGCCCTGGTACGGTTCCTTCTGCTGCATCGGCGCGAACAGCGCGGCGGTCTTGGGCGGGTCGACGACGCGGCCCATCTCCAGGAGTTTCCAGACGAGGTCTTCCGACATCGGGGCTTGCTGCGCGGAAGCTGTGCTGACCACAAGGTTTGCAATAACGGCCAGCAGCGACGTCATCCGTACCATCCCGGCATCCTCTCCGTTTCTTGTGCGCTTCCAGTCAAAATGGCTGATACCACCGGGTAATTCACGCCTCTCATTCGTACTCCATGGAGCCTACAGTCTGCCACCACCCGGGCGGTTGGCTCAGTTTTGTCAGGACATTCCCATTAGTTGGTACAAGGGCTCGCAGGTTTCTGAAGAAGTCGCTCTCAACCATGTGGTCGTGGCGATAGCCAGTTATCGTGGCTGCCGTATCAAGCGGTACATCGAAGAAATAGTCCACGCCCCATTCGCCAGATTTGCTGCGTGCTTCCTGGGCTCGCTGCTTTTCCATTGCGATGTCGCGAAGGTCTGCGAATGCAGAAGGCAAATTCCCGCGAACCTCGAAATGTCCGCGTCCCTCATGTCGAATTTGCCAAACGAAGTGGCCATCTTGCCAAAGGCTTGCATATGAGACCATCGCATGCTCCAGGACCACACACGTGACACATCGGGATCTTGCCGGCAGCCGCGTAAGCCGCGCCGGGTTCGTACCCACGGTTGCGTCCATGACCAACGCGTATCTTGCGAATACCGCGCATCCTCCGGATTTGAGAGCAGCGCCCGCCAGAGGCACATAGCTGGTACCCAAATCATGCGGGTCGGGTGTTTCGCCGGTGGCTACCAGATCGAGAGCCTCGTACAGCGCATCTTCGTTGATCCCCTCGACAAAAATCCACGACATATTGAATCCCACGACTCACCTCCATGCGCCCGACTAACCGGCCGGCAAATTCAATAGCTTGTGGCTAACATGGCTGAAGTAATAGCGAATTTGTACTGCTTTTGCCGTGACGACCCACTGCTTTTGCGCTACGCAACCGTTTAACTCCGGAGCCGCAGAAACCATGAGCCGTCGCGTCAAGAGACCTCTCCGCCCAGCGGGCGATCGCCCCAAGGGCGCGCGTCCGTATCGGGGTTCGCAGGCCGAGCGCCCGCCGCCGTATCGTTCGGGCGGCAAGCCTCCGGTACGTTCTGCTGCACCCCGCGCAGCGAAGCCGGCGCCGTTCGTGACCGAGCCCGCGAAGGTTGCCGCCGAGCCGCCGCCGCTGCCGACGAAGGTCCAGACCGTCGTCGTCACCGCGGACGAGAATAACATGCGCGTCGACCGCTTCCTCGAGGCGCGCTTTCCTGGTCTGTCGTTCTCCCATATCCAGCGCATCGTCCGGAAGGGCGAGCTGCGCGTCAACGGCAAGCGCGCTGACAGCAAGGACCGGCTGGAGGAGGGGCAGAGCGTCCGCATCCCGCCGCTGAAGCTCGACACGCCGAAAGGCGCGGGTCAGCTCTCGGACGCTGCAACCAAGACGCTGCAAGCCATCAAGGACATGATCATCTTCGAGGACGCCGACGTCATGGTGCTGAACAAGCCCGCGGGGCTTGCCGTGCAGGGCGGCTCCGGCATCACGCGAAATGTCGACGACATGCTGGAGGTGATGCGCGACGCCAAGGGGCAGAAGCCGCGGCTGGTGCATCGGCTGGATCGGGAAACGTCGGGCTGTCTGCTGATCGCCAAGACGCGCTTTGCCGCCACCGCCTTGACCGGCTCGTTCCGCCACCGCTCGGCGCGCAAGATTTACTGGGCGCTGGTGGCCGGCGTGCCAAAGCCGAAGCAGGGCCGCATCTCGACCTACCTCGCCAAGGAAGAGAGCGAGGACGACAGCATCATGCGGGTTGCAAAACACGGCGACGAGGGCGCGAGCCACGCGGTGACTTACTATGCCGTGGTCGAGACCTCCGCCCAAAAACTCGCCTGGGTATCGCTGAAGCCGGTCACCGGGCGAACCCATCAATTGCGCGCCCATATGGCCCATATCGACCATGCCATCGTCGGCGATCCCAAATATTTCAACAAGGAGAACTGGGCGCTGCCGGGCGGCCTGCAGAACCGGCTGCATCTGTTGGCCCGGCGGATCGTGATCCCGCATCCGCGCGGCGGCGTCATCGATGCCACCGCGCCGCTGCCGCCGCACATGCTGCAGTCCTGGAATCTGCTGGGGCTTGAGCATGACCGGTTCGATCCAATCGAGAACGCGCCGGAGGAATGACGCGGCCATCCAGTGCCGCCGGCTGCGCAACAACTGTCAAACCGGAAGCGTACGCATCGCGTATTGTTCGGCCGTGTTATCCAGTTGAGGGCTCCGCATGATTGGAAATCTGTTCCGTACCGCGCTTTTCCATTGCCTTCTCGCGGCGGTCGCCGGCATCGGCGCTACGGCCAGCGCGCAGACCCTCGCCCTCGTCGGCGGCAAGGTCTACGTATCGCCTGATGCCGCGCCGCTCGACGATGCCATCGTCGTCACGGCCAACGGCGTCGTTGCCGAGATCGGTAGCCGCAGCGAGGTGAAAATCCCCAGCGATGCTCGGGTTATTGACTGCACCGGAAAGACCGTCGTTGCCGGTTTCTGGAACAGCCACGTCCACTTCACGCAAGAGGTATGGAAAAACGCCGGGTCCGCTCCCGCCGCGCCGCTGCAAGAGCATATGCGAGAGATGCTGACACGGTGGGGCTTCACCACCGTTTGGGACCTCGGCTCCGATCGCAGCGATACCTTGCCGCTGCGACGGCGGATCAACTCGGGCGAGGTGCCGGGCCCGGACATCCATGCGGCGGGCAGTATCTTTCCGCGGGGCGGCCATCCCGCCTATCTGCCGCCGGAGATGCAACTCCTCGAGGCCGCCACGTCCGACGAAGCCGCGCAAATGACGCGCGGCTATCTGCGGGCCGGCCTGGACGGCATGAAACTGTTCACTGGCTCGTTCAAGGGCTCCGGCAAGCCGGTCGTGAACATGGATCCGGCCATCGCCAAGGCGGCGGTCGACGTGGCGCATGCCGCGGGCAAGCCGGTGTTCGCCCATCCGCAAAACATGGCGGGCGTGGAGGCCGTGATTGCGGCCGGCGTCGACATCATGGCTCACACGGTCGCCGGCGAACCGGTCTATTCGCCCGAACAGCTCGTGCGATTCAAGCAGCAGGGCATTGCCCTGGTTCCGACGCTGTCGCTGTTTGCAAAACTGCCGGTCGGGCCTGATATCGCTAGGCGTCTCGTTGCTACGACCGTCAATCAGGTCAAGGCGTTCTCCGACAATGGCGGTCCGGTCCTGTTCGGCACCGATGTCGGCTTCACCACCTATTACGACACCACGCTCGAATACGAGCTGATGCATCGCGCGCTATCCGCACGCCAGATCCTGGCGTCGCTGACGACCAATCCCGCGCAATATTTCAAGGCTGCAAAGAAGGGGCGGGTCGAGAAGGGGTTTGACGCCGACGTCGTGGTGCTCGACGGCGATCCCACAGCCGATGTCACCAACCTCGCCAAGGTCGCCTACACCATCCGCGCCGGCAAGGTGATCTATCAAAAACCCTGACGTCGGTGGAACCCGGTATCCGCGGTTGCGGCCAGAACCAGCATCGCAGGATGTCGCCGCAACCTCCTCATCGGCTTTATTTGCATCCCCCGATATCGTATTGTCAGGGCTGGATTATCACCGACCTCTGGACGCCGCATGCGTGAACTCTTCGATGAAGTCGCCGGACATTCTCCATTCGATCCGGAGGAGGCGGTGCGACGCGCCACGCGCACGCCCAGGCGCAAGCGCTTCTACAAGGAGGCCGGCACTGCCGCGGCGGATGGCGGGTTTGCCGTCACGCTCGACGGCAAGCCGATCCGCACGCCTTCCGGCCGCCAAGTGGTGGCGCCGACCAGCGCCATCGCGGAAGCGATCGCCGCCGAATGGAGTGCGCAGGGTGAGACCATAGATCCCCTGACCATGCCGCTGACGCGCTTTGCCAACAGCGTCGCCGAGGTCAGCGAACGCGTCGATGCCGTGGCCGACGATGTCGCAAAATACCTCGGCACGGATTTGCTGTTCTATCGCGCCGGCCATCCCGAGGCGCTGGTCGCGCGCGAAGCCGCGCATTGGGACCCGGTACTGTCGTGGGCCGCGAACGAACTTGGGGCCCATTTCATCCTGTCCGAGGGCATCGTGCATGCCACCCAGCCGGCGCAGGCGATCAGCGCGGCTCGCGGCGTGTTCCCGTCCGACCCCTGGTCCGTGGCTGCCCTGCATGTGGTGACGACGCTCACGGGCTCGGCGCTGCTGGCGCTGGCGCTGCTGCACGGCGTCCGCGATCCCGATCAGGTCTGGGCGGCTGCCCATGTCGATGAGGACTGGAACGCCGAAAAATGGGGCGTGGACGAGGAGGTGGCGGCCCGCCGGGCCGCCCGGCTGGTCGATTTCCGGGCTGCGGTGCGCATTCTCAGGGAGCTGAACCCGGGCGGGCCTTCCGCGGGCTGAGGCTGGCGCCAAGGCGGTCGCCTGCCGCGAATCGGCGCGATGTGCTAGTATAAGTTGCAGTTTTCGACATGGTGACGGCGCATTGTCCGGACAATCGCGCAGTGGTTTTGCGCTTTGCCTTGGCGCGGGTGCGCATCTGTAAGGTGAAACGATTATCTGCCGTGAGCTGCGCTGATCAAAATTGTTGACCGCGGATCTACGAATGACCGTTTTCAAACCGGGAAATCTCGTGGTGCTGAAATCCGGCGGTCCGGTCATGACCGTGGATGCGGTGAACACCGACATTTTTGATGACAACAAAGTCACGGGTATCGTCTGCGTCTGGTTTGTCGGCGAGAAGCTTCAGCGCGTGCGGTTCGGACAGGATGCCATCGAACCTGCACGGTTGCAGAAGACCTCTTCAAGAAGACGAAAGGCGCGTTTGGAGGAGGTCGCCGGTGAGTACAAGATGGTTCTCGATGAGATGGTCACCGCCATGAACACCCCGGCGGATACCGGGGGTATTTCAAGCGAGGTGGCCGAACGACCAGAGTCCGCAAAGACCGTTGTTGAACAACCGGAGACCGCGCCGGCGTCCAAGGATGTCGCTGCCTGACAAGTCGAAGCGGCATTTGCCGCTACTAACGGGCCCAGCAGGGCATTGTCTTAACGAGAGGTTTACGACGCCGGGTTAGCCTCTAGCCTGGCCGAGACCTCAGATATGGCGATATCAATCAATCCCGTTCTCCCGGTGCTATCAGCCCAAGAGGCTGGCGGCGTGGCGCCCGAACTCGTGCTGCAGCCGGGGAGGGTGGTCAACGCGCAGGTCCTGAAAGTGCTGTCCGCCGATCTGGTGCGGATCGCGATCGCCAGCCTCTCGATCGACGTGGCCTCGGAAATTCCGTTGCAGCAGGGCCAGAACCTGCAGCTTGCGGTCACGCAGACCAGGGACGGCATCCGCCTCGCCGTGGTCGGGCAGGGCGGCGATGCCGCAGGTGCCGACGCCGTCACTTTGTCACCCGACGCGCTGGCCGATGCGGCCGCCAATCGGCCGGCCATCGTGTCACCGAAGAACGTGCTGACGCCGCTGGAGCGCGCAGCCGTCTCCGCAGCCGCTCAAGCCGCGGTCACCGAACAGGACAGCCTGGCGCCGTTGTTTGCCAATCTCGGCGCGGCGGTTTCCGCCAGCAATCTGCCGCCGAAATTGCAGGCGGCGATCGCGCAGGTGCTGGCGCAACAGACCAGCCTCGATCAAAACCTCGACGGCGGCGACATCAAGACGGCATTCCAGAAGTCCGGAATCTTTCTTGAAGCGTCGCTGGCGGCAGGCACAGTCCCCCCGAGCGGCGTTCCCGATCTCAAGGCCGCGCTGATCGTGCTTCGTCAGACGCTGCAGTCGGCGCTCGGCTTCAATTCGACGGTCGCGACGCCGGCGACACCGGCAGGAGCACAGCAAGCCGCGCCGACACAGGCCACCGCCCCGAACCTTGCGCCGTCTTCGTCGCCCAATCTCGATGTCCCGGAAATCCTGCTGCCGCAGGCGCGGTTGGTGGTCGCCGAAAACCTGGCGCTGGCCGGCCAGGTCGCGCGCAGTCCGCTTGCAGCTGCGCTCGACGGCGGACCTTCCGCCGGTGCGACCTTGAACCTGCTGCAGGAAGCGCTGCAGGAGCTTGGCAACCCGGTGCGCGTCGCCGCCACGTCGAAAGACGTTCGAGGCGGCGACATGACCTTTCACACCAACACGCCGCCGCCGCCAATCCGCGGCGCGCTGCCGGCCGCGCAGCCTATCGCGCAGCCCACCATCGCGCCGCATGCGCCGCTCGAGGCGACCGCGCATCATCTGCTCGACGACACCGATGCCGCCATCGCACGGCAAACCCTGCTGCAGGTGGCGTCCTTGCCGGATCGTATCGACACTTCGGCACCGAAGGCCGATATGAATGTGCCGCGCTGGAATTTCGAGATTCCGTTCGCGACGCCGCAGGGCACGGCGATGGCACAGTTCGAGATTTCCCGCGATGGCGGCGAACAGGAAATCGAGGCCGCCAAGCGGGTGTGGCGGGCGCGATTTTCGCTCGACGTCGAGCCGGCCGGTCCGGTTCACGCGCTGATATCGCTCACCGGCGAGAAGACCTCGGTGCGGATCTGGGCGGAACGGCACGCTACGGCAGAGCAACTGCGCGCCGGCGCATCCGACCTGAGCCAGGCGCTGAGCCGGGCCGAATTGCAGCCCGGCGATATCGTGATCCGCGACGGCGCGCCGCCGCAGCCCGCACAAGCCGCCCGTGCCGGGCATTTTCTGGACCGCGCGCTATGAGCGTCGAGACCAAAAGCAAGCTCGCGGTCGCGCTGCACTATGACAAGACCGGCGCCCCGCGCGTCGTCGCCAAGGGCAAGGGCGTCATCGGCGCGAAGATCATCGAACTCGCCCGCGAACATGACATCCCGATCGAGGAGAACGAGGTGCTGGCTGGCGCCTTGTCCCATGTCGACATCGGCGACGAAATTCCGCCGGATCTCTACAAGGCGGTCGCCGAAGTGCTGGTCTTCGTGCTGCGGCTGTCGGGCCGGATTCGCTGATTGCGAGAGCTTTTCGCGCGAGCGGACGGCCGCCTTGCGCCGGGAACACGGATCAAACTAAAGGCCCGATTGTCATTGTTTTACCACGATGCCATTTGCATCGTTTCTGCCTCCCTCAACCAGCCCGGATACCACCGTGATCAATCGTCGTCATGCGCTCGGCCTTCTTACCGCCGCGAGCATTCTTCCGTCCCGCAGTTTCGCCAATGTCTCCTACCAGCGCAGCGAGTTTCGCGACGATCTGGCCAAGCGGTTTTTCGACCTCGGAACGACAGGTACCTTCGTCGCCTACAAGGTGGACGATTATCTGATCATCGCCAGCGACAAGGTGCGCTCGGGCGAGGGCAGGCTGCCGGCCTCGACCTTCAAGATTCCGAATTCGGTCATCGCGCTGGAGACCGGCGTGGTCGAGGACCCCGACAAGGACGTCTTCAAGTGGGACGGCGTGACACGCAGCATCGAGCCCTGGAACAAGGACCACACGCTGCGCTCGGCGATCGCCGCTTCCGCAGTGCCGGTCTATCAGGAAATTGCCCGGCGCATCGGGCAGGAGCGGATGCAGAAATATCTCGACCTGTTCGACTATGGCAACCGCGACATCGGCGGCGGCATCGACCAGTTCTGGCTGACCGGCAATTTACGCATCGATCCCATTCAGCAGATCGATTTCGTCGACCGGCTGCGGCGCGGCGTGCTGCCGGTGTCCAAGCGCAGTCAGGAACTGACGCGCGATATCCTCACCGTGACGAAGGTCGGCGACGCCACCATCCGCGCCAAGAGCGGCCTGCTGGGCGCCGAGCAAGGCAAGCCGTCACTGGGCTGGATGGTCGGCTGGGCCGAGAAGGGCAGCCAGCAGACCGTGTTCGCCATGAACATGGACTGCAAGGAGCAGAGCCACATCGCCGCGCGCATGACGGTGGTGCAGCAGTGCCTCGCCGATATCGTGGCGATCTGACGAGCCGGCCCACGCAGACTTTACTGGTACGCAGGAATACGCCGGATTAGCATTGCCGGCCATGGGGCTCTGCGTACTGTCTCGCCGCTCGGTCGTGGTAGGAGGGTTGGCGCTTTCGCTTGGGCCGGCCCGCGCCTGGGCGCAGGCGTCGCCGGAGCACAGCGTTTCTGCCATCCTCAGGGAGCGCGTGGATGTCGGGCGCGAAAGCCTGGGGCTTGTCGCGGGCCTTCTTGACGGTGACCGGCGCAGCGTTTTCGCGTACGGGCAGTCCGGTTCTGAAAGCAATCGTGCCCTCGACGCTGACACGGTCTTCGAGATCGGTTCGATCACCAAGGTTTTCACCGCGTTGCTGTTTGCCGACATGGTGGTGCGTGGCGAAGTTTCGCCCGGCGATCCCGTGGCCAAATTTCTGCCGCGCGACGTGCACGTGCCCGAGTTCGATGGCAAGCCCATCACGCTGCTCGATCTCGCGACCTACACGTCGGGCTTGCCGCGCTTGCCATCCAACTTCAAGCCGGCTGACAAGAACAATCCTTATGCAGACTACACGGTCGGGCAGCTCTACGATTTTCTAGCCAGTTACAAATTATCGTTTGCGCCCGGAACGCATTATGAATACGCGAATCTCGGCTTCGGCCTGCTGGGCCATGCGCTCGCCTTGCGCGCGGGCTCGAGTTACGAGGAACTCGTCGTCTCGCGCATTTGCGCGCCACTCGGAATGGACAGCACCCGCATTACGCTGTCGCCTTCCATGAAGGAACGCCTGGCGCGCGGTCACGACGCCAGCCTCGCGCCGGTGGCGAACTGGGACATTCCGACATTGGCGGGCGCCGGTGCGCTCCGTTCGACGGCGAACGATCTCTTTACGTTTCTGGACGTGAGCATGGGCAACCGGCGTACGCCGCTGGCGGCTGCCATGGAGATGACCTTCGGCGAGCGCCGGCCGACCGGCCAGGGTACGCCATTGGTCGGGCAAGGCTGGTTTATCTCGACCCTTCACAATGATGAGGTCGTCTGGAAGGATGGCGGCACCGGCGGCTACGCATCCTTTGTCGGATTTTCGACGAAGAGCAGGCGTGCCCGCCTCCTGCTGTCCAATGCAGCCGACTACTCGGCCAATACGCGTGCGGGCATGCATTTGATCAATGCCGCTTACGCGCTTCCCAAGCTGCGCCGACAGGTGCCGGTCGATCCGCAAATTCTCGCAACCTATGCCGGCCGTTATGAGGTGACGCCGAGCTTCATCCTGACGGTGCGCCCCGATGGTGGACGGCTGTACATTCAGGCGACGGCGCAGCGCGAGTTCGAGGTCTTCGCCGAGAGCGAGGCCGAGTTTTTCTATCGCGTGGTCGACGCGCAGGTCAGCTTCGCTCGGCCGGAAGGTGGCGTGGCGCCGTCGCTGACGCTGCATCAGAACGGCAACGACATGCCGGGCAAGCGGCTGCCGTAAGGCTGGATAGCCGTGCGCCGGATCGCCTCGCCGATATCGCTAACGCCGGCTCAGCGCCAGCGAGACGGACGTGATGTTGGTGCCCTGAGGCTGGATCGACACCGTCTGCCGGCCGCCGCGTGTCGTCAAGGACAGGTTGGCCGAAAAACTGTCGCCTCGTGCTGCAGCCTCGACGTGATCGCCGGACGCACGTCCGGAAAGCGTGCCGGATGCGTTGCGGCTTGCTTCGCTCCATGAACCCCTGATCGCGCCGCCACGGTATTCGACCTCGCTTGCGAGATCGAAATTATAGCTCGCGCTGGCGCATCTCAGATTGAGCCGAAGTTGCTCGCCGCTTCCGGCGACGTCGTATGTCGCGCGGCAGCGCAATTGCTCCTGTTGTCCGTCGGTCGTATTCAGCATTCCTCCGCCGGACCAAGTGCCCGCCATGGCGACGAAAGGCGAGACAGGTGCGGCCACGGCCGCGCCTAAGGGCAGGCATAGTAATGTAAACAGCAACGCCTTTTGAGTGATACTGGATCCAGACATCTTCATGGCCTCCATTTAGGTATGGCCATCAACGCCAGAACCGCAAACGGGTTCATTGGTTTCACCCCCCGCCTGACCTGTGGGGCGGGTTCCATCACGCCGCCGCTACCCCAGCTTCAACAGCGCCTGCAGGAATTCGCTCACCGCCTTGCGCGCTTCCTGCGCGGTCGTCGGGTTGCCGCCGACATGCGGGTTGAGCGCGATGCAGGCGTCCTTGTAGGTGAAGGGCGCCTTCGTATCGTCGTTCATCAGCACGCCGCCTTCGCCTTCCTTGAGCCGGCAATCCCGCGCCGACTGTGCATTGGCTGATACGGTGACCGTGCTCAGGCCGAGCAGGCCGGCATCGAAGCCATGTGCGGAATCCGGATATTCCGTCAGCACCGCGTCGCGCCTGGCTTCCTGCAGGCGGGCGAGATAGGCCTTGCAGCTTGCGACCGGGTTATAGTCGTCCGGCGTGCCGTGGTAGATCCGGATCGGACGCGCCACGGTCTCGGCGTCGGTGGCATAGCTGGTCGAGCAATCCGGATAGAACGGAATGTAGGCGGCGAACTGCGCGCCGGACTTGTTCCATAGCTTGTGGAAGCGTTCGAGGCTGGCGTAGAGCGTGGCCTGTCCGCCGCGTGAAAATCCCATCAGCACGATCCTTTCAGGGTCGACGCGCGGATGTTTGGCAAGGATCTCCAGCGAGCGGTAGATATCGACGATGAAATTGAGCCGGCCGAGCAGGGCCTGGTTGGGGCCGACCGTCGTCAGCCCGCGGCCGCTGAAGCCGTCGATGACGAAGGTGGAAATCCCCATCGCATTGAAATGGCGCACCCACGGATCCATCCCGGCGCCGACGCCGCTCGATCCATGCATCAGCACCACGACGGGAAGCTTGCCGGCGCCTTGCGCGATGCGGAATTGGCCGGCAACCGTGACCTGCTTGCCGTTGGCATCGCCGATGAGGAATTGCTGGTCGGAAATCGTCAGCGACGGGATCGCGTAGATTTCGGTGCGCGCCGCGACGTCCTTCGGCATCGATTGCGCTGAGGTTTCGATGCTGGTGAACAATAGTCCCGTACAGAAAATCACAGCCGCAGCCGTGAAGCGCCAATCCGTCAGCATCAATCCCCCCAAATTTTATTGCTGTCCTGTGGGCAGCTTTGGGTGGGACTACATCAAGCGGTCAATCGGCTGTCAATTCGGAAGCTTCCCGATTCGTCCCATATGGGTGAAGCCAAAACCGGTGGCGTATTTCAGGCCGTAGCCGAGCGCGCGGTCGAAGCCGATATGGGCCAGCCAGATCATGGCGATCGAGAGAATGAGCGGCGAGGCGGTGGCAAATCCGCCGGTCATGATCGCGACTGGCGCCAGATAGCTGTGCACGGTGTTGTAGATGAGGGCGCCGAAACGCGGCCCCGACAGGTAGGCCGCAAAGCTGAGGTCCGGCACGAAGAACAGCAGGGCGTAAACCCACCAGTCGCCGTCCCAGATATAGTAAAGCAGCGTCATCCCGATAAAGAGCGCTAATCCCTCCAGCCGCAGCACCGTTCGCACACCCCCTGTAACGGCGCCCGAGGTGTCGGCGCTTGCGGTATCGGTCATTCCATTCCCCATGGTCAGGATGCGGATATAGGGGGCGTCAGGCGGCGGTACCAGAGGCCGGATGAGGTGTTTCCGCTTCCGAAAAGGCCGTGTTAGAAGGCCCTTAAATCGTTACCCAAAAGGCGGGCGGAGCAGCATGAAGGACATCCTGGACACCCTCGAAGAACGGCGCGCCGGCGCCAAGCTCGGCGGCGGCGAGAAGCGCATCGAGGCGCAGCACGCCCGCGGCAAGCTGACCGCGCGGGAGCGCATCGAATTGCTGCTCGACAAGGGCTCGTTCGAGGAATTCGACATGTTCGTCGAGCACCGCTCGACCGAATTCGGCATGGAGAAGTCAAAAGTGCCGGGCGACGGCGTCGTCACCGGCTGGGGCACCGTCAATGGCCGCAAGACGTTTGTGTTCGCCAAGGATTTTACGGTGTTCGGCGGCTCGCTGTCCGAGACCCACGCGCTGAAGATCACCAAACTTCAGGACATGGCGATGAAGGCGAGGGCGCCGATCATCGGCCTCTATGACGCCGGCGGCGCGCGCATCCAGGAGGGCGTGGCGGCGCTCGCAGGCTATTCCTACGTGTTCCGCCGCAACGTCATCGCCTCGGGCGTGATCCCGCAGATATCCGTCATCATGGGCCCGTGCGCCGGCGGCGACGTCTATTCGCCCGCGATGACCGACTTCATCTTCATGGTGAAGAACACCTCTTACATGTTCGTCACCGGCCCCGACGTGGTAAAGACCGTCACCAACGAGGTGGTCACGGCCGAAGAGCTCGGCGGGGCTTCCGTGCACGCCACGCGCTCCTCGATCGCGGATGGCGCGTTCGAGAACGACGTCGAGACGCTGCTGCAGATGCGCCGGCTGATCGATTTCCTGCCGTCCAACAACACCGACGGCGTGCCGGAATGGCCGAGCTTTGACGACATCGAGCGCGTGGACATGTCGCTGGATACGCTGATCCCCGACAATCCGAACAAGCCCTATGACATGAAGGAGCTGATCGGCAAGGTCGTGGACGAGGGCGACTTCTTCGAAATCTCCGAGACCTTTGCCCGGAACATCGTCACTGGATTCGGCCGCATCGCCGGCCGCACGGTCGGCTTCGTCGCCAACCAGCCGATGGTGCTGGCGGGCGTGCTCGACTCTGACGCCTCACGCAAGGCCGCGCGCTTCGTTCGTTTTTGTGATGCCTTCAACATCCCGATCGTGACGTTCGTCGACGTGCCGGGCTTCCTGCCGGGCACCGCGCAGGAGTATGGCGGCCTGATCAAGCACGGCGCGAAGCTGCTGTTCGCCTACTCGCAATGCACGGTGCCGCTCGTCACCATCATCACCCGCAAGGCCTATGGCGGCGCCTTCGACGTGATGGCGTCCAAGGAAATCGGCGCCGACATGAACTACGCCTGGCCGACCGCCCAGATCGCCGTGATGGGCGCCAAGGGCGCAGTCGAAATCATCTTCCGCAGCGACATGAACGATCCCGATGCGATCGCCAAACGCACCAAGGAATACGAAGACCGCTTCCTGTCCCCCTTCATCGCGGCCGAACGCGGCTACATCGACGACGTCATCATGCCGCATTCAACAAGGAAGCGGATCGCGCGGGCGCTCGCGATGCTGAAAGACAAGAAGGTCGAAATGCCGGCGAAGAAGCACGACAATTTGCCGTTGTGATGGACGGTAGATGCTAGGGGACAATGCTACTGCGGTTTCACGATACCTGGGGCGGCTTGGTCATGGAGCCGAGAGATGGATGAGGTTGAGATTGTCAACTACGATCCGCGCTGGCCGTCATTGTTCGACCAAGAGGCCAAACGGTTGCGCGCGACACTCGATTCGTCCTTCGTATTGGGACTTGAGCATTTCGGAAGTACGGCCGTTCCCGGCTTATCCGCCAAGCCTATCATAGATATTCTGATTGCGGTCCGATCACTGGCAGACGCGCAGGCTACCTTTGTCGAAGCCCTTCGAAATCTTGATTATATCTACTGGGCCGACAATCCGAAGAAGGATCGAATGTTCTTCGTTAAAGGCATGCCACCTTTTGGATCGAAGCGCTCCCACCATGTGCATGTGACGGAGGTGCATGGAGAGATGTGGCAGCGGTTGGCGTTCAGAGACTATTTGCGCATTCATCCAGAGGAAGCTGGGATTTACGAGCAGCTCAAGAGGCGACTTGCAACCGAATACCAGACGGATCGCGAGGCTTATACCGACGCCAAATCCGCCTATATTGAAAGTGTGATGCGAAAGGCAATCAAGCACTAGGCCGGATTAGCGAAGCGTAGTCCGCCCTAGTGTGTGTGTTGGAGCTGTCGAACGGTGGGCTACGGCTTCCGCCTAATTTAGCCGAAGGCGTAACCCACCAACGTGTCGATGCGCGGTTCGTGCAGCGGTGGGTTACGCTATGCTAACCCACCCTACGAAGCTAATCCGCCCCGCATCATTCTACAGCGAGGGGCGCTAGGCCGCCTTGTTTTGCTGCTTCATGAATTCCGTCGCGCGCTTCTTGAGCTCGGCAGGCGAAACGTCCTCGACGTGGGTGCCGATGTGCCAGTGATTGCCGGCCGGGTCCGTCACGCCGCCGCTGCGGTCGCCATAGAACATGTCCGAAGGCTCCATCACCGACGTGCCGCCGGCCTTCAGCGCCATCTGGTAAACCGCATCCACATTGGGCACGTAGAGGTGCAGCATGGCCGAGGTGGCCTTTGCGCGCTCGGAAGAATCGGAAATCATCACGACGGAATCGCCGATCTTGAGCTCCGCGTGCATGATCTTGCCGTCGGGCCGCATCATCGGCTCAAACACGAATTGTGCGCCGAATGCGCTCTTCATGAACTGGATGATCCTTTCCGCGCCGTCGACGACGAGATAAGGCGTGAGGGTGTGATATCCTTCAGGAACGGGTTTTACTTTGGTTGCCATCGCTGTCTCCTCTGGTTTGGATGACGCTTGCAGCAGAACGACCCAACATTCCCCCTTGTTCCCCTGGATTTTCACGCGGTTGTTTGTGGAAAGTGTGACGGTCTCATTGCCACGACGGCGGGTCCGCCGTGCTCGCGCTGCAGGGGTTCCGCGTTCCTTCGCGGAACAACAGGAAAGCTTATGGTCTAGCGTGCCCGTACAGGCGCATGCTTCCGCAGATCGCGCCGAGCATTCCTCAACATCACGAAAGCTCGGCCTAACGCGACACCAGCGGAACAAAATCGTATTCGCCGACGCCTTGCAGAACCAGGAAGATGAGCGACGTCGTGCCGCCGTTGGTCACCAGATGCGGGCGCGTCGGTTTGACGACATAGACTTCGCCGGGCTTCAGATTCACTTCCTCTTTCGGCTGCTGCAGGAACAGCCGCATGTGGCCTTCCAGAACGTAAAACGTATCTGACACATTGGTGTGGGTGTGCCACGGCACCTTCTGGGTCGCAGAGAGCTGCAACTCCGTAATGCGAAAGCCGGGGCGCGCGGCGTGCTCGGCACGGCGCTCGACTTCGTAAAGCTGACTGGCGTCCTTGACTGGCTGCGGCTGGTTCATGACGGCCTTCCTCGGATCATGTGCCCCCATCGCGTGGTGATGCCGCGCGATGATAGCCTTGCTCTGGCCTTCACGAAACGGTCAGCTTCGTAGGGTGGGTTGGGCGAAGCCGTAACCCACCAACGTGTCGATACGCGGTTGGTGCGGCGGTGGGTTACGCTCCGCTAACCCACCCTACGAGGCTGCGACCGTCGCCGCTGCCTTGTCACTCCTCTTCGTCCCTTAGGCGCTGCTCGCCCTCGCGCAGGCGCTGCGCGATCGCGGTTCGCCTTGGGATCAGCGCGGCCTCATCCGCGAGCCGCTGCGCGAGATCGGAGTGATATTGCTGCACGACGTCGAGCACCGCGTCCTTGGCGAGCCTGCGATGGTACTCGGCAAGAAATCTGTGCAGGTCAGCGAGCTGTTCGTCATCCATGGGCATCGCACCAAATATACCGCGACCGGTGGATCCCGCGCCAGCTTTCGACGCTCCCAACCCCGACAAACCGGGCCGCGGCAGAGCGGGGCAGCCGCGGTACCTCAAATGGGCTGCTCACCGCTCGTTCCGTTAACCATCTATTAACCATAGCGACCTAGCCTGTAGTCATTGCCAGTCATCACTAGCGGATTTACCGCCGGTTCGTTCGAGGAGAACAGCCGATGTCCGTTGAGATTCTGACCTATGGCGCCCTCGGCGCCCGCCTGAACATCTCGCCAGTGGCCGCCCGTTCGCTTGCCAGGCGGCTCCGGTTGCCGCGCTCGCTGTCGGACGATGGCAAGGCCCTGGTGAGCGTTGATCTCGCTGAAATAAGGCATACGCCGCAGCCACTGGGCCGTCGCCAGGCAGATGACGTCGCTCAGTGGGCGGCAAAGGTGGCGGTTTTGGAGACGGAGATCGCGCAGCTCGAAGCGAGGGCAGCCGGTCACCGCGCGGATTTCGAGCATGAACGCGGGCGCGCCGATCGCCTGATGGCCGAGCTGCTGCAGGCGAGAGCCGAGTCCACGGCCGCCAGGGAAGCGGCGGCGCGGCTCGAGGGGGAGGTGGCAGTTCTTCGGACCGCTGTCCGAACTGGCGGTTCGAACGAGAATCACGGACATTCTGCGCGCCGGGTGGGGCATCTGGCTGCGAGCCTGGTGGAATCAGACCGCAAGGCGGCGAGTGGGTAACAATCTTTTCATTCCGCGGCTTGGCGGAGCAACCGTGGGGCAAGAATGGACGTCACCGATATTCACGAACTGAGGGCACGCATCATCGTGTTCGGGGTCGGCGGCGCCGGCGGTAATGCCGTCAACAACATGATCGAGGCCGGGCTCGAAGGCGTCGACTTCATCGTCGCCAATACCGACGCACAGGCGCTCACCAGTTCGAAGGCCAGGCGCGTCATTCAGATGGGCACGAAGGTGACCGGCGGCCTTGGCGCCGGCGCGCAGCCCGACGTCGGACGCGCCGCGGCCGAAGAGGCCATCGATGAAATCCGCGATCATCTGACCGGCGCACACATGGTGTTCATCACGGCCGGCATGGGCGGCGGTACCGGCACCGGGGCCGCGCCTATCATCGCCAGAACCGCGCGTGAACTCGGCATTCTCACCATCGGCGTCGTCACCAAACCATTCCAGTTCGAGGGCCAGCGCCGCATGCGTTATGCCGAAACCGGCATCGCGGAACTCCTGAAGGCGGTCGACACCCTGCTGATCATCCCGAACCAGAACCTGTTCCGGGTCGCCAACGAGAAGACCACCTTCGCCGATGCCTTCGCCATGGCCGATCAGGTGCTCTATTCGGGTGTGGCCTGCATCAGCGACCTCATCGTCAAGGAAGGTCTGATCAATCTCGATTTTGCCGACGTTCTCTCGGTCATGCGCGAGAAGGGCAAGGCCATGATGGGCAGGGGCGAGGCCTCCGGCCCGAAGCGCGTGCTCAACGCCGCTATTGCCGCAATTTCCAATCCATTGATCGAGGATCCCTCGATCAAGCGCGCCAGTGGCCTGATCGTCTCCATCACCGGCGGCAGGGATCTGACGCTGTTCGAGGTTGACGAAGCTGCGACCCGCATCCGCGACGAGGCCGATCCGGACGCCAACATCATCGTCGGCGCGACCTTCGATGCAAGCCTCGAAGGCGTCGTCCGCGTCTCGGTCGTGGCGACCGGCATCGATAATCTCGCCGAAGCGCGTTCGACGCAGCCGGCAGAAAACTCACTCGCGGATCTCGCCGGCCGGCTGAGCAACGACAGGCGCCGCATCGCCGACCGTAGTGTGCCGCCGCCGCAATACGCGAGCCCGCCGTCGCTCATTCCGGCGGCCCGCCACCCTGAAGTGCGACCGGCAAGGCCGATCGCGGAGCAGGCGCGGCCGGCGGCGCCGCAGCGCCTCGATCCGTTCGGCCGCGCGGCTCCTGCACGCAATCCGGCCGAGGAAAAGGTTCTCGATATTCCGGCCTTCCTGGGCCGCAAGGCGAACTGAGCCGTCGTTGGGACCAGGGCAATTCGCTTCCAGCTGTCGGAAGCAGAGCGCTGCGCCGCGACTTCAGGAAGCCTACCGTCAAAGCCGCGTGCGGACGCAACAGTCCGCATTGCCCAAAATCAGCCCTATACTTTCCATCCTCCAGCCTTGCTTTGGTCAAAACAGCGGTAGGGAGTGTCTACAATCCGACGATCGCCCGTTCAGTTGACGGCAAACTGGCAGGAGGCGCCCCATGGATTCCTCTGTTAACACTAAGCAAACCGATCCACGCGAGGTTGGTCCGGGACTGTCCACGCAAGACATCGAGCTGGTCGCGCGCGCCGATGAACGGCTCGCGCACGCTTACGAACAGATCGCCCGCGCCGATGAACAGCTGGCGCGCGTCAATGAACAGATTTCCAGGATGGAGGACGATTCCGCACGGAAGAAGGCCGTGCACAAGCTTCACCGGCCGTCGCGTGGCAGGCCGGCGCTGCGCGGCTTCATCGGCCTGCTGCTGACTGCCTGCATTTGTATTGCTGCATTCGCTTCGCAATCCTATGGCGAGACGGCCCGGCTGATGATCTCCCGGTGGACGCCGCAACTGGTTTCGTCGTTGCCGTCGGCAACACCGAAGCTCGCCGCCCAGCAGAGCCTGCCCGCTGTTCAGGTGGCTGCGGCGGACGCAGCCATTTCGCAATTATCGCCTTCGGCTCAGGCCGTGCCGCAAGACGCGGCGCCCGCCCCGATCCCACCTGAGGTGACACAGTCGCTCCAAACGATGGCGC
This sequence comes from Bradyrhizobium sp. 170, assembly GCF_023101085.1. Lineage (NCBI taxonomy): Bacteria > Pseudomonadati > Pseudomonadota > Alphaproteobacteria > Hyphomicrobiales > Nitrobacteraceae > Bradyrhizobium > Bradyrhizobium sp. 170. The sequence goes on along the minus strand of NZ_CP064703.1, from coordinate 6,098,068 downwards.
GCGATCTCGCAAGCGTGCAGCAGGAGATCGGGCAGCTCAAGGCCAGCCAGGAAGAATTGGCGCGCGAAAATGCCAGGACCGCCGAACAGCTCAAGGCAAGCCAGGAACAAATGGCGCGCGCGATCTCCAGCGCCTCCGAGCAGAACCTGCGGAAGACATCAGTGGCGACATCAGCTAATCCGCCGCTGCCGGTTGCCAAGCCTGCGCGTAAGCCTGTGTCGACGCCTCCGCCGACGCAAGCCAGGGCGCAAGCGCGCGTGCCGGCGCCGGCGCCGGTGCAGTTGCAGTCCCGACAACAGTAGTCGTTTTCATAGACGCCGCCGTCCCCGAAGGCTGTGTCCACTTTCTTGCCGGGAGAGGGGACAAGCCGGCACCTGGAAGTTGGGCAAGGCAATGGCCGAGCGCATGATCATGAGGATCTTGCTGCCAATCGTGCTGTCCATGGTTGCCCTCGCGCGGGAGGCGACCGCACAGGAGGAATGCGCCGCCGAGCGCGCCGCCATGGTCGAAACCATCCGCGCCTACGCCCGGTCCGACAGTGCTGTGAGACCGCAGGGCCTCTCGGAGCGAGTTCTTGAGGCCATGGGGCGGACCAAACGCCATCTGTTCACCCCTGAGCGGACTTGCTCCATCGCATACGCGGACAGGCCGGTTTCGATCGGCCACGGCCAGACCATATCGCAGCCGTTCATCGTGGCCCTGATGACAGAGCTGGCCGAGGTCGCGCCCGATCATGTCGTGCTCGAAATCGGCACGGGTTCGGGCTATCAGGCCGCCATCCTTGCGCAGCTGGCGCGGAAGGTCTGCACCATCGAGATTATCCCGGCATTGGCCGAGACCGCCACGAAAACACTCAAAGACCTCGCGTATGACAATGTGAGCGTCAAGCTGGGCGACGGCTTTGTCGGCTGGCCCGAATGCGGTCCTTTTGACGCCATCGTCGTGACCGCCGCACTCGGGCAGGTACCGCCGCCGCTGATTGAGCAGCTCAAAGTGGGTGGCCGGCTCGTCATGCCGGTGGGGGCCGCTTACACCACGCAGCAGCTCACGGTGGTCGAAAAAACCGCCGCTGGCAAGACGACGACGCGCGCCGTCGCTCTCGTGCGCTTTGTGCCCTTCACGCGTTCGAAAAATTAAGAGCCGGCCTGGTTCTTGAAGAAGGCATCGGCGCGGTTACATTAACGATGCCTAAAATCGAATGGTGAGGGAAAGACACGATGGCGGCGGCGCCGGAAGTCAAATCCGCGGGCGCGAGCATCCGGGCAAGCGCGACCAGCACCATTGTGCTCGGCTTTGCGGCCGACCCGATGGCGCGTTGGGCTTGGCCTGAATCGTCCGAATACCTGAGAGTGATGCCTCAGTTCGTCAATGCTATCGGCGGCCGGGCTTTCGAGCATCGCACAGCCGACATCACTGAAGGGGCTCGCGCCGCCGCCCTTTGGCTGCCGCCAGGCATCGAGCCAGACGAGGTAGAAATGAGCGCAGTGATGGAGCAGTCCCTGCGTCCGGAGATCGCCGCGGACATTGGCGCCGTCATGAAAGGCATGGCCGAACATCATCCCCGTGAGGCGCATTGGTATCTACCCCTTGTTGCCGCCGATCCGAACTGGATCGGGCAAGGGCTCGGCACGTTGCTGATGAAACACGCGCTTCGACGATGCGACGAGGAGGGCGTCGCGGCCTACCTCGAAAGCTCGAATCCGCGTAACATTTCCTTCTATGAACGGCATGGCTTCAAGATTACCGGCAAGATACAAAGCGGCTCTTCTCCCGTGATGACACCGATGCTGCGGCCCGCGTCCCGAGCGCTCTAACGAGCTACAACAGGGTCGCCCGGCCTGCGCTCGCTTCGTCCCCGTTCAACTCGTATAAAACGTCGTCGCTGCCGGCCAGTCCGTTTTCTTATGGGTTCTTATGGGCTGAGGTGCATCCAGGCGGTGGAAGCGCTGCGACAACTCCCGTTTCAGGAGGATGAGCAATCGCTCGTCGCCATATTCTCTTGTGCGGAAAAATCGAGTTGCAGATACCGTCACTGCACGCCTGCGAGTCATGTCAGGAAAGCCCGTATTTTTGAGTGCGCCAATCTGTCCCGGCATTCCCACGTGGCACTAGCGGGACGATGCGCTACGCTCCCTGAAAAATTCAGGGAGAGAATCATGTCAGTGAAAATCAATCGCCGTCACTTCATCGCTGCCGGCACGGCAGCCGCCGCGACGCCTTTCCTGTTGCGCGGGGCCTCGGCGCAAGCCGCGTGGCCGTCGCGGAATATACGTATGGTCTGCAGCTACCCGGCGGGCGGGCAGACCGACCTGCTCGCGCGCGCCTTCGGCGATTTCATCACCAGGCAGCTGGGACAGACCGTCGTCATCGAAAACAAGGCGGGCGCCTCCGGCTCGATCGGCGCGGCGGAAGTCGCGCGCGCGGCGCCGGATGGTCACACGATCCTGTGCTCGATTTCGACCACCTATGTGATGAACAGGGTCATGATGAAGAACCCCGGCTACGACATGGACAGAGACCTGACGCTCGTCAGTATCATCCCGGGCGCCGGGCTGCCGCTGGTCGCGAGCCTGGCGTCCGGCGTCAAAACGCTGGACGATTTCGTCGCGTTCGCGCGCAAGAAGGGCCAGGTGAATTTCGGCACCTATAGCGCGGGCTCAGTGCCGCACATGACGATCAACGAACTCAACAAGCAGTATGGTCTCAAGATCGAACCGATCCACTACCGGGGCGAAGCGCCGATGTGGACGGGGCTGCTGGACGGCACGCTCGATGCCGCGATGGGCAGCTACACGGCCGCGCAATCCGTCCTGCAAGGCGATAAGGGCGTTGTGTTCGCGGTGAGTTCGAGGAAGGTCGCCGCGATCCCTGATATCAAGACTCTGCCCGAACAAGGCGCGACATCGAAGTTCTTCACCGTAAGCGGCTTCACCGGATGGGCGGTGCCGAAGGCGACACCGCAGCCGATCGTCGATCGGCTGGCGGAACTTTGCGTGGCAGCCAACAGCGATCCGAAGGTGAAGGAAGTTCTCTCTACATTCGTGCTGGATCCGGCGATCGGCTTCAAGGAGAGCAATGCCTTGTACCAGCGCGAATTGCCAACCTGGATCGAGAGCGCCCAGGCGCTCGGCCTCGAGCCAGCCTAGCGCGACAGGCGATCAGCGGGTAGGGTGGGTAGAGCGAAGCGAAACCCACCCTGTGAACCTGATACATTGGTGCTCGATCTTGAATGCGATGGCTGAGGACGACCCGACCGACGAGATTTCACTCATCGAGGAGCGGCTCCAGGAGCTTGCCGTAGTCTCGGAGCGATGCCGAAAGATCATTCTGGTTTCCAAGGCGGCCATCGCCGGCGGCGGCGCATTGCTGCTCGTCATGATGCTCGGCCTGTTCGGCTCCAGTCAGGTCGCGGCCCTCGGCTCGATCGCCGCAGTGCTGGGCGGCATCGTGTCGCTCGGATCGAATGTCAGTACGTTGCGGCAGACGAGCGACGCCATCAGCGCCGCCGAGGCGCTCCGTTCCGATCTGATCGGCAGGATCGATCTTCGGGTGGTCGGCGATAGCCCCATGAAACTGAGTTGACGCGCCCGCTCGCGCGGTGCCGTAGGGTGGGCAAAGCGAAGCGTGCCCACCACCCATCGGCATATTGCCTGGAAATGGTGGGCACGCTTCGCTTTGCCCACCCTACGAAGCTGGAGAGCGCAACTATCTCAACGCAACTTCGAAGGCAGCGCTCGACCCCACGATCTTGATCAGGCGGCGACCGATGCCGGCTTTGACTTCCGGCGATAGGCCATGAAGCCAACGCCGGCGAAGCCGAGCAGCATCATCGCCCAGGTCGAGGGTTCGGGGACGGCCGAGGTTACGGAATAGGTGAGGATGGCATCGAACTGAATCCCGGTCGGGCCGGTTGATGACGTTAGGTTGCCGGATATTCCTGTGCCGGTATCGTTTATAATAAAGGACAGTGTGTTCTGACCGACGAGGAAGCCGCTTGTCACGTCATCATGGGGCAGGCCATTCCCTGACGTGAATAGAAACGGATCATTCGCGCCGCCGCCCGTGAAAACGAAAGACCCGGGACCCGGGCCAAAAATGCCGGTGTTGCCTACTGTGGTGCCATTGAGCTGCAGGATGGCGCGATCGTCAGCGTTGAACGTGGTAATGGTGAGCTTCGCGTTTGTAAAACCACTGGGTAGACTAAAGCCAAGGTCAGCAGTGTAAAATGAAGTAAGAAAGCTGTTGTCGAGGGAATAATTTAAATTAACAGTCTCCGCCGAGGCAGAACACATTCCCACCGCTGCGAAGAGAATAGCGGCGGCACAGGTCTTGATTGAAAGCATTTTCAGTCTCTCCTCAATGAAAGTCTTAAACTGATTTGAGTAAACGCCAGAGTTTGCCGGTTGCTCGGGAAATCAGCGCGACCGAGGGCGGCCTTTTGCATTCATCTCGATCAGGCGGCGAGGGCCGCCGGCGCGGCTTTCCTACGGCGATAGACGCCGTAGCCAATGCCGGCGAAGCCGAGCAGCATCATGGCCCAGGTCGAGGGCTCGGGCACGGCGCCCGTCACAAAATTCCGACTGAAACTGTCGGCATTCAGGCTCAGGTCTCTAAAGGTGATCGTGTTCGCGCTAGAGCCGCTATATTCCTCGAGCAGAAACACATCGAGCGTGAGCTGCTGGTTGGTGAAGCCCGAGATCGTAAACGTACCGCCGCCTGCGCCAGGGGTGTAGGTCAATGAGTTGATGCTCAGAAAGTTGTTGACGTGAACGTCGCCGGAACTGGCGAAATGAAACACGTCGGAAAAACTGTTCGCCTGATTATGGACTTCCAGTCCGGCTTCACCATCCGGAGCAAGTATCGACGGATAGAGGTCGAAGACCGAAAGCGTGAAGTTGCCGGAGAACGTAAAGTTGCTCTGGAGATCGGCGCGCCCATGGTTGGTGCCGCTATCATGGGTGAATACAATTCCATTACTGGTCAGCGCGGCACCGAAGCCCGGGGTGGTGGTGATCGAAAGATTTGGATTGAGCGTGCCGCTGGTGAGGCTGTCGAAAAATGTCACCGCTTGCGCTTGACCTATCGAGCTGACTGCAAGCCCGGACAGGAGAGCGAATGCCAACGCATTATTCCTGAACAATTTCATTTTGCGAAAATCTCCTACACTCAAAATTGACCGATGCGAAAGGCTAGAAGATGGATGGGGCAGAAGCCATCCGTTCGGGCTTTTGCGCGGCGTTCGGTCGCTACATCAAATGATGTACGGCAGGGCCGGCTGTTGCAGTTATTGGGCACGGCGCTACACTGTCTTGATTACGGTGCTGCAAGTCGTTTCAATTCTGCCATTTTACCGCGGGGGCGGGGGCTTGATGAACCAGGACGATTTGCTCGTCATCATCGAGAAGATCTATGAGGCCGCGACCGACACCAGCCGGTGGCCCGTCGTCCTTCAGACCATCGCCGATGCCTTTGGCGCGCAGGATGCGTCGCTGAGCGCGGTCTCGCCGGTGGCCGTGCCCTGGCTGGTCGCGCCGCGCACCGATCCTTCGTTCCTGCAAAGCTACGGGCAGCATTATCACCCGCTCAACCTGTTCTGGGACCGGATGACGCGCGTGCCGGTCGGCACCGCGGTGACGGACCGCATGGTGCTTCGCCAGGAAACCCTTCGCGCCAGTCAATTCTACAACGAGTGGTCGCGGCCGCAGAACTATCTTTCGGTGATGGGGGCGACGCTTCTCGTCGAGGATCAATGGCGCTTCGAGTTCGTCGTCCCCGGCAAGAACGCGTTCGGGCTGGAGCAGATCAAGCTCTACGATGCGCTTGCGCCGCACCTCAAACGCGCGGTGCAACTCACCCACCGCCTGCAATCCGCGGAGCTCGATCGCGCCTATTCGCGCGGTGCGCTCGACAGCCTCGATCGCGGCATGCTGATGGTCGACTCTAGGGCGCGCGTGCTGTTCGCAAACCAGGCGGCAAAGAAATCGTTCAATGCCGGCCTGAAAATGGTCGACGGCGTGCTGTGCGGCACGAAGCCGTCGGAAACCGCGCGGCTTCATCTGGCGATCGCCGATCCCTTCAACAATGGCGGGCGCAACGAGATCGCGATTTCGCGAGGTGCGGATCGCGCGCCGCTGTCGTTAACGGTGATCCCGCTGCGGCATCGCGTCGAATGGATCGCGCGGCAAGAGCAGGCGGCGATCGTCTTCGTCAGCGATCCCGAAGACGCCGCGGGCCAGCGGCATCAGGTGTTGCAGCAGCAGTTCGGCCTGACGCGCGCGGAAGCCGGCCTGGTCGAGGAAATGCTGAAAGGCGGAGACATGCCGGATGTCGCAGCCCGGCTCGGAATAGCTCCGGCGACGGCGCGAACGCACCTGCATCGCATCTTCAGGAAAACGAGAACGACGCGCCAGTCGGAGCTGGTGCATCTGGCGTTGTCGCCGGGCGAGGGTGTTCGACAAAACGGCGGTGCGTAGGGTGGGCAAAGCGAAGCGTGCCCACCACTTTTTCTGCCTCACAGAGATGGTGGGCACGGCGCATATGCGCCTTTGCCCACCCTACGAAGCTACGAAGCCTCTTCACTTCATCCCCGTACAACTCGCATAGAACGTCGTCGTCGCCGGCCAGTCCGAGAACATGCCGCGCACGCCGACCTGTTTTGCGAGCACGTCCAGCACCGTCAGCGTATCGCCGTCGCGATCGACCGCTGATCTGATCGATTTGTGATAGAAGCCGCCGCCCTTGTGCAGCGGGCCGTCGCGCTCCAGCGACCAGCCGATCAGGTCGAGGCCTGCGGCCTTCGCGGCCTTGGCGTATTCGGACGGGACGATTTCGCGTCTGTCGTTCAGCGTCAGCATGGTCCAGATCGGCGGTCCGAGGATCGCGACGCCTTGCGCTTTCAATTCCGCCATCGAGGGTTTCCAGGTCTCGGGCTTATTGGGATCGAGACCCTGCTTCTCGTAGCGATCCTCAAGATACACCGCCTGCGCCCCGAACGCCGGCTCGGTCTTCACCCAATAGAGTACGTCGGCGAGATTGAAGCTTTGCGCAAACACGTCGCTTGGGGGAATGCCGGCCTTCTTGTAGGCGTTCAGCATTTGCGAAGCATATTTCTCCTGGGTGTAGTCGCCGTCGAACGGCATCGCCACTTCGGGCGCCTTCAGCTCCGGCGTGAATTTGGCGCCTAAGCTCTTGATCAGCGCGATGCTCTCGTCATGCGTCATCAGCGTGCCCGAATTGGCGTAAAGATCCGTGCGCCAGCGCGGCGTGCCGTTCTGGTATTCCTCCGGCGTCTTCGCATCCGCGTTGAAGCCGTCCATCTTCGCGGTCAACGTGCGGAATTCGGCGAGCGTGATGTCGCTGGTGCAGCATTTCGCCGACGCCTTCTTGCCGGTTGCCGGGTCGGCCGGGCTGAACGCTTGCGAGCATTTTGCGGCAAGCTCCGGCACCGTCAGGATGTTGGTCGTGGTGTGCAGGTCGCATTGCGAATGGCGGCAGACCAGTTCGCGGTCTTTGGTAAAGGTCACGTCGCATTCGATGATGCCGGCGCCCATCCGGGCGGCCGCCACATAAGACTCTTTCGTGTGCTCGGGAAACTCCAGCGCCGCGCCGCGGTGGCCGATGGAAAAGTCGGTCTTGCGAAACGGCCCGGTGCATTGGCTGAGCTGTTGCTTCAGCGGCCCGTCCTTCATCTTGTCGACCAGATAAAACGGCCGCGGCCCGATCTGCGGCTCGCGCGGCAGCATGATCTCGTCGGCAAGAGCGGGAACGGCTGCCGTCAACAGGCACAGGGCTGCAAGAAGGGCGGAGCGATGGCGGGCAGGCATGGGTGGCACCTCGGATAACGCGTTGCGCGCGGCCTTGATATCACGGAGCATGTGACAGTTTGAATGGTGCGTAGGTGCGTAGGGTGGGCAAAGCGCAGCGTGCCCACCATGTCTTGCACCGTTGTTGATGCGTGGTGGGCACGCTACGCTTTGCCCACCCTACGAGAAGCTACAAGAACAATTCCTGGGAGAGAAACATGCCCGCAGCCTTTTTCGTCGTCCGCGCCACCGTGTCGGACCCCGCCAAGCGTCAGGCCTTCGATACCTGGTATTCGCGCGAGCATCTGCCGGATGCGATGAAATCGTTCGGGGCCGTGAAGGCATGGCGCTACTGGAGCGTCACCGAACCATCGCTGCACCAGGCGATGTACCAATTCCCCGATAAGGCTGCGCTCGACCGCGCGATCGAGGGGCCGGAGATGAAGCGCCTGATCGCCGATTTCAACCGCGACTGGCCGGACGTGACGCGAACGCGGGATGTGCTGGTGCTTGCCGAGGAGCTGGTAGCGGCTTGAGATGCAGACAGCGCGGCCGGCACACGCCCGCGCGATGCAGAAATGCCGCAATAGCAATAAAAGTTCCGCTGTGACCAGCAGCGCTATGAAAATAATTCTGGATCGGCTTCGTTCGCAGCAAAGCTGAACGCGCAGTTCACCGCGCATTCATCTCGGCACCTCGAAACTCTCTTTCTCGCACACAGCAGACGGAGGAGGAGATGTGATGGAACGCCGCCACTTTCTGAAACTCGCCTTTGGATTTGCCGCGGGCGGCATCGCGCTTGCAGCGAGCGCGCAGGCCGCGCCGCTGATGCCGGCGCCGCTCGCCGACGACGCCAAACTGCCCGCCAATCCCGATGCTCAACCCGCCGTCACGTCGGGCGAGGAGGTCGATCGCCTCACGCCGGAAGAAGTGCGCTGGGGCCGCGGCCGCGGCCGTCATCGCGGCTGGGGCCGCCGACGCTGGGGCTGGCGTCGCCGGCACTGGGGGTGGCGCCGCCGCCGTTGGCGTCGCAGGTATTGGGGCTGGCATCGCCGCCGTCGTTGGCGCCGCCGCTACTGGCGTCGTCGTCGTTACTACTGGTAAGTCGCCGTCAGGGATTGCTTACAAGGAATAAAAAAAAGCCCCGCGCGAGCGGGGCTTTTGTCATGAATTGGAAATGTCAGTAAGCGCGGCAGCGTCCATACCGCCACACGGTGCCGTAAGGGCACCCGCGACCGGGCCGCACCACCACGACCGGAGCTGCGGGCCGCACCACGACGACCGGGCCCGGACGAACCACAACGGCCCGGCGATTGGGCTGGCAACCGCCATAGGGACCGCGATGCCAGCCGGGGCCGCATCCGCCCGCGGCTTCCGCCGCGCTGAAGCTGGCAACGGTGCCCAGGGCCAAAACTGCTGCGAAAAGGTACTTCAATGTTTTCTCCCGTTCTTGGCCGCAAGGCGGCACGGTTCGGAACCTAGTCACGAACACCTGAATGGAACATGAATGTTGTGATTTGTCATGGGGCTACAGCCAGAAATCCGAGCACCAGTTCGCTGTACCTGGCCGGCGCCTCCAGAAATACAAGATGGCCGGCATTCGGCACCACCTCGGCCCGGCCGTTCGCCATCCTGGCGGCGACGGCTTTGGCCAGCTCGGCATTCTGTCCCATTTTCGCGCGCAGTGCCTCCGGCGCATTGGCCCTACCCGGCGCGTTGTGATCGTCGGCGCCCATCACGAACAGCGTCGGCTGCGTGATCAGCGGTATCTCGTGCGCGACAGGCTCGCGGTAGATCATTTGCGCCGAGCTGACGAAGGCGCGCAGCCAGCGCGGATATTCGGCGCTGCCCTTGATGTTGAAACGCGCGTCGATGAAGGGTGTGACCTGTTCGGGCGGCAGCTTTAGCGCGTAGTTGGTCTCGAGCTGCTTGCGATAGCCGTCGGCGGTGAGCTTGTCCTCGTTCTCCAAAATCTTCTCGGTTGGCGTCGGCGGCACGTAGAGCCGATAATCCTCCAGGCCGATCGGGGCGGTCAGCACCAGATGGGCGATCCGGTCGGGATAGGCGCGCGCGATCCGGACGCCGAGCATGCCGCCGAGCGAATGCGCCACGATGTCGGCCTTGGCTACTCCGAGATGATCGAGCAGTGCGATCGTGTTGCGCGCCAGCGTATCGAAATGCAGGTCGGCTAGCGGCTTGGAGGATTTGCCGAAGCCGATCTGATCCGGCACCACCACGCGATAGCCGGCATCGTTCAGCGTCTTGATGACCGGCGCCCAATAGCTCGATGGAAAATTTCGGCCATGCAGCAGCACCACGGTGCGCCCGTTCGGCTGCGCGGGAGCTACGTCCATATAGGCCATCCGTAACTGTTCGCCGTCGTTGACGAGCGGCAGCATGTGGACGGGGTAGGGATAGGCAAAACCTTCGAGACCGATGCCGTAGGGTTCGCGCTGCCCGCTTTCCGCGGCTCCGGCCGGCAGCAAAGGCTGGATGCAAAGGGCGACGGTGAGCACGCCGGCAAGAATTCGTCGCATCGCAAACTCCATCTGAAGATGAAGCTGTATTGATGCCGATACCGGCCGTCGTAAAGGCCGCACAGCTTCACATTTTGCGGAGATCAGGCCTGTCTCATTCCGCCTTCAGCACGGCGCTGAAATCGCCGCCGGTGTCCGTCGTGTAGAGATGCTTCAACTGGCCGCGGTCATCGATCAGGTAATAGTGATTGCCGTTGATGCCTTGCTCGTTGCGCTTGCCGCGGAACACGATGAGGCGGCTGTCGGCCCGGCTGATCACGGGCTCGAAATCATCTGATACTTCGCCCCAGTTGGAGACGGTGAAGAACTGGGTGATCCGCCCGGTGCGGACGTCGAGGAATGTCGGCGCCTGGCATTCCGAACCGCAGGGCAGGATGACGACGATGTAGCGCCCGCCGGCATTGACCTTCTTGTCTTCCATCGCCCCGCGATAGGTTTCGCTGCGATCGCGCCAGAATTCGTGGTCGAGGCGCGGTTTTGTGTGCTTGCCGGTGTAGACCTTCACCGTGTAGTCGCCGAATTTGGGCGGAGCTTCTGCGCGGACGGGCAGGGCGTAGCACGCGAACAGCATCGCGGCGGCAATAGCTTTAAGGAAACGATTCATGGAAGTCTCGTCGGAAACGCAGGCACCGTTTGGTCTACGTTCCCGCCGGACTGGTTCACAAGGCGCGCTTAAGCCGGCTCGTTCCCGAACAGTGCGGCGAAGCGTTTTTCACCGGTGCGTGTAAAATTCACGACACGGCTGCCCGGCGCGGGATCGCGCGCCGCCCAGTTCAATTCGGTGAACCGGTTCATCACGGCTGCACCCAGCGTGCCGGCGAGGTGATGCCGCCGTTCGCTCCAGTCGAGGCAGGCCTTGCACACCGGCCTGCGCGGATGCGCCAGCGCCTCGGTGTCGATTTGCAGCGCCTGCGCCATGAAGCGCTTGCCTTCGCCGGTGAGCTCGATGTCCTGTTTGGTTTGCCGGACCAGCCGCTGCTTGCGCAGGCTGTCGAGCATCTGCACGCCGAGATCGCCGGCGAGATGGTCGTAGCAGATCCGCGCTCGCCGCAGCGCCGGCTCCTTCGGTCCCGTGCGCACGCGGGTGTGGCCGGCGCGCTCCGCGAGACCCGCAAGGCCTTCGAGCACATGCGCGACATCGGGGCCGGTGAGGCGGTAGTAGCGGTGACGGCCCTGTTTTTCCGGCTCGATCAGGCCGCCGGCCTCGAGTTTCGCCAGATGCGAACTCGCGGTCTGCGGCGTGATGCCGGCCTGGTGCGCCAGCTCGCTCGCGGTCAGCGCGCGACCGGTCATCAGCGCAGTCAGCATGTTGGAGCGCGCGGGATCGCCGACGAGAGAGGCGACCATGGCGATGTCGGGGCCTGCTTTCATAGTTCGATGATAGCCGAAGCATTGACGTAGGGCAAGCGGGTACTCTCAGGGCTGCAACACAAGGCTCCGTCATTGCGAGCGAAGCGAAGCAATCCATCGCGCCGCAAGCGGAGGAATGGATTGCTTCGTCGCTTCGCTTCCTTGCGCAAACGCTTCGCGTTTGTCGCAGGTAATGACGGTGCAGAAGTATTGGAGAATCTCAATGACCATCACCGTTTTCATCCGCTACCAGCTCGATCCGTTCAAGCGCGCTCAGTTCGAGCAGTACTCAAAAAACTGGCTCACCATCATCCCGAAATGCGGCGGCGACCTCATCGGCTACTGGATGCCGCACGAAGGCACCAACAACATCGCGTTTGCGCTGATCTCGTTCGAGAGCCTCGCCGCCTATGAAAGCTACCGCGCGCGGTTGCGCGCCGACAGCGAAGGCATGGCCAATTTCAATTTCGCCGAGAAGAACAAGTTCATCCTCACTGAGGAGCGGACGTTCCTGCGCAAGGTCGTGGCGTGAGGCGTCTGGCAGAACGGGCGTTGCACACCTATGTACGCGGCGCAAACAACATTGAGGGGAGCGACCCATGCTGACACCTGCTGACAAACGCGCCGCATTCAGGAAATTGCACGAGAGCGGGTGCTTCATCATCCCCAATCCCTTTGATGTCGGCAGCGCGGTAGCCTTGCAGCATCTCGGCTTCAAGGCGCTGGCTTCGACGAGTGCGGGCTTTGCCTGGACGATTGGCAAGGCCGACAACCGCGTCACCGTCGACGACGTCTGCGACCATCTCACCGCGATCTGCGCGGCGGTCGATATTCCCGTTAATGCCGATTTCGAGGACGGCTTTGCGCACGAGCCGGACAAGGTCGGCGTCAATGTCACGCGCGCCGTCAAGACCGGCGTGGCCGGCCTTTCGATCGAGGATTTTACCGGCGACAACGCAAAACCCCTGTTCGATCGTGCGCTCGCGGTCGATCGTATCAGCGCGGCGCGCAAGGCCATCGATGCCGACAATAGCGGCGTCCTGCTCACCGGCCGCTGCGAGGCGTTTTTGCGCGGGCAGAAGGATCTGACGCTCGTGATCGACCGGCTCACCGCCTATGCCGAGGCGGGCGCCGATTGCCTCTATGCGCCCGGCATCACGACGGCTGAAGAGATTTCGGCTGTCGTGAAGGCGGTGCATCCAAAACCCGTCAATCTCCTGGTCGGCGCGGCCGGCCCGTCGCTGAAGGCGGCCTCCGATCTCGGCGTGCGCCGGATCAGCGTCGGCGCCTCGCTGGCGCGGATGGCATGGGCCGGCTTCATGAAGGCATCAAAGGAGATGGCGGAGCAGGGGACGTTCGCCGAATTCGCGAACGGTTATTCCGGTGGTGAACTCAACAAGATGTTCAGCTAGACATAAAATTTACTCGCCACAAAAAAAGCAGCGGGCCGATGGGCCCGCTGCGCGCCGTTTCAAATGACGATTGTTACTGCTTGGCCGGCGCGTTGTCGGCTGGCGGCGTAGTCGCCTTGTTCATGTCCGTGCTCGAATCAGTCGGAGCCGCCGGGCGATTGGTCGCCGCGCCCGTGGTCGTGCCCGGCTGGTTGTTGGTGCGGGGCGTCACGTCACGCATGCCCGGAGGCGCCGCAGGGTTGGCTGGCTGCGTCTGTGCGGTCTGGTTGGTCGGCGAGGTGCCTGCCTGGTTTACGGTCGTATTGTTGAGGCCATAGAACAGGGCGCCCAGCACCACCGCGATGGCGACCGCGAACATGGCGACCTTGCCGCCACTGGGAGGACCCTCGGCGAGGCTGGGATCGGCTTGCAACTCATTGTCCAGACTGTTGAGGCGGGCCTGATGGCGGATTTCTTCTTCGCTCAGGCCGGCGCGGTAGGGATCGTTCGGATTGGGTTGGTATGCCATGAATGGGTTCCTCCGTTAGCATCCCAGAGTTAAGCGCCAAGACAATGGTTGGCGTGACCGGATGTTCCGCGCCAATGTTGCAACCCCGTAGCGTTGGAACCGGTGATTCCCTGGAGTTCCCAATGTGAGGTTGCCAGATTCGAGGTTGTCATGTGGAGCCTGCCGCCCGGCGATACCGTTCTGCATTTGCTGTCCTATGTGGCGCTGACCGCGCAGGCCATGACCGCCGCACTCGCGGCGGGCCGGCGCAGCATGGACTGGGCTGGCGTATGCATGCTCGGCTGCATTACGGCGCTCGGCGGCGGCACCATTCGCGACGTGCTGCTAGGACACTATCCACTGGTCTGGGTGCAGAACCCTTCCTATCTCGCGCTGACGGCGGTAGCGGCATTCGCCACCATCCTGATCGCGCGGCACGTGCACCGGCTCAATACGGCGTTTCTGGTGCTCGATGCGATCGGGCTGGTCGTGTTCACCATGGCCGGCTGCGATGTCGCCTGGCAGATGAATGCCTCGCTGCCGATCGTGATCGTGGCGGGCATGATCACCGGCTGCGCCGGCGGCGTGCTGCGCGACATTCTTTGCAACGACGTGCCGCTGTTGTTTCGCTCTGAACTCTACGCCAGCGTCTCCGTCGTGACCGGACTGTTCTATGCCACCGCCTTCGGGCTCAACCTCAATGCCCAGGTCTGGACCGCGCTGACCTTTGCGCTCGGTCTCACGCTGCGCCTGCTGGCGATCCGCTACAAATGGGAAATGCCGAAATTCGTGTTCAATGGTGAACCGCGCTGAGCAGCTATCTTGCCTTTCGCGCCTTCGCGACTTCATCCGCCGTCACCAGCGGGGCCGCATTGCCCCAGGCGTTGCGGATGAAGTTCGTCACGTCGGCAATCTGCTGGTCGGTCATCTTTGCGGCATAGGCCGGCATCGATCCCTTGTTGGGCGCGCGCGGCGTCGTCACGGTCTGTGCGCCGTCCAGGATGATGCGCAGCGTGCTCAAGGCGTCAGCCGATTGCAGGTTGGCGTTGCCGGGCAGCGGTGGGTAGATCCGCGGCGCGCCTGATCCATCGTCCTCGTGGCAGGCGATGCAGGCGCCATTATAGAGCTTCGCGCCCTCCGCCATTTGCGCCGGCGGAGGCGGGGTGACCTTCGGCTCGGGAGCGCCGGCCGGCAGGTCTTTCAGGTAGACCGCGATGGCGCGGACATCCGCATCGCTCATCTTCGAGGTCGAATTGACCACGACCTCCGACATCAGTTCGCCGGCATGGCTCCTGCCGTTGCGGCCGCTCTGCAGATACTCGGTGATGTCTTCCACGCTCCAGGATTTCAGGCCGCTGCGCTCGGCGCCGTCCAGCCGCGGCGCGAACATGCCGTCGACCCGCCCGCCGCCGTAAGCCTGGCCGCGTTTGTCGGCGCCAAACATGTTCTTCGGCGTATGGCAGGCGCCGCAATGGCTGACGCCCTCGACCAGATAGCGCCCGCGATTCCACTCCGCGCTCTTCTGCTGGTCCGGCATCAAAATGCCGGGCTTGAAGAACAGCCAGTTCCAGCCGCGCATGACGACGCGATAATTGTACGGCCAGCGCAGCTCGGACGCGCGCGGCGCATTGCTCACCGGCGTCAGCGTCGCCAGATAGGCGCGGATGGCAAAAATGTCCTGGCGCGTCAGCCTGGTGAAGTTCGGATAGGGGAAGGCCGGATAATAGCGCGAGCCGTCGCGCGCCATCCCGAACCGTAACGCGCGGTAGAAGTCGTCATCGCTCCAGGCGCCCAAGCCCGTCTCGCGGTCCGGCGTCAGATTGGGCGAATAGATGCCGCCGAACGGGGTATCGATCCGCTTGCCCCCGGCGAACGGTTTTGCGGGATCGGCGGTATGGCAGCTTGCACAGTCGCCGGCGTCGGTCAGCGCCTTGCCGCGCGCGATATCCTCTGCGGTCGGCTCGACCCTCGACTGGGCGTGGACTTCGCCAATGGCGAGCGCAGTGCACAAAAGCACGCGAGCGAGAATCGTCCGCATGGTCCGGCGTCTTCCCTGCACCATCTGGCCTCCTGGGGCGTTATAGCGCGAAAGCGGACCGATGAGGGATGTCATGCCGTTTCGCGGCGGGGCTCCCGGACGACACAAACCGAAAAGCGCTGCCGCTATTCCCGGCACGAAATTGCGATCTTTGAAAGCGCGGCTCTTTGGCCGAGATTTGTGGTGGCGCGGCTCGGAAAATCCGACATAGACTGGTTCTAAGAAGTTCAGATGCCTAGATAAAAAGCGGCGTCTCGATCAACGCTCAAGAGGCAAAAGAGGGCTTAAATGGGAATCAACCAGGGTCCGATCAGTCTCGATCAGAAATACACCCAAGGTACCGGCCACATCTTCCTGACCGGCATCCAGGCGCTGGTCCGCCTGCCGATGGCCCAGATTCGCCGCGACCGTGCCGCGGGGCTGAACACCGCCGGCTTCATCTCCGGCTATCGCGGCTCTCCCTTGGGCGGCTACGACCAGCAGCTCTTCGCCGCGCGAAAACACCTCGAACAGTACAACATCAAGTTCCAGCCCGGCGTGAACGAGGACCTCGCGGCCACCGCGATCTGGGGCTCGCAGCAGCTCAATCTCTCGCCCGGCGCCAAATATGATGGCGCGGTCGGCATCTGGTACGGCAAGGGCCCTGGCGTCGACCGCTGCGGCGACGTCTTCCGCCACGGCAATACAGCAGGCTCGGCCAAAAATGGCGGCGTGCTTTGCCTCGCGGGCGACGACCACGGCGCAAAGTCCTCGACCGTCCCGCATCAGTCGGACCACGCCTTCATCTCCGCGCTGATGCCTTATCTTTATCCCTCCAGCATCCACGAAATAATCGAGATGGGCCTCTTGGGTATCGCAATGTCGCGCTACTCTGGCTGCTGGGTCGGCATGAAGGTGATCACCGAGACGGTGGAAACCACCGCCGAGATCGACCTCACCGACGAGATGACCCCCTTCGCGATCCCAACCGATTTCGAGATGCCGCCGGGTGGACTCAACCTGCGCTGGCCTGATGATCGTTATGCGCAGGACCTGCGCCTGCAGGACTACAAGGGCTATGCGGCGATCGCGTTTGCGCGCGCCAACAAGATCAACCGCATCACCATGGATTCGCCGAATGCCCGCTACGGCATCATGGCATCGGGCAAGAGCTACGAGGACATCCGCCAGGCGCTGCGCGAACTCGGCATCACCGAGGAAGTCGCCGCCAAGATCGGGCTTCGACTTTACAAGATCGGCATGCCCTGGCCGCTGGAGCCGGAAGGCGTGCGCAATTTCGCCGTCGGCCTCGAGGAAATCTTCATCATCGAAGAGCGCCGCGAGATCGTCGAAAATCAGGTCAAGCAGGAATTGTTCAACTGGCGCGACGACGTCCGCCCTCGCATCGTCGGCAAGATGGACGATCACGACAAGCGTTTTCTCACTTTCGCCGCCGAACTTTCCGTCGCTTCGCTCGCGAGCTCGCTGACCGAACGGCTGCTTCGGCTTAATCTCAATCCCGAAATCGCCGCGATGCTCCGCGCCAAGGCCGACTGGTTCAACGGCCGGCAGGCGACCCAGATGCAGGCGGTCGCCCCCGTCACCCGCACCCCGTATTTCTGCTCAGGCTGTCCACACAACTCGTCGACCAAGGTGCCCGAGGGCAGCCGCGCCTTCGCGGGCATCGGTTGTCATTTCATGGCGCTGTGGATGGACCGCAACACCGAGACCTACACCCACATGGGGGGCGAGGGCGTGCCGTGGGTCGGCGTCGCACCGTTCACCAAGGAAGAGCACGTATTCGCCAATCTCGGCGACGGCACCTATTTCCACTCCGGCAGCCTCGCGATCCGCCAGGCGATCGCCTCCGGCGCCAATATTACCTACAAGCTCCTCTACAACGATGCCACCGCGATGACCGGCGGCCAGCATGTCGACGGCGAATTGTCGCCGCAGCAGATCACCTTCCAGCTTCATTCCGAAGGCATCCGCAACATCTATCTCGTCTCTGAAAGTCCGGCTGCTTATCCGGCGTCCGACATCGCGCCCGGCGTCAAGGTTGCGCATCGCGACGAACTCGACGCGGTCCAGAGGACCTGCCGGACGCTGAAGGGCACCTCGGCGATCGTCTTCGTGCAGACCTGCGCCGCTGAAAAACGCCGCCGCCGCAAGCGCGGCCTGATGGAAGATCCGGCGCGCCGCGTCATGATCAATCCCGCCGTGTGCGAAGGCTGCGGCGATTGCTCGGTGCAGTCGAACTGCATTTCGGTCGAGCCTTTGGAAACCGAGATGGGCCGCAAGCGCACCATCAACCAGTCGACCTGCAACAAGGACTATTCGTGTCTGAAGGGCTTCTGCCCGTCCTTCGTCACCATCGACGGCGGCAAGCCGCGCCGCCGCGCGCCGGCAAACCTTGGCGACACCGGCCTCGGCGACATCGGCGATCTGCCCGAGCCGGCCTCGTTCCCCTCGCTGCAGCGGCCCTACAACATCGCCGTCGGCGGCGTCGGCGGCACCGGCGTGCTGACGATCGGCGCGCTGCTCGGCATGGCCGCGCATATCGAGGGCAAGGCCAGCATGATCCTCGACATGTCCGGCCTGGCACAAAAGGGCGGCGCGGTGCTCAGCCATGTTCGTCTGTCAGAACATACCGCCGACGTCACCTGTTCGCGCATCGTCACCGGCACCGCCGATCTCGTGATGGCCGCCGACGAGGTGGTGGCTGCCGCCAAGGACACCATCACGCTTTGCGAAGCCAGCCGCACCGTCGGCGTCATCAACACCCACGTCATTCCCACCGCCGACTTCATCCTCAACCGCGATTTCAATTTCCAGAGCCGCAAGGTCAACCACGTGCTGGAAACCGAGCTGCGCAAGGACTCGTCTTTCTACGACTTCACCAAGCCCGCCGAAGCGCTGCTGGGTGACTCCATCGCCACCAACATCATGATGCTGGGCTACGCCTACCAGAAGGGCCTGCTGCCACTGTCGGCAAAGGCTATCCTGCAGGCGATCGAGGTCAACGGCGTCTCGATCAAGATGAACACGCAGGCCTTCCAGCTCGGCCGTCTCGCCGCGGCCGATCCGGCGCGGCTTGAAGCGATGATGAAGGGGCAGGACGAAACGGTCGCGCCCAAGACGCTGGACGCGATGTCGCTCGACGAGGTCATCGCCCACCGCAGCGCGCACCTCGCCGATTATCAAAATGCCGCGCTCGCCGACCGCTATCGTGGCCTCGTGAAGCGAGTGCGCGATGCGGCTACCAATGGCGGCTATGGCGATGCGTTGCCGCGCGCAGTCGCGGTCAACTACGCAAAGCTGCTCGCCTACAAGGACGAATACGAAGTCGCACGGCTGTTCACCGATGGCCGCTTCGAAAAGCAACTCCGTGACCAATTCGAAGGCGACTTCAAATTCAACTTCAATCTCGCGCCGCCCATCCTCGGCGGCGGCAAGGATGCGCTCGGCCGCCCGAAGAAGCGCGCATTCGGCGCGTGGATGATGCCGGTGTTCCGGACACTTGCAAAACTGCGCTTCCTGCGCGGCACGCCGTTCGACATCTTCGGCCACAGCGCCGACCGCAAGCTCGAGCGCGACCTGATCGCAGGCTACGAGAAGGACGTCGCCACCGTGCTCGGTCTGCTGTCGCCGGTGACGCACGATACCGCAGTCGAAATTCTCTCGCTGCCCGACCGCATCCGCGGCTACGGTCCGGTGAAGGAGAAGGCGGTGCAGGACGCAAAGGTGCGCTACACGCAACTCGCCGCCGACCTCGCCAATCCGCCACCTGCGCCACGGCAGATCGCGGCGGAGTAGGCTGCGTAGGGTGGGCAAAGCGAAGCGTGCCCACCATCTCTCGACGGCTGTTGTCCGGAATGGTGGGCACGCTTCGCTTTGCCCACCCTACGGGCGACTGTTCGTTTCGCGGCTGCGAGCAATGCAGCAGGCTCGGACTAAACGATGCTTCGGCTGCGCAAACGCATACCTGAAATCCTCCTAACCACGGTAGCATTATTGCATTCTGCGGTTCTGGAGTTGCGGCAATGCCGATCAAACCGCCCATTGTTACAGAGATAGACCTGATACGCGGTCGTCAGATCGTGCGCTCATTGCCGCCCCTCAAACGGCTCTCTTGCGACGATGCTCAGATCGTTGCGAGGGTAATTGCCGAAAGCTTCGCGGAGGGTCGCAGACAAGGTTTCGACATAGCGAAGGCCAACTTGCAAGCATACCCATGGTGTCCCAAGGAAGCCGCAGCGAAGGGGATGCCGCCTATTCCGGAGTTAAAGGAAGTCCTTCGGTTTCTGTCGGGACACCATGGACAACCAAGCCACGAGTAGCTTGGTAAGACTTCATTTCCGGCTTGGGTCATTGGCTTCGTTTGACCCGGAGCCGGTTGGCTTCCTCCTCGGGCTTTGTATGAGTAGCAAATCGGAATATTGTGAAAGTCAGTCGGAGAAGTTTGCCCTGCCGGGCCTTCCCGCCAGATTGAGAATTCAGAAACCGTTTCCAACTCGCGAAAGGCCGCAGAATGCGGGCTTCCTTCGCACCATCGCCGGATACGCTCGACCAAGAGCCGCTAAGGGGAACCCGATGGAAATGATCGATCTGAGCCGTGACCTGTTCCACCGCACGCAGACGCATCCCGCCCACCCTCCCGTGATCATCTCCGTGTGGTACGACCACGCCGAGAAGAAGCGCGCGGGAAACACGGACTTTTCCTCCAAAGCTTTGTCCATCGCCTTCAGCGATCATGCGGGAACACACGTGGATGCGCCGGTGCACTTCGATTGCCGTCCCGGTGCCCTTTCAATCGATCAGATGCCGCTGGAGAAATTTTATACGTCTGGCATCTGTCTTGATCTGTCCCACGTACCGTTGCGCCATGCCGTGACGGTCCCGGAAATGGAAGCGGCCCTGGCGGCTTCCGGGCAGGAAATCCGCGCCGACGACACCGTGCTGCTGCACATGGCCACCAACGAGCGCCTGTTGGGTAAGCCGGGCTACCTCCACGATTTCCCCGGTCTCGCGGTGGAAAGCGGGCATTGGCTGGCCGACCGGGGCATCGGCATGTTTGGTGTGGAGGCGGTGAGCCCAGCCCGCCGAAGGCGAACCCAACTTCCAGGCCCATCTTGCATGTGGCGAACGGGGGATCACGCACATGGAATGCCTTGCCAATCTCGACAAGCTTGTGGGACGCGGTCGATTCCGCTTCATCGGCTTTCCACTCAAGATCCGCGGTGGCACCGCAAGCCCCATCCGCGCCGTCGCGATCTTCGAGTGAACCCGCCAAAACCTGATGGTGGGTTACGCCTGCGCTCAGGATAGGTAAAGCATGGACTCGGCCCAAAAGATCGTCACACAGATGCCGCTCGTAGAGCTCTGGAACGCAGACGGCCTGTTGGATGCACGTCGCGCTGAGAATCTGGGAGAGACAGATATTAAGCGGCTTCTGCGGGACGGTTCGAGTTTCGTGGTTGCTGAGGCAGGGCAGCCCCTGCGGTGGATATCCGAGGGCGATCGCTTTGCCTTCTGGAAAACCGAGGTGAAGTGTCGACTGGTAGCACTAGATGCGGATGGCTTCTGCCTCGGCGACTATCCAGGCAATTACTGCTATGTCGCGTCAATGTGGAAGTGCGCGTCCTCCACATCGATCATTGTTCTGGAAAAGCATCACTGATTTAGGGCTGCGACTGCTCCCCCTCCGTCATTCCGGGGCGCGCCTTTTGGCGCGAGCCCGGAATCCATTGGCCTGCAAGCGTTGTGGTGAAATGGATTCTCTGATGTGCAATTGCACATCATAGCTCGTGCTTCGCACGCCCCGGAATGACGGAAAGATTGCCTGTCGGGCAAATCAGCAGGCGTCAGCGCTCGGCGCACGTTCAATATACCGCAAAACCCGCTGCGCGCAAAAACGAATTTCACCAGCCATTTCAACGTGATTTCGGTTGTCCAGAGTGCGCGGCAAAAATATTCCGCTTCTCGTTTCCCCCAAATCAGCTCCATCTTCGCGCCATCCCGCCTCATCGAAGAGGGGCGTACGCGTCGTCACGATACGTGGAGTGCGGGTTGCGGTGGACGCGATGGCGTTGCGCGCGCGAGGCATTGCAGGGCGGCCTCAAGCTTTGTCTTGGGGCTGTGAGCGATCGATCCGCGCAAGGCGAGCGGCGTTGTTGCGTACGGCAAAAGCGTGTGGTTCTGGCACCCGTGGCTGGTGTCAAGCTGGCGGAGGCTGATCGAATCCAACCGGGGTCGATCGGCCGCTAATCCGGCAGCGACGGAGGCAAGAGGAATTCGTCTCCGGGAAGAGCGCGCCATAAGCCGTCAAACCATTGCGCAGGGAAGGCCGGATGCTCTCCGCTGGACCTGTATGCTCGTGTGCGCACTTCTTTGTGCACATTGCACACGAGACCGCGGGTGCAGCGCGCACCCGGTCTTCCCTGCGCCCTCTCATGTCAGAGAGGGCAAGCGACCAGGTACAACTCGGGCGCGTCGCGCCGCGAGAACGCACCGGCATATCCGCCTCTCCCGACCTGATACGATTTCCGCCGATAATCATCCCGAGTTGAGTCCAGTCGCTACTGTCTCGCTCTGCGGAATATTTCCGCGCTTGCCAAGGGGGCGGCGACAGGCCAGAAAAAACCTGGAAGAAGAAACGCCAACGGAGAACGATTTGACCATCAAGGGAAAAGCCTACATTGCCGGGATCTACGAGCATCCCACCCGGCACGCACCCGACAAATCGACCGCGCAGTTGCACGCCGAGGTCGCCAAGGGGGCGATCGAGGATGCCGGGCTCACCAAGGCTGACATCGACGGCTATTTTTGCGCCGGCGACGCCCCCGGCGGCCTCTGGCCGATGGTCGATTACCTCGGCCTCAAGGTTCGCCACATGGATTCCACCGATACCGGTGGTTGCTCCTATTTGATCCATGTCGGTCACGCCGCTGAGGCAATCGCGGCCGGGAAATGCTCGATCGCGCTGATCACCCTGGCGGGCAAGCCGCGCACCGGCCCGATGCCGCCGCGCGCGGCCGGCGCGGAGGTAGATTTCGAGGCGGCCTATGGCGCCACCACCCACAATGCTTACGGCATGTGTGCCATGCGCCATATGCACGACTACGGCACGACAAGCGAACAGCTCGCCTGGATCAAGGTCGCGGCCTCCCATCACGCCCAGTACAACCCGCACGCGATGCTGAAAGACGTCGTCACCGTCGAGGACGTCATCAACTCGCCGATGATCTCGGACCCGCTGCATCGCATGGATTGCTGCGTCGTCACCGACGGCGGCGGCGCGCTGATCGTGACCACGCCGGAGATCGCCAAAAGCCTGAAGAAGCCGCTGGTGCGGCTGATCGGCCATGGCGAGGCGATGAAGGGCCCGCGCGGCGGAAAGGATCTCGATCTCACTTATTCCGCGGGCGTGTGGTCCGGCCCGCGTGCGTTCGAGGAGGCGGGCATCACGCCAAAGGATATCAAGTACGCCTCGATCTATGACAGCTTCACCATCACGGTCTTGATGCAGCTCGAAGACCTCGGCTTCTGCAAGAAGGGCGAGGGCGGCAAGTTCGTCGCCGACGGCAATCTCATTTCCGGCGTCGGCAAGCTGCCGTTCAACACCGATGGCGGCGGTCTCTGCAGCAACCATCCTGTTAATCGCGGCGGCATGACCAAAATTCTCGAGGCTATCAGGCAATTGCGCGGCGAAGCCCATCCGAAGGTGCAGGTGCCGAATTGCGACCTCGCCATCGCCCATGGCACCGGCGGACTTCTCGGCGTGCGTCACGCCGCCTCAACCTGCATTCTGGAGCGTGTGTGATGGCAGAAGTGAAAAAATATCCGGCACCGGTGACCAATCCGGAGACCGCGCAGTTCTGGGAAGCGGCCAAGGCCGGCAAGTTCATGATCAAGCGCTGCACCGCCTGCGGCGAGCCGCACTACTTCCCGCGCTCGGTCTGCCCGTTCTGCTTCTCCGACAAGACGGTGTGGGAAGAAGCTTCCGGCGAAGCCACGATCTACACCTACAGCCTGATGCGCAAATCGCCGACCGGGCCGTACGCGATCGCCTATGTCACGCTGAAGGAAGGCCCGTCGCTGCAGACCAACATCGTCGACTGCGATCTAACGAGCCTGAAGATCGGCCAGAAGGTGAAGGTGGTGTTCAAGCCAACCGACGGCGCTCCACTGCCGTTCTTCACGGCGGCCTGACGGAATTGCTCGCGCTGCGCGGCAAACAACAAGTCGTCATCCCCGCGAAGGCGGGGATCCAGTAAACGCCGGTGGTTACTGGACCCCCGGCCGGAGCCTGTCATCCGGCCGGCCAAAGGCCGGACCGGGTGGCGGGGGTGACGAAAGAAAGCGTTGCAACGGCACAAGAAAGATTCGGGAGAGGACGACCGCGATGCCGATCAATTACGAACAGCTCATGGCCCTGAAAAATCTCGGCCAGAAATACGCCTATACCGATCGCGACGTGATGCTTTATGCCTACGGTATCGGCATGGGCGCCGACCCGATGGACGAGAACGAACTCGCCTACGTCAACGAAGGCACCTTCACCCCGCGTCCCCTAAAAGTCGTGCCGACCTTCGCCTCGGTGGCGGCGTGGGGTTCGGGCCCCGGCGAGATGAATCTCAACCGCATGATGGTGGTCGACGGCGAGCGCGACATCACCTTCCACAAGCCGCTGCCGGGCGCGGCCAAGATCACGGCCGACTCGACCGTGCTCGACGTCTTCGACAAGGGCAAGGACAAGGGCGCCGTCATCCGCCACCAGACCGTGCTGAAGGACGAGAACGGCGAGAAGCTCGCCACCCTGGTCGCCTCGCGCTTCGCGCGCGGCGATGGCGGATTCGGCGGGCCGTCCGAAGGCCAGTCTGAACCGCACAAGGTGCCGAGCCGCGCGCCCGACAAGATCGTCGACATCACGACGCGACCGGATCAGGCGCTGGTCTATCGCCTCTGCGGCGACCGCAATCCGCTGCACTCCGATCCGGAGTTTGCGAAGAAGGCCGGTTTCCCGAAGCCGATCCTGCACGGCATGTGCACCTACGGCATCACCTGCCGCGGCGTGCTGCAGACCTATGCGGACTACGATCCGTCGGCCTTCAAACAGCACGTCGCGCGGTTTTCCTCACCGGTCTTCCCCGGCGAGACCGTGACGATGGAATTGTGGAAGGACGGCAACGTCGTCTCGTTCGAAGCCAAGGTGAAGTCGAGAGGCGTCACCGTGATCAAGAGCGGCAAGACGGTGCTGGGTTAGACGGTGTACTCCCTCGCCCCGCTCTTGCGGGGAGAGGGTCGGGGTGAGGGGTCTATCCGCGAGTCCGGTGTTTCTAGATAGACCTGTACCCCCTCACCCGGATCGCAAGTGCGATCCGACCTCTCCCCGCAAGCGGGGCGAGGTTAAGGAAGAAACCGAAAGGGAGAAACCACCATGGGATTACTCGACGGCAAGGTCGCGATCATCACCGGTGCGGGCGGCGGGCTCGGTGAGGCCTACGCAAAGCTGTTTGCGCGCGAGGGCGCGGCGGTCGTGGTCAACGACCTCGGCGGTCCCCGCGATGGTTCCGGCGCCGACGTGTCGATGGCGCAGAAGGTGGTCAACGCGATCAAGGAAGAGGGCGGCCGTGCCGTCGCCAACGGATCCGACATCTCGACCATCGCAGGCGGGCAGTCGGTCTTCGAGGACGCCATCAAGAATTTCGGCCGCGCTGACATTCTGGTGAATAACGCCGGCATCCTCCTCGACGAGACTTTTGCAAAAGCCAAGGAAGCCAACTGGGACAGGGTGATCAAGGTGCACCTCAAAGGCACCTTCTGCTGCACCCAGCCGGTGTTCAAATGGATGCGCGAAAACGGCGGCGGCGTCATCGTCAACACGTCCTCGACCTCGGGCCTGATCGGCAATTTCGGCCAGACCAATTACGGCGCCGCCAAGGGCGGTATCTGGGGACTGTCGAACGTGCTGGCGATCGAGGGCCGCAAGTACAACATCCGGATCTGGACGCTCGCCCCGGGCGCGCTGACCCGCATGACCGCCGACCTGCCGCGCTATAAGGAGAACCCCGGCGCGGCGCTCGGCCCGGACGGCATCGCGCCGGCCGTGCTATACATGGTCAGCGATTTGTCGGGCGACCAGACCGGCAAGGTGCTCGGCGTTTCCGGCCCGCGTGGCGTGCGGGAAATGCGGATGATGGAAATGGAAGGCTGGACGCCGCCGTTTACGGGGTGGAAGGCCGAGGATATCGTTACCCACGCCAAGGAAATCTTCTTCTCCGAGGAGGAGATCAAGAAATCGGCGCGGCGATTCAAGTAAATGTCGTTCCGGGGCGATGC
The DNA here is from genome assembly GCF_023101085.1 of Bradyrhizobium sp. 170. Classification (NCBI taxonomy): domain Bacteria; kingdom Pseudomonadati; phylum Pseudomonadota; class Alphaproteobacteria; order Hyphomicrobiales; family Nitrobacteraceae; genus Bradyrhizobium; species Bradyrhizobium sp. 170. The sequence goes on along the minus strand of NZ_CP064703.1, from coordinate 6,072,122 downwards.
GATAGCATCGAACCCGGAATCTCGAGATTCCGGGTTCGCGCTATCGCGCGCCCCGGAATGACGAAAGAGGATAGAGGATCCCACCATGAAACTGACCGCTCAGGCCGCAGGCACTTTTGCGATCGCGCCGACCCCGTTCCACGATGACGGCCGCATCGACGAGAAATCGATCGACCGGCTGACCGACTTCTACGCCGAAGTCGGCTGCGACGGCGTCACCGTGCTCGGCATTTTGGGCGAGGCGCCGAAGCTCGATGCCGCTGAAGCCGAGCAGGTGGCGGTTCGCTTCGTCAAGCGCGCCAAGAACATGCAGATCATCGTCGGCGTCTCGGCGCCCGGCTTTGCCTCGATGCGCTCGCTGGCGAAAGCGTCGATGGACGCAGGCGCCGCCGGCGTCATGATCGCGCCGCCGCCGCATCTGCGCACCGACGACCAGATCACGGGCTATTTCAAGCAGGCCCAGGAAGCGATCGGCGACGAGATTCCCTGGGTGCTGCAGGACTATCCGCTGACGCTCAACGTCATCTTCACGCCCGCCGTGATCCGCAAGATCGTGATGGACTCGCCGTCCTGCGTGATGCTCAAGCATGAGGACTGGCCGGGTCTGGAGAAGATTTCCACGCTGCGCGGCTATCAGAAAGACGGCTCGTTGCGGCCGCTGTCCATTCTGGTCGGCAATGGCGGACTGTTCCTCGATTTCGAAATGGAGCGCGGCGCCGACGGCGCCATGACGGGTTACGCATTCCCCGAACTCCTGATCGATGTCGTCAAACTGTCGAAGGCCGGCAAGCGCGACGCGGCGCACGATCTGTTCGACGCGCATCTGCCGCTGATCCGCTACGAGCAGCAGCCCGGCGCGGGCCTGTCGGTGCGCAAATACGTGCTGCAGAAGCGCGGCATCATCTCGTCCAGTGCGCAGCGCAAGCCCGGCGCCACCATCACGGCCACCGCAAAGGCCGAAGTCGATTATCTGCTGTCACGGGTGGCGCGCGTCGATCGCCGCGCCAACCTGCAACCGCAATCCAGCGCGGCAGGTTAGTCCAATGGCCGAAACCATCGCCCCGCGTCCCGCATCCACGATCCTGCTGTTGCGCGATAGCGCTGCGCTCAAGGAAATCGAGGTCTTCATGATGGTTCGCCACTATGAGATCGATTTTAATTCCGGCGCGCTGGTGTTTCCCGGCGGCAGCGTCGACAAGGGCGACAAGGAGATCATCGCGACATCAGAGCTGTATTCGGGCGGCGAGGGGCTCGATGAGGCGACGCTCAGCTTCCGCATCGCCGCGATCCGCGAGACCTTCGAGGAGAGCGGCATCCTGCTGGCACGGCCGAAGGGCTCGAAGACGCTGGTCGATGCCAAACGTGCCAGGGAAATCGAGGCCGCGCATCGCGCCGACCTCTGCGACAGCAAGATCAGCTTCCTCAAGGTGCTCTCCGACAACGCCATGGTGCTGGCGCTCGATGAACTCGTTCCTTACGCGCACTGGATCACGCCGGAGGGCATGCCCAAGCGGTTCGACACCTGGTTTTTCCTCGCCGCCGCGCCACCGGAACAGGTCGGCGCCCATGACGGCAAGGAATCCACCGACTCGATCTGGGTCTCGCCGCGCGAGGCGCTGGAGGGCGGCGAGAGCGGGCGCTTCAAGCTGCCATTCCCGACCACGCGCAACCTGATCAAGCTCGGCAAGCAGCAAAGCGTGAAGGTGGCGCTCGACGACTCCAGAGGCAAATCCGTCGTCACCGTGACGCCGGTCATGACGAAGAGCAATGGCGGCCGCCAGCTCCGCATTCCCCTCGAAGCCGGCTATGACGGCGAGGTGTTCGAGGTCGGCTCGGTCGGCTGACGCGTCCGACGCGGGCCGCAGCGAAGGCTGCATCCACACTTCGGCGTACAACGAAGTATTGAGGGGCTTCCGGCTGTAATGTCCGTCCCGGCATTCATCGAGACCGGGAAACACGGACATGGGCGGTACGCATCCTCAACGCGCCAGCATGGCGACCGAACTGGCGTTGCTGCTCGCGCTCGCGACGCTGTGGGGCGCGTCCTACACCTTCATCCGGATCGGCGTCGCAACCATCCCGCCGATCACCCTGATCGCGTGCCGCACGCTGATTGCCGGATTGCTGCTGCTGATCATCCTGCGCTGGCGCGGCGTGAGAATGCCCGTGGATGCCACGACCTGGCGGCGCTTCCTGTTTCAGGCCTGCCTCAACAGCGTCATCCCGTGGACGATGGTCGCCTGGGGCGCGCAGGCGTTGGACGCGGGGGTGGCAACCATCCTCAACTCCACGGCGCCGATATTCACGTTTTTCCTGACGCTCGCTATCAGGCGCCATGAGGAGGTGACGTCACGGAAGCTGCTCGGCGTCATCGCCGGGATGGCCGGCATCTGCCTGATCGTCGGGGTGCAGGCGCTGTCCGGCTTCGGCGCGGAACTGACGGCCCAGATCGTGATGGTGCTTGCCGCCATCGCTTACGCAGGTGCGGCCATCCTCGGCCGGGGGTTCAGGGATCTCGATCCGATGGTGCCCGCGGCCGGATCCTTGCTGTGCGGCGCGGCGCTCCTGATTCCCGTCAGCCTGGCGCTGGAGCGGCCGTGGACGCTGCAGCCGTCGACCAGTTCGATGCTGGCGCTGGCAGCGCTTGCGGTGTTCTCCACGGCGCTCGCCTTCGTGATCTATTTCCGCCTGATCCGGACCCTGGGATCGATCGGCGCCACGGCGCAGGCCTATCTGCGCGTGCCGATCGGCGTCGCGGCGGGCGTGGTTTTCCTCGGCGAGCAATTGAGTTCGACCGCCTGGATCGGGCTCGCCTGCGTCGTCGTCGGCGTCGCCGCGATGACGATTCCGGCGCGAAAGGCGAGACCGATCGGGGAGGCTGCCTGAGCGGGCTTCACGTCAGAAAGGTGTCGACCTGCGCCTGGTCCTGGTCATAGACCCAGCATTCGGAAAGCAGTCCGTCGCGCACGGCGTACGCCAGCAGGCGCTCGACTTCGGCCGTCCTGCCTTCACGCTCGAAACGCTCGCGCACCAGCAGCGCGCCGCGCTCTGGCCCAGCCATGACGTCGACGATGGCGATCAGCCGGCGATTGGTGCGACGCGTGACCTCGGCCAGGATGCCGAGCGCGGCGGCCTTGCCGGCGTGGTCGCCGGCCAGCGGGTTGCGGCCGAAGTAATGCAGCGTGAAGTCGTCATGATAACAGGCGGCAAGCGCTGCGCGATCGCCTGCAAGCCATGCGCTCGCGTAGCGGCCAACGGCTAGTCGTGTGCGCTCAATGGCGGTTTGGTGCTCGATCTCAGACCGGTTATTTGTCATCGTTGTCAATCCTGGGGGATCGTTGCCATTCCAGATGTTAGATCCGCCTGACAATCCGGGGCTTTCAAGAACTGGCTATGCGCGCAATGACGGCAGCGAAACTGATCGGGTGGGGCGCACGGGTGCTGTACCTCGGCCCGGCCTTCGGGTTGACGCCGCACCGGAATGCGACCGCCGTCCTTGCCGTCGGCCTCGATGCGCCGCTGGAAGTCGCTGACGATCCGGCGGATCGCACGACGCATTATCGCGCAGCCCGCAGCGTGCTGATCCTGCCCAACAGCCTGCACCATTTGCGCATCGAGCGGGGCCGGATGGCGTTCCTCTATGTCGATCCGTTGGGGCGCGACCTCAAGGCATTGATCGCGCGGATGACGACCACAACGCCGCGGGCCGCCTTCGACCTGAGGGACGAGTCCGGTGTGGTCGAAATCATGACCGGCCTGGCCGAAAGCCGGATCGCGCCGCAGGATGGACGCGTATCGCTCGGCGAATTGCTGGGTGTGGGGTCGCGCGGGAAAACCAGCGCGCGCATCGCCGCAGCACTACAGCATTTGCGGGATGAACCACAGCGCGCCCATCGGCTGACGGCCTTGGCGGCGCGGGCTGGCCTGTCGCCGTCGCGGTTTTTGCACCTGTTCAAGGCGGAGACCGGGGTGCCGCTGCGGCGCTACCGCATCTGGAACCGGATGGGCGCGGCGGTTCGCGCCAGCGGCGAGGGCGCTTCGCTTACGGAAGCGGCCCATGCCGCCGGCTTTGCCAGTTCGGCACATTTTTCCAGCGCATTTCGCGACATGTTCGGCATGATGCCGTCGGATCTGGCGAGGGCGCTGAGGCCGGGGGCGACCCAAGTGTGACAGGGCTGCGTGACCGGGCCGCTGCCCGTTCGACCGAGGAATCGGCCTATATACCGCCATTAACCACCGGCCGACATGTTCCCCACGGCCCGAAATACATCGTATATTGCGCCCGATAGGAGCCCGGCCCCGACCAACATGACCGCTGAAACGCCGCCGAATTCGCTGCCGCCGCGATCGTTCTCGCTTTCGATCGGCCAACTGACATTCGGCAGTTTCATGCTGGTGCTGGCGGTGATCATCATCACCTCGACCGCCAGCGTCATCGCTATCCGCCATATCGATTCGACCTTTGCCGAGCTGCAGCGGCTGCAGAGCGTGGGCGATTTGGCCGAGGACATCGACCGCCGCATGAACGAATTGCGGCTCGCAGCGCGGGATTTTGTCACCGACCCCGGCAGCCAGTCGTTCCAGGTCGGTGAAGCCGCGACTACGCTCAGCGAGGTCCTGAAGAAGACGCGGCTGGAACTCGCTCCCGAGCAGCAGGATATGATCGACGGCGTATCCGAACGCCTGTCGACCTACCGCAGCGGCATCGAGCGCATTTCAGCGCTGATCAACCGCCGCGCCGAAATGATCGTCGCGTTGCCGCCTTTGCGCGAAAAATTCGATACGGCGATCGCCGAAGCGTCCGATTCCCGGATGGCGATGGCCCTGCTGCAGACCCAGAGCCGCATCGCCTCGGCGCTGCTGGCGCATAACCCCTCGGCTGCAGAACAAGCCGCGGAAAGCATGCGCTCGATGACGATCGCGGATCCGCAGCTGCGCGCCGTAGTCGACGATTATGCGCTGGCGATCGTCAACATATCGATCCGCGAACGGCAGATATCCGACATAGACAGGGAAGTACTAGGCGCGGAGGGCCGCCTGATCCAGCGCGTGACGGAATTGTTGCGCGACGTCAGCGAGCGGCGGGGGCGTGTCCTCGCCCGCGATTTTGCGCGGACGCTCGCGGAAGCCAAGTGGCAGAGCATCGTGCTCGGCACCGCCGGCGTTCTGATCGGGCTTTTCGCATCAATGCTGGTGGTACGCCGCACCGTGCGCCCGCTCGCCTCGATCGCAAACTCGATTCGCGCAGTGGCCCGTGGCGAAAAGAGCGCCTCGATCCCGGCAACCGACGTGGACAACGAGATCGGCGACATTGCCCGCGCGGCCGAGGTGTTTCGCCAAACGCTGGTCGATGCCGATGCGGCGCGCGAGGCGGCGGTGCGCGCGCTCGCTGAACAGCGGCTTGCCGAGGAAAGTTACCGCAAGCTGTTCGAGTCCTCGGTCGACGGAATTTACGTCACGACGCCCGGCGGCGCGCTGCTGAACGCCAACCCGGCGCTGGCGCGGATGATGGGTTATGCCACGCCGCAGGACCTGATCAACGGCATCGGCGACATCGCGGGTACGGTCTACGTCCATCCCGAGGCACGGGCGGAATACGAGCGGCTGATGCAGCGCGACGGCATGATCCGTGAGTATGAGTACCAGGTTCTCACGCGCAACGGCTCGGTGCTGTGGCTCTCCGACAGCGCGAGCGCCGTGCACAACGAGGCCGGCGTCATCGTCCGCTACGAGGGAACGGTGCGCGACATTACCGACCAGAAGCGCGCCGAGGATGCGATCGCCGAAGGCCGCCGCTTGCTGCAAATGGTGATCGACACCGTGCCTGCGGTCATCAACGTCAAGGACAAGGAGCTCCGCTACGTCCTGATGAACCGCTATATGGCTGGAATTTTCGGGGTCGAGCCGGTGGATGCGATCGGCCGCACCACGGCAGATCTGATGTCGCGCTACGGCGCCGAAAAGACCGACGAGCCCGACAAGCGGGTGCTGGCGGCCGGCAAGGAACTCGGCTTCTACGAGGAGGAATACAAGGATGCGTCCGGCCATATGCGGCAATGGCTGGTCAACAAGCTGCCGATCCTCGATGCGGCCGGCGAGATCGAGAACATCGTGACCGTTGCGCTCGACATCGGCGAGCGCAAGCGCGTCGAATCCGAGATGCGCAAGGCCAAGGATGCGGCGGAGGGCGCGTTGCGTAATCTGCGGGAGACGCAGAATTCGCTGATCGAAGCTGAAAAGCTCGCCGCCTTGGGACGGCTGGTAGCGGGCGTAGCCCACGAGGTCAACAACCCCGTCGGCATCAGCCTGACGGTTGCGTCGGCGCTGGAGCGCAAGACGTCGAACTTTACGGCCGAGGTCGCCCGTGGCGAACTGCGGCGCTCCAGCCTGAACGATTTTCTCGAGACCAGCCGCGATGCGTCGTCGCAGCTGGTCGCCAACCTCAACCGCGCCGCCGAGCTGATCCAGTCGTTCAAGCAGGTCGCCGCCGACCGCAACTATTCAGACCAGCGCTCTTTCGACCTCGGCGATCTCACCGAGCAAGTGGTAATGAGTCTGCGGCCGGGTCTGCGCAAGCACAATTTGACGCTCAACGTCGAGTGCCAGCCCAATCTGGTGATGAACAGCTATCCCGGACCCTACGGACAGGTGCTCACCAACCTGTTTCTCAATTCGGTGGCGCATGCCTTCCCGGACGGCAAGTCCGGCACGGTCGACATCCAGGTTCGGGAGTCCGGCAAAGACAATGTCGAGATCATCTTTTCCGACAATGGATGCGGCATGAGCCTCGACGTCCGCCGCCGCGCCTTCGATCCGTTCTTTACCACGCGACGCGATCAGGGCGGTACCGGGCTCGGCCTGCACATCGTCTACAGCATCGTGACGACACGCCTGGGCGGCCGGCTTGATCTCGATTCGCAGCCGGGCGGCGGCACGCGAATCCAGATGATCCTGCCGCGCACCGCGCCGCTGGAGCAGGCGGCGGAGTAGCAACCAGGGACCATAAATGAGCAACGGAATTGATTTGGCGGAGAAGCTGTCCACATTCTCCGAGCACTGGTCGCCCCGCACGGTGACGCAGTTCAACAATTGCGACGTGATGGTCGTGAAAGTGGAAGGCGAATTTGTCTGGCACAAGCACGATGACACGGACGATTTTTTTCTCGTCCTTAAGGGGGCTGGATATTCAACTTCGCGATCGAACCATCACGCTCGGGCCGGGGCAAATGTATGTCGTGCCCAAGGGCGTGGAACATCGTCCCGTTGCGAGGGAAGAGGTTCATCTGCTGTTGATCGAGCCGAGCGGCACGCCCAACAGTGGCGATGTCGCAACAGCCGCGCCGCGCAAGACGGCATGAAAATCCACCGACGAATAGGCGGGCCGACTAATTGATATCCGCCAGCTTGTGCAGGGTGGCGCCGAAGATCTGGCTCGCTTTGCCGACCAGCGCGGTTCCATTCATGCTGCCGCGGGTGTCGGTGAAGGTTCCGGATACGCCGATGCCGACCGGATTGGGGCCGCCGAACAGCGGGTTGTCATTGTCGCGCGGGGTGGTGTGGCGCTGCACCAGGACCTCGCCTTTGAAGGTGTCGCCCTTCACGGTGTAGCTGCCGGTATAAAACAGATAGGCGTCGCCGCCGAGGATCTGGCCATCCCGGAACAGAATGACGCCACTGCCCTTGCCGGTGCGCCCATCCAGCAGGGTGACGTGGATCGAATAGAGCCCGTTCTTCATGACGTCCCAGATGCCGGCCGCCGCGCCCACGGAAGCCGGTCAAGGAGTTATGCCAAAGCGTGGCCCGCACCGTCAACGCGTCAGGTTGACTGCTAATTCCCGCTCAGGAAGCAAACATTGTGCGCACTACTCCGGCGTGATGCGAGGATGACGGTGGGCCGACTCAACTTGGCCCGCGAAATGCATAGCTCGATTTGGCACCGGCCGGCGGGTGCTGGAGCAAGAGAAACAGGTGACCAACTGGATCAATTCCGGCGGCCACGTGCCGCACCCAAAGATCGGGAACAGTGAAACTACGGGCCGTCATCGCGCGGGCCGTTGGAAAAAGTGGATGATGATCGGCAGCGTGTTGTTGATGTTGCCGCTCGCCGCCGATCGCGGCGAGGCCCGCGATCCCGACGGCCGCTACGCGAACTCACCGCTGAAGCAGTGGTTCGACAGCCTGAAGAGCGGGAAGGGACCGTGTTGTTCCGACGCCGATGGATATGCGCTGAGCGACGTCGATTGGGAGTCCGGCAACGGGCATTACCGCGTGCGGATCGACGGCGAGTGGCACGACGTGCCCGACGACGCCGTGATCACCGAACCGAATCGGGTAGGCCGAACCATGGTCTGGCCGATGCGCGGTTATCAAGGATTGAGCATCCGCTGCTTCATGCCGGGCAGCATGACGTAACGGTCGCCGTTTCGCGCGCTCGCGTCGGAGTCTGACCGTCATACTCCGCGAAAGCGGAGTATCCAGTACGCCGCGGCTTTTCAGTCTGTCTGAGGTCTCTGGAATACTGGATCACCCGCCTTCTTCGCGGGTGATGACAGTCCGGAAGCGTCAGCGCGTCACGCATATTTCTTGTCGCGCTCCAGCAGCTCGACTGAAATGCCCTGCGGCCCGCGGATGAAGCAGATGCGCACGCCGGGCCGGATGGTGGTCGGCTCCTTCGTGAACTCGACGCCCTTGGCCTTGATCTCGGCGGCGACCGCGTCGATGTCTTTCACGGTCAGGCCGAAATGGTCGAGACCCTGATAGGGCGTCACCGGCGGGGTGTTGACGCCGTCGCCGGCGGTGACGGGTGCGATGAACACATTGGCGCCGCCGAGTTTGACGTCGATCCGTCCGGGGCCACGGACGATCTCGCCACCCAGAATGTCTTCGAGCCACGCCGCGGTCGCTTCGGGATCGGGACTGCGCAGGTGAACATGATCCCAGGTAACGGTCGGCATTTCGGTCTCCCCCTTATTGTTGTTGCGGCGCTCAAGGCCGGTTGCGGTGCGGCCAATGTAGCCGCCGGGCATCCGCAATTCCATCCCGGTCGCGCCGCCGCCGCAATATTGTCGAGGTGGCATGAAACCAATTCTGCCTTCGGTGATTGTTGACGGGCGGCGGGATCCGTACAGCGGCGGTCGTGACAGAAGCCGTACGGGAAAACGCCCGTAGGGCTTTTTTCGTGCGCGGCACGGCAATCGCCGGTGCTGCCGGGTGAGGGCACGGCTATGAGAATCGCCGGGTGGTCGTTCGGAAGGTCCGAAGCACGGCTCGCCGTGCTGCCGGCCATCGCCATCGCTGGCTGCGCCATGTGGTTGATGCTCCCGCAGGCAAGCGATGCGGAGGGTCATTCCACCGCGACGTCGCCTGAAGTTACCCGCGTCACGCAAGATACATCCCGCAACGGCGACACGGCCGGGATCCAGGCGACCTTGTCGGGCCCGGCTCCGTCAGCCGTTTCCCCCGACGCCAATCCGGCGGCAGCCGCTGCCGCGCCTACTGACATCGCGCCGCCCGAAACGGTGGAGCCCCAATCGCCGCTCGACGGCCTGAAAATTATCTCGCAGTCGTGGCGAAGGGGCGGGCTCGGCTCGAAGGCGCTGGTGACCTTCACGCTCCGCAACGCCAATGACTACGCGGTGAAGGATATCGAGATCGCCTGCAAGTTCGCCCGCCGGGACGGCAGCCATCTGACCGACCGCAGGCGTATCATTCCCGATACCGTGAACATGAAGAGCCGGAAGCGGTACGCCGGCATGCTGGTCGGGTTCATCAACGTCAACGCAAATAAGGCGAAATGTTCGGTGGTTACAGCCAGCCGTATTTAACCCTGCGCGATCAAACGCGCGGTCCCGCACCCGAAAATGTGATCGGCGTCTTTGAACCTTGCCGGTGGGCCAGGAACTAACTGGTGTATCGCCCGTTAGGCGATTGAACCGCGCAGTACTCGCGCGGGGGGAGCGAGACCAATGCCCGTAGCGCGTTATTTCCTGTTTGTCGGCGGAGTGCTGCTCGCGCTGTTGTTGGCGATCGATACGATCATCCCACAGCAGGCCGTCGTGGCCAGCCAGGCCGCTCCTTCGGTCAACAAGACCGTCAACAAGACCGTTGTGCGCATTCGCTCCGACCAGAAGCTGCCGGAGCGGGTGGTTTACGACACCAGCCTTCCGACGATTGTTCCGCCGACCGTGACGGCCCAGGCCGTTGCGCCGCCGACGCCTGCCGTGGCCTCAGCCGATGCCACCGCCCAGGCCCGTGTGCGGGAGACGTTTGCACAGTTCGTCCCGGCGGAGGCGAAGAAGCCCGAGCCGCAGGTTCAGCGCAAGCGCAAGATCGCCAAGAGCCGTCAGGCGCCGCAGATGCAGTTCGCGCAGCCGCAAATGCGGGTGGCGCAGCAGTCGCATTTCGGCTTCTTCGGCGGTCCGAGTTGGAACAGCACCTGGTAAGGTGCGCCGACTGCTTTAGTTAGCGCGGCAGCTTCGGAATCTTGTCCGCAAAACCGTTGTAGCAGGTCAGCCGCTCGTCTTCCTCCTTGAGGAAGCGGCAGTCATTGACGCCCTTCGCCGCCGGCGCCTTCGGCTTGGGTTGCGGCGCATAAATGGCGTCGTAGCAATTCAGGCGTTCCTTGGTCGCATCGTCGATGTCCTGGCAGGCCTGCAACTTCTGGGCGGGGGACAAAGGCTTTTCCTTCTTACCCGCCTCTGATTTCTTCGACCCGACCACAACCAGTGGTTTGCCGCCGACAGACGGGGGATTGGCGGGGGCGGTCCCCTGAGCCAGCGCCGCCGCCGGATACAGGATCGCCAGCGTCAGGATGATCTTTCTCATGTCGAAATGTCCGAATAGCCGTAAGCCGAACGAGCGCGCCCGGAGAGACCAGAACTCCCGACCTTCGGAATCGAAAATCCCGCTGCCCGCCTGCGTTCTCTAGCACCATCCCCAAGCGTCTGTCTAACCTGTTGATTCAATGGCCATTCAATTGAGCCTGCGACGGCCCGGAGGGCGCGGGCGGCCGGTCCTTGCTTTTGACCTTTGGTTGCCCTGCGGCGTGGCGACTTGCGGTCGGCACGCCCAGTGCCAACCTTGTGGTCTGGAGAGCGCTTGTTCGGCGGTCGCGTGGGGTGTCGTCGTCGGAGCATTCGCTGGGCCGAAAGGAGAGCATCATGTCCGATCCGCAACGCCGGGAGTTTCTGGCCGCCGCGGGCATTGCCTCGCTGGCAGCGCTGGGCGGGGCCCAGCCGGCCGCCGGCGGCGATCCGAGCTTCATGAACAATGTTCCGGACCCAACGCTCGCGGGCAAGGATCTGCCGACCTTCAAATTCGCGCTGGAGAAGTCGGACGGCAAGGTCATCGGCAACAGTTACGGCAAGGAGGCGACCGTCGCGCAACTGCCTATCTCCAAGGGGATCGCCGGCGTCTCGATGCGACTCGAGCCCGGCGCGATGCGCGAACTGCACTGGCACGCCACCGCGGCGGAATGGGCGTTCGTTCTTGAGGGCCGCGTCCGCACCACTGTCGTCGACCCAGGCGGCCTCGCCGAGACCAACAATTTCGACCCCGGCGACGTCTGGTACTTCCCGCGCGGCCACGGCCACATGCTGCAATGCCTCGGCGACAAGCCCTGTCATTTCATCCTGATCTTCGACAACGGCTACTTCTCCGAATTCGGCACCTTCAGCATCACCGACTGGGTCGGACATACGCCGCCGGCGCTGCTGGCGAAGAATTTCGGCCTGCCCGAAGCAGCGTTCGCGACGTTTCCGAAGGAGGAAGTGTATTTTGCACGCGGCAAACCGCCGCCTGCCGAGCCTTCGGTGCCGCTGCAGGGCTGGAAGCTGCCGCCGGAGACCCACAAGTACCGCCTGCTGGCGCAGACGCCGCATGCGACCTATCAGGGCGGCCGCGAGTGGCGCGTCGATTCCTTGAGCTTCCCGATTGCGAAGACGATCACGGGCGTCGTCCTCGATCTCGATCCCGGTGCGCTGCGGACGCTGCACTGGCATCCGAACGCCGACGAGTGGCAGTATGTCGTCGAGGGCGAAGTGAGCGTCACCCTGTTCGGCTCGCACGGCCGCTACCGGACCGAGCGATTGCAGAAGGGCGACGTTGGCTACATCCCGCAGGGCTATGGCCACTCGATCGAGAATGTCGGCAGCGCACCCGCGCGCATGCTGATCGGGTTCAATGCGGGCATCTACGAGACCATCGATCTGTCGCAATGGATCGCGGCAAATCCCAAGGACGTGCTCGCCACGAATTTCGGTCAGCCGGCGGAAGTGTTTGGAAAATTCCCCGATCGCGACGTGTTCATCGCCGGAAAGGATGGCGGCCGGTAGGAAAGTGCCGCCAGGCGTGAATCAAAACGCCGGCTGGTCGCGCGGCGCCATCGTGCCGCGTGGAGCAGATCTAGCGCAGGCGATAGGCATCGAACGCGTGGGCGAGGAATATGCCGATGCTGACGAAGATGAGGAACGCTGTCACGACTTCGGTCATAGCCTTCCTCCCTGTGTTGCCATGCCGGAAAGGGCACGCTTGAGGAATCCGCGATAAATGAGGTTCAGGACCGATACAAACATGATCTAACCCCGTGTTTGATGGGACAACACCGTAGGGGGCCTTTGTTTCCAGAGGACTTCGCGGCGGATCGAAATGGTTTCGTTGCGCCGCCCGCGGATCACGGAATCGCGACGGAACTGGAACAAATGATTGCCATCGTCCGCCCTTTTCTCGCCATCCTAGTTCGGGAGACCTGCGGTCGCGGGTCTGCGAAGGCCGTCTTCCCAAAGGTCCTGTGTGATCGTCCGAGATTTGTTGCAAAACGAGACTTCCCGCCGCGCATTCCTGCGCGGGATCGCGTCTTCCGCCAGCGTGCTCGCGCTCGGTGGATGCGCCAGTCTTGGCGCGACCGGCGCGCGCTACGACGCTTCGTCGCTTACCGCGGAACCCACATTGCTCGTCACAACCACGCGCAAGGCGGTCAACGGCGGGCGAACGAAACCCTGGTTCGGGCCGGAGCGCGCGACCAGGATGACCGTGGCACGAGCAAAGCTGGTGGCGCCTGACGAGAGCCGTTTCTCGCTCGCCGCCGCCGGTATTGGCGATTGGCGTCTCGATGGGGTCGAACCGGTGTCGGCAGAGGTCAGCGATCTTCTCGCGCAGGGCGGCGGGGGCGACGTCCTGATCTACGTGCACGGTTTCAAACAGACATTCGAGACGGCCGCGCTCGACGCAGCACACCTCGCCGACGGCATCAAATTCCGCGGCCAGACGATGGTGTTCTCCTGGCCGTCCAAGGCTGGACTGTTCGACTACGCCTATGACCGCGACAGCGCGATGTGGTCGCGCGATGGCTTCGAGCGCGTGCTCCAGGCCGCCGTCACGACTCCGGGCGTCGGCCGTGTTCACATCGTCGCACACAGCATGGGCACCATGCTGACGCTCGAAAGCCTGCGCCAGCTCTATGCGCGAAACGGCGACAGCGTTACGGACAAGATCGGGGCCGTGGTGTTCGCCTCGCCTGATATCGACATGGACGTATTCTCGTCGGCCGTCACCCGCATCGGTCCGCTCGGCCGCAAGATCACCGTCGTTGCCGCAACGAACGATCGCGCGCTGGCGCTGTCGGGACGGTTGGCCGGCGGAATGACACGGGTCGGCGCCGCCGAGAAGGCCGCCATCGAGCAACTCGGGGTGCGCGTCATCGATGCGTCCGACTCCGGCTGGGGCGTCATCAACCACGATCTGTTCCTGTCCAATGCGGAGGTGCGGCGGGTGATACGCCGCTCGATCGATACCTCAGCCGCGTAAAGCGGGCCTTGAGCAGCTGTTTTCGGCGGCGTTAGCGAGCCGTTAACCAGCCGCGCAGCGCCATGGAACCGGCCGAGCATCGATTTTAAGGGTTTGGCGGCACGATCAAGGCGATTGGATCCCTTGTGGTTGCCTCGTGAACAATATCGCGAAGTTATTTCGGATCGATGCCGAGAATCACGAATTGATGGGCGCGCAGCTCGCGGCGTTTTCGCGGCCGGTCCGGTTGCTCTATTTTATCCTGAGCGTGAATTCGATCGCGTTGGCGTTTACCCATCTTGGCATGGCGCCGCTAAGCCTGACCGTTGCGTTTCCAGGCTTTCTGGTGGGGGCCTGCGCGATCCGTTGCCTGATCTGGCTGCGGCGCCGTGACGGCGTGGTCGAGCCGAAGGCCGCCGCCCGCACCCTGCGGGCGACGGTGTTGCTGGGCGGCGCACTGGGCTTTGCGTTCCTGGCGTGGGCGCTTAGCCTGTTTCCGTATGGCGACACCTCCCGCCACGGCCATATCCTGTTCTTCGTAGGTATCACGGTCGTCAGCTGCATCTTCTGCCTGATGCATGTGCGCCCGGCGGCGCTGATCCTGACCGGCACGGTGATCGCACCGTTCGTGGTGTTTCTGCTGGCGAGCGGTGACGTGGTTCATATCGCCATCGGATTGAATCTTTTCCTGGTCACGGTCGCGATGATCTACATCCTGATCATCTGTTCCGGGCAGTTCGCCGCCATGGTCAATGGTCAAGTCGAGACCAAGCGTCTCAGCAACGAGAACTTCCGTCTCGCCAATGTCGACAGCCTGACCGATCTGCCCAACCGGCGCCAGTTCTTCCACCGGCTGTCGGTCCTCGCAGAACGAGCGAAAACGGAAAACCACCGGTTCGTCGTCGGCGTGCTCGATCTCGACGGCTTCAAGGCGGTCAACGATCTCTACGGGCACGGGGTCGGCGATCGGGTGTTGAAGGAAACCGGCCAGCGCCTGCTGGAGCTTTCCGATGACACGCAATTCATCGCGCGTCTCGGCGGCGACGAGTTTGGCATCATCGTCGATGCGGACCTCGACCCCGAGGCTGTTCTTGCGGTCGGCTCAAAAGTCTGCTCAGTCTTCGACGCGCCGTTTTCCGTCGCCGGGATCGTCGCCAAGATCGGCGGCTCGGTGGGATTTGCACTTGCTCCGGATGCCGGCATGACGGCGGAACTGCTCTACGAGCGCGCCGACTACGCGCTCTACCACGCCAAGGCGAGATACCGCGGCCAGCCGGTGATCTTCTCCAGGGAGCACGAAGTCGAAATCCGCAAGCTCAGCATCATTGAACACACGTTGCGGCGGATCGATCTCGACGCAGAACTGTCGTTGCATTACCAGCCGATCGTCAATGTCGGGACGGCGCGGCTGGTCGGATTCGAAGCGCTCGCGCGATGGCATAATCCCGAGCTCGGCGATGTCGCTCCCGACGTCTTCATCTCGGTCGCGGAGCGCACCGAACTGATAGGGACGATCACGCAGGTCCTGTTGCGCAAGGCGCTGGCCGCAGCCCACTCCTGGCCGGAGGATATCTTCCTGTCCTTCAATCTGTCGATGCGCGACCTGATCTCGCAAGTCACCATCCTGCAGACCGTGGCCCTCATCGAAAGCAGCGGCATCGATCCTCGCCGCATTATCATCGAGGTCACCGAGACGGCGTTGATGCAGGATTACGAGCAGGTGCAGGATTCGCTCAGGATTTTGCGATCGATGGGATTGAAGGTGGCGCTGGACGACTTCGGATCGGGGCAGTCCAGCCTGAGCTATGTCCATCAATTGTCGCTGGACAAGATCAAGATCGACCGGGGCTTCATTCGCAATATCGCGACGCAGGAGAACGCCCGCAACATCGTCAAGACGGTGATCGACCTGTGCCGCAATCTGAAATTCGACTGCGTGGTCGAAGGCGTCGAAACGGCAGAGCAGGTCGAGATCATCGGCCGACTCGGTTGCTCGACGATGCAGGGATATTTCTTTGCGAAGCCGATGCCGCTGCGTGAGGTCGAAAGCTTCATCGCCAACTATCGTATATCGGATCATCCGCGACTGGCCGCCGCGGCCGGGTGAGGTTCGATCAACGCCTGATGTCGCAGCGCCGTTGCCGCACAGTGCAACGGGCTAGCGCCGCAACATGATGGCGACAACCTGTCATTGATCGCGCGGGCCGTCGCAATGTCACCACGCTGTCACCCTTAATGTCGCCAAATTGACGGAACACTTATTCGTGGCCGGCACGAAGGTGCCCGGTCTCGCCTCGAACTGCTCAACGCTTGAACTGCTCAACGTGCGCAACGCCGACCGGTTGTCGGCGCGCGACGCTTTGCGGATAGATCGGGGAGATACGGGCGGCGCCGGGTGCTTGCCGGCGATCCAAATTATTCAGTTGGTACAAGGGAATGAGAATCATGCGTCAAGCAACATCAAAGGCCGTGGCAGGTTCGAGCGCGGACCGCCGACCGGTGCTGTCACTCGCGGCGGGCATCGCCTTGCTCGCGGGCGTCACCACGGCTCACGCGCAGAGCACGGGTATTGCCGCCTGTGACGACTTCCTGACCAAATACGACGCCTGCGTCGTCTCCAAGGTCCCCGAGGCGCAGCGCGCGATGTACAAGACGCAGATCGACCAGACGCGCAAGGCGTGGGTCGACATGGCCAAGAATCCGTCGGCAAAGGCGACCATGGAATCGACCTGCAAGCAGACCCTGGATGCGACGAAGGCCTCGCTCACGGCGTATGGCTGCTCATTCTGATCGGCGCGTGCGCCGCTGAAAAGGAGTGGCGCCGAGTGGGCGCCATTCCTTGACGGCGGCCGGGGCGGGACGGGGGAGCGGCCGACGATGCCGGCGAGGCGCTCTTCCGGACTTTGGCCGAAACGACGTGTGCACCGCCGGCGCGCAATTCACAACCAAGCGGCGCGTCTTCAAGGCGCGGTCTGCAAACTTCTCTTTATGCCGATTAACCACTTGTTAACCATAACGCCCCAGCATTGCCCCTCTAAAGAGAGCCGCCACGGGCGTTAGTCCGAAGGCGCAATTGATCGTTCATCTTGGGGGCGGGCCGAGGCTCGCGGGGCTCCAAGGAGTAACGTCATGTCGTCACCTGGCGTAAAACACGAAGCAAGTTTGCTTTCTGAATTCGTTCCGGCGATTTTCGGCGCACTTGGTTTGGGTGTTCCGATTGCGGTTGCGATCATCTGGATTTGTTCCTGATCGGCATGCCCGCTTGTTTCTTGACGGCGCTCGGCTGTGAGGGGCGTGGCGGGCTGCGGCCGGTCAAGATCGGCGCTGTTCGTTCGCAGCGCTCCCATGCTGCCGCAGCACTGCGCGCCGCCGGCTACCGTATCTCAGATCGCAGGCGCTATCATTCCGACCCTCATATCCTTGGCGATATATACGCATGCGTCGTTGGCAAACACGCTGCCGTCAGCAATTCCAACAGCCAGTTTGCCGCGCCTTACCTGGCGCATACAGACCTCGTAGCGCACGCGCTTGATGTCTGGCTTGATGTCTCCCCGGAACTTGACCTCGCCGACGCCGACGGCGCGGCCCTTGCCCGGTGAGCCCGACCAGCCAAGCCAATAGCCGACGAGTTGCCACATGGCGTCCAGACCCAGACATCCCGGCATCACGGGATCGCCGGGAAAGTGGCAATCAAAAAACCAGAGGCTTGGTGTGATATCCAGCTCAGCGATGACGTGGCCCTTGCGGAATTCGCCGCCATCCAGGCTGATCTCGGTGATGCGGTCCATCATCAGCATGGGCGGCGCCGGCAGCTGGGCGTTGCCCGGGCCGAAATAGCCACCTTCGCTCGATTTGAGCAGATCCTCTTTTGTGTAGGACGATTGCGGCGCGTGAAAGTCGCGAGGGTTGGACAAGGCAAACTCCTTCGGCGTTAGGCTGGCGGTTGCTGAGCGTCAGGCGACTTTGTCGCGACCTCTTTTTTCGATGCCGGCGTTAGCCGTCAGGCGCAGGGCTCCGGCCATGAAGGCCCAAATCTCATCCGTGAGTTTCTCCGGATCGGGTCGTCGTTCGCTCATCAGGGCGCCGATCAGCGCCTGGCGAATTCCGCCGATCATCAGCGCAATGGTGAGATGTGGATCGACGTGATCGGGAACGAAGCCGTCACGCTGTGCCGCCTCGATCATGCGCGCGCCACCAGCGAGCTGTTTGTTGGTGAAAGCTCTCTCGACATCCAGGACTTCAGGCGCGCGGCTCAAGGCTCCGATGACAAGGGGAGCGAAGGGGTGGTCGTAGTGGAAGGCGATGTAGGAGGCTATTCGCCGCCGTTCTCTGTTCGCCCAGCTTTCCGAGGGCCGGCACGCGTCGTTGAAAACCTCTTCATCGAGGCGGCTATAGAACGCTTCAACAACGGCGGCGATCAGGCCGGCCTTCGATCCAAAGTGGTGATAGGCCAGCCCGACCGAAACCTGCGCCCGCTTCGCGACAGCCTGCATTTCCAGATGGCCATGATTCCGGATGAGCTCCTGTTGGGCCGCCCGGATTAATCTTTCTCGTGTCGTGATCGTCGTGGTCATCTTTGATTGAGGGTTAAATTGAATTCAATTCAATATCGATTTTCGAGCCGAGATTCAAGTCGGGGATCGCGCTTGGCGAACTGGGTCAACAGGACGTCCGTCCGTCTCTCCTCCGGCTCAAATGCAACTGGACCGGTTCGATCCCTGCGGCCATGAAATGAGGAACAGTGGGTAGTGACAGGCGGGCGCCTGTCGTGCACCTCCTGCGGGAATCGGCCGACTTGCTGCCATCTTTGCGGCGCAGGCTGCCGGCGGCTCAACTGATTCTTGTTAATTTTAATTGTGATGAAGGGCGCGAATGCCGCGGCCATCATAGGCGGTCAATGTATGGCGGGAACAATCTTGGTGCCGGGGACGATTTCGGCATCGCCCGGGGGAGGAGAATTTGCGTAACCGCCAATGCGAATTCGGCTAGCGTCGGTCGAAAATGCATCACCACACGGCTTTTCATGATCCCGTTCTGGTCGCGCTATCAATTCTGATCGCGGCACTCGCCTCCTATACTGCATTAGACTTGGCAACCCGGATGCGAGCCGCTTCCGGCAGGGCCCGCAGAGCCTGGCTTGTAGCCGCTGCGATTGCCATGGGGGGTGGCATCTGGTCCATGCATTTTGTCGGCATGCTGGCCTTCAGCCTGCCCGGAATCGAGATTTCGTACGATCCATTCCTGACTCTTCTCTCGCTTGCCATTCCAATTGTCGTCGCCGCTGCCGCATTTGCCGTTGTAGGACGGCGCCCACAGGCGCTCCTCGCATCGGGCTTCGCGATGGGGCTTGGTATCTCCGGTATGCACTATACCGGTATGGCCGCGATGCGAATGGCAGCCTTCATAGCGTACGATCCCCGGTGGGTTGTGCTCTCGATCGTGATCGCAATCAGCGCCTCCGTCGTGGCGCTCTGGCTCGCCTTTCGTAACACTAGCGCGATCCAGCGGCTGTTCGCGGGATTCGTGATGGGGCTTGCGATCTCCGGCATGCATTACGCCGCGATGGAAGGCGCCATGTTCCTGCCGACGATCCCCATGGCAGGGCAGACAGGACATCTCGGCGTCGGTCAGGCGCCGCTCGGGTTCCTGCTCGCTGGCATCACAATTGTGATCCTGAGCATCGGGATCGCCGCCGCCGTCTATGACAGGGCATCCGCGGAACGCGCCCAACGCGAGGCCAACGTACTGCGGCGCAGCGAAGAGCGCTTTCGGCTCCTAGTGGAAGGTATCGTCGACCACGCGATCTTCATGCTCGAGCCGGACGGGCGCGTGGGCAACTGGAATCTCGGCGCGCGCGTGCTGATGGGCTATGGCGACGACATCGTAGGGACGAGCTACAGGGTCTTTCATACCGAGGAAGATTGCGCGGCTGGGGCGCCCGCACGCGCTCTCCTTGAAGCTGAGCGGAAGGGGAAGTCCGCCATCGAAGGCTGGCGTGTGCGCCAGGACGGCAGCCACTTCTGGGCAGAGGCAACGATCGTCGCGGTACGGAATGAAAGCGGCGCAATCGCCGGCTTTGCTAACATCGTGCGCGACGTCAGCGAAAGGAGACGGGCGCAGGAAGCACTGGATCGGGCGCGCGAAGCGCTGATGATGTCGCAGAAGATGGAGACCATCGGCCAGCTCACCGGCGGCGTGGCCCACGATTTCAACAACCTGCTTGCCGCCGTTCTCGGTAGCCTTGAGCTCTTGAAGAAGCGCTTGCCGTCGAGCGATCCGAAGACCCAACGCCTGGTGGACAACGCGATGCAAGCCGCGTTGCGCGGCGCCTCATTGACCCAGCGTATGCTCGCTTTCGCGCGTAAACAGGATCTCAGGCCAGCGGTTGTCGATGTCCGCGAATTGGTGCGTGGCATGGCATCGCTGTTAAAATTCGAGGCCGGCATTCGTGTCGAGACGCTGTTTCCGATCGACCTGCCGAAGGTGAGGGTCGACGCGAACCAGCTCGAACTGGCTGTCCTCAACCTGGCGGTCAACGCACGCGACGCGATGCCGGACGGTGGCCTGATTACCATCGCCGCTCGCGAGGAGCAGGACTATGGCGGCCTTCCGACGAGCGGCTATATTGCGCTCTCAGTGAGCGACACGGGTTGCGGCATGGACGATGAGACCCTCAAACACGCTCAAGAGCCGTTCTTTACGACCAAGGGTGTCGGCAAAGGCACGGGGCTCGGTCTGTCAATGGTCCACGGGCTTGCCGAGCAGTCCGGCGGCAGGCTCGTATTGAAGAGCCGTCCTGGAGAGGGCACGACAGCCGACATCTGGCTGCCTATTGCCGAAGAGACCGCGGTGCCAGAGCCGCGTGTGAAGGCTCCGGCACCCCTACCTCTGGCCAGCCGACGGCTTTCCGTGCTCGTCGTCGATGATGACCTCTTGGTGCTTGAGAACACAGCGGCGATGCTGGAGGATCTTGGGCACACAGTGGTCGAGGCACGCTCGGGCGAGGAGGCGCTGGCTTTGCTCCGCCGCACGCGTACCGTCGACCTAGTTGTTACCGACTATGCCATGCCTGGTATGACTGGACTGCAACTTGCCAACGCGGTCGCTTCGGAGCGCCCCGGGACGGTCATTCTCCTGAGCACGGGATACGCGGAGCTTCCAAGCGACGCGCGATCCAGCTTGCCGCGTCTATCAAAGCCATTTGACCAGGCCGCGCTTGCGAAGGCCATCGAGGCGGTGATGCACGAAGAAGAGCAAACCGGATCAATCGTCGCGTTTCGGCCGAAGAGCGCGTGAATGCCTGATTATGAATGGCGCGCCACGGCCGATGAAGATGGGCACTATTGCTTCGCCGTGGCGCTATGATGCAACGGCCGCTTAAGCGATCCGGCCGGATGACCACCGATGGCCTGCGATCTTGCGCTACGCCTCATGGGCGGCTGTCCGCCCGATCTCGCTGGTGGTCCGGTTACCCTTCGGCTGCGGCCATTTCGATCAGTCCCAGGAACGGCGCGATGGGGCACAAACTACATCCCACCGGGCAGTCGACAAGCTTAGTTTATCCGCGGGCAGTATTGATCTCGCCCGTTTTGGTGCCACACCAGGCGATCGACCAATTCGTCTTTGTTGCGTAGGAATGTGACCTGTGCATCGACAATCCGAAGAAAGAATCGATTTTCGCTTTCAGCGAACAGTTCAAATTCGCTCTGGCCCGTTCCACGGCCAAACAGATGCCCATCCGCCGCGCGTATCGTAATGCTGAACGTTGGTGTGAGCTCATAGACGCCCCCGTAGCTTGCCAGCACGCCCTGATCTACGGTCACTTTCGGAAGATAATCTGCAACCTTGAACGCCGGGTTGGCGAGGTGAAATCCGAGATCATCGATCATGTATATGGCGGTGTTCGACAACACGACGGCACCGGACTTCAGTTTCGTCGAAAAGCCAACGTGGCCGCAATAGCCGCCCGTGGCGCCGCCATGTCGGATAATTTCATCACCATTCGCCTTGCGTACGTGCCAGCCGAGATAGTAGCTGTTGCCGAAGATATGGGGCCGTCGCTTCTCCAGCAGGAGCGCGGCGGCTTTGCTCAATGGGCCCTGCGGATCAGGAAGGCACGTCGCTCGCATGAACCGGACAAGGTCATTGGCCGTGGACCGCAGCGCACCGGCGCCGGCGATCGCCGGAGGCAGGTCCCAATTCATCGCCGGCTTGAGATCGGCACGATGGCCTTGAGCCAATCGTTCCTGCATTGACGGCGTCAAGCTGGCCCGCGTGTCGGCGAGGTTTAGAGGATCGCAGATGCGGGAAATGATCAGCTCTTCGTAGCTCGCGTTGGCGCGCAACGCCAGGACGTGGCCAAGCAGGCCAAATCCAAGGTTTGAATACGATGAAATCGAGCCAGGTTCATATTGCGGGTACGAGTTCGCAACGGCGCTGTAGAGCTGATCGGTCGTGTATGCTGCATAGGGATCGATGTCATCCCTGAAAACGAAACCCGCCGGTTCGCGCGGAAGCCCGGACGTGTGAGAGGCCAGATGCCAGAGCGCGATCTGTTTGCCCCGACTCTCCGGGACGCGAACGCGATCTGGAAGATATTTCGAAACAGGGTCGTCAAGCGCAACCTCACCCCGCGTTACCATCTCCGCCAGCAAGAGCGCGGTGAAGACCTTGGTGATCGATCCGATTTCGAAAACGGTATCGCCATCGAGTGCGCGGTTATTCTTGCTGTCCGATTTGCCGTAAGGCACGATCCGCTGCGTATTCGCATCAAAGGTCGCCGCAACAATGCCAACACTTTGCCGGGTCGTATCGACGCGTTCGCGCAAGGCCGTGAGAATGTCGTCAGTAGAGAGCGGCTCGCCACCTGCGGTCTCGATGAATAGACCACTTGCCGCAGCGGTCAGCGCTGCAGCGGCTCCACCCAATGCGGCGCCGACGAGAAAATCACGACGTCCAATCATGAGCCCGCCCGCTCAAAAGTAATGGCCAACTACCAATGATTGTAGATAAGCTGTTCGGCACAGCAACATCACCAGCGCTGGCCGGCAATGACCAAGCGGTCAATTTTGACCTGGTTTTGACCCATACGATCACCGCTCCGGGTCATAAGCTGCCATTGAAGACGAAGGCACATTTTTTACTCGATCCTGACCGGCTTTCTTCCCGATCTCCTGATGTCTATCTTGGTTGAAAAACACGAGAGGCAGCGAAATGCTACCGGCACCAATCGCTTATTGCTTCTACCGATGTCGCGGGCTCTGCCTTCACACTTGGGTCGTCGCGACTTTCGCAATCGTGATGGCCTCCGCTCCACTGCAGGCTTCAACAGCACCAAAAACGTCAGCGTGCGGATACCTCGCTGGTCTGATCGATAAGGCACCGCCATCAGAGCCGTTGTTCCTGCCCAGCTATCCGACCGTCGAATCGGGGCCTCTGCATGGCGCCGCCTACCTCTATGACAATGCGGTAGCCGCCATCGCGTTGGTCGGTTGCGGTGAGCAGGACAAAGCGTATCGGATTGGCTCGGCGATTTTCTGGGCCATCGACAACGACCGCACCTGGCATGATGGACGGCTCAGGAATGCTTACGCCGCGGGTGTGGTGGCGAACGGCCCCGTCAAACTTCCAGGGTGGTGGGACAATGCTCAGAACAAATGGTTGGAGGATCGATATCAGGTTGGCAGCGATGTTGGTAACATCGCATGGGCCATGTTGGCATTGCTGTCGATTGATGATGTGAACACCGGCTCTCGGTTCCGCGATGGTGCAGCACGGCTTGGCGCCTGGGTCGCGCAATGGGCCGATACGCGCGGTGCTGGCGGTTTCACGGGTGGTACGTTCGGGCACGAACCGACGCCGGACGTGCGGACGTGGAAATCGACTGAACATAATACTGACCTCGCCGCCGCGTTTGGCCTTCTTGCGATCCGTACAGGCGATTCGGGCTGGCGCGATAAGGCAACGGTTGCTGAGTACTTCGTAAATACGATGTGGAATCCGGCATGCGCCTGTTTCGCCGCTGGGACAGCGGAAGACGGCGTCACGCACAATCCGGTTTTGGCTCTGGATGCTCAGATCTGGCCTTTAACAGCGCTTCACGGAGCGGCCGGGAAATTTGCATCGGCAATGACGACCGCCGAACAGCGAATGAGTGTCGACGGAGGCTTTTCTTACGGTGAAGACCGGGATGGTGTGTGGACCGAAGGGACGGCCCAAATGGCTCTGTTGATGAAATTGCTCGGCAGAACTAAGAGGGCAAACTCGTTGATCGCTGTCATCGAATCCCAGAGGTCACCGGATGGTGGGTTCTATGCCGCAAGTGTCCGCGAGTTACCGACCGGGTTCGTGTTGGACACCGACCCGACTAAGCCGCGGCTTTATTTCCGATTGTCACATCTTGGCGCAGCTTCGTGGGCTGCCCTCGCGGAACGTGGGTTCAATCCCTTTACGATGACAAAAGCACTTCCGTAGTTGAGCCGCAGCGCTTCTCGTCTCGGCCTGTTCGGTCTTTTTTGATTTCGATATGTCCGCAAAGGGTCCAGGCTGTGTGAAAACCCCGTCGATGCTATGATTCTCTTGCTGAATCGGCGGGGGAAGTGATGCGGGGTTTCGTTCAAGGGGCGGATCGCCAGCAGACGACGCTGTTGCCGGAATGCCTCGATGATTGGGTCGACGAGAGCAATTCTATTCGCGCGGTCGATGTATTCGTGGATGCATTGGAACTGCGCGACCTCGGGTTCGATGGCGTTGATCCTGCGGCGACCGGCCGGCCGGCGTACCATCCTTCGCCGATGCTCAAGCTCTACATTTACGGCTATCTCAACCGGGTGCAATCGAGCCGGCGGCTGGAGCGCGAGGCTGGCCGCAATCTTGAGGTGATGTGGCTGACCGGACGGCTCGCGCCGGATCACAAAACCATCGCCGACTTCCGCAAGGACAATGGCGCAGCGATCAAAAAGGTTTGCGCGCAATTCGTCGAGTTGTGCCGCAAGATGGGCCTGCTGACGAAGGCCAGCGTTGCCATCGACGGCAGCAAGTTCAAGGCCGTGAACAGTCGCGACAACAACTTCACGCAAGGCAAGATCCAGCGCCGCCAGAAGCAGATCGAAGAGAGCGTGGCGCGCTACATGAGCCAACTGGACACCGCCGACCGCCAGACGGCCGCAGGAGAAGAGCCGTCGGAAACGGTGCTGATGACCAAGACGCGGCTTAGGGAAAAGCTGGCGAAGCTCGAAGAAGAAGTGAAACGACTGGCCGCGATTGAAAAGGCATTGCTCGCCTCGCCCGACAAGCAGATATCGCTGACCGATCCCGATTGCCGCTCGATGGCAACGAGCGGGCGCGGCTCAGGCATGGTCGCCTACAACGTACAAAGTGCGGTCGACACCACGAACCATCTGATTGTCGCGCACGAGGTCACCAACGTCGGCACCGATAGATCGCAACTGGCGACGATGGCGCAGGCGGCGAAAGCCGTGCTGCGCAGCGATAACTTGGACGTCGTTGCGGATCGGGGCTACTTTAAAGGTGAGGAAATCCTGGCATGCGAACAGGCCGGGGTCGCGGTCACGCTACCCAAGCCGCAAACTTCGGGAGCCAAGTCGGCAGGCCGCTTTGGGAAACCTGATTTTGTCTATTTGGCCAAGGATGACGTCTATCGCTGTCCGGCCGGCGAGAAGCTGGCGCACCACTTCACCGCTGATGAAGATGGCCAGAAAATGCGGATTTACTTGACGAAGGCGTGCCGCACATGCCCGTTCAAGGATCAGTGCACAACGTCCAACGAGCGCCGCATCAAACGCTGGGAACACGAACACGTCGTCGAGGCCGCGCAGACGCGGCTCGATCAGAACCCGCAAGCCATGCGTGTGCGCCGCGAAACCGTCGAGCATCCGTTCGCCACACTGAAGATGCGGATGGGTGCGACACACTTTCTAATGAAGCGGTTGCCCAATGTCGCGACCGAAATGGCGCTGAACGTACTCGCCTACAACCTCACGCGCGTAGTGAACATCGTCGGCATCAAGCCGCTCCTGGTGGCAATCCGGGCGTGAAGAGCTCGTGCTGTTATGCGCATCGTGTAACCGCTCAGGTCGCTCAGCGTGGCCCGAGGTTGCGCCCGGATTGACTCCAGACTCGATACAGCAAAAATACGCTCAGACCGTCGTGTCGACGCGGATCGTCCCCGGTTGCGTGCAGTTTTTGGGGGCGGAAAAACGTTTTTACACAGTCTGGGTCATTCGCGTCGATATTGCCGAGTCCGCCTTCTCGTCCGCTATCGACAATACCCGGCATCACCCGACCGAGAGCTGGGGCGCAGATCTCGCCCGATTAGGACGGCAAGATAAAAGCGACGATGTCGCTCGGGGCCGTCGGGGGTGGTAAGTGTTTGTCTGCACATTGATTTGGATGGCACTGCAGCGGCACCGCATGAAGTCGCCTGGTGCCGCTCGAACCGAGAAAGCATTCAAAATCAACGTTCCGAGCGCCATCGTTCGCAGCATGGCGTCTTGTTGCGCGTGCTCGGCGGGATGTCCGGCCAAGAACGCATGGGAGGCCGCTGCCGGACCAACAGTGCGCCGTCAAGGCTCGCGCTGCGCGCGACCGGCTCCGCCGGCTCGCGGCCTTGACGGCGCTCCGTTGGCCCGGCTCTTTTGCTTCCATGCGTTCATGGCCTGCTCTGCGCGATCGCGCTCATGCTGCAGAGAAAGTGCGAGTTCGCAGGGCTGCAGCGTGACTTGGCGCGGACTTCGGCCATTCTGTGGATCGGCCAGGCCTGCCACAGTGGCGCCATGGCTCCCCCTCACAAATCGCAGCTACGGCGTCCGCCGGATCGCGCCCCACTTGACGATCTCTACGACTATGCGCGTGCGCCCGCGCGTCGTGGTCGACGACGAGCGAAGCGCGCTTCGATGACATGGGCGGTGACGGATGATTGGCCGAAGGACGTGCCGGTGACCGAAACGGAGATCGATGTCTTCGAAGCTTGGTTCGGTGATCTGTTCGACGAGTTGTTTGGAAAGGACTGAGGGGACATCACCATGGCTGCAACGGTTCGGGCGGCTCTCTACCTGCGGGTCTCGACGGGACGGCAAGCCGATAGCGATCTCTCTATCCCGGATCAGCGCCGCCAGGCGAAGGGCTATTGCGCATCGCGTGGGTGGGAGATTGTCTCCGACTATGTCGAGCCGGGCGCGTCTGCGACCGACGATCGGCGGCCGGAGTTCCAGCGCATGATCGACGCGGCGACGGTCAAGCCGCCGGCGTTCGAGGTGATCCTGGTCCACAGCTTCAGCCGCTTCTTCCGCGACCAGTTCCAGCTTGAGTTCTACGTCCGCCGGCTCGCCAAGAGCGGCGTGCGT
Organism: Bradyrhizobium sp. 170; assembly: GCF_023101085.1. Lineage (NCBI taxonomy): Bacteria > Pseudomonadati > Pseudomonadota > Alphaproteobacteria > Hyphomicrobiales > Nitrobacteraceae > Bradyrhizobium > Bradyrhizobium sp. 170. The sequence continues at coordinate 6,044,976 of NZ_CP064703.1, read as the reverse complement.
CTGGTGTCGATCACGCAAGAGCTCGGCGACGATACGATGAGCAACATGATCCGCCAGATCATGGCGCTGTTCGACGAATATCAGTCCAAGGAGAACGCCAAGCATACGCTGCGGGCGATGAAGGAGAATGCACGGCAAGGCTTCTGGAACGGCGCGCTGCCGCCGATTGGTTACCGCATCGTGGAAGCCGCCGAGCAGCGCGGCCACCGCACCAAGAAGACATTGGAGATTGATCCGATCCAGGCCGAAACCGTGCGGCTGATCTTCCGGCTGGCCCGCGAGGGAAACGGTTCATCGGGGGCGATGGGCGTCAAGTCAATTGCCAAACACTTGAACGAAGCCGGCATCCGAACGCGTGACGGTGGACGCTGGGGCATTGACGCCGTGCACAAGGTGCTGACGCGTACGACGTACACCGGCCGCCACCGCTTCAACACCAAATATTGGAAGACCCGCGAACGCAAACCGGAGGCCGAGGTGGTCGAAATGGCGGTGCCGCCGATCATCGAGGTCGGCCGAATTTGAGGCGGTACAGACGTTGCTCAAGACGCGCAGCCCCGCACTGAGCGCGCCGCGCGTCGTCAGCGGCCCGACCCTCCTTACCGGCATCTGCTTTTGCGCTGCCTGCGGTGGCGCGATGACACTGAGGACCGGGAAGAGCGGGAGGTACAGGTATTACACTTGCTGCACCAAGGCCCGGCAAGGTGAGACTGGCTGCAAGGGGCAGACCGTTCCCATGGAGAAGCTGGACAGCCTCGTTGCCGACCACATCGAGCAGCGACTTTTGCAACCCAAACGCCTAGAGGAAGTCCTCTCGGCAATCCTCCATCGCCGGAAAGAACGTGCCGAGCGCCGAACGACGCATATCGCCGAATTGCGCAAGCGCGCGGCCGAAGCGGAAGCCAAGCTCAAGCGATTGTACGATGCAATCGAAAACGGGATCGCCGATGTATCAGACCCGATGCTCAAGGAGCGCGTGACCGAGCTGAAGTCCGTCCGCGATCAGGCCCGCGCTGACGCAGAGCGGGCCGAGGGCGCGCTTGATCGGGCTGGGCCGAGCATGACACCCCAGGCGCTCAAGACCTTTGCCACCCAAGCCCGCAGGCGAATGCGGACCGAGTCGGGCGGCTACCGCCGCGACCACCTCCGCGCCTTGGCCCAGCGCGTGGAAGTGGATACGAAAGAAGTTCGCATCATGGGGTCGAAAAGCGTGCTCCTGCGCACGCTTGTCGCCGCCTCAAGCGCAAAAACGGCAGGTTTTGGAGTGCCCAGTTTTGTACCGAAGTGGCGCGCTCGGAGAGATTCGAACTCCCGACCCTCGGAATCGAAATCCGATGCTCTATCCAGCTGAGCTACGAGCGCGTGCGGCCTGCCGATTATCAGACTTGGCCCGGCAGGGCCAGCAGCGGAATGTCAGTAACAGGGATGCCGCCGGCGGTCCTGGCCGATATAGGCGGCCGCGCCCTGGCGGCAGAGGACGGTGGACGGACCGTCGTAATAGGCGAAGGTGCCGGGCTGCAGGCCGGGGCCGTAATTGTGCAGGTAGCTGATCGGGTAGGGCAGGCCCCAATTGTGCAGGTGGTGCCGATTATGGCGGGCATCGGCCAGACCTGGGGTCAGGGTCGCGGTGGCGAGGAGGGCGGCGGCAACGAAAAACTTCGCTTTGGTCATTTCGATTCTCCGGGAGTCCCACTGGGACGGTAGCGATTTCGAGCTGAGCGGATAGCCATTCGTGTGAAGAAAGCACGTCAAAACAATAAGATAGACACTGAACCTGTGATTCGATCGAAGCCTGTGTCCCCTGACATTTTGGCCGATCTGATTTGGCATTCTAGGAGAAACGGGCAGAAAAGCTGCGGAAAACCGCCCTGACGCGCCCATTTTTGGCCTCAAGCGATGCTTAACGAATTCCCAACACAGTCCGGCCAGAATTTTGCTGTCCGGTTCTGACTCTACGGGCCGACTTATCCCGCGTCACACAAAGGCTATCCGGTTCCCGATCGACCCATGCGCATCACGCCCCTTGCCTTGCTGTCCCTCTCGGTTCTGGTCGCGACGCCAGCGCGCGCCGACCTGCATATCACGCGCGATCACGGCGGATATGTCGAGGAGTACAAGGCCAAGTACAAGCGCATCCGCGAGCGCAGGGAGCGCGTGATCATCGACGGCATCTGCAATTCGGCCTGCACGCTGGTGTTCGGCATCGTGCCGATGAACAAGATTTGCGTGACGCCGAAGGCGAGCGTTGGTTTCCACCAGGCCTATTACGACAAGGCCTTCACCTTCGGCATCAAAGTCACCAGTGCGGAAGGGACGTCGGACCTGATGTCCTATTACCCGGAAACCGTGAAGGACTGGATCCGGCGCAATGGCGGGCTCACCACCGAGATGAAGAAGATCAAGAACGGCCGCGAGCTCTGGAGGATCGTCGATCCCTGCCCGGAGGAGTGGTGATCGCGTGTTGATCGCGCTTGCCGCCGCTCAAGCGGTGACGCGATCCCGGCCGGCCTGTTTTGCCTCATAAAGCAGTTTGTCGGCGCGGGTGAGGGCATCGCTGATGCTTTCTTCCGGTGCGACCGCGCAGGCGCCGATGCTGATCGAAACCGTGCGGCCCGGCCCAAGGCCCGGGTGCGGAATTTTCAGATCGTGCACGGCCTTGCGCAGGCGTTCTGCCGCCTGCCGCGCCTCGGTCAGGTCGGCGTCTTGCAGGATGACCGCGAATTCCTCGCCGCCGTAGCGGATCACCAGATCATCCTCGGAGCGCATGGCGTGGCGAAGCGCCTCGGCAATCTGCTTCAGGCAGCGATCGCCTTCGGCGTGTCCACCATGATCGTTGAACAGCTTGAAATGGTCGACGTCGATCATCAGCACGCCTTGCCAGGGCGCGGGGGCGATCGAAATGGACGATTGCTGCACGAACTGGTCGAGGTAACGGCGATTGAATGCGCCGGTCAGGGAATCGGTGTTGGATAGCTCCGACAGCCGGATGTTCGCCTTGCGAAGCTCGGCGGTGCGCTCGGCGTCGATCACGCGCATGCGGCGCAGTTCGGCCAGCCGCGTGTCACGCTGCAATCGCATTTTCAGGGCGAGGAAGCAGAGCGGGATGGCGAGGCCAACGAGATCGAGGTTGGCCCATGCCGGAGGCATCTGCAGTCCGGTGGCGGCCACGACGGCAAACCCGGCGAGCGAAGCCAGCGTCACGGCCTTGGGAGCCTTTCGGAAGCCTAGAACGTCACCACGCCGCGGATCGACTCGCCGCGCTTCATCAGTTCGAACGCGTTGTTGATCCGGCGCGATCAGTGCTTGCCGCATAGCATATGATCGGGCAACAGGGGCGCAAATGACGGGCGACCTTGAAAAAATGGCCGCGCGCGCTGCGCCGGCGATCTTCGTCGTGCTGTGGAGCACGGGCTTCATCGGCACCAAATATGTGCTGCGCGATGCGGAGCCGCTGACCTATCTCGCGATCCGTATGGCGTTTGTTGTGGGATTGATGGCGATCATCGTGGCGGTCGCGCGGCCACCCTGGCCGGATCGCATCGGTGTCGCGCACAGCGCCGTCGCCGGCATTCTGGTGCATGGAATCTATCTCGGCGGCACGGCGATCGCGATCGCGCATTCGATTCCGGCGGGGCTCTCGGCCTTGATTCCGGGCTTGCAGCCGATCCTCACCTCGACGCTCGCGAGCCGCTGGCTCGGCGAACGCGTCACGCCGCTGCAATGGAGCGGATTGCTGCTCGGGCTCGCCGGCGTCGTGCTGATCCTGCACGACAGGCCGATGGGCGGGGAGGCGGGCTGGGGATGGCTCGCCTCGGCCATCTCTCTGGTCAGCATCACGCTCGGCACGCTGTACCAGCGCCGCTACTGCAGCGAGATCGACTGGCGTTCCGGCAATCTCGTGCAATACATCGCCGTGACGATTTTCTTCGGCCTCGGCGCATGGCTGTTCGAGACCAATGTGGTGCACTGGACCACCGAGTTCATGCTGGCGCTGGCCTGGCTTGCCGTGGTGCTGTCGATCGGATCGATCGGGCTGCTGTACTGGCTGATCCGCCGCTCGGCCGCGACATCGGTGGCGAGCTTGTTCTATCTGGTCCCGGCGGTAACGTCGCTGATGGCGTATGTGCTGTTCGGCGAGAAGCTCGACGCGGTTTCTATTGTCGGCATGATCGCCTGTGCCGCCGCGGTGCTGGTGGTCAATCGCCGCTCAGTTTGAGGTAGAGTCCGGGGCGTTCGCACACGTATAAATTTCATATATCTCCCAATAACTTGCCAAGGGTTGTGCCCATTAAGGCGATCGTAAGCAAAACGGGTCAGATTAGGCCCGATTTTGGGGGATTTCTCGTTATGACCACGCGATCTATTGGAAAGTTCCTGCCGGCGCTCAAGCTGCGGCTCGGTACCAAGGCCGTCATCTCGGCCATCCTGCTGATTGCGGTAAATACCGCGCTGGTGGTGGGGGCGGCCCATTGGTCGCTGACATCAGAATTCGGCGACAGGGCGCTGCGGGACATCGAAGTCAACCTGCGCACGCTGGGTCTGGCGTTTGCCGAGACCTACAGCGACGCCAAGATCACCCTCAAGGACGGGGCCGTCGCCCGCGCCGAAATTGCCAAGATGCCCGAGTTCAAGGACCACGCGATCGTCGATCGCGCGGTCGGCTATACCGGCGGCAACGCGACCCTGTTCGTTTATGACGAAGCCAGCAACCAGTTCGTCCGCCGCACCACCAACGTCAAGAAGGAGAACGGCGACCGCGCCGTCGGCACCCAGCTCGCCCCCGACCACCCCGGACAGGCGGTGGTGCGCCGCGGCGAGGCCTATAAGGGGCCGGCGACGCTGTTCGGCAAGACGTTCATGACGGCCTACTACCCGATCATGAATCCGGCCGGAAAGGTGGTCGGACTGCTCTATGTCGGCATTCCGATGGCGCACTACGAGACCATGCTGTCGCATGCCATCCAGAACATGGCGATCGCCGCCGGCATCGCAGCACTGCTCGTAATGCTGCTGACCATGCTGATCGTGCGCCGGGTGACCAAGCCGCTGACGTCGGTCACGGCCTCGCTCACCGCGATCGCCAACGGCAACGCCGATGTCGAGATCGATTGCGAAGACCGCATGGACGAGATCGGCGAGATTGCGCGTACTCTCGCAGTCTTCAAGAACAACTCGGTCGAACGTCGCCGGATGCGCGACGAGCAGATTGCGGCTGCCGCCGCCGCAACCGAGCAGCGCAAGACTGAATTGCGGAGCTTCGTCGACGAGTTCCAGACCAGCGTCGGCAGCATCCTCGACAAGGTGCTGAGCTCCTCCAGCGAATTCGAGCGCGTCGCGCGGCAACTCACCGAGACCGCGCGGACCACGGCCGGCCTGTCGGGCAAGTCGGCCGGCGCTTCGGAAACTGCCTCCGAGCATGTCCGCACCGCGGCGACCGCCTCGGACGAACTCTCCAGCTCGATCGCCGAAATCACCCGCCGGGTCCAGGAATCGAACGGGATCGCGGCCGACGCCGTCAAGCAGGCGGCCGCCACCGACCAGCGCATCAACGAATTGTCGGAAGCGGGCGCGCGGATCGGCGACGTGGTGAAGCTGATCACTTCGATTGCCGAGCAGACCAATTTGCTGGCGCTCAACGCCACCATCGAGGCGGCGCGGGCAGGGGACGCCGGCCGCGGCTTTGCCGTGGTGGCGCAGGAGGTCAAGAGCCTCGCCGGCCAGACCGCGAAGGCGACCGAGGAGATCTCCAGCCAGATCGGCAACATGCAGCTTGCGACCGAAGAGTCGGTCAGCGCGATCAAGGCGATCGGCCAGACCATCGAACGCATCAGCGATATCGCCACCTCGATCTCGGCGGCGGTCGAGCAGCAGCGCGGCGCGACCCAGAACATCGCCCAGAGCGTTCGCGCAGCGGCGAGCGGAACGGCCGATGTCGCGGCCAACATCCGCAACGCCGCGCAGGGCGCCGACGAGACCGGCGAGACGTCGAGCCGAATGTTTGCGTCCGCACAGAATCTGTCGAGCGAGAGCCTGCATCTGAAGGCCGAGGTCGAGAAATTCCTCGACCGCGTCCGCGCCGCCTGACGGAAGCGTCACGGCGGCAGCGCCTGCTGCCCGTGAAACCGGAAGCCTCCACGTTCGTAATTCGCTTATACCGCGAATGATTGCCCCTCGTTTCCCGGGCTGGAGGGCTTTGCGTGAACCGATACGCCGCGCTCTATCTGGTGACGCTGATCGTCATCGTGCCCCTTGATTTTCTGTTCCTTGGCGTCGTCGCCAAGGACTTCTTCACCTCCCAGGTCGGCAACATGCTGGGCGAGATCAAGCTCGCACCCGCGATCCTGTTCTATCTGCTCTACGTCGCCGGCGTCGTGATCTTCGTCAGCGGCGGGCAGGGCGCTACCTGGCAATCGACGCTGCTGTATGGCGCGTTGTTCGGCTTCTTTTGCTATGCGACCTTCGACCTGACCTCGCTGGCGCTGCTCAAGCACTGGAGCTGGCCGGTCGCGATCGTCGACATCGCCTGGGGCGCATTCGTGACGGCGGTCTCGTCGACCGCCGGATTGCTCGTGGCGAATTGGCTGGTGCCGCGAGGCTAATCGTTGCGGCGACTCTGTAGGGTGGGCAAGGCGCACTTGCGCCGTGCCCACCATCGAGAGTGACGCAAGTAGTGGTGGGCACGCTGCGCTTTGCCCACCCTACGACTTCGGACCATTCCGGGATGACCGCTACGCCATCACTTCGGCTGCGGCACGATCCGGATGTAGGGCTTCGGCGCCTTCCAGCCTGCGGGATAGATCGTCTTCGCCTCGTCGTCGGACACGGAGCCCGCGATGATGACGTCCTCACCCTGTTTCCAGTCGGCAGGCGTCGCGACGCGATGCTTGGCCGTCATCTGCAGGGAGTCGATCACGCGCAGGATTTCCGCGAAATTGCGGCCCGTCGTCATCGGATAGACCAGCACCAGCTTGATCTTCTTGTCCGGCCCGATGATGAAGACGTTGCGGACGGTCTGGTTGTCGGCGGGCGTGCGCGTGAGCGGATCGCCCGACGTTGAAGCCGGCAGCATGTCGTAGAGCTTGGAGACGTTGTAATCGGTGTCGCCGATCATCGGATAGTTCGGCGCCGCACCTTGCGTCTCCTTGATGTCCTCGGACCATTTTGAATGCCGGTCGACGGGATCGACGCTCAGGCCCATCAGCTTGACGCCGCGCTTGTCGAATTCCGGCTTCAACTTCGCGAGAGCGCCGAGTTCGGTGGTGCAAACCGGCGTGAAATCCTTCGGGTGCGAGAACAAAAGCGCCCAGCTATTGCCGATCCAGTCGTGGAAGTTGATCTTTCCTTCGGTGGTCTGGGCTTCGAAATCGGGGGCGACTGCGCCAATCTGGAGTGCCATGGTTTCACCTCATCTTATTCAAGTTACAGGGAAATTCGTCTTTAAGATTATACGAGTCTGAAGCGGTTAAGTGAACCGGTTAGCGCAAAAGGTGAGATCCTTCTCCGCAAGCCCGGAACTCCTAGCATCTTCTTTTGATCCGCGCCTCTGCGACGAAAAGAACCCGTTTGCTCCGCATTCGACGGGGACAAGAGAGGTTCTAACGCTATCTTTCTGTTTGATCGCAATCTTTTCAACACTGTTCCACTTTTCTGCCGCCGCGGCCCCGATATTGCCTTTTATCGCCCGCATCACGCCGGGCCGCTTTGCACCCGAGGGTGCGTTGAGGATGCTTTGGCCTGAACCGTGACCGGCATCACAGCGACCAATTGGCAACCATCTAAAAATCTCGAAGTGCCAGTTTCGAATCGTTAACCGCTCGTTCATGCCCCGTATGGAAATGCTGGACCTGAAAAAGAAATCGAGAAGTGCAACTATGCCTGCCCCGACTGCCACCACTGAGACGTCCGACGTCCCGCAACCTTCCTGCCGCCGGACCGCAGCCCACGCCCTCACCATCGTGCGTGACGGCGTGATCACCGGCGAGGGCCCCACGACCCGGGGCCGTATCCATTTCTCCCGCGCGCTCGACGCCGATGACGCCGCCTGGTGCGCGCGCATCCTGACCGTGAGCGCGGTGGAGCATCAGCCGGTGAGCCGCGCCGAGATCGAGGCGCTGTTCGAAATCAGCGACGCCGCCGCCGAGCGTACCGACGACGGCCGTTTCGACGACCTGCTGGCCAAGGCGGTCGCCCACCATGCGGCGTCCGAGTCCGGCCTGCCGGTGCCGCCGCGCACGGTTGCGCTGTCGCCCGACACCGACATCGAGAGTTGGGCGCCGACGCAGGCCGCCAAGATCGATACCAAGGTGCTGGAATGGCTTGCCAGCCAGATGCGCGGCAAGCGCCGCATCAACCACCGCCTCACGGCGCTGGTCGCAACCCTGATCGGCGCCGCGGCGCTGCCGCTCGCGCAACTGCCGGGCATGCTGGATATGGGAATGCTGTAGGTTCATCTGGCGATCCCTGATCTGAAGACGGCGGGGTCATTCCCCGCCGTTTTTGTTTTGTAGGATGGGTGGAGCCAATGGTGCGTCATTGCGAGCGCAGCTTGTAGCCCGGATGAGCGAAGCGAGATCCGGGGCGGTGTCAGAGTGGTCCCGGATCTCGCTTCGCTCATCCGGGCTACGAACTGAATATGACTTCGCCTTCTCGCGGCGCTGATCGCCCGAGGTTTGCATCTTCGTTTGCCCTCCAGAGAAACAGAGGGCGCAGGGAAGACCGGGTGCTTGCTGCACCCGCGGTTTCGCGTGCGATTTGCGCAAACAAAAATGCACACGAGCATACAGGGCAGCGGGAGCATTCCGGCCTTCCCTGCGCAATGGCTTTACGGCTTATAGCGAGCTCTCCCCGGTGAACGGCTCTTTTGCCACCGTCGCTCGTGAGAGGCGTGCCTCTCGCGAACTTGACGCCAGCACCGCGGCGTCAGGACCACACGACTTCGCCGTACGTTTGAGCCACACACGTCAGTCGCAGCTCTCGCGTCCACCGCATCTCACCGCACGTTCGTGACGATCGCGAGCGCCCCTCAAATTGGGTGAGACGGGTGGAGTTATGCGGCTGATTTGGCCTGCGGCGGAAGCGGAATATTTTTACGCGAATGGCTGGACAGGTTCTGACTGATTTGCCCGTCGTGTTGATTTGTCGCAGCCGTGCGTCGAGATTGTGCTTGCGCGCAAAGCAAATCAATTTGCAGCGCATTGTAGGGTGGGCCAAGCGCAAGCGTGCCCACCAGGCGACCAGTCAAACTTAGGTATGTCCTCCTCTACAAAAGGTTACATACGGTCAACCTCTGTTCAGTGGTCTGGTTCACCTCTCACGATTACGCTTGGTGAGGAACTTGGTAGTGGACGGCACGTGAGCCGCCTCGCACTGCCATAAGGGAACAACAAAAGGTGAGGGACGACATGGGCTCGCTGTTCGACAATGTCGGACGCTTTCTCGCTCGGCTGCAGCAGCCAGCCAACCGTGAGCCGTTCGCTCCAAACGACATGACGGCTTTACGCGAGACCCTTCGACCTGGCGATGTTCTGCTGGTCGAGGGCAAAGGCCGTATCTCCGGCAGCATCAAATATCTCACTCAGTCGGTTTGGTCGCATTCGGCGCTGTACGTAGGGCCGATGGCCGGCACAGAAACCGAGGCCGAACCCCATGTCCTGATCGAAGCCAATATCGAAGAAGGAGTCGTGTCGGCGCCGCTGTCGAAATATCTGCATTGCCGAACCCGCATCTGCCGGCCGGTGGGCCTCACCCAAGCGGACTGCGAGACCGTCTGCCGTTACGCTTCCGAACGCATCGGTCTTGGCTACGACTTTAAGAACGTCATCGACCTGATGCGGTATCTCTTTCCAGGTCCGACGGCGCAACGTTGGCGCCGCCGAACGGTCACGCTCGGCTCCGGCGATGCCAGCCGCATCATCTGTTCTTCGCTGATTGCGCAAGCTTTCGACGCCGTGCGTTATCCGGTCCTGCCCGAGATCAAGCGCGTCGAGGGCCAGACGGGGCGGCACGAAGTTGCCGAGATCCGTCACTCATCTTTTTATGCGCCACGCGATTTCGATATTTCGCCCTACTTCATGGTCGTCAAGCCCACGCTCGCGCGCGGCTTTAATTACAAAGACATGCGTTGGGCCGATCTTGCCCAAATTCATGCCGCGCAGGTCACGCTCGCTCCAGAGAAAGGCGATAGCGATGAGTGGTCCGAGTACGCCGACTTTCCCCAGTGCGCGATCCTCACGGCGTAGGACATTCAAGCTCCTCACCGATCTACAGGTTGCGCCACCATGCTCAGAGATAAGTTGAAGGTGCCTCGATGAGTACAAATCGTTCGCACGACGGGCGCGCACAAATCCTTTCCACGGTAGCTGCCGTACCGCCGCCGCGCGTAAGCGTCCGGACGACGCCGCAGTTTGAGCGATGCAAAGAAGGAGTTGCGATTTGATCAATCCAACAAGAATGGTGGACAGTTACGAGCAACCGGTGAACTGGGCACGGATTGTTGTTCTCGTCGCAGTTGCGTTGCCGGTTCTTGGCTATCTGTTGGAGAGGAGATCAGGCGCTGGTCGTCGCAAACCATTGACGATAGGAGAACGTGTCCGACTGAATAGCGGAAGCCCAATCGGCTTAGTTGTTGAGACTGGCGAGCTGGTGACCATCGCTTGGCCGGCGGGAGAAGCAACATTCTCCGCGGAGTGTTTGCACCGCGTTTAGTGCATTCGACATATTCGACGAACATTGGCTTGCGTTTTGACTGCGGTGTGCGCCGCGCCTCCTCGCAGTCGCCACCGTTGCCGGTCTTGGGGTTGCTCTTAGCGCTTTCGTTTAGCGCGTGCCACAACGTGTACTCACCGATTTTCGTCCGGATACACTGCTAAGCCATGTCGCGCTGGCGCCCGTGGGTTTCAACACGTGAGCGGGGCAGGCTGCTGTCACGCGATGCTTTCAGCGCCTTCAAATAACCGCTTCTGGAGGTACCCCAAAAGAGTGAGTCTTAGGGGACGTGCGCGGGCAGTATAATTGCATGTGCCGATCCGAATGCGCGCGGTGACGGAGCAGAGGCGGACCGTACATCATTCTCCAACGCTGGATCGTGATGTTGGCAACGCATTGCTGCATACAACCGATTTCGTTCGTCGATGCTTTCAGCATTTGAGCCGTTCGGCACGGGCATACATGCATTCGATCGAGATGCACGAAACCGACAGAGGAGGACGCCATGCGCTTGGTCCATACATCAGCAATAGTCCTTTGTCTGCTCACCGCCGCTCCGGGGGTGTCCCTCGCCGAGGACGCCAGAGGCGCGGTCGAGAAGGCATACACAGCATGGGATGCCGCATTTAACAAGCAAGACGCGAAGGCCGTCGCTGCCACGTATGTCCCCGGCGCCAAGCTGATGCCGCCGACGCACCAAGTCGCGTCGGGGCCAGCGGAAATCGAGAAGTTCTGGGCCGGGCTCTTCGCGAATGGCGTGACGGGCCACAAGCTGGAGATCATCGACGCCGGCGGAGACGATAAGGTCGTTTTCGGCACGGCCAAGTGGAGCGCAACCGGGAAGGACAAGGACGGCAAGCCGGCGCCACTCAGTGGGCTCGCGACGCACGTATTCGAGCGCCAAGCGGATGGTTCGCTAAAGCTGAGACTTCAGACGTTCAACTGAGTTGGAGCGATGCTGGACAAATGACCGCATTTTCACCCCAAAATGCCAGGAGGGTGCAGATGAGCGAACATGAGAACCGACAGCTTGTCGAGCAGGCTTACGCCACCTTCAAAGCCGGCGACATCCCGACGCTGTTGCAATCCATGTCAGACGACATCACGTGGCAGATGCCAGAGGTTGAGAACGTGCCTTTTGCCGGCAAGCGACAGGGGCTCGACGCGGTCGGCGAGTTCTTTTCGACGCTCGCCAGTTTGCAGGATGCGCGTTCATTCGAGCCACGTGAATTCATTGCACAGGGCGACAAGGTCGTCGTGCTCGGTCACTACGCCTGGGAGGTCAAAGCCAACGGGCGCACCTACGAGAGCGACTTCGCGCACGTCTTCACCGTCCGCGGCGGCCAGATCGTAGCCTTTCATGAGTACACGGACACAGCCGCGGCCGCCAAAGCGTTTCGTTAAGGTTGAGCGCCAAGTAGGAGCCATAGACCGCGCCGGAGCTGACGTGGACTTGATGTCGCACGTAAGCTCCTCCGTTGAGCGGCGGTAACCCTATGGGAGCACATGATAGTGGCGCTTGATGACTTACGCCTGATGGGTTCTCCAGTTTGACATGCTGTTGCTGAGACGACGGAGGATTTAAGGGTTTAGCGGACGGAAATGAAATCGACTTGACCCAGGAAGTCTATGACGCTGAGGGGGGCAAATCGGTGTTGGAGCCGTACGAGGCATCGGCCGTCTCAGCGCAGCTCAAGGGCGTGCAACAGCAGCGCCCGGTTTGGCGTATCGGCGGGCGCGAGATCAAAGCGGCTGCAGTTGCGTGACCCGCTCGTATGACGAACCCGCGTTGCGCGGTCTCGGAAAGGGACGGTTGTTCGGCTTTGTCCGTTGAAGATATCCGTTTGGACGTGATTCAAGCGCCCAACTGGACTAATGAGCCGCGCGCCAGGTTCCTGGAGTTGAGGTTCCGGGGCTTTAATTCTCGCTCGGGCACCCTATATAAGCTCACATGGCACAATGGAAATCATCGACCACGCGGCAACCACCGATGACAAAGGACGAGTTGCGTCTGATGCTGGCCGAAGCTGTCCGCAACACGCAACCGAGCCCGGACCCCAAGCCGAGAGGCTCGAAGGTCGAGGACGACCAGGCCTGATTGGCGCCCTCGATCAACCGTATTGGATTGATTGCCTACCAGCCGGAAACGAACATAAGTCGCGGCAGTGATGTCGACCCGACAGTGCTGCCTTGATCAAGAATTCAAAAGGGAATAGCGGATGCGGATTGCGGCCAAGCCCACCGAGCAAGAGATCATCGAGGGGCCACAAGCGGTATCCTTTCTGATCGCGAACGGGAATGCGCGGCAGCGCTGCATTCTGCAAACCGAGCTGCCGACGAAGGCGCTGGCGCAAAAATATCTTCTCGCAAATTGGTCTGTTATCGAAAAGATGGCACGCGACGCGCTTGCGGCGGGAAACTTTGAAGACGGCCAGATCAAACTCGTGGCCTGAGTAGTTCATTGGCCTAAGCCGTTCATCATCAACGCCAGTTTTGGATTGCAGGACCAGTTATGCTGAAAGATCGCGAGAATATCCTGAATGCGCTTCGCGAGAAGCCGCTCAAAGCCTATCAACTCATGCGGCGTGCCAATCTTCCGAATGAAGAAGCTTGCCAATCGCTGCTTCTGAAAATGCGCGACGAAGGTTTGGTGAAATTCGACATCCACAAGGGGCTTTGGCTCATCGGATAGTCAGATACATGCGGCGGGGTTATTTCCCCGCCGTTTTTTTTGTTTCGGTGCGTTTTGGGGCAACTTCGTAGGGTGGGCAAAGGCGCGCTTGCGCCGTGCCCACCACCTCTCGAAGAGCGTCATCCCGAATGGTGGGCACGCTACGCTTTGCCCACCCTACGAAACTTCAAGCTGAACGAACTTCAGCCTGCCTTTCGCAGCTTCAGGCTGTCGTAGAACGCCGTTTCGAAGTTCATGTAGCCGACGAACGAAGCCGGATCGCCGAACGGCAGAATTTGTGTGGCCCAGAATCCACCGAACCCGTTCGCCCGGTCGATCCAGTAGAAGAGATTGGCGAGGCCGGCCCAACCGAGAGCACCGGCCGGACGTCCCGTCGGGGCCTGTTCGTCGTTGATCATGAACGTCAGCGCCCAGGACTTCGACTGGCCCGGGAAGAACTCCGCGTCATTGGACAGCGAGGGAATGACTCCCGGAAGCGCCGTCACCTTCGTGTCGCCCAGGTGGTTCTGCGCCGCCATGCGCACGGTCTCAGGCTTCAGCACGCGGCCATTGTCGCCCACACCATCGTTGAGCCACATGCGGATGAAGCGCATGTAATCGCCGACGGTGGCGTAAAGGCCATGGCCGCCCATGTGAACTTCAGGATTGGCGGGAAGCTCGAAGTCCATCGGCGTGAGCGAGCCATCGGGGCCTCTTGCATGAACCCCGGCGAGCTTGCTGCGCATCGCATCCGTGAGGTCGAAGCTCGTGTCATTCATTCCAAGGGGGTCGAAAATGCGCGTCTTGAACACCTCGCCGAGCCGCTTTCCGGTGATGGCCTCGACGATCTGGCCGCACCAGTCGATATTGGTTCCGTATTCCCATTTGTCACCCGGATCAAACAGAAGCGGGGTCATCAGCGATGCCTTGGAAGACGTGATGACGCTGGGCTGACCCTTCTCCTGCGCCAGTCGATTATAGGTATGACTGAAGAAATCGTAACCAAAGCCGGCGGTGTGAACCATCAGCATGCGCGTGGTCACATCGCGCTTCGGGGGGCGTAATTTCGGTTCGCCCTTGGCGTCGAAGCCCTCGATCACCTGCAGCTTGCCGATGTCGGGGGCGTAGACCTTGGCAGGCGCATCGAGATCGAGCTTGCCCTGTTCGACGAGCTGCAGGATCGCCGTGCCGGTGATCGCTTTGGTCGTCGAGAAGATGGCGAAAGCGCTGTCCGTCGTCATTTCGGCGGCCTGATCGAGACGACGCTTGCCGGCCGCGCCTTCGTAGATATTGCGATGACGGTCTGTGACCATCGCGACCACGCCGGGGACGCGCGGGTTTGACGCAACGAACCCATCGAGAACGGCGTTTGCCGACGCATTGAAACCGGTACTCATTGTTTTCCTCCCATTATGTGATGAATGCTTTCGATTGCTATCTGGCGCCGCCTGGAGCGTGCGTCCGGCCGCACGCGACCGCAGCGGTCGCGCGACAGGATAGTTGGCACGAGGCTTGGTGGCGCCGCGCTCACTGCATGGCGAAGCCGCGGTAGCCGCTTGCGGCGACCTCGTCGCATTTGCCGTGATAGGTGCCTACACCGCCGGTGTAGGACAGCACCCGGCGCGGCTTGCCTTCGACATTCGAGCCGAGATACCAGGAGTTAGTCCTGGCGATGAGTGTCGCATTGGCGGTCTCGTCGTGATGCGCCACCCATTGGTCTTCCGCATCCTTTGTCGGCTCGATGACTTCCAGATTCCTGCTGCGCATGTACTTGATGCAGTTGTCGATCCACTCGACCTGCTTCTGGAGGCAGGTTGTCATGTTGCACAGGGCGGCCGACGGAGCGAGCGGCACAGCTGTCGTGAACAGGTTCGGATAGCCATGAATCTGCAGGCCCATGGTGGTGCGGATATCCGCGCTCCAATCGTCCTTCAATGCCCTTCCGTCGCGGCCGCGAATGTCGATGCGCGTCAGCGCACCTGTTCCGGCGTCGAACCCGGTTGCCAGAATGATGACATCGAGCCGGTGGACCGTCCCGTCCGCCGTCTGCACCCCATCAGGGGTCACGCGCTCGATCGGATTGCTCTTGACGCTGACGATTTCGACATTGGGACGATGGAACGTTTCCAGGAAGTTCTGTTCCAGCGGCACGCGGTGCGTCCCGAAGCCGTAGTCGGTCGCGGCCGGAATCAGCAGTTCGCACAGCTTCGGATCCTGGAGCCGCTCGCGCATCTTCTCGCGCACGAATTCAGATATTTCCCGGTTGACCGCCTCGTCGAAAAACATCTCGCCGAAGGAGGCGAGCCATAGCTTCAGCGAACCGTCGTTCCAGCAGTCTTCCAGCACCTCGCGGCGCCGATCGGGCGTGAGATCGGCCCAGGCATATTCGAAATCATACTCGAAGCCCGTGAACGTGCTCGGCAGCTGCTTGGTGAAGAACTGAAACTTCGCCTTGTAGGCATCGACATCAGCGGCAGTGTATTTTGGATTTTTCATCGGGATGATGTATTGCGGCGTGCGGATGAAGACCTTGAGATGACCCGCGTCGGCGGCGATCGTCTGGATGACCTGAATGCCGGTCGCCCCGTTGCCCACCACGCCGACGCGCTTGCCGGCAAGGTCGACGCCTTCCTTTGGCCAGCGCGCCGTATGGAATAGCTGACCCCTGAACGTCTCTTGTCCCGGAAACCTCGATGTCAGCGGTGCGGAGAGCATGCCGCAGCAGGTGACCAGGAACTGGGCGTGGATCGTATCGCCCTTGTCGGTCAAGACCGTCCAACGCTTCGCCGCCTCGTCGAAATGCGCGCGCTCGACGGTCGTATTGAACTGAATATCCTTGCGAAGGTCGAGCCGGTCGGCGACGTAATTCAGCCAGCGCTCGATTTCGGGCTGGCCGGGGAATTTCTCGCTCCAGCTCCATCCTTTGTAGAGCTGTTCGGAGAAGAGGTACTGATAGATATAGGCTTCGGAATCGAAACGCGCGCCAGGGTAGCGATTCCAATACCACGTGCCACCGACGCCGGATGCGGCGTCGATCACTCGCACGTTCAATCCCTGCTCGCGCAGGCGATACAATTGATAAAGCCCGGCGACACCGGCTCCGACGACCACGGCATCGAAGCTCGCCGTCTTCTGCGCCCCGTTGCCTCTCCCGTTCGCTGTTGCTGCTTGGGTCATGCTTCCCTCCATTTGGCGTTTGTTTGAAGACATGCGACTTCGCTCGTCCGTCGCGAGACGGACGGCGCGCACATCGTGGTGTCGTTCACGGCAGAACAGGCGGCTGGACGCTCGCTCCCGCGTCTCTTCTGGCTTGCCGGTGCTGTTAGCCGTGTCGGATGGGGAAGCTAGACGCCGTCCGGCATTCCCGGCTTGGATGAATTGCGCATTCTTTTGAACGAAAATGGCGGCGTCGCGCTGCGTTCCGCATTGGCCCTTGGCAAATTGCGAAACGGCCTTATGCTCGCCGGCTGCCGTCTGGCCAGAGAATATAGAGCGGTCAACCGCCCCAGGAATTCCAGACGCGGGAGGTGCGCGATGGGCCGGTTGATCACCGTGGAGGAGCTCCCGCAATATGCCGGTGGCGACCTCAAGCTGGATAGCGTGGCGACGGGAATGCCGGAGTTTCGAATGCGGGTGTTCCGCTACGCCCCATCCGACATCTCGGTGCCCCCGTCGGAGAATTTCCTGATCGTCAATTATCGGGAAGGCGCGACATCCATGAACCGCCGCGTAACCGGCAAATGGAAGCAAGATCACGTTGGCCGCGGCGTGACGACATTGCTAACGCGCGCGGAGCCTTCGAACTGGGTCTGGCGACACGATATCGAAGTGTCGCATTTCTATGTCTCGCCCGCGCTCATGATGAAGACGGCAAGCGAGGCTTTCGACCGCGACGCGGAGCGGGTTGAACTCCATGACTTGGTGCGCGCGGAAGATCCGGTACTGGCCTGGATCAGCGAGCAAATGATTCAGGAGGTGGCCGCTGGAGGTCCGGGTGGGCGGCTCTGTTATGATGCGCTGGCGCTTCAGGCCAGCGTGCACATCCTGCGAAAATACGCCTCCGTCCAGTTCAAGTTGCCGCGCTCGCAGGGACGTTTCAGGCCGGCCCATGCACGGCTGATCGAGGACTACATCGAACACAACATCTTCCGGAACATCACGCTCGAGGAATTGGCCAATATATGCAACTGCACGCCGGTTCAGTTTGCGCGCAAATTCCAATCGCATTACGCAACCCGGCCGCATGCCTACGTCTTGAAACGCAAGGTGGAACGTGCGTGCCAGCATCTGCGCAAAGATCGCCTGGCACTCAAGGAAATCGCTCTCTTAAGCGGCTTTTCCGATCAAAGCCATCTCAACCGGGTCTTTCGCCGGTACATGAACATCACGCCGGCCGAATATCGCAAGCACAACTGCGTCAGCGGCAAGGGATAGACGCGTAGGGTGGGCAAAGGCGCGCTTGCGCCGTGCCCACCATCTGTCGAAGAGCGTCATCCTCATCGGTGGGCACGCGGAGCCTGTCATCACTGTGCGAGCGCAGTTGCGCTCGTCGCCGGGCGCGCATTCGCGCGATCCGTTGGCTTTGCCCACCCTACATTCTGCAGCGATTACTTCCCCGCCGTTTTCTGTTTGCCACCTTCCGCTTCCAGCCCGAGCGTGCGGCCGGGGAAGCCCGCAGCATCGAAATAACGTTGCGAGCCGACGCGCTGGAAGTTGAGCACGGTGCGCAGCCCGTTCGCTGACGGTTTTGACGCCACGGTGCCGGCATAGGCTTTCGGCGTGGCGCCGTTGGGCATGGCTTCGGTCATGACGCGGCCGATCAACTTGCCCTTGGCTTTTTGCGTGAGCCCCAGGAGCTTGGCCGCGGTGGCGCCGACGTCGGCATTGCTGACGGGGAGGGGATCGACATAGCCCGATTTGAAGTCGGGTCCGATCGCCGCCATGAAGTTCATGGTATCCCCGCGGCTGAAGCTGCCATGCATGCCCTGGCCTTGCCGCAGCACGGTGTCGGCAATCTGCACCGAGCAGTTGGTCGGCTCGTCGCAACCCGACGACCATGAGCGGAAGTTGACCACGATCGACGGGTGCGGCACGACCGCCTTGCCCTTGAGGCCGAGCTGCGACATCGGCAACGTGCCCGGAAAATTCCCCAACTCGTCATCGACAAAGAGGCCGCTGACGTAATCCTGTTCCAGCAGCGCCTTGATGGTGCGGTCCGCGAGCTTGCGTTCCTTGCTGGGAATATAGATCAGGTCCGATCCGCCATTGGTCGCAACCACCACATCCGGCTTTGCGGGATCCTTTCCGATCAAGCCGTTGCCGGCCCGCGGATGGGCGTTGTCGGCGACGCGCGCATTCTTGTCGTTGGGGTCGAACAGCGGCAGGTTCAGCGCCTTCGCCAGATCGATGGCAACGAAGCCCATCGGCAGGAAATCCTTCGGCGTGCCTTCGAAGGAGATCTTCGCCGCCGGGCTGGTCTTGCTCTCCTTCGAGATCGTCGAGAAACCGTGGTCGGAGGAGACGATGATATTGGTGTTTGCGGCAAGCCCCAGCTCGTCCAGCGCCTTGCGAAGCTGGGCAAGATTGTCGTCCGCGTTCTTGATGCCGGCCATCGAGGTCGGTCCGTTGATGCCGGGCGTGATGGTGTTGAGGCTGTCGCCGGTATTGTGCTGGCTGCCGTCGGGATCGCGCGACCAGAACACCAGTACGAACGGCTTGTTGCGCGCCTTGAACATCGGCAGCACGACCTTGGAGGCGACGTCGGCAATGTAGGCTTGCTGGGCGACATTGGCGCTCGTCGTGCCCGGCGTCTTGGCGTCGCCGGCCTTGCTGTTCTCGCCGCGCGGGGGCGTCGCCAGCGGCAGGTTGGCCTTGGTCAGCGCCTCCTTCATTTCATCCGACAGCGCAACGCCGTTCTTGCCGCCGGTGGCGTCGTCGATGATGATCGAATGCAGCCCGGCCGTGCCGACCTTGTCGGTATGGTCAAAGATGAAGGTGGGGCCGTGCTTGCCGATGGCGGCGGTGCTGTAACCCTTCTCGCGCGCCATCTTCAAAAGCGTCTCTTCGTTCATGTAGTCGCCGCCGAAATGCTCGTCGACCTCGAGAAGAACGGGATTGACTTCGAGGAACGGCGTCACGGTGTTGTTGGAGTGGGCGATGGGGCGGCCGGTGTAGATCGTGTTGCTGAAGGTGCCGGTATCGCCGAGGTAATGGCCGCTGGCCATCGCCGAGCCGTTCGCCATGGTGAAGGTCGGAAACAGCGAATGCGAGTTCTTGAAATTGACGCCCTTGTCGCGCACCTCGGCCATCGCGGGCGCGGTCTGCGGCGTCACGATGCGCCCGCGCAGGCCGTCCGGCACGAACAGGATCAGGTTGCGCGGGTTGGCGTTTTGGGCAGACGCTGAGCTTGCGGCTAGTGCGATCAGACCGGCGAACAGCAATACGATTGTGCGGCGCATCAGGTTCTCCCCCAGCAAGCAGCGGTTCCGGCGATCCGCCGTCGCTCCCGTTTAGTTTTGCTCTGCGACAGGATTGTTACATTGTGTGGAACCGGCCTCAAGAGCGGGGATCAGGCACAAGAAGCTGCGCTCGGTCAAAGGTTTGGACTAATTGGAGGAAACATCGGAGCCCTCGCGCCGTTCTCATTGTGAGGGAGACCCAGCCATGAGCAAGTTCCAACAGAAGGCCGAAGCCCAAACCAAACAGATCATCGGGCAGATGCTCGGCGACGAGCTACTGGTGAAGGAAGCCAAGGAGCAGCAACGTCAGGCGACGGACCCGGGATCGAGCGGGGAGCGTCATGACGATGATCGCCATGACCAAGGCATCGTCCGCGACGAGCGTGGACAAGAGCAGCCGCGGGACAAGGAGCGCGCCCAGCGGGTGAGCAGGGTGGATCGCGGCGGCGACCCACCGGGAAAAAAGGCAAAGAAGGGGGAGGCTGTCCCCAAGCGCGCGCCGTCAGTTACCTGACTGTAGATGCGGATCCCAGCAGACAAGAAGAGAGGCGGCTGTAAGCCGCCTCTCTGTTAGGTCACGCATACGCTCTCGTTACTGACAGATATGACGTCGACCGTCCTCACCCCAGAACATCGTTCCGGGGTGACAGACGAAACCGCTGTTGTAGCCGCCGTAGTAGCGGCGTCCATAGTAGCCGTCATTATACGCGTAGACGTCGTTCCGGAACGGAGCGGTGGCGATAGCGCCGGCCGCTCCGATCGCGCCGCCGACCACGCCCGCGGCTACTTCACCCGGCCAGAATCCGCTGTGCCGGTGATAGACGCGTTCCTGGGTTTGCGGTTGACGGATGGCATCCGACCGTCCGTGAGGATCCTGCGCCAGTGCAGGCGCTGCGACCGCAGTGGAAAGAACAGCCGCTGCTGTCAGGAGCTTCAAGTTCATAAGTTGCCTCCGTTGTAGTGACGCAGGGGCCAACGAACAGCGATAGCGACCGTTCCGATACCGTGATCCCGTCATTTCAAACGGATGTGAGGTTTCAGTTCCGGTTTCATGTTCCGCCGGCAAGGCGGATTTGTACGTTCCTGCGAATGAACTTCTTGCATCAACGCGCTTGCAGCGGGCGCTTCGTCACGCCGCATGGCGAACGCGGTACCAGAGTGGATAGGCCAGCCAGAATGCGAGCAACGCGAGCAGCGCGATCGAACCAGCGCTAAAGGCAATGACCGTGTCTCCGGTCGTCTTGAAAAACACCACCGCGACGTCGCCGGAGATACCAATGGCCAAGGGTATCGAGGCCGCGATCACAAGGCGAGAGCCGATGTCGAAAAATTCCGGATCGTCTTCGCCCTGAAAGCCAAGGCGGTGAAGCGCGGCCGGCGTCATCAGAAGGATGACGGCCAGTGCCACCGCACATAGCGCGGCACAATGAATATATTTGAACAGATCGGGCAGCTCGTTGAACGCCTTCGTCAACGTGGCGATCAGTTGAAATCCGAGAAGCGCCTGGCCGCCCGGGATGATAACCCGGGCCTCCGTCAGCATTTGCTCGATCTTGGATTTCAGTGAGGTCTTGCTTGACGTTTCCTGCATCTGGTTCTTCCGATCCCGTCTCAGCGCGAAGCCGAGCCCATACAGCAGCGCTAGTCCGATGGCGGTAAATGACGAGCCGGCAGCGATAGCAAAGCTGCGGCCGAAAACGTGTTCGAGGGCCACGAAGGCCGAGATGCCCAATCCGATGGTCAGGGGCAGCAGGCTGATGCCTGCCAGCCTCGTCGCCGTTGCGATCGCCCCTGGCCGGCTGTCTCCGGCGAAAATGATCTGGTGAAACAGCGAGGGGGCTATCAGCAGACTGATGCTGATCAGCATCAGTACGAGCCCCGCACCATGCATATGCCGGGCGGTGTCGGAGACATCGGGAAAGCGTTCCTGAAAAACAGCCTCGAACTGGAATCCGAACAGCACCTGGGCTCCGAGGATCAGGAGCCTTGATTCATCGAGGGCGGTCTTCAGGCGGCTTTCGACATCCATTGCCATCTCCACCTATTGAACTTTCCTCGAATTGAGGGGTTCCAAACGCGCGCCTCCGGCGCCGCAAAGGGGCTCGCTTCAGACCGCTGGGAACGATGTCTGCCGACGCCGATTGACCGGGGAGTGCCGCGCGAGCCGCCTCAAGAAGGCGGGCGCAACCGTCGAGCTGCAGGCGTAGCGCGGCCTGATCGGCAATTTGCGAGGTCACCTATGAAGAGCAAGCGCATCGGCGCCGACGAGCAGCCGCAGGTTCACGTCATCATTCTTGACACGGGTGAGGAGGCGTTTGCAGCGCTCACCCGTTTCGCCAATGAATCAGCGATTTCCGCGGCCTCGCTGACGGCGATCGGCGCATTCGAACGGGCCACGGTCGGCTGGTTCGATATCGCCTCGAAGAGCTACCGCAAGATCGAGGTCAACGAGCAATGCGAGGTGCTCAGTGCGATCGGGGACATAGCGGTCGGCGATGACGGCAAGCCCAGCCTCCATGTCCACATCGTGCTGGGGCTGGCCGACGGCTCCACCCGCGGCGGCCACCTGCTGGCAGGCACGGTGAGGCCGACGCTCGAGGTGATCCTGACCGAAGTCCCGGCAACGCTTCGACGAAAGAAGCGGGCGGAGCTCGGGATTGCGCTGATCGATCTTGAGACCGCACGCGGCTGAGGCGTCGCGCGCGGCTTAGGAACCATTCCGTTCGATTCAATGTTGTCCGCCCGCCAACAATGGAGGACGACATGGCTGAGAAAGACCTCAACGAACTATTTCTCGATACGCTCAAGGACATCTATTACGCCGAAAAGCAGATCCTGAAGGCGCTGCCGAAAATGGCGAAGGCGGCGAATTCGGACAAGCTGCGGGCCGCGTTCGAAAAGCACCATGGCGAGACCGAGGGACAGGTCGAGCGCCTGGAACAGATATTCGAGCTGCTCGGCAAGGCCGCGCGCGGCAAGAAGTGCGATGCCATCGAGGGCATTCTCGATGAAGGCAAGGAGATCATGGAGGAGTATGCCGATACGCCTGCGCTCGACGCCGGCCTGCTGGCCGCGGCTCAAGCGGTCGAGCATTACGAGATTTCGCGTTACGGCACGCTGAAGGCCTGGGCAGCCAAGCTCAATAATCCGCAAGCCGTGAAGCTGATCGACCAGACCCTGGCCGAAGAGAAGAAGACCGACGAAGCCCTGACCAAGATCGCGGAGACCGCGGTCAACTACGAGGCCGCGGCGTAAGACTGAAAGCCGGCCGATGGCGCTGTGCCGAGCGCCGTCGGCCCTTGCTGGATGGCGGCACCGCAGGCGTCGACTATTCCCGGCGCGACAATCCGAAACCCGTCCAGCGCCGGAGCAGCCGTTCGACCGCAGCGCCGATCGCAAGGCCGGCGATGACATCGCTGGTCCAGTGCGCAAGGAGAACGATCCGCGTCAGGACGAGGCCCGCGCCGATCGACCAGGCCAGGTTGCGTTGCGCGGGCGGTAACTTTGTAGCGGCCGATGCCAGCGCGCCGACATGGATGGCATGGCCGGATGGAAAGGCGTCGAGAGGTTTTCCCGAGAACGGCACGCCGCGAAGGTGCCCGCGGAGCATCAGACGGTCAGGGCGCTTCTGGTCGAAGATCGACTTCAACAGATGCGGCAGAAGCGTAACGGCGACCGTCGTCAGCAGGATATGGTTGCTGTCGGTACGATGGCGCGCGCTTCGATGTCTGCAGTAGAGCCACCAGCCTGCGGCGAGCGCGCAAACGACATGCTCGTCGGCGCCCCAGGTAAGAACCTTGGCAATCTGTTCGACCTCCGGATTGGTGTGGTCCGAAATCCGTTCCGCGATTTCGATGTCGGCCTGGGTTGGCCTTATCCGAAACAGCGCCATCATCCGTCCTTCAACCGAAATTAAAGGAGCCCCGCCAACCCCGTCCAGAGGATTTTCACGGGATGTTCGGCGGGGCTCGAGTTCGACGTCGCGGGGGGAAAACGTCGATACGGGAAAACCCGCACCAAGCCCGATCGTTCCTGTGGCCGCTTCGCGCCGACACGTTCACTGGCTGCAGCGAGGCCGATCCCGCGAGGAAATGCCACGGAAAAACGCTCGCCAAGGTAGTGGTTTTGCGAGGCCGAACAAATATTTGCGTGGCGGCCGCTAATGTAAGCAAACGTTTAGCCGCTGCCCGTAAAATACCGGCATCAATATTTGCATTAACCTCTGGTTAGTCATGCGCCTTCTGCCGATGAAAGAGCCGGACAGGTCCTGGCGGTCGATCAAGGGCCAGTGGAAGAAGGACGCTGAAAGCGTCGGCGAGGACTTTTCGACTTTTTCGACGGGAAGCTTTACGGCCTATGACGGCCTGACCAAGGACGGCGACCACCCCAGCCTGTACTGCCTTTCCGACGGTGAGCGGATTCATGCGGCCTGCCAGGTCAGCCGCCTGATGATGAGCAAATTCCCGTCGCCGATCCTGCGGGCGCGCTTTATCCTGGTGTCGCCGGTCTATGAACTGGGGATCGCAGACGCCGGCCAATACGCCCAGATGATGGTGGCACTGTTCTCGGGCATCGTATGGCTGTCGCGGGATACGATGACCGCCAGCCACATTCGCTTCTTTCTGAAGAGTCCCGGGGATGCGCAGTTCTTCGCGCCGCTGCAGGCCGCGACCGCGCTGTCGCCGTTCTCGGAGTTCACGATCGACGGCGCGCTGATCGAATGCAGCCTCAAGGAAGCTGAATTGGCGGAAACCGCCTGATTCCGCCGCCGCTTTAACCTCGCGATAACTCATTTTGCTAACGCCCTTTTGGGTTGTGCTCCCTACAACAAGCGCCTGTGGGGGCAGCGGAAATGCTGAATAATTCATCGCAAGACGTCATCGCGGAGAGCCAGCCGCAGTTCGGTGCGGGCAAGCCGTGGCGGATCAGGCTGGGTGCGATCCAGTGGCTGATCCTGAGTGCGGCGGTGCTCGTGATCGCGATCATGCTCGGCACCGGCTATTTCGCCATGCAATATCGCGAGCGGGCGCTGGAAGTTGCCGAACGCGAACTCAACAACCACGCGCTGCTGCTGTCGCGGCATTTCGACCAGCAACTCCTGGACCTCCAGCATGTCCAGCAAGACGTCGTGGCCGGACTGCGGGCGGATGGGGTCCACACCGCCGGCGACTTCGAAAGCAAGATGTCGACCTTGAGCGCGCACGAGATGCTGCGCACGAAGCTCTCGGTGCTGCCGCATGTGGGTGCCTTAAATCTCTGGAGCGCCAGGGGCTGGCTGATCAATTCGTCCGAGATGTGGCCGGTGGCGGACAAGACCATCACGGACCGGCGCTACTTCCAGGAGTTCATGTCAGGCAAGCCGACGCCTGACGTGATCGTCGAGCCGGTCGTGAGCAGGGTGACCAAGGTCTGGACGACGGTCTTTGCGCGAAAGATCACCGGCCGCCAGGGCGAGATCATCGGCTTCGCCGTCCGCGGCGTCGAACCTTCGCACTTCGAGGACTTTGTCGCATCGCTGGCGCTGGGCAGCGACACCGCGATTTCGATGATTCACCGCGACGGCACCATCATCGCCCGCTATCCCAAGGACGACAAGCTGATCGGCCACAACGTTGCCAACACGGACGCGTTTCAGCAAGCGCTGGCGCTGGACGGCAATGTTTCGGGACGCTTCACCAGCGCGCGGTTGTCCGAAGACAAGGTCGGCGCGGTCAAGTCGCTGATGCATTTTCCGATCCTGATCGTCGCGACCACCAGAACGGAGACTGCGCTCGCCGACTGGCGAGCGCAGGCCAGGTTGCAATTTTTTGCGGCGGCGCTGGCGATCGTCGTCGTGATCGGCATGGTCTTCCTGATCGTGCGCCAGCTACGCCAGCAGCATGCCGCCGCGCAGCGCAAGCTCTCGGAGAAGAGCCAGCATCTCGACACCGCCATCAACAACATGACGCAGGGCCTGCTGCTGTTCGATTCCTCAGGGCGCCTCGTGATCTGCAACCGCCGATACATCGACATGTTCGGCCTCTCGACCGACGTGGTCAAACCCGGCTGTCATCTGCGCGACCTGATCCAGCACCGTCAGGAGCGCGGCTCCTTTGTCGGCGACGTCGACGCCTATTGCGCCCGGTTTCTCGATCCCAACAGCAGCCTGGTGCAGGACACCGTGACCTCGACGCCGGACGGGCGCACGATCCGGCTGATCTTCAAGCGCTCGCCGGACGGTGGCTGGGCCACGACATTGGAAGACGTCACCGAAGGGCGGCGCGACCAGGCCAGGATCGAACATCTCGCCCATTACGACGCGCTGACCAATCTGCCGAACCGCTCGCTGTTCCAGCGCCATGCGGAAGGGTTGCTGCTGGAAACCGAGGGGCGCGAATTCGCGATCCTCTATATCGACGTCGACGAGTTCAAGCGCATCAACGATACGCTGGGACATCTGATCGGCGACGAGTTCCTGAAGGGCGTGGCGGAACGGCTGCGCCAGTCGGTGGGACCTGAAGATTTCATCGCCCGCCTCGGCGGAGACGAATTCGCCATCCTGCAGCACGGCATCGAGAGCGGTGAGGACGTGCACGCACTGGTCGCGCGGATCTATCAGGCGCTACGGACGCCGTTCGATTGCGATGGCCACCAGCTTGCCTGCGATGCCAGCATCGGCATCGCGGTCGCCCCGCGCGACGGCTCTGACCTGTTCGATCTCCTGAAGAACGCCGATCTCGCGATGTATGCGGCGAAGGCGGCCGGCCGCAGAACCTATCGCTTCTTCGATCCCGCTATGGAGCAGCAGGCCAATCATCGCCGCGAGCTGGAGGCGGACTTGCGCGCGGCGCTGGCCGAGGGCAGCTTCGAGCTGCACTATCAGCCGCAGGTCGATCTGCGCAGCGATCGTGTCACCGGCTGCGAGGCGCTGTTGCGCTGGCGGCATCCGGTGCGCGGCATGGTCTCTCCGGCCGACTTCGTGCCGGTCGCGGAGGAAACCGGCCTGATCGAGGAGATCGGGCAGTGGGTGTTGCGCACCGCCTGCGCGGAAGCGGCGAACTGGCCGGCCGATGTACGCATTGCCGTCAACGTCTCGCCGATCCAGTTCCGGTCGGACACGCTGTCGCTGAAGGTCGCTTCGGTTCTTTCAGAGACCGGGCTCGACCCGCGCCGGCTGGAGCTGGAGATCACGGAAGCCGTCCTGATCGCGGACGACGACGCGGCGCTCGCGACGCTGAACCAGCTCCGCGCGCTCGGGGTTCACATCGCGCTCGACGATTTCGGCACCGGTTATTCCTCGCTGCAATATCTGCAGCGTTTCCCGTTCGACAAGATCAAGATCGACCGTTCCTTCGTCAAGGAAGTGACGCGCAATTCCTCGTCGGCCTCGATCATCCGCGCGGTGGTGAGCATCGCCGCCGACCGCAACATGGTCACGACCGCAGAAGGCGTCGAGACCCTGCAGCAGCGCGAGACCGTGCAGAATCTCGGATGCACCCAGATGCAGGGTTATCTGTTCAGCGCGGCGCGTCCGGCGCGGGAGGTCCGCGCGCTGCTGGCATCGGGCGGGGCAGGCGTCGAGGACGCCGCGTAGGGCTGGAGACCATCTTGCTTCAAGCCGGCTGTGGCCGCGCCTCGGAAATCGCCTTCCTGAGAATCCGCGACAGCAATTCCACCGAATAGGGTTTCTGGATCAGCTCAAAGCCGCGGTGGGCATTCTCCGCCAGCACGTTGCTGTAGCCGCTGGTGAGGACCACGGGCAGGCCGGGATAGCGTTCGCGCACGATGCCGGCGAGTTCGACACCGTTCATCCCGGGCATGATGACGTCGGAAAACACCAGATCGGCGGAAAACTCATCCTCGGCCAGGATCGCGAGCGCGGCATCCGCGCTGGCGACGCGGCGGACGGTGTATCCGAGATCTTCCAGCAACTCGGTGGAGAACTGTCCGACGTCGTCATTGTCCTCGACCACGAGGACGCGGTAGCCGCGGCCGCGTGCGGCGGGTTCGCTGGCGCTCGCCGCCGCCTCGACGGCATCGGCCGGCACCGCGGCCTGGGGCAGGTAGATCGTAAACGTCGCGCCCTGGCCGGGGTCGCTCACGACCGCGATGTCGCCGTCGGACTGCTTGGCAAAACCGAACGCCTGGCTGAGGCCGAGGCCGGTGCCCTTGCCGACTTCCTTGGTGGTGAAGAACGGCTCGAAGATGGTCTCGAGCAGGGCAGGCTCGATGCCGGTGCCGGTGTCAGTCACGGTGACGGCGATGAAGTCGCCGCTGCGGGCGGGCTGGGCGCGGAGCGGCGGAATGGCATCCACCTTCCGGACCTGGATATTCAGCCGGCCTTCGCTGTCCATGGCGTCGCGGCTGTTGACGGCGAGATTGATCAGCGCGGTTTCGAACTGCGCGACATCGGCGATCGCGAAGCAATGGAGATCGGCGATGT
Source organism: Bradyrhizobium sp. 170 (assembly GCF_023101085.1). Lineage (NCBI taxonomy): Bacteria > Pseudomonadati > Pseudomonadota > Alphaproteobacteria > Hyphomicrobiales > Nitrobacteraceae > Bradyrhizobium > Bradyrhizobium sp. 170. The sequence goes on along the minus strand of NZ_CP064703.1, from coordinate 6,016,721 downwards.
CGACGTCGATCCTGATCCGGGCGCCGACCAGCGGCCGGATCAGTTGCGCCACCGCCTCAACCTGGGTGCCGACATTGAACACCTGCGGCTTCAGCGGCTGCTTGCGGGCGAATGCAAGCAATTGTCCGGTCAGCTTGGAGGCGCGCTCCACCGTCTCGGAGATCGCGTCGATATAGCGCCGGCGCCGCTCTTCCGACAGTTCGCGGCGGCGCAGGAAGTCGGTCGCGGACCGGATGATGGTCAACAGATTGTTGAAATCGTGGGCCACGCCGCCGGTCAATTGTCCGACCGCTTCCATCTTCTGCGACTGGCGCAGCGCTTCCTCACCCTGGCGGCGCTCGGTGATGTCGATGGCCTCCGGCACCGCGCCGATGATCGCGCCGTGCTGGTCGCGCAGCGGGCGCATCGCAAAGTCGAAATAACGCTCGCCGATCGGCAGCTGCAGCCGCATCTCGGTCTGGATTTCTTCGCCCCGCATCACGGCGATGAAGGCGTCGCGGACGGCGTCCCGCATGCCTTCGGTTCCGGTGAACCACGGCGTTTCCCAGAACGGCTTGCCGATCACCTCGCTGGCATTTGCGCCGATACCTGCGAGCGAGGTGCTGTTCGAATGCAAGACGTCGCCGTGCGCGTTGAGCAGCCCCTGATACTGATGGCTGGTCTCGAAGATCGCGCGCATCTGGGCTTCGCTGGATTCCAGTTGTGCCGTCCGCTCGGTGATCCGCAATTCGAGGATTTCATTCAGCCGGCGCAGATCGTGCTCGGCCTGCTTGGCTGACGTGATGTCGTGGGCGACGCCGATGAAGCCGATGTGGGCGCCGGTCGGGTCCCAGCGCGGCTGGGATTCCGATCGCATCCATCGCCAGTCGCCGTCGGCGCGCTGGTAGCGGGCTTCCAGCGCGAACGGCCTGAGCGAGGCCTCGCCCGCGACCAATTCCTGCAGGAAACGGGGCAGGTCGTCCGGATGCAGCATCTTGCGCCAGTCGTACACGATGGCTTCCTCGAACGGCATCCCGAGAAAATCGAGATAGGCCTGGTTGAGGAAAGAGCGGGTGCGATCGAGCTTGGTGACCCAGATCGGCACCGGCGCGCTGTTCGCGATCAGGCGGAACCGCTCCTCGCTTTCGCGCAAGGTGGCCTGCGCCAGCATTTGAGGGGTGACGTCGCAATCGGCGCCGACCAGGCGCAGCGCGCGGCCGTCGCGGTCGCGCTCGATCTTGGCGACGACGCGGATCCAGCGCATCGCGCCGTCATTCGGCCGTACAATGCGGTATTCGGCCGAATAGTCCTCGCCCTCGCTCTTTAGGACGTCGAACAAATGCTGGACCGTTCGCTCGCGATCCTCGGGATGGATTCGGCTGACCCATTCCTCATAGGTCTCATTGGCCGCGTCGGGCGGCAAGCCGTGCACCAGGAGATATTCGGGGGAGCGGCGGTTCTTGACGCCGTCACGGAAATCGATTTCGAGACCGCCGACACCGGCGATGCGCTGGATCCGCACCAGTTCCGCCTCGCGTTCCTGCAGGGCGCGATGAGCCCGATCGCGTTCGCTCGCGATTTGCTGGAGATGTCGCCGCAAGCGCTCAGCGGCAGCTTCGGGCAAGACGCTTGAAGTGTCGGAAGTGGTCATGCGTGCCGGCAACCTCTGCCTGCACTTTCACACAAGAAGTGGCGCGATTGCCAGCTTCATTTGCTCCTTGTGGTTGATCGGCAGTTATAAGCCCTGCGGAACCCGGCGGCTTGCGCATCTTCCTCGGAACAGAACCAGCGGTCCGGCTTGGTCAGGCCCGGATAGGAGCGGCACATCTGGAGGTGGTAGATGCCGAGGTTCCCGGTGACGCGGGCGCGGACGGCGTATTTGCCCTTGATGTTGCAGCTCGCCGGCATCACGAGATCCTCGGGGAACAAGGCCTCGCGGATTTCGCGGTCGCGATCAGCGCGGCAGGAGGCACCGAGCAGGGTGCCGTCCTTCCTGGCCGCGCGGAACTCGCGCGGCGCGACGAAGCAGCCTTTCCACAGGCCCTGGCGGTCGTCTTTGGCGCGCGCCTCGTCCGCCTGGAAGCGGCCGCTGGCGGAAGCTTCGACATTCAAGCCAAAGCCGTTGCGGACCAGCAACTGGCTGAGACTTGTGGTGTCGCCCTCGATCTTGCACACACCGATACGCCGTTTCTTGTAGGCGGGATCGGGACCCAGATCGTCGCAGCGGACCTGTTTGCCGCCGAGCAGTTTTGCCAACTGATCGCGCGCCTCGATACCGCAGGTCCAGCTATCGGCATTCTGGTCGATGCAGAGTTGATCGACGGTGGGCGCCTCGATGCCGTCGAGCCGGTAGGTGACGTTGCCGAGCTGAAGCGTGCTGCCATCCCGGACGATGGCGGTGGCGGCCGAACTCTGGCTGGCCGGAAGTACGATCGATAGCAACGCCGCAACCAGAAAAACCCGTGACCGCATCTGTTTCACTTTAAATAGATTTCGCACTGATGCGTTCTAGCACAGACTGGCGTCAAGGAACCAAGCGCGGCGGCCTTACGCCTCTCTGACGTCTATTCCCCGGGCACTCAAGGCGTCGAAGAGAGCTTCGATAATATCGGGCTCAAGCCTGTGGGCAGACGACGGCGCGAGCTCGTTAATTTGGTCAAATGTGATGAACCCATGCTGGTCGCCGATTTCAATCGCTCTTCTGATGATCGCCGATAAATCCATTTGATCGTCCTCCGATATCGAAGCTCCTACTAAAAGGGGACGAGAGCACCATTGACTTCACTAGAACAAAAGAAGAACATTAGCAGCGTCGCTCAACACGGAATATTTGCCATGTCGTCCTCTTCACAGCCGAAGTCCGAAGAGAACGACGAACTGGAATCTGCAGTGGATCAAGCCATTTCCGCCTGCGGCGGCGACATGCGGGCGACGATCCGCGCGCTGATCGTGGCCAACGAATATCTGGAATCCGAGGCCGCCGAGCTGATGAAGGCGGTATCACGCGCCTATGCGCGGGGCCGGTTCAACGCCTATTCCGGGTGAATTACGGCCAGCCGGTGCGGCGAGGCCGATACGAGACCGTTGCCTCCATCGATTTTTGCTGTACGACGGGTGGGTTACCCGCGTCCCGCATGTCACATTGCGGGGGAGGATCCCGCCCAAAAGCCCAAGCAAGAAGAACATGTTCAAACGAATTCTGATCGCAAATCGCGGCGAGATCGCCTGCCGGGTCATCAAGACTGCGCGCCGGATGGGGATCGAGACGGTGGCCGTGTATTCCGAGGCCGACCGCGATGCGCTGCACGTCGAAATGGCCGATGACGCCGTGCTGATCGGCCCGCCGGCCGCGGCCGAAAGTTATCTGCTGATCGACAGAATCGTCGATGCCTGCCGCAAGACGGGCGCGCAGGCCGTGCATCCCGGCTATGGCTTCCTGTCCGAGCGCGAGGCGTTTCCGCGCGCGCTTGCCAAGGCGGGCATCGTCTTCATCGGTCCCAATCCGGGCGCCATCGCCGCGATGGGCGACAAGATCGAATCCAAGAAGGCCGCCGCCAAGGCCAAGGTCTCGACGGTGCCCGGACATCTCGGCGTCATCGAAGATGAAAAGCACGCGGTGAAGATCGCCGACGAGATCGGTTATCCCGTGATGATCAAGGCCTCCGCCGGCGGCGGCGGCAAGGGCATGCGGATCGCGCATTCGAAGGCCGAGGTCGCCGAAGGCTTCAACCTCGCCAAGGCCGAGGCCAAATCCTCGTTCGGCGACGACCGCGTCTTCATCGAGAAATTCATCGTCGATCCCCGGCACATCGAAATCCAGGTGCTGGGCGACAAGCATGGCAACGTGATCTATCTCGGCGAGCGCGAATGTTCGATCCAGCGCCGTAACCAGAAGGTCATCGAGGAAGCGCCGTCGCCGCTGCTCGACGAGACCACCCGCCGCAAGATGGGCGAGCAGGCGGTGTCGCTGGCAAAGGCGGTGAACTACGATTCCGCCGGCACGGTCGAATTCGTCGCCGGCCAGGACAAGAGCTTCTACTTCCTCGAGATGAACACCCGCCTGCAGGTCGAACATCCCGTCACCGAACTGGTCACCGGCATCGACCTCGTCGAGCAGATGATCCGCGTCGCCGCCGGCGAAAAGCTTTCGCTGTCGCAGAAGGACGTCACGCTGACCGGATGGGCCGTGGAATCGCGCGTCTATGCCGAGGATCCGTTCCGCAATTTCCTCCCCTCGATTGGGCGTCTGGTGAAGTACCGTCCGCCCGCCGAGGCGAGCCATGACGGCATCACCATCCGCAACGACACCGGCGTGCAGGAAGGCGGCGAGATCTCGATCCACTACGATCCGATGATCGCCAAGCTCGTCACGCACGCGCCGTCGCGCGCCGCTGCGATCGAGGCGCAATCAACCGCGCTGGACGCGTTTTACGTCGATGGTATCAGGCACAACATTCCGTTCCTCTCGGCGCTGATGAACCATCCGCGCTGGCGCGAGGGCAAGCTTTCCACCGGCTTCATCGTCGAAGAATTTCCAAAAGGCTTTTCCGCGCGCCCGCCGGAAGGCGAGATCGCGCGGCGGCTGGCTGCCGTCGGCGCCGCGATCGATCATGTGCTTGGCGAGCGCAAGCGGCAGATTTCCGGACAGATGAACGGGCGGCTGGTGCAACGCGAACGCCGCCGCGCGGTGTGGCTCGATCGCGACGAAATCGCACTCGATGTGGCGCGCGAGGCCGAGGGCATCGCGGTGCGCTTCATCGGCGCCGACGGTCTGCCCGGCAATCCGCACAATCTGGTTTCCAACTGGACACCGGGCGAACCGGTCTGGCAGGGCACCATCGACGGCCACTTGGTGGCGATGCAGGTGCGCGCGATCCCGAACGGCATCCGCCTTGCGCACCAGGGCTTTGATGTCGCGGTCAACGTCTTCACCGAAAGCGAGGCTACTGCCGCCCGGCTGATGCCGGTGACATCGGCGGCCGACACCGGCAAGAAGCTGTTGTGCCCGATGCCGGGGCTCGTGGTGTCGATTGCCGTCAGCGAAGGGCAGGAGGTCAAGTTGGGCGAGACCTTGGCCGTGGTCGAGGCGATGAAGATGCAGAACGTGCTGCGCGCCGAGCGCGACGGCACGGTGAAGAAGATCCACGCCGCGGCCGGCGCCACGCTGGCGGTGGATGCGTTGATCCTGGAATTCGCGTAACGCATAGCGCCGTCATTGCCTGCGACAAACGCGAAGCGTTTGTGCAAGGGAGCGTCAGCGACGAAGCAATCCATGGTTCGGCTTGTAGCGCTATGGATTGCTTCGCTGCGCTCGCAATGACGGGGATAGAACTGAGGGCAACCATGGCTTTCCGTCAGCGCCGAGAGAAATTGCGTTCCATCCTCTCCGGCTCCACCTGCATCCGCCCCGGATCGGTCTATGACGCGACCTCGATCCGTATTGCCGAAGACCTTGGTTTCGAGCTCGGCATGTTCGGCGGCTCGGTTGCCTCGCTGGTCGTGCTCGGCGATCCCGACATTGCGCTGATCACGTTGACGGAACTGGCCGAGCAGATGCGCCGGATGTCGCGCGCCTCCACCTTGCCGGTGCTGGTCGATGCCGACCACGGCTATGGCAATGCGCTCAACGTCCGCCGCACCGTGCAGGAGCTGGAGACGGCCGGTGCCGCCGGCCTGACCATCGAGGACACGCTGCTGCCGCCGGCCTTTGGACAGGCCGGGACGCAACTGATCTCGCTGGAGGAGGGCGTCGGCAAGATGAAGGCCGCGCTCGATGGCCGCAGCGATCCGTCGCTGGTCGTCATGGGCCGCACCGGGGCGGTGTCCATCACCGGCCTCGATGACGCGATCGTGCGGGCGCGGGCGTATGAGGCCACCGGTGTCGATGCGCTGTTCTTCACCGGCATCAAGAACCGCGAGGAATTGGAAGCTATTTCCGCCGCGACCCGCCTGCCGATCGTGTTGGGCGGTGCGCCCGAGGATATGACCGCGCTCGATTATCTCGCAAGCCAGCGCGTTCGGATCGCGCTGCAGGGCCACGCGCCGTTCGCCGCCGCCACGCAAGCCGTCTATGAAACGCTGAAGGCCTTGCGTGAGGGAACCTCGCCGAAAAACCTGAAGGGTCTGGCGTCGTCCGAACTGACCGGCAAGGCGATGTGCGAAGCCGACGTGAAGGCGCGCAGCGGCGTATTTCTCGGATTGAAGAAGCCATGAGCGACGCGATCCGCCACGTCACGATCAGGGGCCGGGTGCAGGGCGTCGGCTACCGCGCCTGGGTCGAGCACCGGGCTGTGGCACATGATCTCGAAGGCTGGGTACGTAACCGGCGCGATGGCAGTGTCGAGGCGCTCTTTGCGGGGCCGGAGGCCGTGGTGATGACCATGATCGCGGCCTGCCGGCGCGGACCATCATCGGCGCGGGTGGACGCCCTGCAGGACGAAGCCGCCGGTCCCGACATGCTGAACCTGCGGGAGGCAGGCGAGCGGTTCTCTGTGCTGCCGACGATCTAACGACCGCGATATGGCTAAGACGCACCCACGAGGTGACTGAATGAAGCCGCAACCCGCAGGACGCGACTGGAGACGGATCCATCATTCCCCGATGTTCTGGATCGGGATCGTGATGTGCCTGGCCGCGATTACGATCTATGTGCTGTCTGATGACCTCTCGTGGCGGCCGCAGGCGCTGCGATAGGGGCCGGGGGCGCTAGAAGAAGCCCGGGCTTAGATCGAGGCCGTAAGTCAGCATCAGCAGGGAAACGAACAGGGCGGCCGCGCACAATAGCGCGAACTGCTTGAGAATCTCGTTGTCGTTGATGGTGACCATGACGCGCGAAAGTGCCCGTGCGATAGCTGTCATTGCGACCTCCATGCGTCGGCGCCCGTGCAAGTGATAGCGCGGAGGGCTTTGCATGGATGTGAGCTGGCTCACCTGTCAGTCAAATGATCGGCAGAAGATGCCGTCGTTGCTTCCGGGAACCACGAACTAGCTAGCACAACCGCCGTTTCCGAGATTACCCCTAAGCGGACATGACGCGGATTCCAAAATCGACGCAAATGACCTCTTCAGACTTCGCGGGGGTAAAGACGTACTACCAGCCGCGCGTTCTGCTAACTCGAATTGGGTAGTTTCCTCAACGAACCCGAATTGCGATTATGCAGGGCAATTGCGGTGGCCGCCGGGGTTGTGGGGGCGGCGTTGAGATGCTCCATCGCACGCGCCATCACTTCGTCCACCAGCAGACTGCGGTGAACAATTCGATTTGAGCGCATCTTGCCGAGTTTTGCATTGTCGCACCGGTCGGACGTAGGGGGTGTCGATCAACCGCTTGGTAAACGCGAAAGTAGCGATCCTTCTTTATCAAAGAGATCAAAAAGTCAGTCATGGTGGACGATCCAACTGCCTAGTCCAGGCGTCGACGATGTCCGATCCACGATCACTAACGCCAGAGATAAATTTCCGCCGAGGCATTAGCTATGCCGGCGGTCTGGTCGCAATTGGAGTGATCTATTTCGCCCTGGCAAAAGGCGGCCTTGCTCTCGCCTCTATTCATGCCAGTGCAACGCCAATTTGGCCACCGACGGGTGTCGCGCTGGCGGCGGTGCTGTTGTGGGGATATCGGGCTTGGCCCGCGATTTTCACGGCAGCGGTGATCGCCAATGCGACGACCGCCGGCTCGGTTGCCACCGCAATTGCGATTGCGACCGGTAACTCTCTTGAAGCGGTTGTTGGCGCTTACCTGATCAATCGATGGTCGAGCGGATGTAATACTTTTTCGACGCCAAATTCTGTCGCGAAGTTTGCTCTGATTTGCTTCGTGATCGCGACACCGATCAGCGCCAGCATCGGACTGACCAGCCTGGCAACTGCCGGGTACATCGAACGGACGAATTTCGCGAACGCCTGGGTCACATGGTGGCTGGGAGATGTGACCGGCGCGCTGGTCATTGCCCCCGTTATCGTGCTTTGGGCATCAAGCCACTACCATGCTTTCAACCGCAATGAATATTTGGAGGCGATCGGCGTCCTCGCAACAGCGGCGGCTGTTGGACTCATTGCTTTCAGCCCCCTGATCGAGCAAACGCCGAGTCGAGATCCACTGGGTTTTCTTGTGATCCTGCCGTTGTTGTGGGCGGCGCTGCGCCGCGGTCCACGTGACACCGCAACGGTTGCGCTGGTGCTTGCCGGCTTCACCATTTGGGGGACGCTCACGGGCGGCGGCCCCTTCACGACCGCGGATCTCAACGTTTCATTCCTGCTGGTGTTGATGTTCCTGATCAGTATTACGGTTCCGAGCTTGTTACTGAGCGCCGACGTCGAGGTCCGCAAGAGAGGGGAGGAATGGCTGCGCCGCGCGCAGATCGAACTCGAACGGAAGGTCGCAGAGCGTACGCAAGAGCTTGAGCTCGCCAATGCGGCAAAATCGCGCTTTCTTGCCATGGCAAGCCACGATTTGCGGCAGCCATTACATGCACTAGGCTTGTTCGTTGCCCAGTTGCGTACGCCGCTCAGATCGGGGGAACGGACAAGGACGATCGATCTGGTCGATGCAACGCGCAAGGAAATGGATGAAATGCTCAATTCGCTCCTGGATATGTCCAGGCTCGATGCTGGGATACTCATACCCACAATTACTGAATTCCCGATCGCGCGCCTGTTGCAAAAAATTGAGACGACGTTTGATCAGGCAACGCGAGAAACAGGCTTGCGTCTACGCGTCAGGCGAAGTGACGCCTGGGTGCGGAGCGACGCCATGCTGCTCGAACGCATACTGCTCAATTTGGTATCCAATGCTGTGCGCTATACATTGCGGGGCGGGATCATTGTCGGCTGTCGTCGGCGCGGTCAAATGTTGCGCATCGAAGTATGGGATAGTGGTCCCGGCATTCCTGAGGATCAGAAGCAGAATATCTTTGGCGAGTTTTTTCAACTTGCTGCCCGAGACCGGAACCGGTACGGCAGCATGGGGCTCGGCTTGGCTATCGTCGACAGGCTTCGCCTGCTTCTCAACCATCCAATCGACTTAGCTTCGACTGTGGGCCGAGGTTCGCGATTCGCGATCCTGGTTCCGATGGCCGACGAATGCGACACGTCCACCGAGCCCGTCGACTCACCTCACCCCGTGGCCTTTGCTGTCGAAGGCAAGGTCGTTCTTGTTATTGCCGATGCTCCAATCGTGCAGGAGGGAACGGGCGGATTGCTTGGCAGATGGGGATACACCGTCCTTACCACCGGATCCGACGAAGCGGCACTTATCCGACTTGCGGAGCGCCAACAACGCCCCGATCTTATAATCTCGGATTATCATCTTGCGAGCGGAAAGACCGGGATCCGAGCCATTGAACAAATCAATGCGGCGTTTGGTTTATCCATTCCAGCTATTCTCATCAGCGGCGATACGGCACCTGAACCAGCACGTGAGGCCAAGGATAGAGGATACATTTTGCTGCACAAGCCTGTCGACCCAATGCGGCTCCGCGCTGTCATGCACGAGCTCTTTATGGATCATGACGATAGGAGAGATACCGGGCCGGCTTTATGACTCAGATCGCGGCGACGATTCCCAGCCCATTTTTCCTACTTTTATTACTGCCTCGGTGCGGCTCGTTACGCTGAGCGCCTTGAGAACGACCGTGATGTGGTTCTTCACCGTCGGAACTGCCATATTGAGGGTCTTGGCAATGACCTTGTTGCTTTTTCCCTTCATCAGGAGCGCAAGCACTTCAATCTGCCGATCGGTCAACCCGAGCCCCTTAAGAGAGTCGTGCGTCGCCAGCTTATTTGTAAGCCGCGGAGACGTTGTTTCCTCCAGAATTTCCGAGGGAATGTAAATGCCGCCGGAGAACACTAACTTAATGGCGTTGAGCATGACCTCACGTTCGGTAGTTTTCGGGATGAAACCCAGAGCGCCAAGTTTGAAAGCGCGCTTGACTGTGTCTTGATCATTCGAGGACGAAAGAATGATGATAGCAATGGTCGGATAGCGGTCTCGCAGTTCGCGGAGGACAGAGAAGCCATCTCTGTCAGGCAAATTGATATCAAGCAAGATGAGGCTGATGTCGGGATGTTCCTCGACTATGTCCATTGCCTGACGGCTGCTCGAAGCTTCAAATATGACGGCTTCTCGCTTCAGTTGTCTCAGGACGGCGTACAACGCCTCGCGTATCAATGCATGATCGTCAACAATAAGAACTTTCATGAAAAGCTCTCCGTCATCCCATGGCACGGAGATCCAATTGAAGAAATCATACACCCACCTTTGGGTCTTTGGCGAGGAAGAGGCTGGCGGGAAGACTGGCCCCGAAACCGTTCATTCTTCATCCCTGGCCCAACCAGCGGTTCACGGTTAGGCACTCAAGATAGAAGTCGAATGCCGCTGTGTGCTGTAATTGTAATCAGCTCACAGGACGTCGAAAAAGCGAGTGCGGACCACGAGAGTCATGGGATTCAGAGTGCGGTACCTTGATCATAGGACCTAGGAACCCCTCTGTGAGGACCTCCGGCTGATTTACCCGCTGTGCCGTTGAATGATAATCGTCAACCGACAGCCTCCCGCGCCAAGGGGTTCTACGAGGCGTCGCTATAATTCGCGGCCGGGTTCGGCGCGGCTGATGTTTTTCGTCAGATTCGGTCCCTCTTGAAACGTGCTTGGACGCCGGACGGGGAACCATATGCTTGATCGAACTGCTCCCCCGAAGCCATTGGCAGGCGCGCTGCCGGAGCTGAAAGGCTACGGCCGCGATCTGCGCATTGATGCCTGCCGCGGCATCGCGCTCTGGTGCATCTTTCTTGACCATGTCCCCAACAACATCGGGAGCTGGCTAACCCTGCGCAACTACGGCTTCAGCGATGCCGCGGAAGTATTCATGTTTCTTTCGGGTGTGACCTGCGCGCTGTCCTACGGCAAGGCACGGCAGAGCGGGGGCTGGACCGGCGTGATCGGCCGGACGCTGTGGCGAAGCTGGGATATTTATGTCGCATTTCTGCTGCTCACGCTCGCCTGCGCCGTCGTGGTTCACCTCGCAGGCGGCGGCCGTCTTGCCGATGAGAGCAATACGCGCATTCTGTTGGATCAGCCGGGCGTGACGCTCGCGCACGCGGCGATCCTGCAATACCGCCCGGTCAACACCGACATCTTGCCGCTCTTCGTGCTTTATCACCTTCTGTTCGCGCCGCTGCTCTGGCTACTGCTGCGAGCGCCGAACGCAACGCTCGGCGCGTCGCTGTTGCTTTACACCCTGGTGCACGTCTTCGGCTGGACCATCCCGGCGTGGCCGAACAGCCACTGGTTCTTCAATCCGCTAGCCTGGCAACTGCCGCTCGTGCTTGGCGCGTGGTGGATCATCGAAGGCAAGAGATTCCGACCGTGGGTGACCTCACGCACCGTGCTTGTGCCTGCCGTTCTCTATCTGGTGTTCAGCCTCATCATCGCATTGAGCTGCAGCATCAAACCGCTGGAAGCGCTGGTCCCGCAGGCGCTGCTGACGCTGTTTTACCCGATGGACAAATCGAATCTCGATCCATTGCGACTGCTGCATTTTTTGGCCCTTGCGGTTTTGGCGGCATGGTTCGTGCCTCGCAATTGGCGAGGGCTGACGACGGCGGTGATGCGCGGCGCCATTCTCTGTGGCCAGAACTCGCTGCCAACCTACTGCCTCGGCGTTCTGCTGACGCTGGCCAGCCACCTGGCGCTGCTCGACATCTCGGACGGGCTGATGATGCAGATCGCGCTCAGTGTTGGTGGCGTCCTGGTGATGATCGTGGCGGCGACGCTGCTGAACTCGATCAAGAGCAAACGCGGGCAGCAGCCGCACACGAAGCCCGCCGACCTGCCCGTCGAGCAGCCAACCAAGTTTGATCTGGTCATCAATCTGAAGACAGCCAAGGCGCTCGGCGTTGACATTCCGCCCACGCTGCTCGCCTCGTGCCGACGAGGTGATCGAATAAAGATGCTGTTTGCTTCGGTGCGCGAGTCCGGCTGCGGCGCTGATCCAGTGCCAGCAATCGCGCACGCCTTCGGGCCACCAGCGAAAAATGTGGGTCAGGATGTGAATTAGAATCACAAGGGGGCCGTTGTACAGGAGCCAAGGCCATGATTTCCCACCCAAGGACCCACAAGGGAGCGGTGCTGATCGCGGCGTACGTGATGTTTGCCTGCGTTGCGGCATTACTGTCGGTCAACTTGACGTCACCCACCAGCGCCGCGCTCGGCGCTGACTGGCGGTGCAGCCGGTTTGCGCTCGTACTCACGACCTGCACCCCGGTGCCTGCACGCGAGACCGTTTCCACTGGCGTGCGCAAGCGGCCCTAGTACACGACAAAACGAACATCATGCTGCGAATGTCAGCTTAAATCAGCGGACACCCTCTGCGAGGGCTCCTTTCCTAATTTGAGTCGGGCTGGCGATACGCTCGGCCAACTCCAACAGCTGCTCGGTCTGGCACTCGGTTGGAAACTTCTAATGCGTCCGTTCGCCCGGTGCGAACTCGCCATCGGGCTGGATGGGGGCGCTCTCGACATATTGCAGGTCGAGGGAGGAATAAACGATGCTGCGATTGCGGCCGAGACGCTTGGCCTCATAGAGCGCGGTGTCGGCTTCTCCCACCAGCGCGGCCTCGTCGAGCGTCGAGCGGCTTTTGGCGGCGACGCCCGCGCTGATGGTGATGTAGCCGCGGCTGGAGGCCGTGTTCGGAATGCCCAGAGCCCGAACCGTCAGCCGGATGGCTTCGGCGACCTTCAGGGCATCGTCTTCCGTTGTGTTCGGCAACACGACGGCAATTCCTCGCCGCCATAGCGCGCGGACAGGCCTGACGTATTGGCGGTCGCATCGCCGATGGCTTTCGCAACCGCCTGCAGGCAACGGTCGCCGGCCTGGTGTCCGTAGGTGTCGTTGTAGCCCTTGAAATTGTCGATATCGAACAGCAGCACTGAAATTTCCTCGCAGGCTTCGTATTCGCGCCGCAGGAAGCCGTCGAAGGTGCGGCGGTTGGTGAGCCCGGTCAGTCCGTCGGTTGCAGCGAGCTGGGTGAGGCGGCGGTTGAGCTGGGTCAACTCATCCTCCATCCGCTTGCGCTCGGTCACATCGCGGATGACGCAGAGAAACTCCGTCCGTGCGGGGTCGCTGGTTTCCGACGCCAGCTTGAACTTGCTTTCCACCCACGCCAGCGTCCCGTCGCCGCGATAGTGTCGAAACACGACGGTGCTGACGCTGTCGAGGCCATTGATCCGGGCAGTCGCCGATTTGACGCTCTCCCTGTCGTCGGGATGCACCAGCTCGAAGCATGATTTGCCGAGAAGATCCTTCGGCCGCAATCCCAGCACCGGCTCGGCCGACCGCGAAACATAGCGCAACAGGCTGCGGGCATCGATCAGGATGATGATGTCGGCGATGTTGTTCGCCAGCAGGCGATAATGCGCCTCGCGCTCGCGCAGTGCGCGCTCGGTTTTGCTGCGGAAATGGAACTGCAGGGCGAGCAACGCCGCCAGCAGGAGGATCATGCACAGCAGTACGCCGGCAACGATGACATCGGTCCGCAGGGTCTTCCACCATTCGGCCAGCATCCAGTCTTCCGACATCGCCACGGTGACGACCGCCGGGTAATTCGGCGTTTCCTCATAACTGAGGTGCTTTGTGATGCCATCGAACGGCGAGCTGATCTTGTAGGATCCGACGGAACTCAGCTTGAGATGCCTGGTGAACAGGTCGGTCTTGGAAAGATCGGCACCCTTGTCCGACGACGGCCATCGGAGCAGGAGGACACCGTCATTTCGTATCAGGCTGATGCCGCCGTCCGGGCCGAGTTGAAAGGTCCGGTAGAAGCCGTGGAAATAGTCGCTCTCGATCTCTGCGGCGACGACCCCGCCGAAACTGCCATCCTGCCTGGTAATGCGCTTCGACAGCACCATCGTGGGGCGATCGTCCAGCCGCGACCGCAGCGGTTCGCTGATGCGGAGCTTCTTTCCGGGTGTGTCGCGATGATAGGCAAAATAACCGCGGTCCGAAATGTTGTAACGCGGCCTCTCCGGATACGAGGAAAAGCGCCAGGCGCCGTTGGCATCGGAGACGCCGATGCCGCGGAGTTGTGGCAGCGTATTCGCGGTGTCCGCCAAATAGGCGTTGAACCGTTCGGGGTCCGGATCCCGGAATTTGAGCGAGTCGACCATTCCGGCCATTGCAATATCGACGGCCTGAATAGCGTGCGAAGCGTGCTCGGAGAATGAATGGGCGAGGTTCTGGATCTCGGAGCTGCCGCTCGCCAGCGCCGCTTTCTTGGCGTCGAGCGCCTTCCAGGCCATGACGCCCAGGACGCAGGCCGTCATGACCAGCGCAAAGGTGATGACCACGGCCGTCGATGTTACCCGCCGCAGCGGCCCGCCCGGGTCCGGGGTATTTCGATGGGGCATCTTTCGCCTTGATGACCGCGTCAGACCTAGTTGCCGGCAACGCGCGCGGTGAATCCTAGGACGCGACCGGTACTGAGGGGTTAACGGATCGACTGGGAAAACAGCGGAACCCGGATTCGACAGGGTTCCATATCGGGAACCCAGCCTAGGCAGAGCGCGGCTTCCGACGGGGGCGACGGGCTTGACATTCGAACAGTTCCGTCAGATATTTCTGTCATGACAGAAACAACCGACAAGAAGAAACTCCCTGCCGTCGTCGAACGGTTCATCCTGCACTGGGGCGACATGGGGGATGAGTGGGGCGTCAACCGCTCCGTCAGCCAGATCCACGGCCTGCTGTATCTCGCCGAGGCGCCGATGACCGCGGAAGACATCGCCGAGACGCTCGGCATGGCGCGATCCAACGTCTCCAACTCCATCAAGGAATTGCTGGCCTGGAATTTGATCCGGCGTGTGCCGATCCTTGGCGACCGCCGCGATCATTTCGAGGCGGAGACCGACATCTGGGAAGTGGCAGCGCGGATCGCCGCCCGCCGCAAGGAGCGCGAGATCGATCCCGCGGTCGATGCGCTGCGCGCCTGTGTCTCCGATGCGGCCGATGATCCGACCATCAGCCCGGTCGCGGCTAAGCGGCTCAAGGAAATGCTGGCTTTCACCGAACTGGTCGACCGCTGGTACACGCAGATGCTGGGCGTGCCGCGGCCGAGGCTGGTCGCGCTGATCAAGCTTGGCGAGAAGATCGTGAGCTTCTTGCCGGCGGGGAAATCCAGGTAGGGCAGAGGGGCAGGGCAGGAGCGTGCGATGGCGTCCACAAGAGTACCAAGGCTTCCCGCAACGCCCGCTTCGAACACCATCCTGCTCGACGACCGCCGCTTCCACGATCTGTTGCCCGACGAGGATTGGGGCCGGCTGCCGCTGGCGATCTGGCGGCGCTTCTCCAAGCGCTTCGCCGATGGCGAGACCGTCGTCTATGTCGGCACGGTCGAGGAGGCGAGTTTTAGCCGCGCCGGCTGGTGGCTGGCGCAGCTCGCGCGTGTCATCGGCGGGCCGTTGCCGACCGGCGCCGAGACCGGTGTCCCGATGGTCGTGACAGTGACCGAGGATGCGGCGAGCGGCGGCCAGATCTGGACCCGGATCTGCGCGCGCAGCAACGGCTTTCCGCAGGTCATTCACTCCGCGAAACGTTTCGCCGGGCCGACCGGGCTCGAGGAATATGTCGGTTACGGCGTCAGCATGGCGTTGCGGATATCGGTCGAGCATGAAGCCCTGGTGTTTCGCAGCGTCGGCTATTCCCTGCAGATCGGGCCGTTGAGATTGCCGCTGCCGATGCGGTTCACGCCCGGCGATCTCACCGTGATCCATTCCGATCTCGGCGGCGGCACGTTCCGCTTCACGCTGGAGATCGATCATCCGCGCTTCGGCAAACTCAGTCGTCAATCCGCCGTGTTCCGGGAGGCCGCATCATGACGTCGCTGCTTTGGATCCTGATCGCCATTCAGGTCGTGATGGGCGTGTTCGACACGTTCTATCACCATGAGCTGACGGAGCGGCTCGCATGGCGTCCCTCGCAGCGCTACGAGCTCCAACTCCATGCGCTGCGCAACATGCTTTATGCGCTGCTGTTCCTGGTGCTGGGCTGGCTGGAAGTGCACGGCATCCTCGCGATGCTGATCATCGCCGTTCTCGTCGCGGAAATCGTCATCACGCTGATGGATTTCGTCGAGGAGGACATGAGCCGGAAACTGCCGGCCAGCGAACGCATCAATCACACGCTCCTCGCGATCAACTACGGCGCCATTCTGGTGCTGCTGCTGCCGGTCCTGATCGGCTGGGCAGGGCAGCCGACCGCTGTCACATCGGCTTACACGGGTTGGCTCAGCCTGATCGCGGCGGCGGCAGCCGCGGGCGCCGCGCTGTGTGGCCTGCGCGATTTCACCGCGTCGAAGCGCCTTTCGCGCATGACCAGCGCGCCTGCGGCGAGCCTGGTCGAAAAACTGCCCGCACGGCAGACCGTGCTGGTGACCGGCGCCACCGGCTTCATCGGCAGCCGCCTGGTCGCAGGCTTGAGCGGGGCGGGGCATCAGGTCATCGCGCTGGTGCGCAATCCGGCGAAGGCCGAGATGCTGCCGCCGCCGATCACGCTGATCACGAGCCTCGATCAGCTTCCGGCGGATACCAGCATCGACGTCATCGTGAATCTCGCAGGCGAGCCGATCGGCAACGGGCTGTGGACCGACGCCAAGCGTCGAAAAATCCTCGACTCCCGGATCAACATGACCGGCGACATCGTCAAGCTGATCGCGCGGCTCGAACGCAAGCCGGCCGTGCTGGTGAGCGGTTCGGCCATTGGCTGGTATGGGCTCTGGCAGGATCAGGTGCTGACGGAGTCGGCAAAATCACACGCCTGCTTCAGCCACGAACTCTGCGACGCCTGGGAGAACGCGGCGCGTCCGGCGGAAGAGCATGGCGTGCGCGTGGTCTGTCTGCGGATCGGCCTCGTGATCGGCACCGATGGCGGCTTCATCACGCGGATGCTGACGCCGTTCGAATTCGGCCTTGGCGGGCCGCTCGGTTCGGGCCGGCAGTGGATGTCCTGGATCGAGCGCGACGATCTGATCCGCCTGATCGCGCATGTGATCGCAAAACCTGAACTGGCAGGGCCGATCAACGCCACCGCGCCGATCCCGGTCACCAATCTGAAATTCACCGAAGAACTCGGCCGCCGCTTGCACCGGCCGGCGGTGTTCCGCATTCCCGGCGCGCTGCTGCGCCGCGTCGGCGGTGACTTCGCCGATGAATTGCTGTTGGGCGGCCAGCGCGTCTTGCCGAACAAGGCGCTCAGCAACGGCTTCGTGTTCCGGCACGAAACGCTGCGCAGCGCGTTCGAGGCGATCTTGTGAGGAGGGTGAGATGCGCTCCAGTACCCGATCCAGCGCGATCAAAGGATGGCTCGCCGCATGCGGAACAGCAACTGCCGCAATCTACGTGCTCGGGCTGTTGCTCTTCGTAACCGCGACCGGCGCGCGCTCGATGACGGTTACCAGGGTGGACTTCATCGCAAGTCTGATTTTTCTCCCTGTAATCCTCGTCTTCACTTGCTTGCTGACCGCAATTCCGGCTGCTCTTGTTGTCTGGATAAGTGAGGTATCTCGGATACGCTCTGCATTGTTCTTTGGCTTCGCTGGCGGCGCGGTGGGGGCATTGAGCCAAGCTATCGCATTTCAATCGTTTTTTTCTTCCCCGCCGCCGGATTTTTCGCTTTAGCCGGATTTGCGGCCGGGCTGACCTATTGGCGCATCGCAGCCAAGCCTGCGGACAGCGAGCGGGCCCAGCATCGTCACCGCGGCAGTTTCGCGATCGCCTGGCTGAGTTCGTGGATTTCGTAGGGCTTGCGCAGAATGGGAAAATCGCCGCGCACGTTCAGTGCGGCATCGCTGTAGCCGCTGGTCAGGAGGATCGGCAGTCCGGGCCGCACAGCCTTCAGGTGGCGCGCGAGACTGAGCCCGTCCATTTTGCCGGGCATTACGATGTCGGAGAAGACGAGATCTATTCCGTCGAGTTCGATTTCGCGCAACGCCGCTTCGGCGTTCGCCACCCGGCGGACGGTGTAGCCGAGCTGTTCGAGCAGGCCGCTGCTGACGGTTGCGACATCCGGATTGTCCTCCACCAGCAGCACGGTGCCGCTGCCGCCGGTTTGGGCCGCATTGACGTCTTCCGCCGCGGGAGCGGCTTCCTTTCGCGGCAGCAGGATCGTGATCCTGGTGCCCTTGCCGAGCTCGCTCGCCACCTTGACCGTTCCGCCGGCCTGATGCGCGAAGCCGTGAACCTGCGACAGCCCCAAACCAGTGCCCTTGCCGATCGGCTTGGTGGTGAAGAAGGGATCGAAAATCTTGCTGAGAATATCGGGCGCGATGCCGGCGCCGGTGTCTTCGACGGTAATGGCGACATATTCGCCGGCGTTGACCTCGTCCCTGAGCGTGTCGTTACGCGCCGATATCGTGATGACGCCGCCGCCGGTCATGGCGTCGCGCGCGTTGACGACGAGATTGACCAGCGCCGTCTCAAACTCGGCGACGTCGACCATGACCGGCCAGACGTCCCGGGCTACGTCGAATTGCATCGTCACCGCGCTGCCGACGCCGGTGTTGAGCACTTCGCGCACCGCATCGATGCGTTCGGCGACGTCGACCGCCTGCGGATTGACGCTCTGCCGCCGTGCGAACGTCAACAACTGGCTGGTGAGGGAGGCGCCACGCTTGGTTGCCCCTCCGATCGCCGACAGCGCCCGCTGGCACTTGGGATCGTTGCCCACCGCTTTCCTCAGCGTGTGAAGACTGCCGCTGATGATCATCAGGAGATTGTTGAAATCATGCGCCACGCCGCCGGTCAGCTGGCCGAGCGCGTCGAGCTTCTGCGATTCCGCAAGCTGCTGGTGCATCTGCTCGAGCTGGAGCTGGGCTTCGCGGCGCTCGGTAATGTCGCGGGTGATCTTGGCGAAGCCGACGAGCTTGCCGTCCTCGCGGATGGGATCGATGATGACGCTGGCCCAGAAGAAAGTGCCGTCCTTGCGGACCCGCCAGCCTTCCTCCTCGTACCGGCCCTGTTCCCGGGCAATGGACAGGGCGCGGAGCGGCTTGCCGTTGGCGCGGTCGACTTCGGTATAGAAGCGGGAAAAATGTTGCCCGATGATTTCGTTGGGCGTGTAACCCTTGATCCGCTGGCCGCCGATATTCCAACTCGTCACCACCCCGGTCGGATCCAGCATGTACAGCGCGTAGTCGGCAACGCCTTCAACCAGGAGTCGGAAATTACGTTCGGATTCGTATAGATCCCTTTGCTGTTGCTGATCTTTCGTGAACATCCGACTGCCCGTTTAAGAGGCGCAAACGCACAAGGCGCCAATTGGTTCCTGAAAAATCGGACTTTTTAACGAAACGGTACGTTACGCCGGCGAAACGGACCGTTACGCCGAGGCAACCACGCTCTTGAACGTCGCCGCCAGCGTCCGCAACGCTGCGAGCTTGGCGGGGTCGCTGACCTTCGAGTGCAGCGTCACCTTCGAGGAAGAAAGCCGCGGCAGCCCTTCGGCCGGCCCGATGTCGACCAGGCCTGGCGGCGCGATCCGCCGGGCCAGCGGCGCTACCGCAAGGCCGGCCAATGCGGCTGCGACCACGGCGGTGACGCCACCGCCCACAAAACGCTCGGTCCAGGCGATGCCGGCCTTGTCGAGGGCGCGGACGGCGAGCGCGCGCACACCGCAGGGCGGCGCCAACGTCGCCAGCGGCAGCGTCTCGCCGCGGCGCCAGACGAGGCGCTTGGCGGCGAACCAGCCGAAGGCGTCTTCCGTCAGCTTCTCGCCGCCGCGGCGGCTGCCTTCCTGCCGCACCACCACGGCGTCGAGTTCGCCGGCATCGTAGGCATCCAGCATCGCGCGCGAAAATCCGATCGTCACGGAAAGCGCCAGTTGCGACGACATCGCGTGCAGCCGTTCGAGCAGCGGCACCAGTTCCGGTCCTGCGGCGTGATCGGAGATCCCGAGCGACAATTGCTGGCGCGTGGACGTCTCGCCCGACAGCGCGCGGTCATGGGCTTCCATCAGCGCGCGGGCGTTGGTCAGGAACGCTGCGCCCCCAGCAGTCAGCGCGACCGCCCGCGGCGAGCGCTCGACCAGCCGCTTGCCGACGACGCTCTCCAGCCGCTGCAGCTTCATGCTGACGGAGGCTTGCGTCGTGCCCAGCGCCTCGGCGGCGCGGGTGAAGCTTTGCAGTTCGGCAACCAGCAGGAACGCCTGCACCGTATCGATATCCAGCGTGCTCATGTCATCATCATCATCGGTTATCACTGCTATGAATAGAGATAAGATACCAAAATGATGGCCGCAGGTCTAGGTAAAGGGGAGCGCGAAACCAGCGCACACCTCTCAAGGAGAACGACCATGCCTCTCATCACCGTCACCTATTCCAGCGTCCGCAAGGCGCCGTCGCTGAAGGCCGAGATTGCGTCCGCCGTCAGCGATCTCACCGCAAAAATCCTGCGCAAGGATCCCAAGGTCACCGCAATCATCGTGAAATCGGTCGATGCAGCCGACTGGTTCGCCGGTGGCCAATCGCTCGCCGAGCAGAGCCTCGCCAGCTTCTGGCTCGACGTTCACGTCAGCGAGGGCACCAACACCAAGGACGAGAAGGCGGCCTATCTCGCCGCTTTATTCCAGCGCATGGGCGAGCTGCTCGGGCCGCTGCATGAGGAAAGCTACGCCCATGTCGACGAGGTCAAGGGCGATGCCTACGGCTTCGGCGGCCTCACGCAGGAGCGCCGCTATATCGCAGGCCAGCTGGAGGTCGCGCCGCGGAAGGCCGCGGCGTGAAGATAGCCTGACTTGCGGACGGCGCTTGCGGCGTCGTCCGCGGACTTGCCGTCAGCGAGATGCAGGGTTGGCGGCCACCGGCGCATGATAGTCGCCGAAGGCAAGGCCGCGCCCGAGCGACCAGTCCACCGGCGCATTTTCGGTGAGTACGATCATGACGTCGTCTCCGGAAAATCCGGCGCGGACGGCCCGATCGGCGATCCGCCGAAACAAGTTTTGCTTCTGATCGATCGTGCGCCCCTCGAGAAACAGAATCTCGATGATCGACGCGTCCGGCGTACGCGCCACGTCAGGGAAGGTCGGGTCGATGAACATCATCTCCGGCGCATAGGCCGAAACGAGCTGAAACCGGTCCTTGGGCGGAACGCCACACGTCTCGACAAGACCCTCATGCACGGCGTCGGCAAGGGCGCGAATTCTGGCCGGCGCCAGATGGGCCGGAACGGATAGGCGGGCGAGAGGCATGGCGAGGTCTCCGGTTTTCTGGGACCTCCGTCCTATTCATGCTAAGAATGGAGATAAATACCGCTTCTGAGAAGAACTCATACCAAAAAGTCATGAATATGCTGATGCACCCAATGTCGGACCTCGCGGTCTTTGTCCGGACGGTTGATTTGGGGAGTTTTGCGGCCGTAGGCGCTGAGATCGAGCTGACAGCCTCGGGCGTCTCCCGCATCGTGACCAGACTGGAGCGCCGCATCGGCGCGAAACTTCTGCATCGGACGACGCGGCGGCTGGTGCTGACGCAGGAGGGCGAAACGTTCCTCGTTCATGCAAGGAGCATCCTGGCTGCGGTCGAGGCCGCCGAAGCCGATGTTGCTTCCGTCCATGGACGGCCGCGCGGGCATCTGCGGATCAACAGCGGCACCGCGTTCGCAAGACACCGGCTCGCGCGGCTGCTGCCGCCATTCACGGATCAGTTTCCGGAAATCACCGTCGATCTTTCGGTGAGCGATCACCGCATCGATCCGATCGCCGACCAGGTCGACGTCACGATCAGGGTAGGGCCGCTCGGGGATAGCGAGCTGATCGCGGTTCGCCTCGGCGAGGTCAGGCGCATCATCGCCGGCAGCCCGCGATATCTGGAGCGCCATGGCGTGCCTGCGCAAGCCGCCGATCTTGCGCGCCACAATTGCCTGCAACTCAGCGGCTTCGCGCGCCTCGCGCAATGGCCGATGTTCGAGCAAGGCAAGCGGGTCATGATGCCGGTGAAGGGATCGATCCGCTCCGACAGCGCCGACTTCCTGCTCGACCTCGCGCTGGCGGGCGCGGGTCTTGTGCGCTTCGGCGACTTTCTGGGGGAGGTGGCCTTGAAGGATGGCCGGCTGGTGCCGGTGCTGTCGCACTGCCACGATCCCGACCCGCAACCGATCACGGCGCTGATTTTGCCCGGGCGACAGAACATCCCGCGGGTTCGCGCTTTCGTTGATTTCCTCAAGGCTGCGGCGTGAACGTCGGTGGGGCGTGTGTCACGTCCTTAGCACGCCCAGTACTGCCGCAGTGGCTGCGACAAGGGTGAGCGCAATTACGGTCGCGCGCCAAAGCAATTGTTGTCGCGCCGCGCGCCGATCCTGGAACGCCAGCCAGTCACGGACAAAGCCGGCCGGAACGTCCTGTACAACATTGCGCCGGTTAGGATGCCGCGTTTCGTGATCCACAAACAAGGCCCGTACGTTCGCCACGCCCAGATGGTCAAGTTCACAATTCCATTGCAGCGCGTTCGCGTTGTTGGTCCACCGGTTCTCGAAGGGAAGTCTGTGCGTCGTCATCGCGACCTCCTCTGTCACCGCTGATTCTGGATATGTGGCTCCGCTCGCGGGAGTGGAAGCCCCTCAGCTGGGCGGGGGACGTCTCAGGCCGTCGCTTCCGGCAGGCGCGCTGGTGGCACCGAACACTTCTTCAAATGCCCGCCGGAGCGCGATGTCGACGTCTTCCATCGTCACGGGCAGGCCGAGATCCACCAGCGAGGTGACGCCGTAACGCGGATCGATGACGCCGCAGGGCACGATCGCGGAAAAATGCGCCAGCTCCGGCTCGACATTGATGGCGATGCCGTGGAACGACACCCAGCGCCGTAGCCGCACGCCGATCGCGGCGATCTTGTCCTCATGGCCAGCGCCCTTGTCCGGCCGTCTGACCCAGACTCCGACGCGATCCTCGCGGCGTTCGCCGCGCACGTTGAAGGTGTCGAGCGTGCGGATGATCCATTCTTCCAGGCCCGCCACATAGGCACGCACGTCCGGCCGGCGGCGCTTGAGGTCGAGCATCACATAGGCCACCCGCTGGCCGGGGCCGTGATAGGTAAGCTGTCCGCCGCGGCCGGTGGTGAACAGCGGGAAGCGCGGATCGAGCAGGTCGCCTTCCTTGCCGCTGGTGCCCGAGGTGTAGAGCGGGGGATGCTCCAGCAGCCAGACCAGTTCGGCGGCCGTTTGATCGGCGATCCCGGCCGCGCGTGATTCCATCTCGGCCACGGCCTCAGGGTAGGGCACCGGGCCGGCCGAAATCCGCCATTCGACCTCGCCGCCGCCCTGGACTAGCGCGAACGTCGTCAAATCAAGGCTTTGGCGGTCATTAACCATTGGCTAACCATAACGTGGTCAGGTGGAACTACACCAATTTAGTCCCCCTTTTGGCGGTTTCGAAGTGGCCACCCTCGATAAAGTCAGCGTCGATCTCATGGTGGTGCTCGGCACCACGACCATGCCCATCCACCAGGTGATGCGGCTTTCCCGCGGCGCCATCATCGAACTGGACGCCACCGAGGCGGACGAGGTCAAGATCCTCGCCAACAACCTTCCGGTGGCTTCCGGCGTGGTACTGGTGGATCGCAACCGCATCGCGGTCGAAGTCAAGCAAATGCTGCCGAAATCCCCTGATGTCAGGTAGTTATCGGAGCGCAAAACTTCCTTGTCCCCCCATCCCTGATTTGTTACATCGGCGCCGTTGATCCGGCGGACGCTAGTCCTTCCAGCCGGTATCCCAAGCGCTCGTGGCGGAATTGGTAGACGCGCTGCCTTGAGGTGGCAGTGAGTAAAATCGTGGGGGTTCGAGTCCCTCCGAGCGCACCATACCCACGCCTAACTGTTTGAATTCACAGCGTCTTTTTTCCAAAGTTACTACGCAATGTTACTACTTTGTTCGCATCGGGCGTTCTCGCGCTGTTCCCATCGGGCAGCGGCATAAAATCGTCGAGCGACTGGCTCTGATCGAACGCGATGATCTTGTCCATGCCGGTCATGCCGAGCTTTTCTCGATTCGCCTGGGCGATGTAATGCGCCGGCATCTTCGGATCGGTCCAGCCGAACATCGCCATCATCTGGCTCTCGGTGCAGTCGGCATAGGCGGCGACTTCAGCGCGGGCCTTGCGCACGCCATGGCAGCTCTTCTTCGGCTCGTTGACGCCGGCAAGCACCGCGTACTTCTTGAACTTCATTGCCCATGCCTTCTTGTTCATCGGTAGCACGCGGCCCTTCAACGTCTTGCCGGTGAAGACCTCTGCACCGATGATGCCAGCCGCGCGCGCCGCCCGCAGGCTTTCTGCAAATGCCGGATGCACCGGCACGGTGACAGTGGTGTTGCCGCGGCTCTTTTCGGTCGCGATCTGCACCGCCATCTTGCGCACGATTTGCCGCAGATGAGGCGGCCCGAAACGATGGGCGTCGCCCAGTCGCAAGAAGGTGTAATGCAGGATGTCGAACATCAGCCGGGCTTCGGTGCCAAGGGGCCACTTCGCGCGATAGAGCGCCATGTCGTCCTCGGTCCAGGGCAGAAAGCCACCGGTCTCACGGCTCGCCTTGGCCTTGCCGGATTTCAACCCGATCGTTGGGTCATCGTCCTCATCGAGATGGCCTTCGTCGATCATCCAGCGGATCATGCCACGCAAAGCCGACAGTAGGTTGCCTGCCTGCGACGGAGTGCGCGCCTTCATTTCCGCCTTGATGACTTTGCGTGTTAACACTGCGAACGGCTTCTCGCCATTTTCGGGCAGCAGGCTCTCGATCAGTCCGGTGCGTTGTAGCCGGGTCGATTCCGAAAGCCCTTCGTGGCCGACGCTGAGATCGCCCAGCCAGTGGTCGCTCTGTTTGTAAAGGGTCCAATACCAGCGCAGCGTATGAGGCGTCGGAGGCTCACTGGGAAGTTCGCCGCGTGGTTCGTTGCGCTGCTTTTGTGCGTTGATGTAATCGGACGCGTCGCCGTAGAGCGCGATCTGCGAGGCGATGGCTGCATCGCACTCTTCATCGAAGTCTTTTGTGCCGAGCTCGGCATTGATCCTGATCTTCGGTAGTCCGTTGCGGAGCTGAACATAATAGCGCGTCTGTCCACGCTGCGAGCGATCGGCCTGCACATAGCGGCGTTCGGGCTGCACCAATGGATCGGGCGCGCTACGGCGCTTACGCATGACTCCTCCCAGCGCCGTGACCGCCGCGTCATATGCGGCGTCGAACGATTTGGTCCCGTATTCCTCTCTTATGCCGATCCGGCGACCCTTGCGGCTCACCTTCACGTACCAGCGCAGCGCGCCCAGCGAGGAATAGTCGAAGTAGAGATACATTCGCGTATCCCCGGGTGCGCGGGGATCGCGTTTTTCTGGCTCAAGCATTGGCTTTCTCCGGAGACCAATGCTTGGAGTCTAACGACGCGGTGACTCCGCATCAATTGCATAAGGTGCGTTTCACCCGCTTTCGGTGCTTTTTAGGTATCGCTGCAACGCCTCTGATGGGGTCCATATTTCTTCGCGACCATTTATGGCTTTGATCGGCATGGCGTCTACCGTCAGCGTAATTCGAATAACACCCTCTGCATCGACCGTAATCGCGCTCGCGCCAGCTTCCTTGGCGGCGCGGATCGCGCGGGCAATATCTGCTTGTGTGACCTTGGCCGGACGCCGCGGCATTACGCTCCTCCTATTGTCCAGGAATCAGCGGCGGCGAGCCTGAGCTTCCGCATACGTGCCGATGTCACATCGCGCTGATAGTCACCCACTGGCTCTGCTAGAGCTGCTTCACCGTATGTAAGACAACGAAGGGCTGCGGCGAAAAGAGTGAGAACCTCTCCGTCGGGCATTCGGCTAGATTTGAGCGGAAATCGGAGGGGTAACTCGAAGAGGCGGGGGATGCTCGGCTTGGCTCTTGGACCTGCTGACTCATAACCTGAAGTTCATAGGTTCAAATCCTATCCCCGCAACCAGTCATCAAGCCCTTGAGAACGCACCGTTTTCGAGGGCTTTTTGCTGCTCCCAATTTGGCTGGAAATTTAGCTCGTGGAAGCGCCGTGGAAGCGGCAGGACGAAAGTCGCAGCGTAAAATCGGCGAGGGCGGGCGGAGAGCGATGACTCAATTGTGATCGCAGGTCGACGGCGAGCGCCGCAACTCACGTCAGATCACGGCTCGCGTGGCCGTTCACGATCTTTTTTGCTGCGCCGGCTTCGCTGCCTCACCGTTAAACTACGAATCTGGGGGTCAGGAGTTCGAATCTCTTCGGGCGCGCCATTCATATCAAGCACTTACTAAAGATCACCGTTTGAAGCGGCCAAATTAAAACGGTTTTTCAAACGGTTCTTTATTGCGCGAGTCAAACGGGTCTTTTTCGCGCCAGCAAGTGTTGATCACGCCGGGGAGCAGGACACGCCTCAGCTTTATCTTTGAATGAACTCGAATCCCTTTCGCACTCCACGCGAAGCGCGCGAGCACCTTGATCGTCACCAAGGCTTCGGAATTCACGAAAAAATACCTCATCCGCTCTTTAGCGGCGCGCATGGTGCCGCGCGGCGATGTTGCAAGTCTACGGCCTCACACTTCCGATGGCGGTTCTAGACCCAACGCGGCTGGCCCCACCATTGAATTTTGGAGATAAGTAACTGACTGGACGTGATTTTCGCAGGCGAATTATGGGCGCTACCAGCAGGAATACCAACACCAATAGTTGTTTGATAGTTCTGAGGAACGTACCGGGGGCGCGAATCCCTCCGAAGGGCGACCGCGTGGAAGACCCTTGGAACTCGATCACCGAGGTCGCTCCAAGGAAGCCTCCTGCCTCCGCTCCGACCGTAGGATGGCGGAGCTTGGTTTCGAAAGTTCAGTCGGCGTCTCCCTTTGCCGTCGGTTTGAACGTTCACCGACGGCGCCGCGAGTCGGGGCGGTGCACTTTCTGCGTGCGGAATGTCGATCGATCTCGTAGCGTGCCAGTCCGATGACCTTGCGCTCGGGGAGCGCAGGCGCACGCTTGGGTCGTGTCGCATATGCCTTTCACACAGCCGGGCGCGGGGGGGGGGGCGCCGGAAATCGGTATTGCCGACGACAACGGTGCCATCGTCGAGATGGTACGGCACGGCATTCAAAAGGCTCGCGAAAAGCTCATTGACCTGAGTCTTCGAAATGGCATGTTGAACTACCGCCATTCGGAATCATCCAGCCGCCATGTTCGTGTTGTGCATCAATTGCCAAGTGCAGTCGTGGAATGCCTCGCCTCCGAGAAGAGCATCGATCTCGTGCCGTTACCGCCGGTCGAGACCATACCTCGCGACGAGGACACCGATGTCTTTCGAGTAGCGTTGAGGGAGGCAAAGGCCGTCGATCTCGAGTGGCTTGCGGCGGAGGACGCCAAACGTGCTGCGGGCAGTCGGCGTCGGAGCAAAGACAAAGCTGCCGAGCGTTCGCTGCGAGATCGCGTGCGATTACAACTCGGCATGCCGGAATGGCGAGCTGCGACGGATCCCAAGGTCCGCGCTCAGGAATTAGGCATCGATCCCTCCTATGATCTCAAGGACGGCGTAGTCGGCGGGGATGCCGCCTTGGGCCACCCGAAGCTTCAAACGCTGTTTTTTCCAGATCGCCTTGAACCAAAGCTCGCTGCGATCCATGCGGCCGCGCGCACGCTCCAGGAAGACGCAGGGGTCAGTGCGCTGTCATGCGCAGTCGGCTTTTTGGAATGGTACGAAACCGACGATGGGCCGACGGCGGCCTACGCACCCCTGTTATTGTTGCCCATCAACATGGAGAAGCGCGTCTCCGCAGGCGAGTACGTCTTCTCGATCGCAGGCCGGGATGACGACGAGACGACAAACGTAGCCCTGCGCGAGAAGCTTCGGCAGCACGGAATCGAGTTGCCCGAATATGATCCGGAACAAGGCGCGGAACACTACCTCGCAACCGTCGCCGCGGCGTTGCGCAACCGCCCGCGCTGGCGCGTACGGCGGTGGGTCACGATAGGGATTTTCTCGTTTTCACGGCAGGCGATGTGGACCGATCTCGATCCGGAGCGTTGGCCCGCTGCCGCACGTCCAGATCGACATGGGTTGCTTCAACAAATTTATGGCGACGCCCCGGTCGGTGAACTGAATACGCTGGCGGCCGTGCACGACATCGATCATCCCGATATCGAACCGCAAGCGCCGGTGCTCGTTACAGACGCCGACGCCTCCCAGGTTAGTTCCGTCATCGATGTCGCCGGCGGGACCAGCCTCGTGATTCAAGGTCCGCCCGGCACGGGAAAGTCGCAGACCATCACCAACATCATTGCCAACGCGATGTGGCAGGGAAAATCGATCCTGTTCGTATCCGAGAAAATGGCGGCTCTCGGGGTCGTGAAGGATAGGCTCGACCACATGGGGCTCGGCCTGTTCTGCCTCGAAGTTCATTCCGCCAAGGCGTCGAAGGCGCAGGTACTAAAGGCCCTAAAGGAGCGCATGGATGCAGGCCGCATCCGCTCAAACGCTGAAGAAAGCGAACGGGCACGAACCGCGCTACAGGAAGCCCGACAGCGGCTAACCGATTATGCCGGCGTAATGAACGCCCCCGCAGGCGGCACAGGTCTCACGACGCACGACATTCTCTGGGGCGATGCCAGCCGCACCAACCTACCAAACGGAGTGCCGCCGGCCGCACTCGAGTTTCGTTTTCCCGACTCCATTTCCATCGACCGATTCAGGCTGCGCGAACTCATGAGCGCAGGAAAGGCATTGGACGATCAGGCGGCTGCCATGGGCGCCTTCGCCGACCCTGCCCGGCAACCCTGGCGCGGCGTGGGCAACCTGAACATCACTCGTTTTGACCGCGCGAGTGCCATCAACGCGGTCAACGAGTGGTCGGCCGCGCTCGACAGGCTGTTGCAGGGAGTCCGGGTCCTTCGCGCCGCGACGCAATGGGAGGGTATCGAGGGCCTCGAGACCGCGAGCCGAGCCTGCCAGCTCGTTCGCTCGCTGCCGCCACTCGAGATGGCGATTGATTCCGCGTTGCTGCCGTTGACGCTCGAACCCGCCTGCGTGGACGCGCTTTCGCACTGGGCGGAATCTACGATGTCGGCGCTCCAGTTCGAAGCATCTGCCGACGAAATATGCGAACGCGGGAAATTGTTCTCCCAGTTGGGCACGGTTCGAGAGCTCGCGAAAAGGGCAGAAACCCTCGGGATCGAAGACTGCGCGTTGGCCGAGCTAGAAGCGCTTCATGCCGAATCCCAAGCCCAGGCAAAAAAGCTGGCCGGCGCGGCGGGTCTGATGCGGCAAGTCTTGAGCGTAACGGAGCGAGATGCGGGAGCCGACCTCGACCTGCGGGCCGAGGCACTGGCGGCGAGCTTCCTTCGCAACGTTCAAAGCTTTCCCCACGACAAGGCGCATCTTCGAACAGCGCGGCTCGCCGAGGATGGCGTCCTCGAAGAAATTCGAGTGGCACACGAGTATGCCTTAGAAGCTTCCAACGCTGCTTCCGAAGCAGATTTTGGCGAAACGCCGACGGCCGCCTTTGCTGCATCGCTACCAAGCCCCCGGGAAATGCGCGCCGCCGCCGCCGTGATCAAAAGCACCTCCCTTGTCGGAAAGCTCTTCAGCAGCGAGTGGCGCCGCGCCAAGGCCACCTGGCGGCTAGTTTTCCCCGGCGATGAAATATCCGCATCGAGCGCCGCAAGGCTTGTTTCGGCGGCCAAGTGGAAGGAAGGTCTGCAGTCGCTTGAGGAATGCCAGAACGCAAAGGATGCCATCGCGCGGAATTGGCGGGGGACCAGCACCCCCTTCGCGGATATCACCGCAGTAGCCGAATGGATGCGCGCCGTTCAGAAAGTAACCCCACTTCCCGTCGCCGGTGCGCGCGCCCTGCGGCGGCTGCTCTTCGAAGGCGCGTCAGAGGACATCCAAGCCTTGGCCGAAGCGGCGAGCAGCGCAGAGGCGATGGACCTGATCGGGATATTCGGAGCGTGTTACGCGAAACAAAGCTCGGTCAGCCAAGAGGCTCGACATGAATTCGAGCGCGTCAACGAGCTAGGCGCATTGCTCGAACAAGCGAATGCGAGCGGACTCAAGCCAGGCATCGCCCTCGGAAGGTTAAGCGAGGCGGCGGCAAGCCTCAACAGAGCACTGGAATGTCGCGCGGCGCTTCCAACGCATGGCGCCGCCGCGCAAGCGATCGGGCCCATCCCCACCGAGAACGAAGCCGCTCGGGCGCGCTCGATCCGTGCAACGCTCGATCGCGCGAATGAAATTGCCGACGCCGGGCTACCCGCCACCGTCGTGACTTGGCTGCTTCATCCGGACCACGCTTCGCGCGGCGAACAGCTCGGTCAAATGGCTTCGGTGATAGAGTGCGCTATTGAAGCGGAGGGTGCGGCTCGCGCGCAAGCCGACGGGCTGCTGCATATCGACCCTGCCTCCTGGTCTGGAGGGGCCTTCATCACTGTTCCCATTGAACGCCTGGTGGACAAAGCCCAGCGCGCGGTAGAGGCGCCGGACGACCTTGAAAAGCAAATCACGTTACTCGCAACGGAGGACGACGCGCGCCGACTTGGGCTGGATGGCCTCATCTCCGCCTGGAGCAAGGAAGCCCTGCGGTACCAAGGAGTCGGATGGACTGTGGAAGCCGCATTCTATCGATCGACGGCCGCGCAGCTGATGCGTGAGTTGCCGGCTCTCTCGCGGCATACGGGCAGCACACACGAGCAGGTTCGCAAGCGATTTCAGGAACTCGACAAAGAAATCCTCCAGTTGAACCGCCGTCTCGTTGCCGCGAAACTCTTCGCCCGACCAGTTCCGGCGGGACAGCGTGCGCAATCGACGCGCGACTATACCGACAGCCAGATGCTGGATCACCAGACGAGCCTGCAGAAGCCGCGCATCGCGCTCCGCCGGCTATTCGGCAACGCTGGCGCCGCCATTCGCGCCTATAAGCCCTGCATCATGATGAGTCCGATGTCCGTCGCGCAGTATCTCGAGCCAGGCAAGCACAAGTTTGACCTGCTTATCATCGACGAAGCGTCGCAAATGCGTCCGGAGGACGCACTCGGCGCGTTGATCCGCTGCGCTCAGGCGGTGGTGGTCGGCGACCCGGAACAGTTGCCGCCGAGCGACTTTTTCGTAGCGGCGGAAAGTCGGGACGACGAGGAGATCGAAGATTCGCCAGAAGAGTCCATTCTGGAACTCGGAAGGCGGTGCTGGCGGCCCATGCGAATGCTGGGGGTTCATTATCGTTCGCGTCATCAGTCGCTGATCGCCTATTCCAATCGCGAGTTTTATGACGATCGGCTTCTAGTCTATCCGAGCCCCGTTCTGGACGACCCCGACTTCGGTGTTACCTGCCAAAGGGTGGCCGACGGCGGCTACGAAGCAGGCCAAGGCCGCAATCCCGTGGAAGCGCGGGCAATCGTCGCTGAAGCCGCGAGGCTAATGAGGAGCCGGATTGATCGATCCATCGGTATCGTCGCTGTTAATAAGGCTCAAAGCGAGCTGATCGAAACTCTGATGGACGAAGTGGCCGCATCCGATCCTGAAATCCAGGCGTACCGCCAACATTGGGAAGGCACGCTGGAGTCCTTCTTCGTGAAGAATCTCGAAAACGTGCAGGGCGATGAGCGCGACATCATTCTTGTCTCTACGGTCTACGGCAAAACGGCCGAAGGTATTTTTCATCAGAATTTCGGCCCGATCAATAAGGCGTACGGACATCGCCGGCTGAACGTACTTTTCACGCGCGCCAAGCGAAAGCTCGCGTTGTTTACCTCCCTTGATCCGTCCCAAATCTTGCCTGACGGAAAGCAGCGGGGCGTGCGCGTGCTCAAAGAGTTTCTGGAATACGCGGGCAGCGGCACGATCCAACACGGACGGCAGACCGGGCAGGAGCCAGACAGTGACTTCGAACGATGGTTTCTCTCGCGGCTCAAGTCAGCCGGCTACATCGCCCATCCTCAGGTCGGGGTTGCGCAGTACCGAATCGACGTTGGTGTTGTCCATCCCGAGAAGCCGGGCAGCTACATCATTGGGCTAGAATGCGATGGCGCGACCTATCATTCTTCAAAGTTTGCGCGCGACCGCGACCGGCTGAGACAGTCTGTGCTCGAGGAATTGAACTGGCGTATCCACCGCGTGTGGTCAACGGATTGGTATCGCGATCCCGAACGAGAATTTAATCGGCTCGTTCAGAAAATCGAAAGCTTGCGGGGAAATGCGGACGCCGAAAGATCACGCGCGACCCGGTGATGGAGGCTTGATAAAGCCGCCCGCGGTCGTCGACCCCGCGTCGGGGAACGCGTTTCTTTTTTCCACCAGTTGCAAGATCGACACTCTGATGCGCGAGCCCATGTTCCGGCATATCCACGCCATCAGGAGTCGAAAAGCGCCGGAATGCGATATTGATCGCGGGTACGAGACGACAATTCGTCCGGCTTAGCTCCTTCCTGCTTTGTTCCCTCGGCCGTATCTCGAGGCGGTCCGGACCCCTGCCGCCGTTGGCACTATCGGCGTCGAGCACTGCGTTCGATATCTCATGAATTATCGATCAAGAACCGTGCGACGTTCGGTTAATCGAGCAAATCCATGTAGGAATCGTCCCCCTTCGACGCGAGAATGTTCACGATGTTCGTGACCAGTGAACGCGTCTTCGGGGCGACAGTCGCTTTGCCCGCGACGAGCATCTTCCGCATCGGCCCCGGCTGCACCATGAGCGTGAGCCGATTGACGTGGGGACTGCTCACCAGAGCCGAAAGCACCTCGACGACGCGGTCGATCTTCTCGACGTCCATCTTGGAGAGCTTGTCTACAACCGAATAGATATCGTTGGGCGCGTAGTCTGCGGCTAGGATCGCAAGCAGTTGCTCAAGCAACCAGTCAGGTTCGACGTTCCATAGCACCCAAAGACCGATCGAACCGATTTCAGCGCGAAATTCATCCGGGCCGTCCGAAGCCTTCGCCACCGCCAAGCGCCGCTCCCAATACGATTGCGCCTTGATGCCGGACGCCCCTGCAACGGTGCGCCGATCTGCTGTCCGATGAATTTTATCGCGTTTTGCCGCGCCGCGACCGGCGCCTTGTCCAGGAACTGCTGCAGCAGCGATTCCGGAAGCGCGTCGTTCACGAACAGCCGAGCCGACCGTGACGCCTTGGAGCCGCTGTTGTCCCAGGCCGACGTACGGCATGTCGGTAACGACCGCCTTCTTGCTGATCAGGCATTCAGAGAGGACGTCGCGCGGGCCGAAGGCAAAACCTCGACCAAAGGACAACGCTGAATCGCAACCGACCGATGTCTCAGGTAAGCGGATGCCGCCGTTCGGCGGGATACGAGCCGACATTGCCCCTTCGTAATTCACCAAAATGAATTTCCGTTAATGTGCTCAAGCATCTTCTCGGCTGCGTCATAGTGCGCAAGCCTCTGGAGATCCGATTCAAACGATCGATTTTCATGCGGGAGACGAGCCGCCCGATCGCGCGCGTCGTGCATCCCGGCTGGCGCGGCCGTCGTGGCGATCCTACGTCAAGGAGACAATCGGTGCGGCAACTCTCGAGGACCTGTCGGACCGGTCGTCCAATCGCCGTTCATCTCCAGCTTGGATTGATCGGCAAATTCTGGGGAGGGGGGTCGTCTTATGACTAGCATCTTCTCGAAGACGTTAGTCGCGGCATCGGCCTTCATGTTCGTGGCCGGAGCCGCCGAGGCGAAGAGTTTCATCAAGCAAGCCGGAATCGACCTCGGCAATGGCGCTCGGAGCATCTTGCCACGTCCGTCGCCGCAGCCCAAGGCGCCGCCGGCGCCCATGAGCCCGTGCACGGTCAAGCCCGGGGCGTGCGGTAAGCCCGGGAAGGGCTGATCGCGAACCGAGCGTCCATTCCAAGAGGGGGAATTGATATGAGCGAGTTTCTGACGAGCGTGATCGGGCGCCTTCCTGCGTTCCGGACCAGGCTTCAGTACGGCATCGGTGTGCTGGCGATTCTCGCCTTCATCTTCGTGCAGACGAGCGCCAGCAGCCCGGTCCTGCCGCAGATCTTCATCTTCGCCGTGGTGCCGCTTCTGATCGCGATGCAATTGGTGTCGCACCTGCCGCACGCGCTGCAATTCGT
This sequence comes from Bradyrhizobium sp. 170, assembly GCF_023101085.1. Classification (NCBI taxonomy): domain Bacteria; kingdom Pseudomonadati; phylum Pseudomonadota; class Alphaproteobacteria; order Hyphomicrobiales; family Nitrobacteraceae; genus Bradyrhizobium; species Bradyrhizobium sp. 170. The sequence continues at coordinate 5,982,666 of NZ_CP064703.1, read as the reverse complement.
CATCGTCCTGCTGATCACCTTGATGAGCTTGGCATTCCTGGCGACGGGCGTGATCCTCACCGTGAAGGACAGGGCGCCGCAATTCCAGGCCACGTATGACGGCTCGGTGTATGGTCCGGAAAACAGCCTGAACACGCGGTATCTCGTGCAGCAGGAAGAGAGCATCAAGAAGGTCAACACCTACGGCGACTATCGCGCTCTCATCTTGAAGGTCGCGAAGGACGACCAGTCGATCGAGCTCTCTCGCGATCTGGAAGCCATCGCCGGCTTCTACGAGAACTATGTCGAGTGCCGCAACAAGTGGCAGTGCTCGGCGTCCTCTAAGTTGGACTCGAATCTCGTGGACTTCTGGTACACCTACCGTCCGATCATCGAGGAACGCCGGCTAAACTTCTGGGGTCCCAGTTTCGCCAAGCAGCTGCAGGCCTACGCGGAGTCTATCCGCAAGCCCGTTTATCTGTCGGCGGTCCGCTTCAATCCCGTCACCGGTACGAACGAGCTCGTCTCCACCAAACCGCAGCGTCCCCTCGTCAAGGCCGGCGTCTGACGTTCATCTTGCGAACGCCACGCCGCCGTGGCGGCCCTCTTTGGACGAGACCGGCTTCAGCGAGATGTCATCCAGACGCTCGTATACCCCTGAAAGTTAGCGGCTGCGCGACCAGCCAAGGCAAGCTGCTCTTCGGCCTGCTTGAGAACGTCACGGAATATCACGCTGGAAATTTTGGTGGTTCGCTTCACTCTTCCTCCAGAAGCGAGGCTTCGTCGGGCTCGACAAGCATTGCCAACCGCAATTTAAATCCGTTCGACAAGATGAACTTCTACCGGAAACCCCATGAGTTGAATACGATCGGCGATGGACCGAAGGCTGACCTTGCTGAAAAATGGGAGGCCAATCGTTCCTGATCTCTGGTATCGGTCACGCATAATTCCGAAGACGACAGTGTATTCGCTCGGAACTGGCTTCGAGCGCCCGTCCGGCAGAATGGCGTCAAAGCCAGTCTTCTTGGATTGTGTCTGCCGCTTCTTAACTTCTTTGCGCAGGTCGATCCGAAATTTCTCATCACGAACGAAGCTTTCGGCGGACACAACGCCCTGATTCCAGAGATGACTTATTGGCGCTGACCCGTGACCATCCTTAAGATGAATAAACTGTTTGGTCATCGAAAGAAAATCACATGGTTCAAGATTAGCGGCAGGTGCCCCTGCCGGCGATAGTTTCACTTGATCAAGATTGAGCAAGTTTTTGTGTGCATCGAGTTCAGCGATAAAGTCGCGCTCGCTCTTGCATTTGGTCGATGGCACAAAGGTCCTTTTTGCCAACAGCTTGAGGAAATCAGTTTCGACGGTAGCGTGAAACGCCTTGTCGACCACGAACCAGTCTCCAGCAAACAGAACATAGGTGTCACTCTTGGACGTCAGCTCGTAAACAAAGCAATCGTACAGTTTGCGCTTTTGCTTCCTGTCTCCCTCGCCATCGACTATAACGCGCACCTCATGGCTCGCGCGAAGTTTGGCCATATCTGCAATATCGGCTATCTGACCAGCTTTGAGTTCCTCGACATAGTCTTCAATCGCAATTTGCGTGTAACCCTGCTTTCGTCCCGACTTTAGCCCGACACCGAAATACCCAACTTCCACCCCCTCCTCAGGGCTCAGTATATCCGGCAATGCGATGTGAAGGTCCGATTGATTCCCCTTCACCAATTGCTGCAGTTCGCCGAAAGCTGCAGCATCCAGCTGCTCAAGAAGGCTTTGCTGCCGGACCGGCGTTACGAAGTCGATAAACCCGAAATCCCTTTTGTAATCTGTAGCATGATAGAGCTTGAGCGCCGTCTTGCACTTATCAATTACGTCGTCGGGCGACGTTTTTGTGTGCAATGTTAGAGCGTCCTTGCCAGCGAGGGATTTTGCGAAGGAATTATCTCTCGGCGATCCTGCGGCGAGTCTCAGTAGATCTCGGTCGACATCGATCCCAAATCCCTGCAAATCGGCATCCCGACTAGCCTGTATGCGCTTCTGGAAGGTGGTGGCATCGAGCGTGGCAATGTCCAAACTTCGCAAGTTCGAACGGGCGACCGAATTTAGGACAACCTTTAGACCGAAGCTTCGTTCAAATGCGTCCGGATCGAGGGAATGATGGCCGGTCCCAAAAGTTAGGGCCATGATCCGCTTCGCGAACCGCTTATCGTCAGGGACGACTTCCAAGAACAGCACGGCGGCACAACTTTGATTAACCAGCCGCCCAAGGCCACCTGTCGCAAAGCCGCTGACAAAGTCGAACCAAGTCGGCGGCAGCGCTGGTGCTTGACCTACAAAAAGCCTCCCTACCTCCGAAGGCCGCTCTTCGAGTTCATGGTCATCCCGCAAGGCATCATCGATCGTCCGGCCACTCCGAAGTAGCCTCACGGAAAGGCTCATCGATTTGCTGGCCTTTACTGCCCCACTTGCCATCACACCCAGCCAATGCTCGTAGCAAAAGAGCCCTCTAGACAGGGACCGCGTTTCCCGAGATTAATAGGTCATTTACAACCCGCGGTGGCAAGCCCCGATTGGCTGTTTCGCGTATTTGCCCTCTGAGGACGCCGCATACCGTCGCATGTTAGGGGAAGAAACTATATATTTTTCAATGTCTTACATTTGCCTTGGTATATAATGTCGGATAAAGTCTTTACATATCCGACTATTTATATCATATTCCTCGACATGCCTTCGCTTTCCAGAACTCAGCAAGAGCGCGCTCTCTCCCTGCTCAAGCAGCAGGGCATGGTCCGCCTTTCCGAATTTGTAGAAGCTGGCATCACCGCAACCACCGTTGCGCGGATGAAGGACAAAGGGCTTGTCCTCCAGCTCAGTCGAGGACTGTACCAACTTCCCGACGCCCCGATCGACACACATCATACGCTCGCCGAGGCAGCCAAACTTGTCCCGAAGGGGGTCGTTTGTCTTACGTCCGCACTGGCCTTTCACGGCCTGACCGACGCGATCCCATCGCGCGTTTGGATAGCCATTGGCGCAAAGGACCGGAGGCCTCGCATCGAAACACCGCCCCTTCAATTCGTGCGTTTCGGCGAAAAGGTTCTAACCTCCGGCATCAAAGAGCACGTCATCGAAGGCGTGCGCGTTCGTATTTATATTCCCGCAAAGACGGTGGTCGATCTATTTCGCTATCGGCGCCCCGCCGGCAACCGCTATCAAAAGAGCCCAGGTCTCAATCTCGCACTCGAAGGTCTGCGAGAAGCCCTGCGCCGGCGCAAGGCATCTCCCGCCGAAATCGCCCGCTACGCCAATGAAGCCGGAGTCTGGAAGGTCGTGCAGCCCTATCTGGAGGCTATGACTGCCAATGCCTAAGAAGCCGAAACCACCGATCAAGAATATGGGCGCGTCAGTTCGGGCGCGACTGCTCAACCTTTCAAAACAACGCCGCCAACCCTTCGATCTGCTGCTCAACAACTACGTTCTAGAGAGGCTTCTCTATCGCTTGAGCCAGACCCAGTATCGCGATCGCTTCATTCTGAAAGGGGCGATGCTCCTTACAAAGTGGTTTGAAGATCCGCTACGTCCCACTCGCGACCTCGACCTCCTCGGCATCGGTAACGACGATCAAGATGAGATGGTCCGCATCTTTCAGGAGGTCTGTGGCGCCTCCTACAACGACGGCGTCGTCTTTGATTCAAACAGCGTGAAAGTCGATCGCATTCGCGAAGAAACGGAATATGGCGGTTTGCGCATTACAGCGACGGCCAAGGTTGATACGGCCCAAGTACGCGTCGTTATTGATATCGCCTTTGGCGATTCAGTCGAACCCGGCCTTCAGGAAATAGACCTGCCCGTTCTGTTGGATTTTCCTGCGCCAAACTTGCGCGCCTACGCTCGCGAGACTGTTATCGCCGAAAAATTCCAAGCAATGGTGATGTTGGGTCGCGCCAACAGCCGAATGAAGGATTTGTACGATATTTGGGTGCTATCGCGTAATTTCGAATTCAAGGGCGACACGCTGCCGCGAGCCATCGCTGCGACCTTCGCCCGGCGCAAGACCGAAATTCCCAAAGAGATTCCGGACGCCTTGACGACAGCTTTCGCGGAAGACCCTACGAAAGTCGCGCAATGGAATTCGTTCATCGAAGACGTCGCGTTTCAGCCGGGGATTTTGGCCGATGTCATCAACGATCTAAATAAGTTTCTCATGCCCCAAGCGTCAGCGGCACACGCGATCAATAAGAAAAACTCGACGTGAACGCGAATCATCGGGCCTTGCAAGTCGGATCACCTTCGGCGCGAGATGTTCCCACCAGTCGCGACTAATAGTAATCATGAGGGCCTCCCTTCTTGAACTGCGTCTCCCTGTTCGGGGCTGGGAGCCAACAAAGAGGCGGGATTCTCGACCCCTGTTATCTCGCCCAGGCTCAGGAATGCGAGTATTCCGCGCCTGGCTCCTGTCGCCACCAGATAATCCTTGAGCTGTGCGGCGTAGCGATTTCGGACTGCCGAACTCGGGTTGACATCCGACTTCCAATCAACTGCAACCTCCACGCGGCCCTCTCTGATCGCGAGCGCATCCGCACGGCCTGCAACGAGAACACCTTCCCCTGAGGCCCAAATTGCCACTTCAGGCAAAAGGAAGGGGCGCAGCTCCGCGATTTCCGGAAGGGCTAGAGCCCGCAAGGCGCATCTCGCCATCTCTATCGGATCGGGACGGGTCTTTTTCTCGTCCGCGTCTGTGAGCAACTGGACGAGCAACTCTTCCGCGCGGGAGACCACAAGTCTCTCCTGGGCATCCAACTCGCCCGTCAGAAGTTCCTCCATCAACTTGTGGAGGATAATCCCTCGTTGCGCTCCGCCGCCAACCACTTCCATTTGTTCGGCGAGCGACTCGGTTACGACCACTGCGTCAATAGGATCACCGAGGCGGTCTCGATCGTGATCGCTCGGACGGCGCCAGACAACGGGTAGAGCACTCTCGTTCATCCTTTCTTGCTCTGTCGCGAAAGTGTCGGCAGACTGGGTGTTCTCGTTTGCTGCCGCTTGTCGGACGCCCGATGCATGGAAGCCCGAAACATCCAGTTCTGGAAGCTCCCCTTGCCGGAGAACGATTGAACTGAACCACGAGTCTTTCGCAGCCTGGGGGATATACGGAAGGATCAGAAGATCTCGCGCTCGAGTACACGCTACGTACCAAATTCTCTCGCGTTGGTTGGCGTCTTCCCGACTTTCTTCCGCGCGCGCCGCGGCTAAGTCCGGTGGCGCGACTCCTCCAACCATCCAGTGGAGGGTATTGTCGGACTGACGATGCACGAACTGATCCGGTCGATAGAGCTCAGTCGTTGAATTGATCGGTATCACGACCGGCCATTCGAGACCCTTCGCTTTGTGTATGGTGACGATTTCAATCGCGTGCTCGGCAGCATCGATCCGCCCTTCTGGCGCCCTCTCGTTGCCTTCCCAATCAGCCTGAAGATCTCGAACGAATGCGCGTAGCCCTGCGACCCCATAGCCGCGCGCGCGCTCGATGAGCGCGTCCAGGTTAGCGAGCGCGCGTGCATTACGATTGCGGTGGCGAGCCGCCATAATCACGCGTGCGTTTAGACGTTCAATCGCCTCAGCCAAAATCAAGCTTGGCGTCGAGATCGCTGCGCGCCCCCGCAGATCGCGCAGACAGACGAGGACTGCTTTCGCGACGGGATGATTGACCGCTGAGGGATCGGTCCGGACGCCAAAGAAGTTCGGCCGCCCTTCTATTTCCGGCAGCCCGGCAGTGATGTCCAGGAGTTCCTGGTCGCTCAGCCCGACCAATGGTCCGCGCATGAGCGCACCGAATGCCAGAGTGTCGGAGGAGTCGGCGAGCACACGTAGGAGTGCGAGGATATCCTGAGTCTCCTGCCGTCGCATAAGCGACTGGCCGGCTTGGGATGATACGGCGAGATTGCGCTGCTCCAACGCACGTTCGTAGCGCCAGAGGTCCCTGTGCCCTGGCGATAGAAGTGCAATGTCCCCGGGCTGAAGGGAAGAGAAAGAGCCATCCGCACGCCGGATCGTCACGTTCCCGATTAAGCGAGAGCAGATGTCCGCAACTTTTTCCGCTTCGGCCTCGCGGAACATCTCTGCGTAGATGCGTCCGTCGGTCACCACTTGGATCGTGAAGCGGGTCATACACGGAATCGGGTACGAGCCGTCAGGGATCGTCGGTGCAAGCGCGACGTATCTCGGCTGCCCGGTCTTGCCAAAGACCGTCTCAAAACACGAATTGACGTGTCGAATAATCGCCTTCTGAGATCTAAAATTCGCCGTTACTTCGATGACGGCGCCGCCCTCTTGCGCGCCAACAAGGCGGCGACAGAGTTCATAGATCTCGATGTCCGCACCCCGAAACCGATAGATAGCCTGCTTTGGATCCCCGACCAGAAAGAGAGAGCCAGGCCGCAAGCGCCGCTCTTCCCAGCGCTCCACACGTTCGTCGGTCGCGGCGATGGAGAAGAGGATTTCGCTTTGAACGCGGTCAGTGTCTTGAAACTCGTCGACTAGAATGTGCTTATAACGTCGTCCAATCGCACGACGGACTTCTTCATGCCCGCGAACCAAGGACCGTACGTGCAGGAGGAGGTCATCGAAGTCGAGCACCGCGGCCGCCCGCTTTCGTCCCTCGTAGCTTTTCAGCAGCAGATCGAGAGACGACGACAATATGCAAACGAGTGCGCTTGCGATATGCCCGATCAACTCGTTCCAGGCGTCGGTGACGATCTGATAGTGCTGGATCGCGGCGTCGCTCGCCGACTCGCCAGGATACGCACCAAAGCTCTCCGCTGCATCAACGTACGTCTTGAGCTGAAGTCCCTTTGCGAACAATCGACATGGACCAGCATCGCACAATTGCCAGAGTGTCGCGAAATCAGGTGGGCTGTCGAAAATGCGCTCATATCGCGCAGAGAGCCGACGCAGCTCATGAGCAATTCCCCGTACGCAATTGTCGTTATCGATGCTTGTTTGCCACCTATAAAAATCATCGACAGCCTGGGCAAATACGATGTCTGGCCGAGTGCTCTGTAACGGTTGTATTGGAGCTGCTTCCGGATGTTCCCGACGAAGCTTGGCAAGTTCATGAATGAGACCGACCACTTTCAGCGGAATCTTTTCCGCAAGCACGACAATGGGGTCGTCTTCAATCGCCGCCTCGGCGAGCCTCCGTGAAAACCAAGCAGAAAGTTCGCCGCGAAACATCGCTTCCGCCACTGTTTCATCGACTATGCGTGCGCCAGGATCAAGCCCAGCCTGGACACCATGGCTATGAATGACTGCCTGGCAAAAGCCGTGAATTGTCGTTGCGGTCAGCTCGTCAAGCCTCGGTGCGGCCGCAGCGAGCGCCGCCTGCTGTGAATCGGTGAGGCGGCCTGAAGGGAGGACGGGCCTGATGAAATCGGGTATGTCACCCGCTAGGAGTGCTTCCACCGTCTCCCTGGTACGGCGAGCGAGCTGGCTGGCAGCGAGGTCGGTAAAGGTGATAGCGGCAATGTCTCCGGGTGGGAAGCCAGCCGCCAACATCATGGCGACGCGGCCAGCCATGAGCGAGGTTTTCCCCGTTCCAGCGGCAGCCTCGACAAGGAGGACCGACGTGAAGTCGGTCATTGCTCGTACACGGTTGTCCTGATCGACCAGTGTCATTTGGACGAATTCCAAAGCTTGCCAAGCTTCTGGTTGGCGACTTGAAAGTCGGATCGTTTGCGTCGGAGGTAGCTTTCACGGTCCGCAGGCAGAGCAAGGCGCATATCATCGTAGTGCGCGTCCTGCTCTCACCGTGGCGCGATCCGTCCACTCCGTAAGATCTCCACGGCCGCGACCAAGAACGTGGTGGCTTCGACAATCGCATTATCGAGCTCGTCGTTTCTCAACTCAAATTTGGCAGGCTCATCAGCGAGATAGATCAACCTTGCGACAATCGTTCTGACTTCTGGAAGAAGTGTGCGGACCGTCATTGCGTAGAGCACGCGCTGAAGCTCGCGTCCTTGTCCGAGGACGATGCGCTGACTTTTCGGCGGGGGCTTGGTGCTCTTGTAATCGGTAATCTGCGCGCCGTCGCCCGAAGCGCGGATATCGAGACGATCAATCCGACCGCCGTAGACAAGTCCCGCCTGAGTAATCGGAATCTTGATCGTCTCATCCCATGGTAATTCGCTGCCTATTGACGCCTCTTGGCCGAATGGGACCTCGCTCCAGCTCCGGGTGTCGGCCCTCGTCGGATCGTCAGACGCAAGGCCCTTGGCCGTGCGCCGGGCTGCTTCCTTCACTGTATGCTGCCAAAGTATCGCTGGCGGTACGGAGCGCTGTAACGGCCAGGAAGCCATGATCCTGGACGAGGAAGCAGCGATAGCGGCATCGATCTCGGCCCCGTTTGCGCGAGCGAACCCTGGACTCGGTTCAAGCCAAGCGATCGCGCCACTGATGAGCTCGTGCACGAGTTCACCGAAAGTCATTGGATCAAGTTCAAGTGGTTCGGGCTCCAAACGTATGGAGTGCCAACCCAACGCATAGCGCCAGATGTAGCCGAGCGGATCGCGCAGAAGGCGCTGCAGCGATGTCGTTGATTGAGTACGGGCCAAGGCGGCCAAAACCGCGGGGTGGTCGGATGCGATCAAACCGTCGTGGCCCGTTAGTGTTGGTTCCTGCTGCCAATTTCGCCAGCAAAGCTGGCTTTGGCGGACGTGCTCAAGCTGCCCTGCTTCACGAGGTCGGGCCAATAGACGGTCAGCTTCACTGAATGCGTGCGCAGGAATTCGGTCCCGCTTATGAATGACCTCGTCCTGTGGCCATAGCGAACTCGGCGAAAGGATGCTACCCTTCGCGCTGCGCTCGGGCCGTGACAGAACCAAAACCTCGCGCGTCCCACTACGGATGACGTCGAAATGCAAGCGGTCACGGTCTGCCGTCGGGAGGCCATGCAGCACCCGCCTGCCGAGAAGATGATCGGGAAGTAGAGGGTCATCGTTCTCGGAGCGAGGCCACGATCGATTTGTCAGACCCAGCAAACGGACAAATGGTCGCGGGCTCGCAGCCAAATGCGACGCGGGACACCAAACAACGCTGTTCGCCGGATCTCGGCCATCGCGCACCCGCAATGCCTGCAGGGAGAGCGCGATTGCGTGGAGCGGTGCGCTCCGTGATGCTTCTTCCCACATGGCCAGGCTGGCACCGCTGAGAAGTAATCGGGCCGCCTCTCGGCCGATGTTGGGTCCACGTGCGAGGAGGTCGAGAACCGGGAGGAGAATGGTCTCGACAAGAGCGCCGGCCGCACGATGCGATCGGCCCACGATGAGTGCTTCCCGCCACTGATCCATCGTCTTTAGGCCGGCACTCCGCGGGATCGACGAGAACCAATCTTCTGGGAGAGTGCTCATGAAGGGACGCGCCGGCAGGCGGCGGAAAAGCCGCCAAACACGTTCCTGGCTCAGGCCGTTCGTCAAAATGTCCGCTAACGCAGCGCAGGCTTGGCCTTCAGGGGTGCTGAGCGCTGGAACGCCGTGCGAGAAGTGGAGCGGAAGTCCAGCGTTGTCTGCGTATGCGAGAAAGTGGTCGTCCCAGTCCGGCGTCGAGGTCGCCGCTATCCCGATCTCCCCAGCCTTTGCTTGGCCTGAAGACAGCAGCTGACGCACCCATCGAAGTGCTTCCACGACCTCGGACTTCGGATCGGCGCTCGCCTCCGCCAAAAACTTCGCCGGAGCAACCGCCGTCCGTCGGCGAAGCGTACCCTTGAACCATGCATTCTCGGTTTGGACAGGTGAAGCCCAGGACAGCTCAGTGAAGCCGGCGATTTCATTCAACAAGGGACGCCAGACCGCGTCGATCTCCACGATCCCGCCGAGTGTGACAGGCCCAAGCAAGAGCTTCGACAGCGATACCCGCGACATCGCGGCGTCACGAAGGTCGCGAGTCAGTTTCCTGGATGAGGGAAGAAGCTCCCGTATGCGAGTCTCGAGCAGATGTAGATCAGCGAAGCGACCAACGTGCTGGGGGAGGGATGATAGGTCGATATCTGCACGCCATACTGCATCGAGCGCCTGAAGCACGGCTCGAGGCATACCCGGCAGGCACGAAACGCTGTCGAGATCCTGGAAGCCGCCGGCGGCCAATGCCGCTTGAACAGCAGGATAGAGGACGTCGGTCGTGACTGGGGCGATAAAGCCGCCGGCAAGGCGGGCGGCGACAAGTGGAAGAGTAAGAATTTCCTGTCCAATGGTTCCACGGCGGGCAGCCGCCAGACGCTGCATCCGCACGGCCAACGGCCCGTGAACGACGAGGGTGAAGCGCTCAATCACCGAACCGGGTTCTGTAATCACAAGTTATACTATGCCGTCTTTTGCCATCGATAGTTGTGGACCCGCATGGCCGTATCAGCTTCAGGACCATTCAAACTGCGGAACAATGAGTGAACAAACTGCAAGTTTAGAACGTGGAGGTCAATGGAAGACAAGAAAACGAGTTGGATATCACCAATTTCCTGCATCGTGCCCGACCTTTCCATCGCCGTAGCAGGCCGTCGTCAAGGTGCGGGTGCGCATCGACACTCGGCAATATCTTGACCAGCTTTCATGGCACCTGACCGATAATGGCTGGCATCACGGCCAAATCTTTCCACGTCGAGCACGACTACGAGACGCTCTGATCGGGGCTATCTCAGCTACCTTGCTTATCTCATCAGGTCCGATGCGCTTCCCGCGCCGCGTCTACGGCCGGGATTCGAGGCGCCGATAACTCCCGTTCGCTCCGAGTGGCATGTCACCACAGCCGGGAAATCCGCCGCCGGATCTGCGATGTTTCCTCGAGATGCTCGGTCCATCGCCTGATCTTGAGGCCAACTCGTTCCATCAGGTCGCCTTCGAAGTTGGGTTGCGCCGTCAGGGACACGCTCACGAATCCCGGCTCGCCGGCGGGGGCGGGGGGAAGCTGCCACACCTCATATCCGGTGACGCCCGCCTTGCTCCCCTTGGGTGGTTTCGGCTCGGCGCTCCACCGTGCCGCGAGCTCCGGAGCAATCCGGGCCATCTCTTCGATATCGACCGTCCACACATGCGCAGAGACGGTGCCCAACTTGGCGACAATCCTGGGCAACAGGTAGTCCCTCACGATGTTGTCAAGGTCATGCTGCGTGCCGGCGGGCGTGGAGGCATTCGGCTGCACGATAACTTGTAATCCCACCGACACGACGAGCGGCTTGATCAGCCAACCCCAGCGCCGCTCGAAATCTTCCAGCGCAGCGTCAATCCGCGCTTTGAACAAACTGGAATCCCCTGTCCGGGCCGGGAGCTCGCCGAGCTGGATGCGAAGGCCCGTCTGCCTGATGATTGCGGGCCATGGATCGAGCAAGGGTTGCATGAACCGTCCCTTGGGACGTCCATAAAGCCAGGCGAGTACTGGAATCGAAATTGCCGATTGACCGAGAAAGGCGCGCTGCGCGTATCCGCGTTGCGTCCTAACTCTCACGCCATAGAGTTCGTCGCCGCTCCTTGCCCGAATCTCAGCTTCCCCTTCGATCAATCGCCTGAAACTTGCGATCCATTCTTGATCCCGCTCCTCATGATGCGGATTATCCAAATCCTTCTCATCAAGCGCGCGGGCAGCATGAGCGGCAAGTTCGATGTCGTCGACCATGCTTGAAAATCGGCGCGCGGCGATCATAATGGACGGCCGGGCTTCGCCGTGCACGCACGAGACCGAAAGCGCCTGGATTTGCGAGTCATCCTTGTAGAGGCGTTTCTTTTGCCAATCCTTGTCTTCGGTTCCCTGTCGGCCGAGGAGATCCAGCAGGTTCTTTACGATGGAATGCACTTGCGGCGGCGTCTTATGCGTGGTCGCAAGGCGAATGCGCAGCGCAATCGGACCGCGAAGCGCCTTCCGTTTCGTCTCCTCAAGCTGCTCCGCAACCTGGCCCTGGAACGCGGCCCTCTCGGCCTCGGGCATCTTCTTCGACCGAGGCTCCACGCCTTCGACGATGAGCAGGACCTCCTTGCGCCGCCGCAGGCGGTATCGCGCGAGGCTGCCAGCGGGCGTCTGCAAATAGGCCCTGATCTCACTTTCCAATTTCATGTCACGCGCTGGCAGAACGACCGTACAGCCGAACATAACTGATCCAGATCAGTCGTGAAGGGCTAAGGGCCCAAGGACACTCGGCGCTCCGCATCAGGAGCCGACCAATGCGGGCCGCGAAGCGGGCCTCACTTCTGGCTCAAGCGCCGGAGTACATCACATCCGAAACGGCAAAGTCCTGTTCGATGAAGCGACGCGCCAACATGCGCATGACACGCGCAGCCGTATGCAGGCGGACGATTTCGTGGGCATCATCGGGATCAGATTTCGAGTGCTTGCCTGCATGGGCCACCGCGATACGGCATGAATCGTGGATGTATTTGTGCGGCGGGTCGTTGCCGCACAGGGCCAGGAAACGATTGATGTCGTCGTCTTCCTTGGACTCGGCCTGTAACGCCTCAAAATGAGTGCGAAACCATGTCCGCGCGGCCTCCTTACCGGAATGCCGGATCTCGATGATCTTGTAATAGTTCAGCACGGCATAGCTGATAAATCCGTTCTGCTGTGCATTGCGCGCCTCGCGGTAGAGGGCAAGTGCGCGCCGGGCCTCCTCGGAATCCGGTATCTTCCGGTCAAAAGTGTAATCATGCGCCGTGGTGAACGCGAGGTCGCGCTTTGACACCGGGACCGGAACGGGATTTCCCGACCATCCATATTCCGCGATCGCAAAATTATCGTCGCACCATGCTATCACGCTAAGAAAGCGGTTGATGACCGTCATTGCGGCAGGCTCGTCAACGCGGTTCGCCATGAGATCGATGTGAATCGATTGCACGTGATCCTTGGTTTTTGGCATGAGGACCAACTGGTATTGACCGAAGGCGATGAGCTTTTCCTCCTTCGGCCATGTGACTTGGTTATCCACGCCGACATTGAGGAAGCGCGAGCCATTGCGTACGCCAAGTTTCCGGTAGCGTTCCTGCTCGGCTTCTTCGGCATCGTACTCCGAGCCCTCGCCTTCGGGTGGTGCCGGAAAGCGCTCGGCAAGTTCACATTCCCGCGCCAGCCGCCGAAAGAATTCCTGGGTAAAAGACGTCTCGCGCATCGCGGGCGCATTCATCCGGCTGCGGTCAGGATCGAAACCGATTTCGCTTCCCTTCGCCAGCAGCGAAACGGCTCCCTTCGGTACAAAGTAGGCTCGCCGCTTTTCTCCATCGCGGAGATAAACGACCTGTGCGCCGCCATGGCTGTTCATACCCGTTTCAGCGATGGTCAGCGTCATGCGAATGAAACTCGTCCGGGCATCCTTATCTGCCAGAAGGACGCTGACAACGTCGCTGATCGTCTCCGCCATGAAGAAAGACGCATCGGCGCCCCCAACTGGGCGCAACCCTTCAAGCACCGTCGCCACATGCCCGGCCCAGCCGGGATGCGTCGGGACGAGCCCGAAGATGGCAGCCGCTATATGATAGCTGGATAGCTTCTCGTCGCGCCGCTCCCTTCCGCGGGGAAGTCGGCCGTATCGACGGATGGACTCAAATCGCTGCTCCATTTCCTGCGGCGAGCTATACGATACGTCGCTATTCTGGTTCAGTAAGCCGAGGATACGAGTAAGGTTCTTTGCGTACATCGGGTCTCTCTCCGCCTGCCTCTAGTCGTAGGCTAGTCGATAATCCCGGAGCACGGGATTGGACCCAACCCGCGGAATCCCTTCTTCAGAGATAGGTAGCTCGAGGGCGGTCAAAAGGTAGCAAAGCGCCTCCATCGCCCGCGTCGATTTGGAGAAGGCGCGGAATTCGGCGTCGCTCTCCGGATTAAAGTGACCGTGGGCGCTCTTGCCGCGATAGCTGATCGCACGCTTGAGGTGGTCGACCGCCTCGTCGGGCAGAACGCCTTTGCCGAATCTTGCTTCGACCATGCCAACGAGTCGCTTGAATTGCTGCTCGGCAGTTTCCGCCCTGATCCACCGGATAGCGCCCGCGATTCGCTCTCCAATGGCAACGTCATGACCAAGCTCTTGCGCTTTCGCCGCCGCCACGGCGACGATTGCATCGATATCAGATCCGGAGAGCACGGGTTGAGCTTTCGCGATGGGGATGTCCTCAAGCCAACGGCAAGCGTTGAGCAGCCTCTCGGACGAAACCACGTTCTTCAAGCCAAAGCCCGTGATCATCAGCGCATTGGGCCGCCGCCATGCCGTAGCCCGGTTCATCCAGGCAACAAGGCATTCACGTAGAGAGGCGAGTTCTTGATCGTCCCAGGACCGTACCGGCGAACCGCCGACCCAAAGGTCGCGATTGTCGATCTCAACTTCGGGCCAAGTATAGTGCACTTCATGGTCGCCGGGATATTCGTGCCTTTTGACGGCTTCCATCATCTGCGCGAAGGAAAGGCGGTCGATCCGGATGGCCGACGGCTTAAGCTGCACGCCGAAGCAAAACGACAGGAAATTCACGTAGTCCGAAACGTGATCGATGTATTTCTGGATGTTTCGCGGCTCATCGAATTCGACTTCAAAGGTTGGCCAGAGCTCTTTCGGTCCGTCGAACTCCATGCCATAGGTCGCGCTATACCACGCTCGAAGCGTCATGCCCTGCGCGGTATCGTTGAAAATGGTGAGGTGCTCTTCTGTTGGGAACCGTCTCCGGCCGATCGCTTTAACTTTGCCGTCGTGGCGCATCAGTCCGTTCGTGTGCTTCACGTGGAAGGAGACCCTCTTGACCCTATCCTCGGTTCCCCACGGGTCATGGCCAACGACGGCAACGTTCGAGAGAATTTCTTGCCGGTGCGTCTCTCGTTGTGGCGCGATGTTGCGCGAACTCGTGCCTGCAATCGTCGTGACGTTGGAATGCAGGGAGACGATTTCATTCGTCTCGGTTTGCAAGAAGATCGGCTGCTCACCTTTAATATGAAAGAAATCCGCATAGCTGTATATCTGGGCGCGGATCTCTTCGTTTGAGACCAAGACCGTTCCCGTGAGGCTCTCGCCGGTAACAAGCTCGACGCAGTGCAGCGGCTTCCCGCTCTCGATCTTCGGCATGCAACACCTTTGGTGCTCTGCGTGCTCCGCATCATGTACGGGCTAGAACCGCCATGCCGCCAGAGCCGCAAAAAAGATCAATACAGCGGCACAGGCCGCCAGCGCGCCGACCTCATTTATCCTGAATCCCCACAGGCTGACTTCGAGCCTTGGCTCACGCATCGTGCAATTCTCCATTTAGAACTTCGAGAACTGCCTTGCGGGGGATTTCATTTTGTCGCCCGTTTTCTGCTGGTCGTCAACCACGCGCGGCTTTTCGATCGTGGATGCTTTTAAAGGAGCTTTGAAGGGCATTTAAAGGCCGTTTGAAAATCTGCAGGGCCCGGGAGTTCGGCTGCGCTGTCACCTTAGCACGCATGGCTCAGGTGATTCGCCTGTTCTGCCAGAAGCAGCCGCTACCAAAAGAGGGCCCGGGCGCGTGCGGCAAGCCGCACCGGGAGGCTCTCGTGAACCGAGCCCAAGTGGTTTTCGGCCTTTCGGCTTCGATCCTCGCTAATCTGCGGGCGTGATGCGTTCATGAATGCGACCGAGCGCCAGCGATTTGACTGGCGAAATGAAAACGTTGATCTTGGTTGTGCAAAAGCAACGTGTCTCACCTACGATGGTCTTTCCAATTCTTTCAAGCGACCATTGAGGCAATCAAGTCGTATCATCGGCACGCGTCGTCGTCAGCCGGTGCGGCTACCTCCTAATGAGTAGCGTGCGCCCGCAGCTCCATTCTTAGCTCGCGAACCAGAAGCAATCGCTTTTAGAGAACATGCGGTGCGTCTCCTCCCTCGGGGTGGCGCTGAAAAGCCGGCCGTGCCGGGCTTTCCCCTGCAGGGCTTTGATCGCCGACGCGGAGTCATAATCCACGCTGCGTCAGATTGGCAGATCCAGTTGTGGCTCAGCGCCATCTTCGGTTTGTAGCGATGAGAGTGAGATGCCTAAGAGTCGCACCGGTCTTGGCAGAGGCATTTCGTTCTCGAGCAGGCTGACTGCCAAGCGCTCCAGATCGCCTCTACTCGACACGACGGCGGGGGCAGACCTGCTGCGTGTCATAATCTCGAAGTCTGCAAATTTGACCTTCAGCGTTACTGTCCGGCCCCGCGTGCCCTTGTCTTCGCAGTGCTGCCAGACCTTGTCGATCAGTGGCTGCAGTTCGGCGGCCATTGCTTCGAACTCGGTCAGGTCGTTGGAGAAAGTATTCTCTGCGCTGACCGACTTCCGGATTCGGTCCGCGCGGACCTCGCGATTATCGACGCCCCGCGAGATCCAGTAGTAGTAGCTTCCGGCCTTGCCGAAATTGGTCTGCATAAATTCGAGTGATTGATTGCGCATATCGAGCCCTGTGTAGAGCCCCAGTGCATTCATCTTGGCGCTGGTCGCAGGCCCGATACCGTGGAATTTGCCGACCGGTAAGGTTTCTACGAATGCCGGGCCCATCTCGGGCGTGATGACGTACTGGCCGTTAGGCTTGCGGTGGTCGGAGGCGAGCTTGGCCAGAAACTTGTTGTAGGAGATGCCGGCCGAAGCGTTGAGGCCGGTTACCTCCTTGATCTTCGCGCGGATCGCGAACGCGACGTCCCGGGCTAACGGAATGCTCTGCAGATTTTCGGTCACGTCGAGGTAGGCCTCGTCCAGTGACAACGGCTCGATGATCGGCGTGTGCTCTGCGAAGATCTCCCGGATTTGCTGGGAGACCGCCTTGTAGACCTCGAAGCGAGGCTTGACGAAGATCAGGTCTGGGCACTGCCGCTTGGCTGTCACCGAAGGCATGGCCGACCGGACACCGAATTTGCGGGCTTCGTAGCTCGCGGCTGCCACGACGCCCCGCTCGCGGGATCCGCCAACGGCCACCGGCTTGCCGCGGAGATCCGGATTGTCACGTTGCTCGACCGATGCGTAGAACGCATCCATGTCGATGTGGATGATCTTGCGCTGACGGGGCGAGGGCCTCGCCTGGTCGTCGTCCTCGATCGTCACGTTGCTGGTCCGGCCGGATCTTCCTTGACGCCGCGGGCGACGATCCGAAGTGTCTCGTCCGGCAGCGGCCGCTGGAGTTTCAGGGCATCGTCCGGAGGGGCCGTCATCCAGGTCTCGACTTCGTCTGGCGTTGTCAGGATCACCGGCATTGCCTTCGGGTGGATAGCGCCAACCTCGGCATTCGCCTCCGTCGTGAGGAACGCGAAGATGTCGTTGGTCGTCTCACCTTCCTTGACCTTCCGGACGGACGTCCAGTTGGTCCAGATGCCGGCGAAGCAGGCGAGGGGACGGGTCTCATCGAGCGCGAACCAGATATCGCCGCCCTCGGCCTTGTTGAATTCGCTGAAGGAGTTGAACGGCACCACGCAGCGGTTTTCGGCTTCCAGCCATCGCGTCCAGTGCTTGCTCTTCACGTTGCGGATGTTGGTCGTGCCGCCGTCCGGTTCCATCCGCAGCAACTGCTTGAAATCGACGGGTCTACCTTTCGCTTCGAGCTTTGCGGCACGCTTCTTGGTGGCTTCCATCAGGGCGTGCTGCGATGACGGCATGCCCCACCGCGCCGTAGCGAGTTCGCGGCCCTCGGTCCCATTGCGCACGATCGGTGCCTTATAATCGGGAAAAACCCCCGGCATCGGTGCCAGGTTGCCAACGTATCGGTTCACGACGCGAAACAGCGCGATGATGGCGGCCTGGTTTGTCGTGATCGAATAGAGATTATGCCGACGTCGGCATAATCTCTACTATGCCGACCTCTGGATTATGCCGACCATTAGCTCAGAGCGGGCTCGGGCGGCGGCGATCGCTGCGATGGAGTCGGCATAATCCGATTGATGGCTACCGCGTATAGCCTCCCTCTTGCCAATCGAAGGGAGGCTTTGATGTTGATTGATCTGTCACGAGTTAGGATTTCGGGTCCGCTTTCGGCATTCGCGACCGGGTTTGCCGACCACCTGACACGACAAGGCTATAGCCCACAGCAGGCCCGCTTTCATTTGTTGCTGCTAAATCAGCTGAGCAATTGGCTTGTGAGCGAGGGGCTCGGTGTAGGGGAACTATGCGCAAAGGAAGTAGAGCGGTTTCAGCGCAGCCGTCATGAAGCTGGTTACAGTTTTCTTCGCTCTATCAGAGCGATGCAGCCGATCCTCGGTTACCTGCGCGGTCTTGGGACCGCACCTGCGGCTTTGTTGCCGCCGGCCAGCGGAGTGCTTGAAGCGGCCCTGGCGCGATACCGAGGTTACTTGATACTTGAACGTGGCATCAAGGATGCGTCAGCGTCCAGGTATGTTGAACTGATGCGTCCCTTCCTTCAAACCAGGGTCTTGCCGGACGGCCTTGCTCTGGACCTTCGAAGCCTGACAGCGGCTGATGTCATTTCTTTTGTAGTGACAAAGTGCTCCCGCCTCAGCCCTGGGACGGCCGGGCTGACGGTGACGGCCCTTCGATCACTACTCGGTTTTCTTTACGTCGACGGCGCTATCGATCGGTCGCTGGTGTCTGCGGTGCCGACCGTTCCCGGTCGGCGATTAACCGGATTGCCGAAGGGATTGGCCTCTGACCAGGTGCAGCGCCTTCTGGCGTCCTGCGACGCCAGCACCCGAAGTGGCTGTCGTGACTTCGCGGTCCTGACCATGCTTGTTCGCCTGGGCCTGCGGGCAGGCGAAGTCGCCAAACTGCAACTTGAGCACATCGATTGGCGAGCCGGCGAGATCGTGATTGCTCACAGCAAGGGCAATCGCACCGAACGATTGCCTTTGCCCGCGGATGTCGGCGAAGCAATTGCGGCTTACTTGCGTCACGGCCGTCCCGCAAGCACGCAAGGCCGCACAGTGTTTGCACGGATCACAGCTCCGCACCATGCTCTCACCACTGGCGCGGTAACGCAGATTGTTCGCCACGCTAGCGAACGGTGCGGCATTGAACCGATCCATGCTCACCGGCTGCGTCACACCGCGGCGACTCTGATGCTACGCGGCGGTGCATCGCTGCCCGAGATCGGACAACTCCTGCGCCACCGCAACGCTATTACGACATCGATTTACGCCAAGGTCGATCGCGATGCTCTGCGGTCGATCGCCCGCCCTTGGCCGGGAGACATCGCATGAACGCTCTCCGCAAAGCTCTCGCTGACTATTTTGCGGTTCGCCGCGCCCTCGGCTTTAAGCTCTATCGAGCCGAGAAACTACTCGGTCAGTTTCTCACCTTCGTCGAGGATCGTGGCGAAGACCATCTGACAACCGAGGCGGCGCTCGCTTGGGCGACACTCCCTAAGCGCGGTCGAACCTGGGCGTTTGCCCGGCTTTCCGTTGTTCGCCGCTTCGCTAAACACCTGCGCGGGATCGACCCCGCGACCGAGGTGCCCCCGACACACTTGCTGGTGCAGCAAAAAGGCCGGGCCACCCCCTACCTATATTCGGAGTCGGATATCGCGGCCCTCATCGCCGCAGCCGGGACGCTGCGGGCACCGCACCGAGTGGCGACATTTCGGACATTGATCGCTTTGCTTGCAGTGACCGGCATGCGGGTTGGGGAAGCGATCGGCCTCGACCGCGACGATTTTGACTCCGTCATTGGACTACTCACCATTCGGAACGCAAAGTTCGGCAAGTCTCGCCAATTGCCGCTGCATCCGAGCACCGTGGCTGCACTGGTTGATTATCTGCGTCGAGACGACCGTCCGAAAAACTCGTCGAATACGCCGGCACTGCTGGTCACTACGGTTGGCACCAGGTTCCGCTACATGGGCGTCCAGCCCGTCTTTCGTCAAATTGTGGATGTCGCCGGCCTCAAGCCGCGCTCTGCCTCATGCCGTCCGAGGCTGCATGACCTGCGGCACGGATTTGCCGTCAATACCATCCTTGACGGATATCGAGATGGCAGGGAGCCGGGGAACCGGATCGCGTTGCTGTCGACCTACCTCGGCCACGTCGATCCCGTCAGCACATACTGGTATATCTCAGCTGCGCCGGAGTTGCTGACGCTGGTTGGTGATCGTTTGGAGCGGCACCTCGGAGGTGCCGCATGACCGCACTTGCCCCAACCCTGCAAGCGTTCTTCACGGAACGCCTCATCTGCCAGCGCCAAGCTAGTCCCCATACACTTGCGGCCTACCGGGACACGCTGCGGCTGCTGCTGGTCTTCGCGTCCGCGAGGAAAGACGTCGAACCATCGAAGCTAGACATCGACGATCTTGATGCGCCGCTCATCGGCGCCTTCCTCGACCATCTTGAGAAGCAGCGGGAGAATAGTGCGCGCACTCGCAACGCTCGACTTGCCGCCGTCCGTTCGCTGTTCCGGTACGCAGCGTTTCGACATCCCGAGCATGCCGCCATAATCGAACGCGTGCTTGCCATTCCACGCAAGCGTTTCGACCGGAGGCTCGTCACTTTCCTGATCGAACCAGAACTCGATGCGCTGTTCCGCGCACCCAACCGCTCGACCTGGACCGGGCGGCGCGACCATACCCTGCTTACGCTCGCGGCCCAAACGGGCCTGCGTGCGTCAGAATTGATCGGCCTTCGCATCAGCGATGTTCATCTCGGCACTGGCGCGCATGTCAGTTGCATGGGGAAAGGACGGAAGTTGCGGATCACACCGATTACGTCGGGCATGGTCGCCCTCCTGCGTGTTTGGCTCGCTGAGCGCGCTGGTCAACCGGCGGAGCCACTTTTCGTCACCCAGTCGGGGACGTCACTCAGCCGTGACGCCGTCGAACATCGGCTCGCCAAATACGTTCAGATCGCCACCCGCGCCTGTCCGTCGTTGGGACAGAAAACCATCAGCATGCATGTGTTGCGTCACAGCGCCGCGATGCGACTGCTGCGGGCGGGAGTTGAGACTTCGGTGATAGCACTTTGGCTCGGCCATGAGCAGGTCGAAACCACCCACATCTACCTACACGCTGATATGGGAATCAAGGAACGCGCACTGGCCGCTACAGCTCCAGCGGTAGCTACTGCCGGTCGTTTTCGACCGAATGATAAGCTTCTCGCATTTCTGGAGGCACTGTGATTATGCCGACTCCAAAGCAGCGATCGCCGCCGCCTGAGGCCGTCCTGAGCCAACGGTCGGCATAATCGGCCCCCTCCCTGCCCCCTGCCGAAAATGAATTGGCTTCAAGCTTAGCAGTCGCCGGGCAGGCTCACTTCGCCGAGCGGCGAACAGACCTTGTTTGTCCATTTGCCTGTTCCAAATCGCAGCGATGCACCACCCCGTCGGAGACAGCGTGCTGGTGCTCGAATCACTGTGATGCGATTTCCTCTTGACTTAGAGCGCGCTCGAACCCCTAGCTTCCGTTGCGTCGTTGATCGAGAAGGGTGCTCATGAAGATTGGTGAACTGGCGAAACGCTCGGGACTGACAGCACATACGATTCGTTACTATGAGCGGATCGGGCTGCTGCCCTATGCTGACCGCAACCAATCGCGCCATCGGGATTACGA
Organism: Bradyrhizobium sp. 170; assembly: GCF_023101085.1. NCBI lineage: Bacteria > Pseudomonadati > Pseudomonadota > Alphaproteobacteria > Hyphomicrobiales > Nitrobacteraceae > Bradyrhizobium > Bradyrhizobium sp. 170. Next base: position 5,961,214 of record NZ_CP064703.1, on the reverse strand, counting down.
CGCATCGATCCTGACCTGGATCGAGTTTCTCGGCCGTCTGAAGACGACCGGGATGCCGATCCGGGACATGCTGCGCTACGCAGCACTGCGGGAGCGCGGCGTCGGCACTGAGGCTGAGCGTCGCGAGCTTCTGGAGCGCCACCGTGCGGCCGTCCGTGCCCACGCTGCCGAACTGCAAGCGTGCCTTCTCGTTCTCGACACCAAGATTGCTGGCTACGCCGGCACGAGAACAAGGAGCAAAAATCATGACGCAGTCCACGAAAGCACAGGCTCAACCCGCATGCGCACCCCCCGCACCGGTCTTCTCGCCGCAAGAAAGCCGGCTCGAGCGCGGGCGGCGAGCACTAGATGAGATTGACGGCAAGGCTGGGCATAACGTCATCACGGCGCTGGCGGACATCGCGCCCGATTTCGCGCGCTATGTGATCGAGTTCCCCTTCGGCGATATCTATTCCCGCCCCGGCCTCGATCTGCGGGCCCGTGAGATCGCGACCATTGCCGCGTTAACCGCGCTCGGCAATGCCAGCCCTCAGCTCAAGGTTCACATCGAGGCTGGCCTGAACGTCGGCCTGAGCCGTGAAGAGATCACCGAGGTCATCATGCAGATGGCCGTCTATGCCGGCTTCCCGGCCGCGCTCAACGGCCTGTTCGCAGCCAAGGAAATATTCGCCCTCCGCGCCACGCCCAGCGGGGAGACAACCGGCTCTTGATCGCCAACCGGCGCACAAACAGATTCTTGCTGTGACGGGCGATGGCAAAGCCCGGCCACTCTCGCCCCGGCGACAAGCTGCTCGCATTCCTCGAGGCGCTCTGATTATGCCGACATGCCGCGCCGAGATTGCGCCCCTGTCCTCGGGAATGCGCATCGGCGCGGCATAATACGGAGATCGGCATAATATAGATTGCACATTCAGCGGTCGCTCTCGACGGGCAACGACATCGCCAGGCCGCGGCACTCGGCGTGACCGAACATCACTTGGTTTGCATGTCCAGCCGTCACGATGACTTCCTCACCCCGTTCTCTTCAAATGATCGCATCGTGATGCCGTTGAGAATCTTGCGGGCGGCGGCTCGAACCCTTCGCTCGGCATCCTCAGGCATCGGTGGCAGCTTATAGCTCGCCACGAGATCGGTAAGTTCCCTATGTATATCCGTACGGAGGCCACGCGGGTCATCCGCCATTTCCGACAGGAGCTGAAATAGCGTCATGAGCATGAACTGGATCGCCATGTCGGCTCCCATCTGCTCGGCTTGGTCAGCCGTGATGAAAGACCGCGTGTCCTGATGTTTCATCGCTATTTCACCACATCTAACTCTATCCTGTGTAGGTCCGAAAGCGTCCGCGCGTGTAGGCATGCGATACGGCCTTCCTCAACTCCGCTATCTCCAATTCCAGGAGATTGTTCGCAATGATTAGCGCGCGAACAGCCGCACGCGGATCGCCGTCGCAGACGGAGATCGCCTGGTCGACGGCGGCTTCAAGACCGCTGTCCTGTTCGTTCGGCTGGGAAACCGAGGACATGGACTGTTCCTGGTTGAGCGTCGATGACGCATGTTCTTATTTTGTTCTCATGGAGTCAAGTGCGCTGGACCTGCTCCCAACGAAGTGGACCGGTCGCCTCCGTCGGCCTGATTCGGATTTGCCCGCGGCTAGCATGGTTCTGTGGTAGAAGGAGCTTGTGCTGGGTTGTGCATCGATGCCCATCTATCGCCTGCTACAAAATTCTCCGCTGGGCCCGGAAGGAAATAGCGGTTTTGACCGATGCCTATGAGCGCACCTTGCGCAAGCTCAGCCTGATTGATCGCGGTGATCCCATCGCAGAATTGATCGCCAGAAAAGTTATTGAACTTGGTCAGCGCGGCGTTCGCGATCCGAAACAATTATCATCACTCGCCATTAAGGAGCTCGGGGTCGAATAGGCGGAGGCATCCGTGCTGTTGGCAGGAGTTATGTGTTTTGTCGGACTTGTGGTGGCGATCGGGATTGCCATCCTGATAAGCCATTTCAACGCCCGCGCGTGAACAGTCGCCATCAGAAAATTAAGACCGCCTCAGCCTGGCCCCTTCGCCGGACTATACGAAGCGCAGATATGATGGCGCTTGGCGCGACGCCAAACGCGGCGGCCGGGGAATCTATGGCTTTACCGCGGCTACATCCGCGCAAACAGAAAGCCCTCCGACTGTTCGGACGACGCAAATGCCCATCCTTGATGAACTCCAGTGCGGGGGATCAATCCACAACGACGGTGACCTATCCCCACAGTTCTACAGGTGGCTCTAGCGTGGTTTGGGCGACTCACGCTAACGCATCAATCTCAACCACCTCACTGCATAAAAGGAATGAAATGGTTGCAGTCATCCCTGAACCGCCGGCCTCTGGTTACGCGCTTGAAGTGGACGGACGACTCAAAGCCGAATTTGCTACCAAAGACGGGGCCAGGGCAGGTGGAGAAGAACTGAAGAAACGTTTTCCCATGCTTCATATCAGGATCTATGACGCGCAGACGAATGCGCGCGAGGAAATTTAGATCTTCTGACTCAAGTCTAAGCGGACTCCGCGGATGCGCATGCGGCTTCCGCCGCACCGGGCTCTCGTGAACCGAGCCGCTGACGCGTCTCGGCCGTCCGGCGTCGATCCCTTGCGCGCGATACGGCGTCGCTCGCCGGAGGCACTCGCGTTAGGGGCCGCCGGCATTGCCGGCGCCGCTATCACTGCCCCGAACGCGGGTGCCTTTTTCACCGGTCTCGCGACTGCAGTCGCCTCGGTGCCCGCGGTCATTTCATGTCCGCGTCGCTATCGCTGCCCCTTCTTCGGCTGCCTTCTCTTGGCCTCCGCTGCGCTTCGGCGTCGAAGGGACGGCGCAGACCAGTCGTAATCGCGTGTCCTAACGGTGTGCTCCGTCTTCGGTTCGAGGGTGGCGTGGTTAGCCAATTGTATTGGGGTCGTCGCTGGACGCCGGCCCGCCTTGGCGCATTTGCGGCAGCGCAGCCGGCTGGCGCGACCGTGCACGAAGGTGGTCGGCGGATGCTTCATCGCCGCGAGGTTGACATCGCTCGGCGTCTTGCAGCGCGCGCACCTCATCTGAAGCAGGGGTGGCCTCCATTTACGGCGAATGCGCAGTCCATGTCCCCGTCACCGCCGTGGAGAGTGAGAGTGCGGGCCGGGTCCGACGCGACGGGTTGAAGATCGGGGGAGAGGCCTCCGGCGCCCGTCGCGGAGAACCGCGATGTCTGGCCATACCGCCCGAGTTCGTGCCGGCAACGACCGAACGAGCCTTTACACCGAAATCACGGACAAGATCATAGCCGAGCTGGAGGCCGGCCGTATTCCGTGGGTTCAGCCCTGGGGAACGGCGGCGATCAAGGCACCGCTCGCGATGCCGCGCAATGCGTCGACGCAGCGCGGATATTCCGGGATTAACGTGCTGATGCTATGGGGTGCCGTTGTCCAGCACGGCTTTTCCGGCTGGCTTACCTTCCGCCAGGCTCTCGGGCTCGGCGGCCATGTCAGGAAGGGCGAGCGGGGAACGACCGTCGTCTATGTCGATCGCTTAATGTCTGTGCCGGTCCACCTCAAACGTGAACCTCACCTGCAATACTGGCCCGGCATCGTCGCGAACATCGATGGACATTTGGTGCTCCGCGCCGTTCGGGCTGCGCCGGATCGCGTCCCTTGCCATGTCGGCAAGCGCGCGGGCGGTTTCTTCTTGCACGGCTTGGATGGTGTGGAGCTCCATGCCCTCTTCGTCAGGGGCAATCTCGCCGCCCTCTCTCATATCAAAGTAGTAACGCGGCATCGGCAGCGCCTTCATCCAGGGTTGAAACCCGGCCGCCGCGAAATCGTTCTTAACGCAAATTAAGCCCCTGCAATTTTTCAACTCCGGAAGGGCCCCAGCGGCAGGCTGAGACCCTTCTTGGACTGGTGGGTCGCATCGGGGGAAAGATGCGACATCGTTTAAACGCGCCACCCTACAAGCAGTTCCTGACGTCCGAGAGCCCGCATTGGCTACGAACGATCTGGCCGGCATCGTTGAATTTTAGGGTCGCCTGCACGATTCCGCCCGGCACTTCGTATGATACCACCACCATATCGCCGGCCATCTGCAAGCCCTGAAGCTCGCCCGCGGGTTTCTCGTCAAACCGTTGCCGCCAGTATTCGGTAAGTGCGCTATGGCCGATTACCGGTCGCTTGCCCATTGCAGCCGCACTCCAGCGCAGCATCCGGGGCGTACAAATCCACGATCGAAAGGGTGGCAGCGCGGTAGGCATCCAGCCAGTCCACCGCTGCGGCCATCGGGTCAAAGGAACTCACGGTCCTACCTACCTGCCAAAAGGAAGGTGGATTAGAACGAGCCAGATGAACGTTGTCTGAAAGGGATGCTCAAAAGGGGCCGGATCATTTTACCGATTTTTCCCGAGATCAAGGATCGCAGTTTTTCGCAATTTTGTCGGCTACCGAACAGACAAAATGGAGCGAGCGATCTGTAATTTTGCGATGGGTAGGCTTAAGGGGGATCCCATGGCTAAGCAGCGTAACGGCGTCAATCACACGGCCACTTTTGAAGAACGGCTCGCGGAAGAGGCGATCAAGTTTAAAGAGGCCGCTGAAAAGCACCCTCTCGGTAGCGCCGCCCGGGAACAGCTTTTGCGACGTGCCCGGCAGGCCGAGACGGCCGCGCACATCAATGAATGGCTGAGATCGCCCGGACTGCAGCCCCCTACCTCATTAAAACCTGCTGTCCGATCAGGACAAGTAGGCCTAGGTGGCTAAGGCCCAGCGTCGCGAGGCAATAGGCGCACGGCGCTGGGCTCCCGGCAATGCTGGTGTCCATCGGAGGGGACCCGCCACCAGCCTCGCCGGAACACAATCTGCTAGTGCACTACACGAAGAAAATAGTAGCTGATGCCACCTAGCACGATGACCGTAGGGACGGCCCAAAGGATGAATACGGGCATAGTTTTCTCCTCCTCAACAAAATAAGAACGGAGGAAAATGAGTTGCGTTCCAGGAAACCTCTTCCGCAGCAGCAGCCGCGCCGAGCTGTCGCTGAACGCGAGAAGGGCCTCAGCGGCGGGGCTGAGACCCTTCTCGGACTGTGGTGTCGCAGGGGGAAAGATGCGACATCGTTTAAATGCGCCAGCCTACCAGCAGTTCCTTCAAAAAAGGGCAATTGCAGTTTTACCGATTTATCCCGAGATCAAGGGATCGCAAATAAGTGAGAAACGGCCCCAGCTGTATCTTCACAAGCTGAGGCCGTCCAAGCTCACGTTTCTGACTGAGTGTATCTCACCGATACGATCGACTAATCCTGCAACACGTTCAACGTTCCTAAATTCCTTTCCGGCGAGAGCATCAAGCATTGTTTGCCGGACCCGCTTCGTGATCGGCCCATGAAAAAGGCCCCACCGTGATGGGGCCTTGATCAGCCGAAATATCGGATGCTCAGTTGTAGTCTGAATACTTGAACTGCGGCATCGCCTTGAGCTGCTCCTTGGTGCCGCTCATCACGGCGTGGTCTGGCGTCCAGTCGTTCGCATCAGCGGTACGTGCAGTCGTGGTGGTGGTCGTGGCCGCGCCGGTCGTTGTTTCCTTGGTCGTCCTCTCGCGCGTCGCCGTTGCCGGCGCCGTCGAGCTGGTGCGGACCGCCTCTTCCATGAATTTGAGCTTGTCCATGGAAACAGCGATATCATGCTCGCCCATGCCCAGGAAGCCGCCGACACCGATGACCACGGCATTGACCTTGCCGTTCTTGTCCAGGATCAGTTCGTTGATGTCGCCAAGCTTTTCATTGGCTTCGTTATAGACGTCGAGGCCCATGAGCTTGGACGCGCGCCAGTTTCCCTTGAGCGCCATCTTTTCCTGCGAGCCGGCAGTCGTCGCGGCGGGAGCCGCGCGATCCGTGGGCTGAGCGGTTTGCGCATAAGCGGGAGCACTGAAGACGGCGGCGCTCAGGAGAGCCGCGGCTAGGAATTTCTTCACTGTATCCTCCTCCGAAGGTTGATCGGTGCTTCTAGAACGGTACGCGCGCACGAATGTTCCTAGCGGTTCGGAGTAGTTCGGAGTACGCCAGAGCCCGGCGCGGGCAGTCGGGCCCGTCGCCCAAATTCGGTAAGACCGCCGGTCCTCGCCATCTTAGGACCCCAAATCCTGCCCGTCGGCAACCGCGCCCGGTCCTGCTTGCGCCCGCGGCTTGATTTCTTCTTTGCCTTTGCCGTCATGCAATACCTCCCATTGCGAGTGGCAACGCGTCATGATGTGCAGGTTCCTGTTGTTCCCGCCGGAACGATTCAGGTCAGGCCGATTAATTCATATTGGCGTGGAGTTCATAATGCATAGGTCTAGTTGGACGCCGTCGATAGTCCCGAGCGACAACGATGAAACGGTTTACTTGGTGGCGGATGATTTCGGTCGATTAGGCCGCACCTGGCGCGAAGCCGATTACGAAGCAACCGACCTCGAAACGGTCATTCAAGACCTGCTGACCGGCCAATATAGCTACCCGTTCCGCATAGTCGCCTTCAATACCGCCGAACGCTGGTCGGAAGATGTTTCCGAAGACGTCGCACGCGAATTGCGCCGTCGCTGCGATCTGCAGATGCGGGCACTTCCCTCTACGATCTCTGATTTCGTCGAGCGGCACGAGGATCACGATCGGCGTCAGTTGACCCTTCGGCTGGTGTGATCTGATCAGACTCGCATTTCGTTCTGCGGTTGCCTATTTATCCCGCATGCGTCGACCCCTGCATTCCGACGCGTCATGATGCGGTGGGTTCCCATTTTCGCGGCTGAAACGATTTAGCCTATGCCAGTTTGAATTAGCTTTAGTAGCGTGGAGTGTTGTTGTGGCGTTTCAGCGCAAGAAGGCGGCGGCGATCGGCGTGAAGGCGTCCTTCCCGGGATTCGTCGAGCCCGCGCTGGCCACATCGATCGAGAAGGTGCCATCCGGCGATCGCTGGATCCATGAAATCAAGTTCGACGGCTACCGCGTCCAGCTCCACATCCACAACGACGCCATCAAGGTGCTCACCCGCCGCGGCAATGACTGGACCAGGCGCTTCAGCAAGATCGCGGCCGACGCCTACCTGATCAACGCCGGCAGCGCCATCATCGACGGCGAGGTGGTCGTGCCGGCGGCAGACGGCACCACCGACTTTTCCGTGCTGCAGAATGAATTGCGCGGCAAATCCAAGCGGCTCGTCGTGATCGCTTTCGATCTCCTTTACTTCAACGGGCAGGATCTGCGAAAACTGCCGCTGATCGAGCGCAAGGCGCATCTGAAAAAGCTGATCGAGAAGACGGCGATCCAGTTCAGCGAAAGCTTTGAGATCGACGGCAAGGAGATGTTCGCGCACGCTTGCAAGGTCGGCCTTGAAGGCGTCGTCTCAAAGGTCCGCGACAGCCGTTATCTCTCGGGACGCGGCCGGGACTGGGTCAAGAAGACCTGCGCGCAGCGCGAGACGCTGACTATCGCGGGCTTTGCGCTCGACGGCAACGACTGGGACGGCATCTATGTCGGCCGCCGCAAGGGTAATAATCTGATCTATGCTGGCAAGGTCGACCACGGCTTCGGCAAGAAATCATCCACCGAGCTGCGCAAGCGCCTCGCGCCCCTGATCCGGAAAACCCAGCCCTACGCCAAGCGGATCGCGCACAAGGGCATCTGGGTGGAGCCGGAGCTAAACGCAGAGATCGAGTACCGCGCCAAATCTGCCGAAGGAAAGGTCCGCCATCCCTTCTACAAGGGCCTGCGGGAGGATCTTTAAGATGGACGATTTCGATCGCTGGTGGCAATGGGCAAACAAACCGCTCGGCAGCGGGCTGACCTTACCGGCCGAGATTCACCACGCGATCACGTCGTTGCCGCCGGAAGCGCGGCATGACCGGGACGAGGTCAATGAGGCCGTGCGCAACCTGCGGGAGACCGGCGGCCTAAATACCGCGCTACGCCGGCCGTGAGATCACCTTTCAATGTCGCCTGTTGGCACGAAACGACCCGCCGGACTGACCTGACGATGTTCGTTGACGGGGTTAGAGCGGACTTCCCAGTTGTGCACTCAGACTTCTGAGTTTGGCAGATATGTTGCAAAAGTTCGAAATCGAACGACATCAAAAATCTCGCGAGAGCGGATTAGTAGATGTTCCTACCGCCGCAACGCGGTGTAGCGCCGATCCAGAGGTCTGTGGTTTGTTTTTGTGCGAAATGATGAGGACCCTCACATCGTCGCATACAAAACGCATCAGCAGCCCTTGGAGATTTCGTTCGTCACCCCAAAAAGACTTTTGCAACAATATCGGCACGAAACGGACCAACTCGGCGGATATCCTGATGTCCGTTCTTCGGGGAAGAGCCGACCTTCGGGTCGCCCATCCGAACTTCTCAGTTTGACCCTGAACGGACATTGCCGGACAGAAATGTTAGCCCCAACTGTCGGGCATCCGACTGTCAGCGCATAATTCACGGGCTATCGGTGATCTATCCCCGAAATCTCTCCTTAGGCATCGGTGACAGAGAGAGATGAAGCTCCCGCCTATCCTCCGCAGGAGCTTCTCGTGGCCGCTGAAAATCACCTCCTGAGTTTACTGGATGCACCGACGCAGGCGCTCTTGAAGCCGCACATGCGGACGATATCGGTCGACCATGGCGAATTGCTGCACAGCTCCGCATCGGAGGTCGAGTTCGCCTACTTCCCGCGCTCCTGCATCATTTCCGTTCTCGCCAGCACCGAGCAGGGCGCGACCGCCGAGACATCGATCGTCGGCCGTGAGGGCATGATTGGATCGTCCACCATCCACGGCATCACGACGGCATTCGCGGATTCGGTCGTGCAGGTCGCCGGCGAAGCCGTGAAAATCCCTGCCGCGGAAGTTCACCGCGTCGGGCGCGCGAGCGAAAGCTTTCGAAAGATCGTTGCGCTGTTTGATCTCTCCTTGCTGGCGCAGTCGCAGCAATCGACCGCGTGCCAGGCGCTGCACCCGGTGGAAAACCGCGCTGCACGCTGGCTTCTGCAGTGCAGGAGACGGCTGGGCAGCGACGATATCCGCCTGACCCAGGAATTCTTCGCGCAGATGCTCGGGGTCCAGCGCACCACCATCAATCTTGTCGAACGCACCTTGCAGAACGCCGGTCTCATTCAGATCGGGAGAGGTCGGATTTCCATCTTGGACTTGGAAGGTCTCCATGCCGTTGCGTGCGATTGCTACAACCGGATCGAGCGACGCTATGAGGAATTGCTAGGACGTTTAGACTAGAAATTATTCTTAATTTGTCTATTCGATTTGGATGGAGCGAACAGATTGCCAAATCCTTCGGCAAGTCTGTTGTTGTGAAGGTTTTCGGATGCCGGCCCCATGACGGTGGTGCCGCGGGCGCGGGGCCGGCGTCCGCAAACCTCCAAGGGAGGAAACCGCGGGAGGGGTACGGGGATGGCGCGGCCTACGCTATGGGGATTTGAGTGCCGCGGATGAGGTGTGTGAATGGAGTCGAGGCGCTCCAGCAGGCCGGTGGACGGTGAAACGGCTGCTGGATGAGGGGCGGGTCGCATCGACCGCAGTGAAGTGTCGGACGATTTGAGACGACGGCTGGATATCTGAGCGCGTTCTACCGTGGCCGGTCGAGAGGCAACTAGTGCGACGATCAGATTTGCGGGGGTGTGACGCGGTCATGAGGTGTCGATCTTGATTGCGGTAGGTGAAGCTGTCGGCCGATGCCGTGGCGTTGCACCGCGCGCGAAGACCTCGATGATGATCATGCGACCGCCGCAGCATGGACAAATCGGCTTGCCGGGATCGGCGGCGGCACCGGTGGGCTCGGCCTGGGAGTTTGAGACGGCGAGCAACTCACGCGCTCGGGCGATGTTGTCGGCGCGCGTGCCGCTGGCCAAAAGGCCGTAGTGGCGGATGCGGTGAAAGCCGTGCGGCAGAACGTGGATGAGGAAGCGGCGGATAAACTCGCCGGTTGGGAGTGTCATGAGCTTCTGGCGATCGCGACCATTGGCACGATAGTCTTTCCACCGGAAGGTGACACCGGTGCGGTCACAGGCGATCAGTCGGCTGTTGGCGATGGCGACGCGATGGGTATAGCGCGACAGATAGGCCAGCACGGCCTGTGGCCCGCCGAACGGGCGCTTGGCATAGACCACCCATTCGGCTCGGCGTAGCGGTGCCAGATACGCCGCGAACGCCCGCGGGTCGGCGAGAGCGGCATGATCGCCGAAGAACTTCAGATGGCCGGTGTTGTGGGCCGCGATCAGCTTCTCCAGGAACAGCCGCCGGAACAGGCGCGAGAGCACGCGGACGGGGAGGAAGAAGCCAGGTCGGCAGGACACCCAGCGCTGGCCGTCGGGCGAGACGCCGCCGCCCGGCACGATCATGTGGACGTGCGGGTGGTGGGTCATGGCTGAACCCCAGGTATGGAGAACCGAGGTGATGCCGACGCGGGCGCCGAGGTGCCTGGGGTCGGCGGCGATCGTGGCCAGGGTCTCGGCCGAGGCCTTGAACAAGAGATCGTAGACCACCGCCTTGTTCTGGTAGGCGATGTCGGCGATGGCTGCCGGCAGCGTGAACACCACATGATAGTACGGCACCGGCAGCAGATCGGCCTCGCGCGCGGCCAGCCAGTCCTTTGCCGCCGCGCCTTGGCACTTCGGGCAGTGCCGATTACGGCAAGAGTTGTACGAGATCTTGGTGTGCGCGCACTTCTCGCAGCGCGCGACATGGCCGCCGAGCGCCGCGGTGCGGCAGTTCTCGATCGCCGACATTACCTTCAACTGGCCAAGGCTCAGATGGCCGGCGTTGGCGCTGCGCCATGCCGGTCCATGATCGCGGAAGATATCCGCGACCTCCAGTGCCGGACGCGGCACGCGAGCCGCGCTTTAGGCCGGTGGCTCGACCCTCTCGATCTTGCGGGCGATATGCTCCAGCGGGCTCATGACTTGTTGGATCGTCTTGGTGGCGACGCGGGTATAGAGCGCCGTGGTGTCGAGCTTGGCGTGCCCGAGCAGCACCTGGATCACCCGGATATCGATGTTCTGCTCAAGCAGATGGGTGGCGAAGCTGTGCCGCAAGGTGTGGAGCGACACGCGCTTGTCGATCTCGGCCCTCTCGGCTGCGGTATGGCAGGCGCGATTGAGCTGGCGCGTAGTCATCGGCTGCACGCGGTCGCGGCCAGGAAACAACCAGCCCTGCGGTCGTGCTGTCTTCCACCAGGCACGCAGCAACTCGAGCAGATGCGGAGACAGCATCACGTAGCGGTCTTTGCGGCTTTTGCCTTGTTCGACGCGGATCACCATGCGCTTGCTGTCGATGTCGCCGATCTTGAGCGAGATCACCTCGGCGGCGCGCAAACCTGCGCCGTAAGCCACACTCAGCGCCGCCTTGTACTTGAGGCCCGGCGCGGCATCCAACAGCCGCGCCACCTCCTCTGGGCTGAGCACGACCGGCAGCTTGCGGGGCTCGTGGAGGAATGTGGTGTGCTCGATGATATCGGAGCGCCTGAGCGTGATCCTGAAGAAGAACCGCAACGCAGCTACGGTATGATTGAGAATCGGGATGTGCGCGCCGTTCGCCGCCAGATGCAGTTGAAAGCGCCGGACGTCCTCGAAGCTCGCCGTGTCGGGCGATCGGCCGAGGAATGCAGCAAAGTCCCTGATGGTGCGGATGTAGCCTTGTTGGGTCTTTGGCGCTAACTTGCGGATCGTCATGTCTTCGATCATGCGCCGCCGTAAAGGGCTCATGGCCTCGTCGGTCATGGGGATGCTCCTGTCTTGAGTGAGGTTGTCGAAACCCCTCGATCTCAAGACAGGACGTCCCGTTGCGCTATCGCCTTGGCTGTGCCTCCCGCCGCAGTGCCCTACCGCGCGAGCGGTTTAGTCCCATGGCACATTTGAGACATGCCGACCCACGGTAACGAGGTCTGTTTCTAGGGGTAGAGCGGAAGTCGTCGGTACGTGCCTAAACCGACGCGAATGACCCAAAGTGGAAGTCGTCCAAAGATCAGACGTCTTTTCAGGACGCACGAGATCGTGTACTCTTTGAATAGCTGTCGTCGCAGGCGGGAAATGCCGAATTCCCTCGCGGGACTGAACGGACAGCAGTCGTGCCATCGGCAAGCATTGCACTCGAATCACCGACTTCCTTTTTCGCCGGTCCTTCAGCATTAGCATTCCAACGCGGGTGCGCGTAAGCGCGCCCGGATGCCATTTGAATCCTGAAAGCGCGGGCCCCAGAGCGGTGCCTGCGAGGGAGGAGATCTCCATGGCTGACCACCCCACCATTTCGACTGAATCTGACCTGGCATCGTCGACCCTGCCGACCACCGCGGTCACTCGCCGCTCGCTGCTCGGCGGTGCCGGCATCGCAGTTGGCGCCGCCGTGCTTGCGTCTCCGCCGAGCATGTCCGGAATCGCCCCGGCCGCGGCGCAGCCTGTGAACGCGGACCCGCGACCGCTCGACGCGGCGTTCAAGCGCCGCGCCTTCGAAGTCCGGCAAGCCTGCGCGAGCAATAACGAGAAAATTCCCATCGCACCCCACCCGACGAATGGCGACGAGGCGCGCTACACCAACAAGATCGGTTCGGATTCACGGGGGCTGCCGCACGACAAACGCGGCGAAGTGGAACAAGCGGCATGGCAGGCGCTCTATACCGCTTGCCAGTCGGGCGACCCCGCTGATTTCGAGAAAGTCCCACTCGGCGGCATTCGCAAACTGGTCAATCCCGTAGGCACACAAGCCGTCAGTCTCAGCGGCATGAACCCTACTCAGATTGCGATACCGTCGGCACCGGCCCTTGCAAGTACTGAGCGCGGCGGCGAGGCGGTCGAGGTATATTGGCAATCCCTGCTTCGTGATGTTCCGCTTACCGAGTTGCGCGACGACACCTCCAATCGCGACGTGCTTGCAGCAACCGAGGAACTCAACAAGCTTGCCGATTTCCGGGGGCCGAAGTCTGGTGGGCGGGTCACACCCGGTACGCTGTTCCGTGCCAATGCGCTTTATTTCGACCCAACTGACCCGAAGGGCCGCTCCGTCACGCCTCCAGGCGTTTTGGACGGCCCGCTGATCTCGCAATTCCTGCTCCGGGACGTGCCCTATGCCGCACAGTGGATCAGTGCTCAAATTCGCACCACGTTGCCCGCCAACGAATTCCTGACCGAATACGAGGAGTGGCTGGCGATCCAGAACGGCGCCGTACCGAAACGCCGGTTGCAGTTCGACGCGACACCGCGCTACATCACGACGGGAAGAGATCTCGCGGAGTATATCCACGCTGGTCCTGCACTTGGGTGGGCTGCAGCACTGATCCTTGCAACCCCAGGCGGTGGAGCGGATCAACGGTACTCCGGGATGTATCCACCGGCAGAGCCCGTGTCCTACCCATCGAACCCGTATCGGAAATCGAAAACCCAAAGCCCTGCGGGTGCCACCTTCGGGTTGCCCTATGTGCAGGCACTACTCGCCACGGGGATCAGTAACTCCGTCCGCGCGGCCTACTGGCAGAAGTATATGGTGCACCGGGCTGTACGACCAGAAGCCTACGGCGCTCTGGCGCACCATCGCCTCGCCAATGGCGTGAGCGACTACCCGTTGCATGATAACTTCCTGAAATCGGAAGCCCTCGATCGCAGTAAAGCCAAATACGGCAGCTATCTTTTGTCACAAACCTATCCGGAGGCCGCGCCCCTTCACTCCACCTATCCCGGCGGTGCCACGAGCGTTGGTGCCGTCACGGCTACCATTTTGAAGGCGTTTTTCGACGAGAGCCGCGTCATCGCCAACCCGATACAGCCCGATCCGGCTGACCCGACGAGGCTAGTGCCCTATAGCGGCCCGCCGCTCACGGTCGGCGGAGAGTTGAACAAGCTCGCGGTGAATTTCGGTTTCGGACGAAATTGGGCGGGCATCCACTGGCGTTCCGACGCTTCGGCCTCAATGGCGATCGGCGAGGAAGTGGCTATTGGCATGCTGCGGGACGAGCGCACCACCCTCCGCGAACCCTTCGACGGCTTCTCCTTGACGCGCTTCGACGGCAGCCGCGTGACGATCTGACAGCAGTCGGGCGACGCCCCTGCCGTGGGGCGCCGGCCCGGTCCTGTGCAGAGTAGCGGAAGCGTTTATGCCCGACAGCCTATTGGTGGAAGCTGAGCGCGGCGCCTACTCAATCAACGAGGACCCAAGCCGGGGACGATCCTCGTTTGATCATCTTATGATGCGCGTTGGGTTGACCTGACCCGTCAACCGCAAACTTCCAATGACCGGAGCAGCCCACCAAATTCTTGCTTACCATCAATCTCAAAGACAGCGAAATTGCTCGGTATCGAGATTCCGGCATCCTTTCTCGCCCGTGCGGACGAGGTGATCGAGTAGGCACAGTCCACTTCCGGAATTGGCACCTTTGAGACATGCCGACGGACACTGAAAATGTCTGCTTATCGGGCTAAATCGGAAGTGGTCGCCGCACGGTCGAAATGACGCGTTTGACCCGGAGCAGACATCCTGCACACACGAACGAATGTCAGCCATTAGCAATGAGGCGTTCACAGTGGTACTCACTTCTGCTGGCCTCTCAAGGCTTCCAGAAGTGCTTCGGCCAAGAAGGGCTTGATCAGGAGAGAGACATCTTGCGCAGAAATCGAGAGTGTCGTTTGCGATCTGGTATCGCCGGTCATCACGACGGCCGGTACGTTCCGACCGAGTGCGGCACGCAGGTGCCTAATGGTCTCTACACCATCCGGCGAGCCACGAAGGTTGTAGTCACACAGCAGCACATCCGGGCGCAGGTCCTGCTCTTTGACCAGAGTCAAAGCTTCCGCCGCCGTTGCAACAATGGTGGCGTCAACCCCTCTCGTCTTAAACAATCTCCCGAGCGCCGAGCGCACGGACGCCTCGTCCTCGATCGCGAGAACGCTGCCTAGGAAGAAGGCATCATTATGCACCGGCGGGGCTGCTTCCGGCACCTTGATACCGGATCGACCGCGCGGAACTTCGATGAAAAACCGTGTACCCTTCCCAGAGATTGAGCGCACGCCGACGCTGTGATCCAGGATTTTTCCGAGCCGCTTCACGATCGCAAGGCCCAACCCAAAGCCGCCCCGCTCCGCGCCGCCGGTCCCCTGATAATACTCATGGAAGATGTGCGGGAGCTGGCCTTCGGCAATACCGATGCCACTGTCCCAGACTTCAATGCGAACATTGTCGCCGGCTCGCCGGCATCCAAGCAGAATTCGTCCCCTGTCAGTGTATCGGACCGCATTCGACAACAGGTTGCGGATCATCTCCGCGAGCATGCGCCTGTCGCTGCGGATGATGAGCTCGGAACGGACGATGCGCAGCCGGATCCCTCTTTCCTGCACAGGCGCGGCGAAGTCTCCAGCGAGCGGCCCAAAGATGTCGTTTAGCGAAAACTCGCTCACGGATGGACACAGGTCTCCGGATTCCAGCCTGTTCACGTCGAGCAGGCTCGATAGGATACTGGTCATGGTGTCGAGCGACTGCCCGATTCCGGCGACAAGTTTGCGTGCCTCGCCGCTTGGGTGGTGCGGCTCAAGCGCTGCCTGCAGGAGTTGCAGGGTCTGCAACGGCTGTCGCAAGTCATGGCTTGCGGCGGCAAGAAAGCTCGATTTGGCGCGATCGGCCAATTCTGCTGATTTCCACGCGAGCGAAAGCTCCTTCTCAAAACGTTTGCGCTCGGTAACATCCGTAGTGAGCCCATTGATGCGCGTAGGCTTTCCGGTTGAATCGAACTGGACGATCGCTATCTGATCCAGCCAGACTTCACCACCATCCGGCCGCTGGCAGCGGAACGCGATCGAATGCGAGGGCTGGTCCGGACGAGCACCGCCGAGGCAGGATGCCACCAGCGGGTGATCTTCAGGATAAATATGTTTCAGCCATTCAGTCCCGCGGAGAACCTGCGAGTTGAGACCGAGGATCTCAATTGCATTTTGGCTGAACCGTATTTCGTCGGCGGACAAATCCCAATCGAAAGCCATAACGCTGCCGGCCCGCAGCGCCTCCTGTAATCGGGACTCCCTCTGCAGAATGGCTGTTTCATGAAGCCTCCGCTCGCTAAACAGGGCCGCAAGAACCAGAGCACCTAGTGAGGTCGCCAGGATGGTAGCTTGGGCTCCCAGCACACGCTCTTCGATTGACAGGCGCAAGTCCCCGAAAATGCCGATTGCGAAGATTGTCGTCCAGACAATCGTAATCGCACAGATGAACGCGGCAATCGCGGTGAACGCTGGACGAAGGCGAGATGCGGTCCACAGCAGAAGTGGCCAGAGCGCGGCAATCGCAAGCTCCGCGGTCCAGGCCGCATTGGGCAAGAAAGCCAGCAACGCGCATACGAAGGACACCACAGCAAGCGCTAAAATGCCCTCCACGATCTCGCCCCGCGGCGGGAAGTTGCGCGCCAACGACGCCAGCCCAATCGCGAGGGGCGCCACCGCAATGATCCCGATCGCGTCAGATGAGAGCCAGTGAAGCCAGATCACCAGCGGGGACGCCGCTGACCCGTGAAACAGTACAAAGCCTACCGTACCCACAATGCCGGAGAGGCTCGTTCCAACAACGGTCGCGGCAAATAGTGCCAATACCCTTCGCAGTTCGCTCAACTCGAATGGGGAGCCACAAAAGCGGTGGATCAGGCCTGCGACGATGACGGCCTCACCCGCGTTCGCGCCAGCAGAGAACACCGAGCTCCCGAGGTTGCGATCGCCCAGCAAATTGGCTGCGATCGTTGCAGCTACCACCCCGACGACGACAGGCCACCGAGCAGCAGAACCAAAGGCGATCAAAATCCCCGAAGCTACTCCTGCGGCGGGCCAGAATACGGCAACACCATCGACCGGCTCCAGCAATGCAAGGCTCAGCCGCGCGGTACCAAAATAGGCCACTGCCACTACGACAGCCAAAACAAAGCCTGCCTCGCTTGCGAGCGGCTGGCGAGCCGAAATGACCGTCTGTTTTGCAACAGTGCCCAGTGGCCCCTCCACTCGTCAGGTCCGAAATCCCTGAAAAGCCTTGCGCCGTCGCCGCGGCATCGTCGATGCGGAGGCTCTAGCGACTATAAGCCCGCATTTCCGCTCAAGCCATCATGTTGCGGTGCATTAGTCTCCTTCTGGCACTTTGAGATCTGCCGACGGCCACTGGGAATGTCTGTTTATCGGGGTAGACCAGAAGTCATCCCCGAGTCATCAAAGCGTCGTTTTTGACCCCAACTCGGACATCCGAAGTCGCGATTGCAATCGCTCCGCGTCTCCCAGTTGTTCGGTCCGCTCTTGAAGCGATGAAGGCACGGCGAGTGCCGGTTGGAATCGCCGGGATCCCTACGGGGCTAGAGGGCGATCGGACACTGAACCTTGAGACAAGATGGTCTTGGTGCCGGCATGAACTTGGCCGGCATTCGGTTTACCCAAGACCTTGTAGTGCCGGAGATACTCCTGCGCCATCCGCCTGGTCGTAAACCTTTTCTCGAAATGCCTGCGCACCTGCCGTCGATCGAGTTCGGAAAGTCTTCCGATTGCTTCCACTGCTTCCGCTTCCCCCGGCACGACAAAGCCAGTTATGCCGTCATCGATTACCTCCGGTACTGAGCCGGACTTGAAGGCAATGACGGGCGTGCCGCAGGCCATGGCCTCGATCATGACGAGACCGAACGGTTCTGGCCAATCGATAGGAAACAGCAACGCCGCCGCGCTCGCCAGAAACTGCCGTTTCGTTTTATCATTGACCTCTCCGGTGAGCTGGACTTGCTCCCCGTCGATCTGCGGCTCGAGCTTTTCCTTGAAATAGCCTCGCTCGCCCCGCGGTACCTTTGCGGCGACGCGAAGCGGCATTTTGGCGGCGCGCGCGATCCGGATGGCGGCTTCCGGTCCTTTCTCCGCCGTCAACCGGCCCAGGAAGGCGAGGTAGGAGCCGGCCTCGAATGAAGGGCGGAACAGGTCGGGCGGCAGTCCATGATAAACCGTGCCCAGCCAGTTTGCCTCACTCAGGGGGAGGCGCTGATTATCCGATATCGAAACAAAAGGCGCATCGGGAAAGCGGCCGACCATCTCAGGAAAGCCCGGCATGTCCATGCGTTGATGGCAGGTTGTCAAAAAAGGTACGCCAAGCCGACTCAGGAGCGGCAGGTGCAGCCAATCGATATGCATGTGAATGACATCGAAGTCGATCGCGTGCCGGGCAACCGCTTCCAGCAGCGCTGCCTGGGCAACCATCGGGTCCGTCCGTGGGCGGCCGAGGCGGAGAGCCCGAGGCCAGACAGCATGGAGCTGGGCGGAGGTCTTCGAATCCCCGCTGGCGAACAGCGTCACCTCATGCCCCAAACTTACCAGTTCATCGACCAGCCACGCCACCACACGCTCGGTGCCGCCGTAAAGCTTGGGAGGAACGCTTTCGGCCAGAGGCGCTACCTGGGCAATTCGCATCGGCTTTCCACCATCGAGGTATCCGGGGCTCTCGAACCCAAACCGGTTAGACCACCGGCCGTTCGTATTTGGACAGCAGGTCGAGCCAATCCTCTAATAGCCGGCTCATCAGAAAGTTCTGCCGCACGCTTTCTTTGGCCCGCGAACCGATCTGCTCTCGGAGCCCGGGATCCTTCAAGAGCTGGACCATTCTCGCGGCCGCCTGATCGGGCGAATTCACAAGAAACCCGTTCCATTCGTCCTTGATCTGGTGCCGGATGCCTCCCACGTCGCCGCCGATGACGGCGGCGCCTTTCCACATCGCCTCGGTCACCGTGAGACCAAAACCTTCGCGGGTCGACTTCTGCAGGACGACCGCGGCCGCCCGCTGCAGCGCGTTCACGAGCGTTGGATCATCGGCTGCAAGAATAATCATGCCGTCGTCGGCAGCGCCCTTGATCTGCTCAAGTATTACCCCGCCCTCCGGATCGTCGGAGGCATTGTTGCCGAGGAGCACGAGCGTACAGTCGACCTGCTCTCTCGCTTTTCGGAAGGCCTCAATCACGCCCATCGGATCTTTCCATCGATCGAATCTGGAAATCTGCGTCACCAATGGACGATCGGTTGGAATTTTGTAGTTGCGCAGGAATTCACGTATCTCCCGGTCGGACAGTTCGCGGTTCTTCGCAGAGAACGGATCGATTGCCGGGGTGACGAAGTGTTGGCCAACCTGCAGATCCTGGCCGTATTCGGGGAGCGAGAAGATAGCTGCGCTATATTGCTCGATGAACTGGCGCAGATACGTCCATACCGGAGCGTATGGCGAAGAAAGATCAATATGGCATTGCCAGAGCCAAGGCATCTCCAGATCGGGAAAATGTGTGATCAGCGGCAGAGGCTGGGGATCGTGCACGATGATCGCGTCGCAATCGTCAAGATGAAGCCGCGTGGCGTTTTCGAATACGACCTGTTCGTAGATCGTCTTTTCAGCGTCGGAAAAATCCACGCTCTCGCCTTGCAGCGTGTTGTGAAACTTCTTCGTGCAGCCAAAGAATCCCGGCGTTCCCTGAATCAAATGCCAGTCGGTTTCGATTCCCGTCGCGTTCATCATTAGGGTCAGCGGCGTGAGTAGTTCGGTGACGCCTCCGCCATAGAACGTCGAACTGATATGGGCGACGCGCATCGTGCGAACCCGATCGGCTTTCAGCGCTATGCGTTCGAGTGTCGCAGCGCCAATCAGCGGCTCGTACTGTTCAAGCGTATGAAGCCCGAGGGTGGATCGTTGAACGGCGGAGCTAAGCATAGACATTGAAGGGGTGCCTCATGGTTGTCGCACTGCGGCAATGCGGCCAACGTCAGCCTTTACAAGTTCCGCAAACTTGCAACGGCACAGTCAAGTTGATCAGCGCCCCTCTCCCGGACGCTTCTTCCACTTTTTCCCATTGGCAATAAGTCCGAAAGCGCCAAGAAGTTGCTCCGGCTGGACGGCCGAGAATTTGAACAAGATGAACGCTTGTTCATCTTGATCGAAGCCGTGCCACCGCGATCCCGAATTCGACGGCGAGAATGAGCAGGCCGAGAGAGGATTTCCCGCGCCGCTCGACGGGCAAGTTCTCTACGTTCTGCGGGCTGCCCTGAACGTTTGTTTCAGTCGATCCCGAGTCGCCGAGCGACGCCCCGACATGTTCCAACGTGCGGTATCTATTGCCATTGAACCTCGGACGCTCGGGTAAAAACGGGAAACTTCCGAAGACAACGTGAGTTGCTGTCAAATCGGACGTGCCGACTTCCGGCATCCGGCTTTCCGACTGGATTCGCTGCACGGCACGTCAGTGGGCCAAGATGCACGCGGCGAAGCCGCAACACGCCGAGGGTTCCCGGTGGTCACACTTGTTGGAGTTGGAGGATGGTCGATGAAGTTCTTCGAAAGGCGGTCGACACGGCTTGGACCGTTTATTTGGCGACGCATCGCGACGTCGATGTTGCGGACGGTCGACGATGCCTACTGGAGCGCCATTTGCAAGGGAGGTTGGAAGCCAGCCAAAGCGAGACTGAAGAACTTACGTGTTCTGGACTCGCCTATCTTGACCGGCTTCCTGAGGACGAATGATAAAGCGGATAGAATTACTGCTCGGACAGATAGCAGCAGGAAGCGCGAGACCGGATTGGACGTTGCTCGCCCTTTCGTCGCTGCTTTCAGCGACACTGGTCTTGGCGATGCAATCCATTAGTAGGTGAGCCTTCGCTCGCGAGTTGCCGTATGAATTAGGCAGCTCACCGGGTTCATCGTCTCGCGCGATTGGACAGAAGAACATGCGCCAACGTTTCGAAGAGCTCTTCTCAGCGCAGCGGATGGCGCGAGCGTACCGGCCGGTCGTGCAAGCGTGTGAGTGAGGATCGTCCCCTGCGGGGAAATCCGCCCCCCCCCGGGCAGACCGTTTGAATGCATTGGCTAGTTATCTGCGCCCGACCAGAACACCGATCAAGAACGCTATAGTGACTGCGTGTAGGGGCGCTTCTTGAGTCCAACGCGCCAAGCGGTCGAAAGGCGCACCTGGGTGCCGGCCTGCTTCGACGGCGTCGGCGACGGACTGAGTGGTTTCCTTGACCGTCTGGGTGGCCGCCTGAACGGCCTCCTTGGCCTGGTCGAGCTTGTTTGGGCCATCGATATCTTCGCCGATCATCTGAGTTCTCCACGGCAACGCGGGAGATCGACGCCTGGAACCGAGAATCGTTCCCAGACGCCTGTTCGCACAGCACTGCAGGTGAGAAGATTTGAAAGGCCGTCGATATCTGCGCTTTGGCACTAAGCCACGGCCCAGCGCCTTGGCTTCGTGCCACGGACGTACATCACAGTCGGCTCCAGCGATAAGTCAGCGGTAGCCTGCCGCTTTCAGCAATCCTCTTAGTTGCCGAAGAAGCCGAAGCCACCGCTTCGCCGGGGCTCATCGCCACCAAATGCCATGATGGGCGCTTCCTGATGTTCACCTTGCTCTATCGGTTGCTGGCGTTTAATTCTTTCTGCCTGCCGCTTTGCTTTGCGTTCTGCGTACCGCTTGCGACGCTCCCGTTGTTCCGCTTCAGCCTTCCTGGTGTCGACCTTTTCGACTTGCCTTTCGACTGGCGCCTGGGCTCCTTTCACCGGCTGTGGCGGCGGCGGCAGTGGCGGTTCTGGCGCAGTGGCAATCTGTTGCGATGGCCGCGGCGGCTGCGCTGCGTCTGCCGTGGAGGGCAGGATGACTCGGGCTGGCGGTGGCGGTTCCGCGGAAGCGCGATTTGGATATTCGGTCGGCTCCTTCAAGGCTGATGTGGCCATCATGAGCCCGCCGACAAAGCCTCCGCCGAGGATGATGAAAGTGGTTCCCACTCCTGCGAGGAAAATGCCTGCGTTGGATGCCATGACAGTGTCTCCAGTAATGCAGACGAACGCTGGAATCTCGCCATATGTTCCGTGCGGGAAAACTTGGTAACGGCGTTTCTTCAGGTGTCCGCGTTTGCGCTGCTCGCCGGAATGACGGTCGGCATTCGACCTAACGACCGATTACCGAGTGATGCACTTCCGCGCATGGCACCTTTGAGACATGCCGACGGACACTGAAAATGTCTGCTTATCGGGCTAGATCGGAAGTGGTCGCCGCACGGAAATGACGCGAATGACCCACAGCAGACATTGCTTCCGCGACGCACGGGAATACTACCGTTCCGGTTTCGACTTCCACTCAACCGCCAGCTTCTGCGCTTCGGCGATCTGTGCCGGGGTCATCTGCTGCGCGACGCGATTTCGATTGCTGATCGCATCTTGGTCACTTCGCGCAGCCGCCAAACTGAGCCACATGTATGCTTGAATATTGTCTTGCGGCACGCCTAGTCCCGTAGCGTAACAGAGGCCAAGATATACCTGCGCTCCAATATGACCTTGGTCTGCAGCGCGGCGAAACCACTTCGCAGCCTCGATCCGGTTCTCGGACACGGCCACGCCCGCGAAATGCAGGACCCCGACGTTGAACTGCGCACCATCGTTACCGCGCTCGGCGGCAAGGTGATACCACTTCAATGCTTCAGCTTTGTTCTGAGGCACCCCATTGCCGTTGTCGTACAAGGTCCCCAGGTTGTACTGGGCGAAGGTATGGCCTTGATCGGCTGCGAGGCGCCACCACTTTGCAGCCCTAGCGTAATTTTTCGGCACACCTTGGCCGCCGTCGTACATGAACCCGAGTGCGTACTGCGCCTCGGCATTGCCTTGGTCGGCCAGCGGACGCCAGAGCCGTAGCGCGGTTGCGTAGTCGCGTCTGCTATGCGCCGCCTGCGCATCCTCAAACGGCCCCGCAACAGCGCCTCCCGCCATCGACAGCGGCGAAGCGAGCGCGAGAAGGACCAGGAGGATTCGGACGATCGGCATGGGAAACCTCAATTGGCCGCCGTCGCGACGATGGCGGCTTGTTTGTCGCGGGCCGCCCGCGAAAGGTTCACCGCCGACGGCCTCTTGCGGACACAAACGAACGACCATTGCGCATTAGCCCGGATCCGTGCCTTTGCAAGCATGTCGCCTATTGGCACCTTTGAGACATGGCGACCGGCCCTGACGATGTCCGTTTCCAGGAGAAGACCGGAAGTAGTGGCCGACGACGAAAATGACGCGATTGACCCATTTCGGACCTTGGGCGTAGCCGGACATCGACCCACAATCGTGCTATATAACCATTCGATTTCCCCAGTACGGGGGACCATCTTGAGCAGCGAGCACCTAGAGCGACGACTAGCAGCTATTCTGGCGGCGGATGTCGCAGGCTCTTGCCGCTTAATAGGGATAGACGAAGAAGGCACGCTGGCGCGACTGAAAGCGCTTAGAAGGACGCTTTTCGATCCCAAAATCGCTGAGCATCACGGTCGTGTCGTCAAGAATACCGGGGACGGCGCTATCGCTGAGTTCGCCAGCGTGGTCGACGCGGTCCGATGTGCCGACGAAATTCAACGCGGCATGGCCGAACAAAATATCGACGTGCCGCAGGACAAGCAGATCGAACTCCGCATCGGCATTCACGTCGGTGATATCATTATCGAAGAAAACGATATCTTTGGTGACGGGGTCAATATTGCAGTGCGTCTCGAAGGGATTGCAGAGCCGGGCGGCATCAGCATCTCGGACGACGCTCGTCGGCAAATTCGTGGCAAGGTAGATGTAACGTTTGAGGATTTGGGTTCGCAATCCTTGAAGAATATCGCCGAACCGATGCGGGTCTGGCGCGTCCCATACGGTCGCGCCGTGCCAGCCGTGCCGACCCGCCTGCGTGTTGATGACGCCCTTGCGCTGCCCGATAAACCCTCCATTGCTGTTCTGCCATTCACCAACCTGAGCTCCGATCCGGAGCAGGAATATTTCGCGGACGGAATGGTCGATGACATCATCACGGCGCTGTCTCATTTCAAGGCGCTGTTCGTCATCGCCCGCAACTCGAGCTTCACCTACAAGGGGCGCGCCGTCGACGTGAAGCAGGTCGGACGCGAGCTCGGGGTGCGCTACGTGTTGGAAGGTAGCGTTCGCAAAGCGGCAAATCGAGTCCGCATCACAGGACAGCTTGTCGATACATCTTTGGGCAGAACGGTTTGATGGTGGGCTCAGCGACGTCTTCGATCTGCAGGACCAGGTGACTGAGAGCGTTGTCGGGGCGATCGCGCCAGCGGTGGAAAAAGCCGAGATCGAGCGTGCCAAGCGTAAGCCGACCGAAAGTCTCGACGCCTATGCCCTCTATTTGCGCGGTTTGGCCAGGCTTTATCAGTTTGCTGGTCGGCAAGCGAACGACGAGGCATTGCGCCTGTTCTACCGCGCAATCGATCTCGACCCGGATTTTGCGTCCGCCTATGGTCATGCCACCCATTGCTACGTCGGGGCCAAGATCAATGGCTGGATTTCAGACGAAGCGAACGAGACTGCCGAAGTGAAGAGGCTCGTCCAACGGGCGGTTGAGTTGGGCAAGGATGACGCGATCGCGCTCGCCACCAGCGGGCATGCTTTTGTGTATGTTGTTCGCGATCTCGAGGCAGGCGCCGCCTTGATCGATCGCGCGCTTGTGCTCAATTCCAATTTGGCCGAGGCATGGGCTTGGGGCGGCTGGGTAAAAAACTGGCTCGGCGAGCCGGAAGCCGCGATCGAGCGCTTCGCGCGTGCCATGCGCCTGAGCCCACTCGATCCGTGGGTAACAAGAATGCGAGGCGGGACCGCGTATGCACATTTCTTCCTGGGCCGCTATGACGAAGCTGTGTCATGGGCGGCAATGGCATTGCAGGACAGTCCGGACTATCAACCTGGTTTACGCATCGCCGCCGTTAGCAATGCAATGGCCGGACGGCCGGAGCAAGCACACACGGCAATGGCTCGGCTGCGGCAACTCAATCCCGCGCTACGTATTTCCAATCTCAAAGACGTGCTCCCCCCTATTCGGCGTGCCGAAGACCTCTCGCGATACGAGGAAGGATTGCGGCAAGCCGGGCTGCCCGAATGACCATCGCAGAAAGATGCTCTCCCGTTGGGACGAGATGATCGCATAAGCGCGACTTCCGTTGTTGGCCCCTTTACGACATGCGAATAAGCTCCGAAATGGTACGCTTATAGCGCCAGCTCGGAAGTGATCGCCAGACCGCCAAAGCGACACTTTTGACCCAACTCAGACATCAGCCCTCAGGCACCCCGGCCAACCGCATGCTCTCAATGGCGTGGTCGCTCCAGGCAAGGAAGGTCGGATTGTCGCTCCGTGCATATGTGGCATCACTAAAGCGACGAATGGTGAAGCTTGGATCGAGCGCAAGTCCCGCTTGCACCGCGGCCCGCGCTTCGTCCAGCTCCCCGAGCCGCACCAGCACAGCCGCGAGAAGGAAATGCGCGGCGGAATAATTTCGAAGGCCCCGGCGCAGCCAGACGACTGCTTCGGCATCGGCACCGAGCTGCGCCTTGGCGAGGCCGACCCATGCCATCCATCGATCGGCAAGGGTGTCGCGAGGAGAAAGGCGGAATGCCTCGTTGATGTGAGATTCGGTCTCTGCGCCTCGACCAAGTAAAAACTTGGCGAAGCCGATGAGAGCGTGAGCGCCGGCCAAATTGCGATCCAGCGCCAGCGCCCGCTCGCATTGAGCGATGCCTTGAGCCACGCGTTTCGTAAATATTTGCACGAAGCCCAGATACACGTGTGCAAAAGCGTGGTTCGGCGCGAGCGATAGCGCTTTGGTTAAAGTCGCCTCGGCCGAGGTGAACCGCGCTGAATAATCGTCGGTCATAAGGGCACCTCCGAGTACGGCATCGACCCGCGCCAAACCGACCATGACCTCGACATTTCCTGGATCGAGCGCCATGGCCTGCTCGAAAAAGCCGCGCGCTTGTACCATGTAATCGGGGGTCAGCCCCTTGTTAAACCAAGCCCTACCTCGGAACACCAAGTCCATCGCGTTTGGATGCGGTGAACGCTCCGCTCGCCGTGCCTCGGCGGCAACGAGTTCGGCATCTAATGAGTTGGCGAGCCTCGATACGATTTCGTCCTGCATGTCAAAGAGGTCGGCAACGGGCTTGTCAAAACGCTCCGCCCAGAGGTGGTTGCCGGTTTCGGCATCGACCAGTTGCACGTTGACCCGAAGGAGGTTGCCACCACGTTGCACCGATCCTTCGAGCACGTAGCGGACGTTCAACTCACGTCCGAGCCTCACTACGTTGACCGCCTTACCTTTGAAGGTGAACGCGGTGTTGCGCGCAATCACGAACGCGCCATTGATCCGCGACAAGTCGGTGGTCAGGCTCTCGGTCACGCCATCGACGAAGTAGTCTTGCTCAGGATTGCCTCCGATGTTTGCGAACGGCAAAACAACGATGGACAACCGGGGAGTTGATGATGGCAGCGAAGCAGCTCGGTCGGCTTTCGCGTTCAGGTCAACGGCATAGGCCCGCACCGGGTCGTCGATGTTCTTGAGGTTCTGCTCACCCAGATCGGCGAACTCAACGCCGACCTTGCCTCGGACTTGATCGTAGGCAGCAGACGAGATGCAGATGCCACCCGGTTCTGCGATGCTTTCAAGCCGCGCAGCAATGTTAACTCCGTCGCCGAAGATGTCGTGGGGTTCAACGATTACGTCACCGATATTGACGCCCACGCGGAATACAATGCGTCTCTCTTCCACATCACCGGTTGTAAGCTCGCTAACACGCGCCTGGAACTGCACCGCAGCTCGGATGGCTTCGACCGCGCTCGGAAACTCCGCCAAGAACCCGTCGCCGGTGTTCTTCACGACACGGCCGCCGTGTTCGGCAATTGCCGGGGCGACGGCGTCGGTTAGGAGCGCGGCCAGTTTGGCATGGGTCGCCTCTTCGTCATTGTGCATCAACCGCGAGTAGCCAGCTACGTCTGCGGCCAATATCGCCGACAACCTCCGCTCGACCCGGACTGGCCGCTCCTGCACCATGGCCCACGATCCAACCTAGATGCGATTATACGACAGATCAGATGGGATGCCCACTAAGGCTGATGTCGCATATTGGCACCTTTGAGACATGCCGACGGGACACTGAAAATGTCTGCTTATCGGGCTAGATCGGAAGTGGTCGCCGCACGGTCGAAATGACGCGTTTGACCCAAACAAGACTTTCGGCGCCGCGTTCATCCTTCAGAGCAGCCCGTGTGTTCCGCGGAATGTCGAGCGCCGATGGTTGCCGCGCGGCTGGCGCCTCGTCGAGTGCGCCATCCGCACCTGCGAAGAAACGAGCCTTAAGCCTTCAGGTCCGTGATCCTCATAATTGCGACCACGTTCCCATCATTGAACGCCTGCTCTTTTGTGTCCTTGTTGCAGGTCCAGACAAAGTTCTTCTTGGCCGTAAAGGTCTTTCCCTCCTGCTCGAGCCGAAGCTCGCCCTCGGGGATATGGCAGATCATGGCATTCATCATCGGGGGACCCATAGTCTTCGATCCCGGCTGCATAATAACATCGCGCATTGAGACAGTCTTGAAACCGGGGATGATGGATGGTGTCTCGGCATCGTAAGCGCGCACCACGACACCTGGCCACGGCGTCGTATCCTTGTAGCCCGTGGTTTGAGCGGCGGCTGGCTTTATCATGGCCGCCGAAGCCGCTGCCAACCCGATTCCCAATGCTGACCTTCGATCGATCTTATTCATCGCTTTTCTCCTGAGGTTACAGCAACGAGCCGCCGCAGAAGCGGCGCGTGCATTTCAAGGAATGTGAATGGTCGTGCGAACCGCAAAAAAGCGTCGGTCTGTTAAGAGAGCGTGCCTGCCGATGGCATCAGTACTGCTCGTTCGCCCCGGACGGCGATTTCGGCTGTCCCGTTTCAAGGGCAACTAGATTATACACGACCTGACGCGCCTGAGAAACAGCATCCAAAATGCACTATGTCTCAACCTGGTTAGAGCCTGCGACTGAAGACCGGACTCGGCGTCGGCAGCTTCACTCCGGCCAACGGATATAGCAAGTCAGCGTGACTGACCCGCCCCGCGGCTCGGTCGGCGGTAGGTAAGCGGCCACGACCCGATCGACGACCCGTCCGGAGGCGACGACTGTAAGCTCCCAGGATGTCCGGAGTTGGCACCTTTGAGACATGCCCGCATATCCTGAGAATGTCCGTTCACCGGGGTAGACCGGAAGTCGCCATGGTCCGGCCAAACCGACGCGAATGACCCTGGCTGTGTAAAAACGCGAAAAGTCGAAACGCGACTAGAATGACATTCTTCAGTTCGTTTTCTAAGTTGAATGCGCTTGCGAATTGAAGGCCGAAAGCGGTCTTGGACGAATAACTTCTTCTATTGCGATTGAGCGTCTTCGCGTTTTCACACAGCCAAGATCCGGAGCGGACCTACCAGCCCAGCTATTCAGACAAGCTTCAAGGCCGCCCTTCAGCCTAAACCGTTGACTTAGTCCTGATTATTGATTTTTCCCGCAGGTTGAGTTTGGATGCCGGGCAGGCATCATCGGTTTAATGAGGTAGTGAGCTGTTTGCTTTACGCTATTTCTCTAATCTCAGCGGATTAAAGAAGTGCCACAATGAGTTTCTTGATCAGCGCAGGCGGAGTCTTCACGGGTTTTGCCGGGCTACTTTGGTTGCTGGCAACTAGGGTCGAGCCGCTGTTGAGAGAGGAAATTAAGATTGGGTATGTGAACTGGTTGAAGAAGACTAATTTTGATAAGCCTTTTCGAGATTGGTCCTTCAGCTTTACATACTTGTATGATGTTGCTTTTAGAATTGGGAGGCCACCGTACGGCTCTAGCTTTCCGAGCATGGCGAGAGTTGCCGTGTTCGGCACAGCTTGTTTGATCATAGCTTTTATCGTCTCCGGCAACGGCTACAATTTCTATCAAGTCATGGGAAAGCTGTTTGCCGATGACGCCCTCGCGCGATACCCAGCGTTTAAGCGTACGGTCGTCGTAGATCTTCTCATCATGTTTGCAATGGTGGCAACGCTTGCCTATGCAGGTATTTACGCATCCGTTCTTAAGACGCGAATTATCCTTGAAAGATTCAACGAAGGCGCTGGCATTTCAAAGCGAATTGGACTTTCGATTGTAGATGTCTTGTTGTCTTTTTTCATAGCCGCGGTGATCTTTCAGATCGTAAATATATTCGTTGAAACCGAAGCTTTATCTCTCAGCCAATTTGTGACGATGGAGTATATCAACGTTCCAGAAGTCCCTAAAGCCGCCTCGGTGGTGAGAAGGATTTCCGAGTTGCACGCCCTGTTTCTTGAACCGCTGTCGTTCGCGCTCGTTGTTCCGATCTCGTGGACGGCAATGTTCTTTTTTGGCGCAGTCAGCGCAAAAGTTCTGATACACCTCGAAACCTTTCGAAAAACTGCCGTCCGCCTTATCGACTTCGATAAGTATCCTCTCCAAGGAACGGCGGTTTGCCTTCTCACGATTTTCGCAGCCGCATTTTGGATACCCGCGGGAGCTTACGCTTTATTTGGCCAGTAATGTCCCAGTGCCGTCGGACTGAGTTGGAGCGTTTTTCGTGAAGATAGAAGTCCACCACGCTGCGTCAGACGGGGCTCCTGTGAAGCAGCTTCGGGAAGTGATGGGCTTCCGCTATTGGCCCCTTTGCGACGTGCCGGGGCGCTGATGATATTTGCTAATTGGGGTGGACCGGACTTCACCATCAGGTAGTCGAACCGACGCGATTGACCCGGAAGGGGGGCCAGCTTGTTCGGTCCGGCGAGCTGGTCCTAACCATTGATAGGCCGTTGCACGGCGTCGGTTGGCGACACGAGTTAGCTCGTTGGAGGTATATTAAACGCCGACCCAAGCATCGTATGCTCGAAATGAAGCTCTTGCGGAAAGTGGAGCGGCAATCCCCTAGTTTAAGATCGTTGGGCTGGCGGAAGTACCCAGCTTTGGCGATCCGAGCGGAGCCCCGGCGCGTCGCAGCGTCGGGGCTTTTTCCACTCAAGCCATGGTTTAAGGCATCCTCGCCTAGTCTGGAGCCCCCTAGAGCTGACCAAGGGAGCACGGCGCACCTGACAACCTTTGAGCAGCTGCCGGTTTGATGGACACCGAGTTTAGGTGTTTCATGAAGCCGGAGGTGGGTCATGCGGAGACGACGGTTCACTCGAGAGTTCAAGATCGAGGCAGTCAAGCTGGTCAGGGAACGCGGGGTATCGGTGGCGCAAGCCGGCCGGGACCTGGACGTTCATGAGAATGTGCTGCGCAAATGGGTCAAGGAGTTCGGCTCCGATCCCGTTCAGGCCTTCCCCGGCCAGGACAGCTGAAGCCTGAGCAGCAAGAGATCGAGCGTCTGCGGCGCGAGGTCAACAAGCTGAAGGCGGAGCGGGATATCCTAAAAAAGGCCGCGGCCTTCTTCGCGAAGGAAGCGACATGAAGTTCGTCTTCATCGCGAAGCACCGGACCATCTGGCCGGTGGCATGGCTATGCGATGCATTGGGCGTGTCCCGGTCGGGCTTCCATGCCTGGCTGAACCGATCGCCCAGTGCCAGATCCCGCAGTGACGAAGCGGTTGGCCAGCGGGTGAAGGCCAGCTTCGTTGCCAGCGATCGGACCTACGGGGCACGGAGTGTCTGGCGCGACCTGCTCGCCGAAGGTGTCAACTGCGGCCTGCATCGGATCGAACGGTTGATGCGCTTGCAGGCTTTGCGGGCACGGCCACGCCGCCGGTGTCTGCCGAAGGACGAAGGCGATCGGCAGATTGCGGTCATGGGTTTCTCGAAGGGCGCCCAACCCGCGCTTTAAGCTGCTCACCCCACGTTCAAAGGTGGATAAAGAAACGGCTCCAGTCGGTGGGACTAGAGCCGTTACCTTACAAAGAGCGCTTCCGACGAGGGGGGCTTTGGGGGCGGTCGGAAGCGTTGTCATTCTGCACAGCGCTTTTCGCTGTCGTCAATGTCACGCATTCTTCGAAGCGAAAAGTCAGATGATTGCGCTACCATAAATGGGCCCGTCAAACACCGGACTATCCCTCAGGTGCGACGCTTGCGGGCGATGGGTTCGCTGTGCCGTCAACAGGCCGCGTACACAGCATGGACAAATGGAAGCTCCTCGCGGAAGCAGAATACCGGGAACACCTAGCCGATCTTGAGCTGTCTTCCTATTTCCGGGAATGCAATGCCGTTAGCTCGAATGAGATAGCGCAGCCTAAAGCAATCACAAGCACGAATGACACTCGACGCCTGTGCTGAGCAAGGCGAGCATTCGAGCACTCGGGTAGTGGAGCGGTTCGTCCGCGCGCGCCGACGTTCTCACTGGCGATGTTTGATGCCAAGTCAACGTTGACGCCAAGTCAACGGCGGCGGCATGGATACTGAGACTTACGAGCGGCTCAAAAGGCGACTCGCCGCCGAGCATCAGACGAATCGCGAGGCCTTATACCGACGCTAAATCTGCCTACGTGGAAAGTGTGATGCGGAAGGCAAGCAATGTCGGTTGTTGGCACCTTTGAGACATGCCCGCCTATCCTGAGCATGTCCGTTCATCGGGCTAGACCGGAAATCGCCGTGGTCCGGCCAAACCGACGCGAATGACCCAACTGAGACATTGGCCGGGTAGCATCGGATTGACCGCCTAATAGAACGCGACGCCGATGCGTGCGCCAAACGACGACGCACGAATGGATGTTCTTTTCCGCGATAATAAACAGCGAGAACCGATCGGGGATGTTGGCCGATGATGCAACGCCGGCAATGAGCGTCATTTGATCCACGGCGGCTATGAACCCATGTTTGCGCGCAATCTGAAGCTTCAATAAATCAAGATCGGAGAAGTTGAGCGAATTTCAGCTCCGGCTGAACCGTCATGCGAACAGCCCAAATGTCGCTTCGGCCAAAAGCTTTGGTTATCCATACCGTGAAATTTGAGTGCGCCCGCCTCCAGACTGCACGTGCAAGCAAGACACAATAATTCATATTTTATCAAACAATATCCGCGACTTTGCAGAGATTGGCGTCAGCGTCCTGCCGCTGCTCGGGGGTCTGGAATGTGGACGTATCTGAGCTCCTATTTCTCAAAGCTGTTCGCCGGTGATCTGGCAGCCTTTGGTGGCCCGCCGAGGGAGGAGGTGGTCGCAGGCTTCATTCGTGCCGAGCAGATCGCTCTCGTGCTGCGCCATGCGCCCAGCATGATGGTGGCCAATGCCTGCAATGCGACAGTGCTTGCACTGGCCCTGTGGACAGGTGCCGCCGCCGGCTGCCTATTTCGAGCCGATCAACTGGCACCGAACCGCTTTCCATAAGCTCGGTCATTGGACCGGCCAGGCATCCCGCCTCAACCGCGAACACTCCGGTTCGTTCGGCTCAAAATCATACGCGCGCGAAGAACTGGTCGCCGAAATGGCGGGTGCCTTCGTTTGTGCCTCGCTCGGTATCGTGCCGACCGTGCGGCACGCTGACTACATCGGTTCCTGGCTGGAGGTGCTGCGCGAGAACAATCGCGCCGTCGTCCGTGCGGCGAGCGGCATCGAAGGCCGCCGATTTCCTGCTCGGATTTCTGCCGCCCGCGATCGATTCCGTCGTTGGGGGCAGGGAGGAAACTGCATGACGGATCTGCGCGCCGTGCCCGTATCAGTCCTCAGTTGGTGCTGCGCGTCAGAGAGTGAGAGAGGCGCGCCAGCTTGTCTGTGACGGGTAGGAGGTCGGGAGAGAGTCTTTCGGCCGCCCGTCGTGGAGAATCCGACATGGCAAGCGTTCAGAAAATCAAACTCAGTCCCTCCCGGGATATTCCCTTCAATAAGCTGGTGCTGAGCCAGTCCAACGTCCGCCGCGTGAAGGCCGGCGTCTCGATCGAGCAAATGGCAGAAAGCATCGCTCAGCGCACGCTGCTACAAAGCCTGAGCGTTCGTGCGGTGGTCGATGCCGACGGCCAGGAGACCGGTATGTTCGAGGTGCCCGCCGGCGGACGCCGCTACCGCGCGCTCGAACTGCTGGTCAAGCAGAAGCGTATGGCGAAGACGCAACCTGTCCCCTGCGTTATCCGGGATGGCGGCATCGCCGAGGACGATTCCCTCGCCGAAAATGACGAGCGGGTCGGACTGCATCCACTCGATCAGTTCCGCGCGTTCAAGCTGCTACATGACGGCGGTATGAGCGAAGAGGATATCGCCGCGCGGCACTTCGTCTCGCCAGCGATCGTCAAGCAGCGCCTTCGTCTGGCGTCAGTCTCGCCGAAGTTGCACGACGTCTATGCCGACGATGGTATGACACTCGAACAGTTGATGGCCTTCTCGGTCACGGCCGACCAGGCGCGTCAGGAGCAGGTCTGGGACAACGTCAACAGATCCGGCAACGACGAGCCATATCAGATCCGGAGGATGCTGACGGAGAACACCGTGCGCGTTTCCGACCGTCGCGCCCAGTTCATCGGACTACGTGCCTACGAGCAGGCCGGCGGCGCCGTGATGCGGGATCTGTTCGCGCACGACGATGGCGGATGGTTGCAGGATGTGCCGCTGCTTGATCGTCTCGTCACGGAAAAGCTCAAGGTCGAGGCCGAAACGATCGCCAAGGAAGGCTGGAAATGGATTTCGGTCGCCGTAGATTTTCCCTACGGTCACACCAGGGGCCTGCGAGCAATCGAGGGCAAACCTGTCGATCTCTCCCCTGAGGAGCAGGCCACCATCGATGCCCTCAACGCCGAGCAGGCCAAGCTTGAATCCGAGTACCAGGATGCCGACGAATTGCCCGACGAGGTCGATCAGCGTCTCGGCGAAATCGAGTCGGCACTGACTGCGTTCGAAGACCGACCGGTGCTTTACGATCCGGCCGAGATTGCCCGAGCTGGCGCCTTCATCTGCATCGATTCCGAGGGACGCCTTTCCATGGATCGGGGTTACGTCCGGCCAGAGGACGAGGTGCCGGCAACCGAGCCCGTCGGCGGGCAGGGTGCCGATCCGTTGTCGACCGACGGGCAGGAGCCTGTTGCCTCCGTCCAGCGCACGGTGATCGCGGTCGCAGGTAGCGCCGCTGATGCCGAAGAAGATGATGAAGACGCGGCCAAACCTCTGCCGGATCGGCTCATCACCGAGCTGACGGCGCATCGTACGCTGGCATTGCGGGATGCGCTGGCAGAAAATCCTGCGATCGCGTTCCAGGCAGTGTTGCACAACTTCGTGCTGACGGCCTTTTACCGGTTCGCGGCATCCGGCAGTTGTCTCGAGATCGGACTACACACGCCTACCTTTCCCGCGCAAGCCCCTGGGCTGAGGGAAAGCGCCTCCGCGAAGGCCGTCGAGGCGCGACACGAGTCATGGAAAGCGCGATTGCCGAAGTGCGAGAAAGATCTGTGGGATGCGCTCACAGCCCTCGATGGCGGTGCGCAGGCGTCCCTGTTCGCTCACTGTGCGTCATTTGCGGCCAACGCCCTCTTTGAGCCGGCCAACCGCTACAATCAGGGTCGCGTCTCTGCTGATGGCGTCCGCACGCGACTCGACCAGGCCGACGTGCTGGCCCGCGCCGTGGGCCTCGACATGGTCCAGGCTGGCTGGAGACCGACCGTCGACAACTATCTCGGCCGGGTCACCAAGCCCCGCATTCTGGAGGCAGTTCGGGAGGCAAGAGGCGAGTCTTCCGCGCAACTGATCGACCACCTGAAGAAGGCCGACATGGCCAAGGAAGCCGAGCGCCTTCTCGATGGTTCGGGCTGGTTGCCGGAGCCGATACGTCTGCTCGACTCCACCGCGTCGCCAGCGGAAGCGGCGGGCGAAGCGGGCACATTGCCCGATTTCCTTGCCGACGAGGAGGAAGGGGACAACGCCGGCGACGATGATCCGCAACAGCTCGACGCGGCCGAGTGACATCACAGAGCGGGATGGCTGCGGCTGTCCCGGAGTGTTGGGGATCGGTGCAGAGCGCCGGTCCCCTTTTTATTGGCGACGGCTGAGAGGTAGAGGCGGGCCGGGAAGGGTTTGAGTCGCCGCGGTCTGAAGGAGAGCGCCGGGGCGGTTCAGCCCATTCCTGCTCTCCCGAGAAATCCTGCCATGACCGAATCTCTCGCCGGCGGCGCCGCGGCCGCGCCGCTCTCGATGCGTGCCACCGCTGTTGTCGCTTCTGCTGTCGTTAGGGCTGCGCGGCAGCTTTTGACCGATCTCGAGCGCAGCCGTCGGATCGATGCCGCTGTCCTGCGCGGCGCCATGGAGGCTGCCTTCGGCGCCTCCGATGCAACCGGCGCCTGGAACTGGAAGACAGCCTACGACGCCTGCGAGGCGGCGACCGTCCTGTTCCTAAGGCGGTATGGCGCCGCCATGCGCGCCAAGGCGGCGTCGCCGACCGCCATGCTGCCGATGCTGAGGAGGATCACCAGTCTCCTTCCGACTCAGACACGTAGATCCCTGGAAAGTCAGTCCCTCCAACAGTTCTCCACTCCAATAGGGCTGGCGTTTGTCGCCAGCCGGGCGGCCGCGATCACGCCTGCAGACATCGTTCTGGAACCTTCGGCTGGCACCGGCCTTCTCGCCATCCTGGCTGAACTTGACGGTGCCTCCCTTGTCCTCAATGAGTTTGCCAAGAGCCGTGCTGGCATTCTCGCGGAGCTCTTTCCCGCCGTCTCCGCGACGCAGTATGACGCAGCTCACATCAACGACCACCTCGATGCCGGCATCGTGCCGAGTGTCGTGCTGATGAACCCACCGTTCTCGACCGCAGTCCACGTCGATCGTCACATGCGAGAGGCGGCACTACGGCACATCGGATCCGCCCTGGCTCGACTTCCCGAAGGGGGACGGCTGGTCACCATCACAGGCGCGAATGTCGCGCCCGACAATCCCGCGTGGACCAGTTCCTTCAAGCGGCTGAAAGAACAGGGCCGTGTCGTATTCTCGGCGGCAATTGACGGCGCCGTCTATGCCAAGCATGGCACCAACGTCGACACCCGTCTCACCGTTATCGATCGAGTCCCGGCTGACGAGATCGCGTCGTTCCCGGAATCCCCGGGCATTGCGCCCGACCTGCCGACTTTGCTCGGCTGGGTCCAACAGCACGTGCCGCCGCGTCGTCCAATGGCTGGCACAGCGGCTGGCGTGGTGCCGGCAATTGCCAGCCCTGCAACGCCTCGAACAGTCCGTGCCTGCGTCGCTCAGCGCCAGCCGGCTGCTGCAGTGCTGCCAACTGATCCCGTGGCGACCGAAGTTGCCTACGAGCCGGTGGATTGGACGCCTACGCATGGCAGCAGCATTACCGATACTCTTTATGAGACCTACACACTTCAGTCGATCCGCATTCCGGGTGCACAACCGCATCCCACCAAGCTCGTGCAGTCCGCCGCTATGGCTTCCGTGGCTCCGCCAAAACCTTCCTATCGGCCACATTTGCCAGCCAACGTTGTTGCGGATGGCTTTTTGTCTGACGCTCAGCTCGAGAGCATCATTTATGCGGGCGAGGCGCATTCCACCGTTCTCGCAGGCACCTGGACAGTCGACGCGACTTTTGACGTCGTGGCAGCCGCGAGCGATGACGCGGAAAACGCCGTTCGCTTTCGCCGGGGCTGGTTCCTGGGTGATGGCACGGGCGCGGGCAAGGGGCGGCAAGTCGGAGGTATCCTGCTCGACAACTGGCTTAAGGGCCGCCGCCGCGCGGTCTGGATCAGCAAGTCCGACAAACTGATCGAAGATGCACAGCGCGATTGGTCGGCGCTTGGGATGGAGCGGCTCCTTGTTACGCCGCTTTCACGTTTCCGGCAGGGCACGCCAATCCGGCTGGCGGAAGGCATCCTATTTACCACCTACGCTACGCTGCGCACCGACGAGCGCGGCGAGAAGCTTTCGCGCGTGCGGCAGATCGTCGAATGGTTGGGCTCCGATTTCGACGGAGTGATCGTCTTCGACGAGAGCCACGCCATGCAAAACGCGGTTGGCGGCAAGGGCGAGCGCGGTGACCAGGCGGCCTCTCAGCAGGGGCGCGCCGGCCTCAGACTCCAGCACGCCTTGCCGAACGCCCGCGTGGTCTATGTCTCCGCGACCGGCGCCACCACGGTCCAGAATCTCGCTTATGCCCAGCGGCTGGGATTATGGGGCGGTGAAGATTTTCCATTCGCGACCCGGGCCGAGTTCGTCGAGGCGATCGAGGCGGGCGGCGTCGCAGCGATGGAAGTGCTGGCGCGCGGCCTCAAGGCGCTCGGTCTATATGCCGCTCGCTCGCTGTCCTATGAGGGTGTCGAATACGACCTTGTCGAGCATCAGCTCACGCCCGAACAGGTCCGCATCTATGATGCCTATGCCGGTGCGTTCAGCATCATCCATAACAACCTCGAGGCGGCGATGCGGGCCGCCAACATCACGGGCGAGACCGGTACGCTGAATGGACAGGCAAAGTCCGCGGCCCGATCTGCTTTCGAAAGCGCCAAACAGCGTTTCTTCGGCCATCTCTTGACCTCGATGAAGACGCCATCGCTGA
This sequence comes from Bradyrhizobium sp. 170, assembly GCF_023101085.1. Classification (NCBI taxonomy): domain Bacteria; kingdom Pseudomonadati; phylum Pseudomonadota; class Alphaproteobacteria; order Hyphomicrobiales; family Nitrobacteraceae; genus Bradyrhizobium; species Bradyrhizobium sp. 170. Next base: position 5,923,937 of record NZ_CP064703.1, on the reverse strand, counting down.
TCCGCTCGATCGAGCACGATCTTGACGCTGGACACGCCGCCGTCATCCAGATCGTCTCGACAGGCGAAGCCCTCATGGAGCGCCGCCTCGCCGAGATCCCGACAGAGGAGTGGGCCGACGTCCAGGTCGACATTACCCCTCGCGAATATGTCCTCGACTATCTCGCCCATTCCTTCCCGGTTCAGCTCTACGAGCCCTTCACGGACTCGGAAAGCAACCTCTGCTCCCGGCCCGTCTATCGCGACGGCCAGCCGGTCGAAAGCCGGGAGGCCGTCGCCCACCGCGACCGGCTCATCGAGAAGCTTGCGTCATTGTCGCCGGTGCCAGGCGCCCTCGACCAGATCGTCCAGCGATTTGGAACGGACATGGTCGCAGAGGTCACGGGTCGCTCCCGCCGCGTGATCCGCAAGGGCACGCGCCTCATCGTTGAGAACCGTGCTGCATCGGCGAATCTCACTGAGACCGCGGCGTTCATGGATGATGCCAAGCGCATCCTCGTGTTCTCCGATGCCGGCGGCACGGGCAGGAGCTACCATGCCGAGCTATCGGCACGGAATCGCCGTTTGCGGGTTCACTACCTGCTCGAACCCGGCTGGAAGGCGGATGCCGCCATCCAGGGCCTCGGCCGCACGAACCGGACCAACCAGGCGCAACCGCCGCTGTTCCGACCGATCGCGACGGACGTAAAGGCAGAGAAGCGCTTCCTCTCCACGATCGCGCGCCGGCTCGACACGTTGGGCGCCATCACGCGAGGTCAACGCCAGACCGGAGGGCAGGGCCTGTTCCGGCCCGAGGACAACCTCGAAAGCCAGTATGGCCGCGATGCGTTGCGTCAGCTCTACATGCTGCTGGCGCGCGGCAAGGTTGAGGGATGCTCGCTCGAGAGGTTTGAGGACGCAACCGGTTTGAAGCTCACCGATACCAACGGGCTCAAGGACGAACTGCCCCCGATCACGACCTTCCTGAACAGGTTGCTGGCGCTTACCATCGACCTGCAGAATATCCTGTTCACCGCTTTCGAGCAGTTATTGTTCGCTCGCATCGAGGGCGCCGTCGCGTCAGGCACCTATGACGTCGGATTGGAAACCCTCCGCGCCGAGAGTTTTGTCGTCACCGATCGGCGGACAATCTATGTTCACCCGGCAACCGGTGCCGAGACCCGGCTCCTCACGATCACTCAGCGCCAGCGCAATCATCCTGTGAGCCTGGATGATGCTCTTGGTCGTCTTTCCGATCGACGTGCCGTCCTGTTGATCAATGAGCGCTCGGGACGAGCCGCCGTGCAGGTCCCAGCCCCGAGCTTCATGCTCGACGACGGCGAGATCGAGAGGCGCGTCCGTCTGATCCGACCGATGGAGCAGCACAGCGTCCCCTTGAAGCTGATGGCGGAAAGCCATTGGGTTGAAGCCGACCGTGATCGTTTCACCGCGCTTTGGCTGGCCGAGCTTGCCGAGGTCCCCGAGTTCACCGAAAGCACGATCCATATCGTGGCGGGCTTGTTGCTGCCGATCTGGAAGCGGCTGCCGAACGAGTCGACCCGGGTCTATCGGCTGCAAACGGATGCCGGCGAGCGCGTCATTGGGCGCAAGGTCTTGGCCGCCTGGGTCGCGAATGTCCTTGCGGCCGACGCGCCCAAGCTCGCGATCGACGCCGCCTTTGCCGCGCTGATGGAGGGCCGGGCCGTCCTCGACCTCGCCGAAGGCCTCCAGCTCCGCCGCGTTCGGGTCATGGGTGCATACCGCATCGAACTTTCCGGATTCAACGACGCAATGCGCGACCGGCTGCGCGCTTACGGCCTGTTCGGGGAGATCATCTCCTGGAAGCTGCGCATGTTCCTGCCAACCGACACTGATGGCATCGAAATCCTGGCGAAGGTGCTCGACCACTACCCAATCGATCGCATCGTCGAACGGGAGGCTGCGTGATGGTCCGCGACGCCTCCGACCTGGCACACCGCCTCGCGCGCGAGGCCGAAGCGGTGTGCCGTCACTACCTCTCGAATGGCAAGCGCCAGGGGCGGTACTGGCTAGTTGGCGACGTGCAAAATACGCCGGGCCGCTCGATGTTCGTGCGGCTCCAGGACTCGCCGAAGGGGCCTGCCGGCAAGTGGACCGACGCCGCGACCGGCGAGCATGGCGATCTCCTCGACATCGTCAGGGAAAGCCTTGGCCTTCGTGACTTCCGAGCCGTCGCCGAGGAGGCAAGACGCTTTCTCAAGCTGCCCCGTGCTGAACCGGATCGCGTCTTAAAGCCGGCTCGCCGTTCAGTAGCGGCCGGCTCACAACAGGCGGCAAGACGGCTGTTTGCGATCTCAGGTCCGATTGAGGGTACCGTCGTTGAGACTTATTTGCAGCGTCGCGGAATAGCCCACGTGTACCATGGTGGCAGCCTGCGCTTCCATCCGCGCTGCTACTACCGGCCTGACGAGCACTTGCCGACCGAGACCTGGCCAGCGATGATCGCCTGTGTCACCGACCTCGATGGCAGGATCACCGGTGTGCACCGTACGTGGCTCGATCCGGACGGCTTTGACCGCCTTCGACTCGGCAAAGCCCCGATCGACACACCGCGACGAGCCATGGGTGATCTGCTCGGCAATGCGGTTCGTTTTGGCGTGGCGGACGATGACGTACTTGTCGCCGGCGAAGGCATCGAGACCATGCTGTCGCTGCGTTGTGTCCTTCCGACCTTGCCGATGGCATCAGCGCTTTCAGCCAATCACCTCTCGGCCATGCTGCTGTCCTCGAGTTTGCGTCGGCTGTACATCGCGCGCGACGCCGATGCTGCCGGAGACGCGGTCCGGGCAATCCTGACTCAGCGCGCAGAAGCCGCCGGCATCGAAGCGATCACGTTGTCACCCCGCCTTGGTGACTTTAACGAAGATCTGCACATCTTCGGTCTCGATGTCCTCCGCACGGCGTTGCGGATGCAACTCGTACCAGAGGACGTCTCCCGCTTCCTTCTCTTGTCGACCGCTGTCGAATAGGCGCGTTTGGCTGCACGCCGACAGCTCGGTCGTGGCGGTCCAATTCCGGAGAGGCCGCGACCACGGCCTTCTAGAGGGCGATCGGCCGGCAAGCGGCCCGGGCCGTCAATGGCTGCGTCCGGCTATTTTCCGCCGGCCCTTCGGGCCTTTGCATCGCGAAGCAAAATAGCCGGCCTTCGCCATCCTCCGCTGACGCTTCGGCCCTCCGCGCTGCTCCGGGTTCTGGCCCCGCTCCGCCCGCCGCCTGAGTGATCGCCACGAAGGCCGCGATGGGCGCGGCCGATCCGGCAAAGGACCTCCTCCCATGACCGACCATGACGACATCGAACCGCCGCACGCCACCTCTCCGAGCGACCACGTTCTCAGCGAATTGCAGCTCTTCGGCTACCGTCCATTTGACGATGAGCCAGATCCGAGACCTCTTCCCGAGGGCAAGATGATCGCCGGCGCCGTCGCCGATATCTTCGACGCTTTGGTTGCCACCTTGAGCGACACCCAGCTCGAGCCGGACCTTAGCGATTTGCTCTGGTCGACCGTCAACCTGTTCCACCGTGCCGCGGACCGAATTAATCGCCAACTCGATGACAACGAACAAGCTCAACGCAAGAGCCAGCGCGAGCAGAATGGCTCGGAGGTGCGATCGGTCGAACTCGAGCGCCTGACGGCCGAAGGCATCACACTGATCGAGCGCCGCAACTGCCTGGAACTCTTCCGCGATCAGGCCATCGAGCAGTATGAAGTCCACACCGGTTCGTCCTGGCGCCCGCGATCCGGCTCACTTGTCGACCATCGTACGCTTACCGCGGCAATGATCGACTCCCGAGACTTTATCGCCGCCAAGCGCCGCGCCGAGACTGAGGTCCTGTTGCCACCGGGGCCGAAGATCGCACTCACCGGCGGCCTCGACTTCAACGACCATCACCTGATCTGGGATCGCCTCGACAAGGTTCACGCCAAGCATCCCGACATGGTCCTGATCCATGGCGGCTCGCCAAAGGGCGCCGAATTGATCGCGTCCAAATGGGCGATCACCCGGAAGGTCCCACAGATCGCCTTCAAGCCAGACTGGGCCAAGCACGCTAAGGCAGCGCCGTTCAAGCGCAACGATGCCATGCTCGAACTCGTACCGATCGGCGTCATGCATTTCCCGGGCACCGGAATCCAGGACAACCTTGCCGACAAGGCGAAGCGGCTGGGCATTCCCGTCTGGAAGTTCGGCGGCGCGTGAGCGCCGTCTTGCTCGCCTCCAGGACGGAGTTGCACGCCGCAACTCCGCCTCGTTTCGATACTACTTCCGAAGCCGCGCCGCGGTGGTGGTGGAAGGCGCGACCAGTACATCTATGCATTGGAGCCACCGCCATGCTTGCCCTTGGGCTTGTCCTCAACACACTTGGTATCGGTTTGTTCTGCTGGCTGATTTTTGCGCTGGCGGTCTCTGCGTTGCCGTTTTTCGTCGCACTCAGCGTCGGGATGTTGGCGTTTCATGGCTGCGCCGGCGTCGTCGGCGCGCTGCTGGTCGGATTGGCCTCCGGCGCACTGACGCTTGCTGTCGGTCAGGTCGCCGTCGCGGTCAGTCGCTCCCGGACCTTGCGCATCGTAATCGCAACCGCATTCGCCGTCCCTGCGGCTATCGCTGGCTATCATATGATGTTCGCCCTGTCGCAGATCGGGGTGCCTTCGCTCCTTGGCGTGAGGCCTTCGCTTGCCTAGGTGCGGTTTGCATTGGAGGCACAGCATGGACGCGCTTGACCGTTTTCGCGGAGACCCGCCCGTTGGAATCGGCCGGGGTGGCGGAGAACATGCCTCGACCGGTGCTCACAGCAGCCACGCATGAGCGATGACGCTTCGTCGCCATTATCGGTCGGGCAAGGTCGCACAGGGCGCCACGTTGACCGAGGAGTGATCGAGCTCGGGGGAGAGGTAACCCCGCTTTTCGTCGGAGCGCTTTGACCAAGCCCCAATCTCCGCCTGGTCCACATTGCTGCGATCGCGCGGCGCGCCGCGCTCGATCATTCCTTCCGGGACGATACCGCCCTTTGCGGCGGATTGTTTCTCTTTCTGCGCCGAACCATACCAACCTCTTGTGCAGCTCAACCGAGATTCGCCAAGTCTTCTTCCGAGATTGCGGTTCAGCACGCGGACCCACGTGGCCTCTTTGATGGCTTGATCTGGCCGAAGACCGGCTACGCCTCGATCGTCTGAGCCGCAACGCCGTTAATGTGACTTTCTTCCCCTGGGCTTACGCCCATTCCTCGCGAGGCAAGAAAGTCGCAACAACGGCGTCCTCCGCTGAGCTCCGGCCCGCGAGCGGGTGCGTCGCCGATCGTCCTCGGCCTCTAGATCGCCATCGAGGCCACGGTGGTCGCGGGCTCGAAACACAACAGGAGAAGTGACATGGCTAACATCGGTTCTTTCAAGAAGGTCGGCAACGATTTCCAAGGCGAGATCGTCACCCTGAGCCTGCAAGCCAAGGGCGTCCGTATCATCGCCGAGACTAACCGATCCAACGATAACGCTCCCAGCCACCGCATCTACGTCGGCCGCGCCGAGATCGGCGCAGCCTGGTCGAAGCGCTCCGAAGAGGGCCGCGATTACCTCTCGCTCAAGCTCGATGATCCATCGTTCAACGCGCCGATCTACGCGAACTTGTTCGACGACGAGGGCGGTGAAGGCTACACTCTGCTCTGGTCGCGGCCGCGGAAGAACGGGGAGTGAGTCGAGCCGAGTACCCGCGCCCCGCTCATCCAGCGGGGCGCTTCGCGGCTGGTTTGGGGCGGCTTAGGATCTGCTAAGCCGCGCCGCCCTCTTGAGCAGTTCTCCCGGTTCGGTTCCCAATGCTTCAGCAATTTGTCCGAGCACGGTGACGCTTGCTGATACATCGCCGCGCTCAATGGCGCCGACGTAACGCGCGCTTAAGCCTGCGCGCTCGGCCAACTCCTCTTGCGTCATTTGTAGATCGTGGCGTTTCCGACGCAGGTTTACAGCCATGATCTCTTTGAGATCCATGGCGGTATGGGAACCCGAACCGGAATGATCGTTCTAGGAACGATCGTTCCTATTCGTCTGCCGACATGCTATCAACTGCGGCAACGCAAATGAGCGCGGCCGATTTGGTCGCCGATTTAAAAACCAGCATCCCAAGTATGACGAAAGTCTGAATTGCGACAGAACCGTGGCGTAGCCCTTCTTGGCGTTCTATTGTGGGTATGATGCAGAGACCACCCCTCGATCCTGATGTCGCCGACACAGCTCCGGATGATCCGGTGCTCACGAGCTACGATGAACAGCATCTGGTGACGTATTGGCGTCTTCTCGATGCCGAGGCCGACGGCGCCGAGTGGAAAGAAGTTGCTCGGATCGTGTTGCATATCGACCCGGATCGTGAACCGTCGCGCGCCCGCAGTGCATTTGATAGTCACTTGGCGCGTGCAAAGTGGATGGCAGACCACGGCTATCGCGATCTGCTTCGCGGCGGAGCGATCAAATAGCAAGAGTTTGCCACCAGTAATTTGCAATCGAGAACAGATTTCTCCCGCTAACGCGTGATCGCCCGCATGCATCACGCAATGCACAATTGCTGGCTTCCCCAACAACTTCAGGATTCATAGAGATAGAGCCGTAATCGTTGTACGGCAGGGGATCAGAGCAGTGTCTGACATCGACTGGCGCTCACCGGAGACATATCAGAACGCCATTAAATCAGGGGAGATGGCAGATTTCGCTTGGGAGTCACTCCGCCGGAGTAAGAATTATCGAATGGCTTACCGGAACGCTCGACCGAAAGGCGGGCAGGTGACGTCCGAATTCCGGAGGAGATGGGGCGTCTGCTTTCGCTCATGACCCGCAGGGGTCCTTCTACGAACAAACGATCTTCTGGGCACCCGAGGCCTTGCCCACGGTGCTGCCGATCGTCCGGAACGTGTCTGCCTCGCAAGGCATCGGCGCGATGCTACCGCTTACCGAGCTTGCATCGGGCAGCATCAAACAGGCATCGGACGGCTGGCATGCCGTGTTGCGCATTCAGGGAGCGCAACATCATCTCTGGCTGAAGGAGGCGCCGCAGGCAGGTGTCTCTTACGCAGCCGAACTGCCGCTCGATCCAGACTTTGAGATCCGCGCGCATGCCTCACATCGGCTGTGGCGCGCCATCAACGGTCGTCCGCCGGGACCTGCCTTCCATCAGCTTTCGGCACAGCGGCGCGAAAGACTGGCCTTGGCCCTGCGAGCGCTCGACGGTCACATAGATGGTGCCTCTTATCGCGTCATCGCCGAGGTACTGTTCGGCCGAAAGCGCATCCCCGAACGCGCCTGGAAGACCCACGAATTGCGCAGCCGCACCATCCGCCTGGTTCAGGCTGGCTTAGCCTTGATGCGTGGCGGCTATCGCACCTTGCTTCGTCCACCATCTCGCAAGGAATAGGGCAGGGGTGCCGGAAATCGCCCCCACATCTTCGGCATCCCCCTAGGCCCTTCTACTCCGCCATCGTGACCGTCAATGCACGACCCCACGCGGTCGCGCTCGAAACGATCACGGAGCCTCGCAAATGCCCGATCCGAACGCCGGCTTGCCGCCGCGATATCTGCGGACGCCAGAAGCTGCTCGATTTCTCAGTCTGTCCGGCCGGACACTTGAAAAGCACCGAACCTACGGCACGGGTCCCGCCTATCGGAAGCTCGGCGGACGCGTCGTCTATGCGCTCGAGGACCTGAAAGCCTGGGCCGATCGCGGCGCCAAGACTTCGACCTCTGATCCCGGCGCAGGCACCGTGCTGCCGGCCAAGCGGCATGCGCCCATACCGTATGCCGGCCGGCCGCGTCGCTGAACGTCGCTAGGGGATTATCTCGATGCGCCGCAGACACATCGCTGAACGGGAACAGCTAAGTCTCTTCCGTGCGCTGTCTGGCGCTCTATCGCCACGCGATGCGCAGGATTTGATGGCCTATCCGTTCTTCTCCCTCGCCAAATCCAGGCGAGTCGTTCCCATCGACTTCCGCGCCGGCAAGGTTGCCATTCGCGTCGAAGCCGCGCCCGAGCATGGCATGGCTACGATCTGGGACGCTGACGTCTTGATCTGGGCGGCGTCGCAGATTGTCGGGGCCCGCGACGGCGGATTGAAGACCTCCCGCCTGATGGCGGCAACGCCGTATGAGATTCTGACCTTCGTTGGTCGCGGCACCAGCGTTCGGGACTACGATCGTCTGAAGGCCGCACTCGACCGGCTGCAATCGACCACTGTCATGACGTCGATCCGTCAATCGACCGATCGGCGGCGGCACCGATTCTCCTGGATCAATGAATGGAAAGAGACAGCCGACGTGCACGGCCGGCCCCGCGGATTGGAGCTGATCCTGCCCGACTGGTTCTATACTGGTGTGCTCGATGACGCGCTCGTGCTCACCATCGACCGAGCGTATTTCGACCTGACGGGTGGCCTCGAACGCTGGCTTTATCGCGTTGTTCGCAAGCACGGCGGTAGCCAGAAGGGTGGCTGGAGCTTCGACTTTGCTCACCTCCACGCCAAATCCGGCAGCCTCTCGCCGCTCAAACATTTTGCTTACGACCTGCGCGAGATCGTCCGCCGTCAGACATTGCCGGGCTACCAACTCGTCATTGAGCGCGGCTTGCGCGGCGACGAGCGTCTGGCCTTTACGCCGATTGCCGCCGATCCCATTGCGGCGCGTCTGCGCAAGCGCGGTCTGAATGCTAGCCCGGGGGAAAACCTGTGAATCAGTTCGTGCTATTGGGGACGACAACCGACGTGACAACGGGGACCCGATCCTCGTGTTATCGGGGACCAAAATCGGATGAAACGTCTTGGCACTCAACGACTTGCCGCGGCCGTAACTTTACTAACCTGGAATCCTTCGGATTCCTTCTAACGAGGTCGCGCGTTTTCCGGCCTGTTGGTAAGCGGGCGTTCGTGAACTCACACCAAAGGGCACGGACCGGCCATCGCTGCAGCAAAGACGGTTCGCGACCCCGGAATTGGACCGCTGCTGAGTTAGGCGCCGATCGTGCTTCGCAGTGGTTTAGCGCTCCAAGGGAATTGCGGCAGTCGGCGGAGCGGGGCGCAAGGCGCACCCTGTCTGTGTTTCGATTCGGCAGAGCAAATTCGTCATCGATTGCGTCCGGCCTGCGCGACCATTCCAAGTTCGCATCCTTGGGACGCGGAATATGCATTGCCATCGGGCATGGCGACTTGTTCACGATCGAAATCCTCCATGACGACGGAGGAGCTGCATGAGCGACCTCACGCATGTTGAACTGCTGTGGCTTGAGAAGCGGATCGAGAACTGGATTCGGTTCGGCCGGGTGGCGGCCGAACAGATACTGGACCGACGACGTCGTGTCGTCTCATTTGCACCGGGCAGCATCTTTGCCTTCGTGCGCTGGACGTCCAGCGACTACGGAACCGTCGTTTCAAAGATCGATATCTTGCGTGCCGTTACGCCGGGCCAGCGCTGCGCGACCGTGCCCTATGTACGCCCAGGCGGCGATATCTTGCTGCGGCTCTCCGGTTGGCCGAAAGTCGAGCGGGTGCTGCAATTGATTGACGCCGTCGAGGCGCTCGGCATCAATGCTGCCGACGCAGCGCCTGACTACTGGCATCACGCACACAACCGCCTGTCCGTCGGAGAGGCGCCGAGGTCCTACACGCGGTCGCGGCATCAGATCTGGCTTCAACGCCGGAAGATCGCGCCATGAAACACCGGATCACGACGCTCCTGACGATGTTCGGCTCGGTCGCCTTGCTGACCTCGGTGATCTGCGCGAAACCTGTTGCCCTGTACGTCTGGAATGCCTCAGAGAGTGCCCCGCTTGGGCTCTATCGCCTGCAGCCCGTCGACACGCTGTTTGTCACCGAACTGGTTGCAGTCCTGCCGCCGGAGCCGGTTGCCGCGTTCCTTGCTGAGGGCAGCTATCTTCCGCGCGGCGTGCCAATGCTGAAGCGCGTCCTCGCACTCCCCGGGCAAACGGTTTGCAGGAATGGCCTCACCCTTACCGTCGATGGAATTGGGCTTGGCGAGGCGCGTGATCGCGACAGGCGTGGCCGTCCACTCCCGATCTGGCAGGGCTGCCGCGTCGTCGCGCGAGATGACGTCTTCCTCATGAATTGGCAATCGGATTCGCTGGACGGCCGCTACTTCGGACCCATCCCGGCCTCTGCAATCATCGCCCGCGCGCTGCCGATCTGGACGGATGGAGAGAATTAACCGTGTGTTGCTCACGCTCTCAAATAGCCGCGCCTCTAACCCATCGGGTACAGCGGCATTCCTCCTTCCCGGCCAGAGCTGGCAGGGTCGCGGCATCGCGCGGTCGTCGAAGTCGACCACTTGACCAAGCCGCAAGCAAGTCGCCAAGAGTCGGCTGTCGGCAAATTGGTGGAGTCGTATTCAATCGCGTGCTGTCGGGACTTTTCGCACGGGGGACTGTGAGGAGAAGGGAGCACGACCATACGAGCCACGGACGGCAAGGGAAAAGCGCCGCCTTCGGCCGGGCGCATGCGGTTGGTGGAAATGAGGTTTTAAGAGGCAGCGAGAATGATCAAGCCGTCGCTCCATTCCAAATCGTCAAGGAAATCAGCGCAGCGAGAGCCGTCGGCCAAGGCAAGTTCGCGGTGAAACCATCATGAACCAGCGCGACAATGACCTTCGTGTTCGTCCTGGCCGCATCCGCGACAGCGGACGTAGCTCGTCGCGTCCGAGGAGCTTTGTCGGCCAGGTTATGCGGGCGGCCAAGAGGGCCGGGCATGTCGGCAACGGTTTCGGACGCGGTAAGGCCGGCGTTAGCCGGTCGCGCTTCGGGCGAGGCCGGCGCGCCGCCCTTTCCTTGTCGCTCCGCTCGACCTCGCGACGCGTGGTGATGAAGGCGCGCGTGGTTCGTCACCACGGCGGCCGGTTTCGCTCGGCGCCGCTGTCCAAGCACATCACCTATTTGAAGCGAGAGGGCGTGACGCGGGACGGAGCGGAAGCCCGGATGTTCGACACGACGTCGGATACGGTGGATGAACGCGCGTTCGCGGAGCGCTGCAGGGATGACCGGCATCATTTCCGCTTCATCATTTCGCCGGAGGATGCCGCCGAGCTCGGCGATCTCCGTACCTTCACGCGCGAGCTGATGACCGATGTCGCGCGGGATCTCGGAAGCAAACTGGACTGGATCGCTGTCGACCACTGGAATACCGACAACCCGCATATTCATGTCCTGATCCGTGGCCGCGCCGAGGACGGCCAGGATCTCGTGATCAGCCGGGACTACATCAGCCGCGGGTTTCGGGATCGGGCGGCTGAGCGTGTCACGCTCGAGCTCGGTCCGCGTAGCGAGCGGGACATCCAGTCCGCCCTTGAACGGGAGGTTGAGGCCGAGCGTTGGACGAGCCTCGACCGGGCGCTGCGTGTCGCCGCCGATGAGGGCGCAGGCGTGGCGGACCTTCGCCCAAACGCGTCAGGCGAAGACATAATCCTCCGCCGACTGATGATCGGCCGGGCAGCCAGGCTGGAACGTCTCGGTCTTGCGGACCAAGTTGCATCCGGCTGCTGGACGCTCAAGCCTGGTATCGAGGACAAGCTGCGTGACCTGTCAATTCGCGGCGATGTCATCAAGACAATGCATCGGGCGATGACCATTCGTGGCCGCGAGCCGGATGTCTCCGGCTTTGCCTTGCACGGCGAGGAACCGACAGATCCCGTGCCCGGCCGGCTGCTCGAGCGCGGATTGCATGACGAACTGAAAGGCTCGGCCTATGTGATCGTTGAGGGGATCGATGGACGAACGCATCACATCAGGTTCAGCGATATCGAAATGACCGGCGATGCCGCGCCCGGCGCGATCGTGGAGGCGCGATCTTACGATGATGCGCAGGGCCGCAAGCGGCTCTCGCTCGCCACCCGATCGGATCTCAGTATTGAGGCTCAGGTCACCGCGCCGGGAGCGACCTGGATTGACCGGCAGTTACTCGCGCGGGATTCGATCGTGGCAAGCAGCGGTTTCGGATCCGAAGTGCGCGAAGCCATGGACCGCCGGGTTGACTATCTCGCAAGCGAAGGTCTCGCGCGCCGTCAGGGGGCAAGGGTCACCTTTGCCCGCGATCTTCTCAATACGCTAAGGCAACGGGAGCTCAATGCGGCGGTCGCAAGAATCTCGGTCGAGACAGGCTTACCCCACAATCCTTCGTCGGAGGGCGAACGCATCGTGGGCATCTATCGTCAGCGTATAGCGCTGGCGTCAGGTCGGTTTGCCATGATTGACGACGGGCTTGGATTCCAACTCGTGCCTTGGCGGCCCGCCCTTGAGCAGCATCTCGGTCGACAGGTATCCGGCATCGCCGCAAGTGGCGGCGGTGTGACCTGGAGCTTTGGAAGGAAAATTAGCCTGGGAATCTGATTGGCGGACTGCCCGGCACTTCCGCGCCATGTCGCACCTCGCGCCGCCCGCCGGTGCCATGCAATCTCGATCGGCCTTCTTCTACGCCGATCTATCCGAACGCACGACGGTTGCGATTGAGCGGTTGCTCGGGGACCGTGAGTAGCCCTTTTGTTCAGCGCGCCGCTGCTTTAGACGCGCACTGCAGGAAATCAGGCTTTCAAAAGGTCCAACGATGAAGCCCAGAATTGGCGTCTACCTCTCGGAGCAGATGGCCGCGCGGCTAGCGGCAGCCGCCAAGCGTCCTGGCGCCAGCAAGTCGGCGCTCGTTGAGGCCGCCCTTGCTCAGTTCTTCGGTTCGGACGACGATAGCGATAATCTCCCGGTAGACCGCCGCCTTTCGCTTATGAGCCGCCAGCTCGAACAACTCGATCGCGATCTTCGAATCGTCAACGAGAGTGTCGCGCTCCAGGCTCGATACCAGCTTGCGGTGACGCCGCCGCTGCCGGCCGCCGCTCTGCGGGCCGCGTGTGCGCTCGGGGCGGAGCGGTTCGATGAATTTGCCACACAGGTTTGGCGGCGCGTTCAGTCGGGGACCTCGCTCGTGCATGAGACGGTGGATCGGCTCGGCCACAAGAGAGGTACTCTCGCTGACGGTTTTGAGAAGGGAATGGCAAAGACCTCTTCGCCAGTTCACGAGCCAGATCTCCGCACGTCAAACCCGGTTGGCATCGAAGTAGAGCACTCCACTGCCGTCCGGGAGGGCGGCAGCCTGTTCAACTTTCCAGGGAAGGCGGGACTGCCCCTGCACTAGACCTGTTCAGAGGCAGACAATTGTTGACCAAGCATCGGTCGAACAGCCACTACGGTCCCGACTGTCCAGCCATGCGACTCGACGCCGACGTGTCGGCGGCTCGACAGACTGGCACTTGATTCTGCGCGTCTTCCTGCCGTTCGTTGCCGCTTACTACCTCTCATTTCTGTTTCGGACCATCAATGCAACGGTCGCCGGCTCCTTGGCGTCGGAATTTGGCCTCGGCGCTGGCGACCTTGGTCTACTGACGTCTGTTTACTACCTGACTTTTGCGGCTGCCCAGATTCCGATCGGCATCTTGTTGGACCGATATGGTCCGGGGCGGATCCAAAGTGCGGTGATGGTTGCCGCAGCTCTGGGCGCGGCGCTATTTGCGGTATCGGATAATTTTTGGCTGCTCCTCGGCGGCCGGGCGCTGATCGGTCTTGGTGTCGCCGCGTCATTGACGGCCGGCTTGAAAGCCCTCGTGCTCTGGTTTCCCAGCGAACGTATCCCACTGCTCAACGGCCTGATGATCATGTTGGGGGCCTTGGGCGCACTGACGGCAACTGTGCCTGCGGAGGTCCTGCTGGTTTCCGCGGGTTGGCGAGCATTGTTTGCGCTGCTCGCGATTGTCTCGGCCGGATGCGCTCTTGTCATCTATCTTGCTGTCCCAGAGGTGCCAGCACCTATATCGGTGGCAGGCGGACCAAATAGTCTAAGGATGGTTTATGCCGACCCACGCTTCTGGCGCCTGGCTCCGCTTTCAGCCGCCTGTATCGGGACGGCATGGGCGTTGCAGGGACTGTGGGCGGCGCCATGGCTCAGCGATGTCGAGCGTCTCGACCGCTCCGGACTACTCTGGCATTTGCTCATTATGGCAATCGCATTGAGTTTGGGCGGGCTTCTGTGGGGCATTGCGGTCGATCGGGCGCGCCGACATGGGACCGGACCGCGGACACTGTTGGGCCTTGTCGCCACGATGTTCATCGCGGCTCAGTTGGCATTGATCCTGCGATGGCCGCTCCCGTCATATGTTCCGTGGATCGTCGTGGCGGCCGTCGGCGCAGGAACTGTTCTCAGTTACGCGATCCTGGCCGAGTATTTCCCGAAGGAGCTGGCGGGTAGGGCCAATGCAGCGCTGAACGTCTTCCACATCGGTAGCGCGTTTGTCGTGCAATATATGACGGGGCTAGTAGTTCAGCTCTGGGCGCCCATAGATGGGCACTACCCTGAAGTCGCTTACCAAGCAGCGTTTGCTTTCAACGTAGGGCTTCAGATCGTGGCTGGCCTCTGGTTTGCCGCACCAATCTGTTCGCCGGGGTATCCGAAAATACTCGCAGCCTGCAAGATAGCTTGTCTGCGGATTGCGGAGTCGCTCGATATTCTATGCCATGTCCGCAACCAGAATACTTTGGGGCCAGATCGCCTGCGTCTTGACCGTCGTGCTCATCACAATGTGGGCCGCGACGCAATGGACGGCGTGGCGTCTCGGCTATCAGCCGCAACTCGGACACCCCTGGTTTGAGCTCGCACCGGGCGTTCCCATCTATCTGCCTCCGGCCTTCTTCTGGTGGTGGTATGCCTACGATGCCTACGCACCTGAGGTGTTCGTTGAAGGGGCATGCGTCGCTGCGTCCGGCGGGATCATCTCGATTATAGTCGCTTTCGCGATGTCGGTGTGGCGGGCTCGGGAGGCGGAGACGGCGGCCACATATGGTTCTGCACGTTGGGCCAGCCAGCTTGAGATTCGAAGTGCCGGCCTTGCCGGGGCAGATGGCGTGATCCTCGGGCGGTTCGAGGGACTTTATCTGCGGCACGATGGACCTGAGCATGTGCTGTGCTTCGCCCCCACCAGATCCGGAAAGGGCATCGGACTTGTTATCCCGACCCTTCTAACCTGGCCGGGAAGCTGCATCGTTCATGACATCAAGGGTGAAAACTGGTCCCTGACGTCCAGCTTTCGGGCCCGGCACGGCCGGGTGCTGTTGTTTGATCCAACCAACTCAAAGAGTGCAGCTTACAACCCTCTCTTGGAAGTGAGGCGAGGGGAGTGGGAAGTTCGTGACGTGCAAAACGTGGCCGACGTGTTGGTCGATCCCGAAGGATCATTGGAGCGACGTAACCACTGGGAGAAGACCAGCCACGCGCTACTGGTCGGAGCCATCCTTCACGTCCTCTATGCGGAGCAGGACAAGACGCTCGCCGGTGTTGCGAGTTTGCTGTCCGATCCGAAACGGCCAATCGAAACGACGCTCCGCACGATGATGACCACGCGGCATCTCGGTGAAGCCGGGACCCATCCAGTGATCGCGTCCGCAGCGAGAGAGCTATTGAACAAGAGCGAGAACGAACGGTCCGGCGTGCTTTCGACCGCGATGTCTTTCCTCGGCCTTTACCGCGACCCTGTTGTTGCCGAGGTGACGCGCCGCTGTGATTGGTGCATCCGCGAGCTCGTTGAAGACGATCGGCCGACGACACTCTATCTCGTTGTACCTCCGTCCGACATCAGCCGCACCAAGCCGCTGGTGCGGTTGATCCTCAACCAGATCGGTCGTCGTCTCACCGAGGAACTCCAGGCCAAGGGCCGCCGGCATCGATTGCTGCTCATGCTCGACGAGTTTCCGGCGCTGGGAAGGCTTGATTTCTTCGAGTCGGCGCTCGCCTTCATGGCGGGCTATGGGCTCAAGAGCTTCCTTATTGCGCAGTCGCTCAATCAGATCGAAAGAGCATACGGGCCGAATAACGCGATCCTCGATAATTGTCATGTGCGCGTTTCCTTTGCGACCAATGACGAGCGTACGGCCAGGCGGGTTTCGGATGCGCTTGGGACTGCCACGGAATTAAGGGCGATGAAGAACTATGCCGGTCACAGGCTTAGCCCGTGGCTCGGCCATCTCATGGTTTCGCGACAGGAGACCGCGCGGCCATTGCTCACGCCCGGCGAGGTGATGCAGCTTCCGCCCGAGGACGAACTGGTGCTGGTTTCCGGCGTGCCACCGATCCGCGCCAAGAAGGCGAGATATTTTGAGGATCCACGTTTGACCGAGCGCGTGCTACCACCGCCAAACTCAAGCTCCCTCGACCGCGACGGTAGGGCAGCGACAGACGATTGGAGCCGGCTGCCAGCTCCGCCGAATTCAGATGTTGCCGAGCCGGTAAGCTTGTCGGGTGCTCGGCAATCTACCGCAAATTCCGGCATTCGCCGCGAGCCGGAGCTTCCCGAGCATGAGAATATCGCGCCAGAGGCCTTGAAGCCTCCACCGGAGTTCGACTTCACGGAAGATGAGGGCGACGGTGACGCCATACGAGCGCGTGTGCTGCGCATGAACGTCTCCAGCCTCGCACGCCAGGCCGCAATGGATCCAGACGATGGCCTCGAGCTCTAGGGTGAGATAATGCGGACTAAACATACGTTTCGCCTGCCTCCTGACCTGGCGGGCAAGCTCGCTGACCACGCCTGCCGCAAGCGGGTGCCGCAGGCGCTCATCGTCGAAACTGCGCTGGCCTCATTCCTGTCGCCGGATAATTCGGAGCGGATGGAGGCGGCGCTCGGCCGTCGCCTTGACCGGCTGACCCGGCACGTCGAGCGGCTGGAGCGTCATATCACCATCTCAAATGAAGCATTGGCCTTGTTCGTGCGGTTCTGGCTGACGGCAACGCCGCCGCTGCCCGACACGGCGCAGCCCGCGGCACAGACCAAGGGGCGGGAGCGGTATGAGGGCTTTGTCGAGGCGCTCGGGCGACGGCTGGCCAGGGGCCAGACCCTTGCGCAGGAAATATCGCTCGACATTGAGCCAGCCAAGGCTTCGCCAGTCGTTCCCGGAGAGTGATTCCGCCACCTCTTTCTTTTGCTACGCCACGGCACGCCGCCTGATTTGAGCTTGTTGCACGAGCGCGTAACCTGCCTTTTCTACTGATCCCTACCGCCGAGCTCATATCTCGGCGACGTTGGGGGCAAGCGTGGCAGTTCATTCCTTTCAGTCCGAGGCCGCCTCGCGTGGTGCACGCATGTTGCGCACCGCGCTCGGACCGACGATAGCGGCGTGGCTCGAAGACGCTGGGATCGTCGAGGTCATGCTCAATCCCGATGGCCGGCTCTGGGTCGATCGGTTGTCGGGGGGTATGACCGATACCGGCGAGCGCCTCGCCGCCGCCGACGGCGAGCGCATCGTGCGGCTCGTTGCCCATCACGTCGGCGCTGAGGTTCATCCGGCAAGTCCCCGCGTCTCGGCCGAGTTGCCCGAGACGGGGGAGCGTTTTGAGGGGTTGCTGCCGCCCGTGGTGACCGCTCCAGCCTTTGCCATTCGCAAGCCGGCGGTGGCCGTCTTCACGCTCGACGACTATGTCGCCGCCAGCATCCTGACAGTCGCTCAGGCTGACGGGCTGCGGAACGCTGTCCGGGACCGTCAAAACATCCTCGTGGCCGGCGGTACTTCGACCGGCAAGACCACGCTGACTAATGCGCTGCTGGCCGAGATTGCAAAAACTGCAGATCGCGTCGTGCTGATCGAGGATACGCGCGAACTCCAATGCAAGTCGGCTAACCTCGTGGCGCTGCGCACCAAGGATGGTGTCGCCTCGCTGTCCGACCTCGTGCGCTCCTCGCTCCGGCTACGCCCCGACCGAATCCCGATCGGTGAGGTGCGAGGAGCCGAGGCGCTCGACCTTCTCAAGGCCTGGGGCACCGGCCATCCCGGTGGCGTCGGCACCATTCACGCCGGCACGGCGCTTGGCGCCCTTCGCCGCCTCGAACAGCTTATCCAGGAAGCCGTCATCACTGTGCCGCGCGCGCTGATCGCGGGGACCATCGACGTGATTGCGGTTCTCTCCGGCCGCGGCGCAGATCGTCGGCTGACAGAACTCGCGCGTGTCGATGGCCTGACGACCGAGGGCGACTACCTCATTTCACCCGCAGGAGACCCATCATGAACGGCGTCACATTGAGAAGCGGGATGATAGCTGTTGCGGTAGCTCTCAGCTCCGTGGCGATCTCGCCCACTGCAGAGGCCGCTGGCTCCAACATGCCGTGGGAGCAGCCGCTTAACCAGATCCTGCAGTCGGTCGAGGGGCCCGTCGCCAAGATTCTGGCCGTGATCATCATCATCGTCACGGGCCTTACGCTCGCCTTCGGCGACACTTCGGGCGGTTTTCGGCGCCTGATCCAGATCGTTTTCGGTCTGTCGATCGCGTTCGCAGCCTCGAGCTTCTTCCTGGCATTTTTCTCATTCGGCGGCGGAGTGCTGATCTGATGGACGGGCCGGTTGAAGGTTTTGCAATTCCGGTGCACCGCGCGCTGACCGAACCGATCCTGCTCGGCGGCGCGCCGCGTGCGATCGCCATCGTCAACGGCACCGTTGCCGCTGCGCTCGGCCTCGGCCTGCGGCTGTGGATCGCGGGCCTCCTGATCTGGGCAATTGGTCATGCCGCTGCCGTCTGGGCCGCGAAGCGCGATCCGCTCTTTGTCGAGACTGCAAGACGCCATCTGCGCATCCCAACCCATCTGAATGTGTGAGCAACCAATGATGAACCTTGCCGAATACCGCCGCTCCGCTACACATCTTGCGGATTTCCTGCCATGGGCCGCACTGGTCGACGAAGGCATCGTCCTCAACAAGGACGGATCGTTTCAGAGGACCGCGCGCTTTCGCGGGCCCGATCTTGATTCCTCTGTTCCAGCAGAACTTGTTGCGGTTGCCGGCCGCCTCAATAACGCCTTGAGGCGCCTCGGATCCGGCTGGGCGGTGTTTGTTGAAGCGCAGAGGTATTCATCGAATGCCTATCCACCGAGCAGTTGTCCAGACGTGGCATCGGCCATGGTCGATGCCGAGCGCCGGGCGCAGTTCGAGGAAGAGGGAGCTCACTACGAGTCAGCCTATTTCCTCACCTTCCTGTATCTGCCGCCGGCCGAGGACGCGGCGCGCGCCGAGCGCCTCCTTTATGAGGGACCTGAGCGTGGGGAGGCTGCCGGCGCCCACCAGGTATTGCGCGGCTTTGTCGATCGGACCGACCGCGTGCTGCAACTGGTCGAAGGGTTTATGCCGGAGTGCCGATGGCTCGATGACGGCGAGACCCTGACGTACCTGCATGCTTGCGTCTCGACCAAGATACATCGCGTCCGCGTTCCCGAGATTCCCATGTATCTCGATGCGCTGTTGGCGGACGAGCCCCTGACGGGTGGGCTCGAGCCGATGCTGGGCGACCAACAACTGCGGGTGCTCACGATTGTTGGGTTCCCGACGGCAACCACGCCGGGGATTCTGGACGATCTCAATCGGCTTGCCTTCCCTTATCGTTGGTCGACCCGGGCGATCATGCTCGACAAGGCAGACGCAACGAAGCTCCTGACCAGGATCCGGCGGCAATGGTTCGCCAAACGGAAATCCGTTGCCGCAATCCTGAAGGAGGTGATGACCAACGAGACTTCGTCTCTCATCGATACCGACGCTAGCAACAAGGCTATCGACGCCGACGCTGCGTTGCAGGAGCTCGGCTCCGATCTGATCGGAGAGGGCTTTGTCACCGCCACGATCACAGTCTGGGACGAGAATCCGCGCATCGCGGACGAACGGTTGCGCTTGGTCGAGAAGGTCATTCAAGGACGCGACTTCACGTGCATGGTGGAGACCATCAATGCCGTCGATGCCTGGCTGGGCTCGTTGCCCGGCCACGTCTATGCCAACGTCCGCCAGCCGCCGGTCTCGACCCTTAACATCGCCCACATGATCCCGTTGTCCGCGGTTTGGGCAGGGCCGGCGAGAGACACTCATCTCGGCGCGCCGCCGCTGTTCTTCGCGCGGACGGAAGGATCCACACCGTTCCGCTTCTCCCTCCACGTCGGGGACGTTGGGCACACGCTGGTGGTCGGTCCGACCGGTGCCGGCAAGTCGGTGCTGCTGGCGCTGATGGCGCTGCAGTTCCGCCGGTATCCAAGCTCCCAGGTCTTTGCCTTCGACTTCGGCGGCTCGATCCGGGCCGCGGCGCTTGCCATGAAGGGCGATTGGCATGATCTCGGCGGCGCGCTGTCCGATAGCGCCTCCGAACCGGTCGCGCTGCAGCCGCTTGCCATGATCGACGATGCGGCCGAGCGCGGCTGGGCCGCGGGATGGATCGCAGCCATTCTCGCCCGCGAAAAGATCGACGTGACGCCTGAAGCCAAGGAGCATCTTTGGTCGGCGCTGTCTTCGCTGGCTTCTGCGCCCGCGGGCGAACGAACGCTGACCGGTTTGTCCGTGCTGCTGCAGTCCCAGGGCCTGAAAAGGGCTCTTCAACCCTACTGCCTCGGTGGCCCCTTTGGGTGGCTGCTCGATGCCGAAGCGGAGCAACTCGGTTCGGCTTCGGTCCAGGTGTTCGAGACTGAAGGCCTGATCGGCACCGGAGCCGCACCGGCCGTGCTCGCCTATCTCTTCCATCGGATCGAAGGCCATCTCGACGGAAGGCCGACGCTGCTCATCATCGATGAAGGTTGGCTTGCGCTCGATGACGCAGGGTTTGCGGGGCAGATCCGCGAATGGCTGAAGACATTGCGGAAGAAGAACGCTTCCGTCATCTTTGCCACCCAGTCGCTCTCGGATATCGACGGGTCCGCGATTGCGCCTGCGATTATCGAGAGCTGCCCGACTCGGCTGTTCCTGCCGAACGAGCGCGCGATCGAGCCGCAGATCTCGGCGATCTATCGGCGCTTCGGTCTCAACGACCGCCAGATCGAGATCCTCGCGCGCGCCACGCCCAAGCGCGACTACTACTGCCAGTCACGGCGCGGCAATCGCCTGTTCGAGCTGGGTCTAGAAGAATTCGCACTCGCCTTCACAGCAGCTTCATCAACGTCCGATCAGGCGATGATTGAGCGCGTGCTCGCCGAACACGGCCGTGATGATTTTGTCACCGGTTGGCTCGCCGCGCGCGGGTTAGGTTGGGCCGCCGATCTCATTCCTGGTCTCATCAAGCAGGAGGGCTTGTCATGAAGCGCCTCCCGTACCTCGCCGCCGCGAGCGCCATCACCATTGCCGTCGCATGCGCAGTTTCGCCCGCGTCGGCCCAACTGATCGTGTTCGATCCTAACAACTATGCGCAGAATGTGCTCACGGCTGCACGTGAGCTGCAGCAGATCAACAACCAGATCACCTCGCTGCAGAATCAGGCGCAGATGTTGATCAACCAGGCCAAACATCTCGCCAGCATGCCGTATTCCTCGTTGCAGCAGCTCGATCAATCGATTCAACGAACCCAGCTGCTTCTCGCCCAGGCCCAGCGCATTGCCTACGATATCAAGCAGATCGATCAAGCGTTCACGACGACCTATGCGCCGGCCTCGACGAACGAGTCAGATCAAGCCCTAATCTTGAATGCGCAAACGCGCTGGCAGAATTCTGTGGCGGGTTTGCAGGATGCCTTGCGCGTTCAGGCGACCGTGGTCGGTAATCTCGACACCCACCGCAAAGAGATGTCGGCTCTCGTCAGCTCAAGCCAGGGCGCGACCGGCGCGCTACAGGCCAGCCAGGCCGGCAATCAGCTCCTTGGTTTGCAGGCGCAACAGCTCGCCGACCTTACGGCAGCAGTTGCCGCGCAGGGGCGGGCGCAAAATCTCGAAACGGCCCAGCGTACCACCGCGCAGGATCAGGGCAGGGAGCAGCTTCGTCGCTTTCTCGCACCCGGTCGTGGCTATCAGCCTTCGAGAGTTCGGATGTTTCACCAATGAGCGGACGTGGTGGACTTAAGCGGGTGATGCTTGTGACGACAGCGGCTGCCGTCCCCATCCTTGTCGTAGCGTGCACAATCCAGCTCCGCGGCGACAGCGACGGTCCACCGGCTAGATCGTCGGCATCCCGGGCAGCCAGTCCGCTTGGCGGCGAACTCGAACGCTGCCGGAAGGTCACCTCCGAGCAGGTTGCAGAACTCCAGGAGTGCCGTCTGATTTGGGCGGAGAACCGCCGTCGCTTCCTTGGATCAAAGAAAACATCGGGCGTTACTTCCGCCGATGCTCAACCAGGCAGCCCGACACCCTCGTTGGCGCAGCCCAAGCATCCCGATCGTCTCCCCCAGGGCTGGCCGCCCGTTGCAACACCCGAACGCGAGTGATTCCATGGGTGGCACCGGCGTCATTGACCGATTTTTGGAAACTTTTACCCGCTATATCGACAGTGGCTTCGGGTTGCTTGGTAACGAAGTCGCGTTCCTCGCAACCACGCTTGCCGCGATCGATGTCACGCTGGCCGCTCTGTTCTGGGCCTGGGGCACCGACGAGGACATCATCGCTCGCCTCGTAAAGAAGACGATGTTTGTCGGCGTGTTCGCTTACCTGATAGGCAACTGGAACAATCTCGCCCGCATCGTTTTCGAGAGCTTTGCCGGTCTCGGCCTCAAGGCCTCTGGGACGGGACTAACCTCGGCTGAATTCCTGCGTCCGGGGCGGATCGCGCAGGTCGGTATCGATGCCGGGCGGCCCATTCTGGAATCGATCTCGGGCTTGATGGGCTATGTCAGCTTCTTTGAAAACTTCATTCAGATCGCCGTGCTGCTGTTCGCATGGGTGATCGTGCTGCTCGCCTTCTTCATCCTGGCGATCCAGCTCTTCGTCACCTTGATCGAGTTCAAGCTGACGACGCTTGCCGGCTTCATCCTGATTCCCTTCGGGCTATTCGGCAAGACGGCCTTCGCCGCCGAACGCGTGCTCGGCAACGTCATCTCGTCAGGCGTCAAAGTCATGGTTCTCGCTGTCATCGTCGGCATCGGCTCGACATTGTTCTCACAGTTCACCGCGGGCGCGAGCGGTGCGCAGATCGGCATTGAAGATGCCATGGCCCTCGTGCTCGCGGCATTAGCGCTGCTGGGTTTGGGAATCTTTGGGCCCGGTATCGCTAATGGCATCGTGTCCGGCGGTCCGCAGCTTGGCGCCGGAGCCGCCGCGGGCACGGGGTTAGCTGCCGGCGGGGTCGTGGTGGCCGGAGCGGGCGTCGCTGCCGGAAGCGCCGGTGCACTCGCCGGCGCGGCGCGCGGGACCGCGGCGCTAGCGGGTAGTGCGAGCGGGGCGTTCAGGACTGGTGGTTTGTCCGGCGTCGCGGATGCCGCCGCGTCCGCGATGACGAGCCCGCTTCGTCGCCCCGCGGCTGCAAGCGGCTCGGCTTCAACTGGTGGCACTGCAGCCGGTGAAGCCAGCTCAGCCCAGCCACCGGCAAGTTCCTCACCTCTGGACAGTCAGTCCAGTTGGGCCAGACGCATGAAGCGCATGCAGACCATGAGTCGTGGGGCGTCGGCCGCTACCAACGTCGTCCGCACTTCCGACCATGGTGGCGGGGGCGCCTCCGTCGATCTCTCCGAAGGAGGGAAGTGATGTTCAAACGACCATCCGTTCATTATGGCCGTACGCCCGCGCCCGTAACGCCCTATCAGAAAGCGGCGCAAGTATGGGACGAGCGCATCGGCTCGGCGCGGGTGCAGGCCAAAAACTGGCGACTTATAGCCTTCGGTTCTCTGATCCTATCGGCCGGACTCGCATCAGGTCTCGTCTGGCAATCCACACAGGGAAGCATTACGCCTTGGGTCATTGAGGTCGATCGTCTCGGCCAGACACAGGCGGTCGGCCCAGCCAATCCCTTCTATCAACCGACCGATCCGCAGATCGCCTATCATTTAGCTCGCTTCATTGAAAACGTCCGCGGGCTGTCGGCTGATGCCATCCTGCTGCGTCAGGACTGGCTGCGCGCCTACGACTTTACGACCGATCGCGGCGCTGTCGCCCTCAACGACCACGCCCGCGTCAACGATCCCTTTGCCAAGCTAGGCAAGCTGCAGATCGCAGTGGAAATATCTAGCGTCATCCGTGCCTCGCCGGAAAGCTTTCGGGTCGCCTGGATCGAGCGCCGCTACGACAGTGGGCAGCTTACCGCCACCGAGCGCTGGACCGCCATCCTCACCATCGTGATCGAAACTCCGCGCGATGCCGATCGTCTGCGCAAAAATCCTCTCGGGGTCTATGTCAACGCCATCAACTGGTCGAAGGAGCTTGGGCAGTGAATATGCAGATTCCTGGAGTCGCTAGCCCGAGTGTTCGCAAGGTCATGCACCCGCTTCTGTTTGCTTGCATGTTTGCACTCAGCGGCTGTGCCACCTCGAAACCGCCGCAGATCAGCTACGACGACGATATCCCGCCACTTCCCAGTCCGCCGTCGCTGGCGGAGGATCGTCCGCGGTTCCTTCACGTTCCGCCGTCCTGGACGCCTGCGAAGGGAGGCAAGAAGGGAAACGTTGAGGCAAAGGAGCCTATTGCGCGGATCGAGACCGCCAATGACGCTGCGCGCGTCGAGCCGCGTAGCGCCGGCTACTTCAATGCTGTGCAGGTCTTCCCTTTTAGTCCGGGCGCCCTCTATCAGATCTACGCGAGCCCCGGACAGATCACCGATATCGCACTCGAGCCCGGCGAGCAGCTCACGGGTTCGGGACCGGTATCGGCTGGCGACACCGTGCGCTGGGTCGTTGGCGACACCGAAAGCGGAAGCGGCGATACCAGACGTGTCCACATCATGGTCAAGCCGACGCGGCCTTCGATTGAGACCAACCTCGTGGTCAACACCGACCGGCGCACCTATCTCATCGAGCTGCGCTCGCGTGAAAAGCCTTACATGCCATCAGTCGCTTGGTATTATCCGGAGGACCGGCCCGGCCGTACCCGAGCTGTTTCCTCGACGCCAGTTCTTCCTGACTCTTCTCAGCGGCGCTATCGCTACACCGTCGAGGGCGACAATCCGCCTTGGCGGCCGGTCGGCGTCTATGACGATGGCCGCAAGGTCTATATCGAGTTCTCACCCGGCATCGTTCAGGGAGAAATGCCTCCGCTGTTTGTCATCGGTCCGGACGGCAATTCCGAGATCGTCAACTACCGAACCTATCGTAACGTGCTAATCGTCGATCGGCTGTTTGCCGCGGCCGAGCTGCGACTTGGTGGCGACTCTCAGCAAAAGGTCCGAATCATCAGAAGCGACGGGAGACCGTCGTGACCGATAACCAAACGACTGGCGCCGGTGGTCCTGGTTCTACCTCGCCGAAGAGTGCTGCGGAGATAGCCAGCTCACTGCGCCTGCGTCCAGAACCTCCGCCCGTGACTCGCCTGTCGCGTAAGGTATTGGCCGGGGGCACGGCACTCGCGCTCGTTCTCGTTTCCGGAGCCGTGCTGTGGGCCCTGCAGCAGAATCGCACGCGTGGTCCAGCTTCCGAAGAGCTGTACAGCACCGATCACCACAATGTGGCCGACGGCCTTGCCGGGCTGCCGCGCGACTATGCGGGCATTCCGCGCGACGTGCCGCGCCTCGGGCCGCCATTGCCGGGTGATCTCGGTCGCCCCATTGTTGCAGCCCAGGCCCAGTCCGGGCCGCTTGCGGTCGATCCCGAGCAACAGCGCATGAACCAGGAAAGCGAGGCCGCGCGCACCAGCAAAGTATTTGCGTCAACGAATGTTCAGCCACCGGCGGCAGCGACTCCTGCCGAGACGACCTCAAATGCCGCATCACCGTCCGATGAGGCGTTTGCCCAGAATGGTCAGGACCGCAAGCTCGCTTTTGTTAGCGCTGCCGTTGATCGGCGGACCACGAGCCCTGACCGTGTGGCGAAGCCAGCCTCGCGTTTTGTCGTCCAGGCAGGGTCTGTGATTTCGGCGGCCCTTATTACGGGCATCCGCTCCGATCTGCCCGGGCAGATCATGGCGCATGTGACTGAACCGCTATTTGATACGCTGTCCGGTCAAACTTTGTTGGTGCCCCAGGGTGCGCGGCTGATAGGGATCTACGATAGCCACGTTACACATGGACAGTCACGCGTGCTCCTGGTCTGGACACGCCTGATCATGCCGAACGGCCGATCGATCGTCCTTGAGCGCCAGCCGGGTGCCGATACCGCAGGCTATGCGGGGCTTCACGACGAGGTCGATCTTCACGGGGGCGAGATGTTCAAGGCTGCGTTGCTGTCGACTTTGCTTGGTGTAGGAGCCGAACTTGGTTCCGGCTTGGATGCTGGCAACGGAAACAGCGCCATTCTGCAGGCCCTTCGCCGTGGGGCAGGGGATTCCCTGAACCAGACCGGTCAGCAGATCGTTCGGCGCAATCTCAACATCCAGCCGACCCTGACAATTCGGCCGGGTTTTCCGGTCCGGGTAATCGTCAATCGCGACCTCGTGCTCGAACCATACAGAGGCTGAAAAAATGGCAAAGCTGAAGCTCGGCGCCATCGCCGATGACAAGCCGGTAAAGCTCAGCGTGGAACTGCCGGCCGATGTCCATCGCGACCTCGCGGCCTACACCGACATGCTTGCCCGCGAAACCGGGCAGTCGATCTCGGATCCCGCAAAGCTGGTCGCACCAATGCTGGCGCGATTCATGGTAACCGACCGAGCCTTTGCAAAGGCCCGCCGCAAGGGTCAGCCTGCGCAAGGCAAGGGATAGCGCTCGCTCAACAATTTGAGAAAGTTTGCCAGCGCCGGATTGTCATTGTCCTTGCGCCAGTGTGCTGAATAATGGACCTGACTCGGCCCCGTGCCGTCTCGTATCTCTCGATAAATCAGGCCCGCAAACGTGACGCCGATGTCGGACTCGGCCACCAAACTGACACCGAATCCTATGGATATGAGGGTCTTGATGATGCCTCTGCTAACGTCATGGCGTTCGATCTTGGGACGGTCTGCTGTCGAGATCAGCTTCGCCAACAAGAGATCCTCAAGTTCTCGTCCCGGGTCATAATGGCTGAGAAGGACCGTCTCATTCCGCAGGTCGGTCCAGTAGATCGCCTTCTTCCCAGCCAGTTGATGTCCCTCAGGCAAGGCCACTAGGACGCGCTCGCTCCACAGCGGCAAGGCGTTGCTGTCAAAGACGTGTCCTCCGTCGGTCGCGATGACAACGTCGATTGCACCATTGCGTAAGGCGGCGACGAGGCGCATCCGCGACCTTTCGACCATGCCAAGTGCGACCTGTGGGCACCGCTGCCTGAAATCCACCAACGTCGCCCGTAAATTGCCGGCCGACAGCGACGTATAGAATCCCACAGACAGCCGCCCAGCCTCGCCGCGTCCGTTAGACTTGGCTGACGTAACCAGCGCATCCATTTGTTCGAGTATCGACCGCGCCGTTCGGAGAAAATCCCGGCCAGCCGACGTGGCGCAGACGCCGCCGCTCGATCGCTCGAACACAATCACGCCTATTGATTCCTCGAGTTCCCGGATGCAGCGGCTCAGAGTTGACTGCTGCGTCAACAACGCTTCTGCAGCCCGCCGGAAGCTTCCATACTCCGCGGAAACAACCGCATATCGGAGGTGTTGAAGGGGGATCGTTGCAGATTGATTGCGGAGCGATAAATATCTGTGGTCTTGTTCGTCGGCCATTCGCGACCATGGTGCTCTGAAAATGCAGGAGCATCGATAAGATATTTGGAATCGGGTGATTTCATCGACAGGTTGTGTTTTTTATTGGGCCGATCCGTGCCCTGCCGTCGGCGTCCGGCAATGGCGTTGACCGCCCGCCTATCTGCTCGGCGTTCCTCTGATCCGTTCGCGGAAGTCGGCGTAACCCGTTGCTTCGCTTTCTGCGTCTTCGTCGTCCGGCTACGTCGCTCTCTCTGCCATGACGGAACGCTGCCGCACCTCCATCGGCTTGCTCCTTCGGGCCTGGACCGATGCCGCGGCAGGATGACGAAGTCCGTTTTGCGGCAGTCTCCATTGCGCCAGCCCGGCAACCGTTGACGGCGCCCTCCGAGACCTGCGGTGCGATCGAGATTGAGTTCGCGGCCGGGGCTCGGATGCGGGTCACGGGCGCGGTTGACACGGTGACGCTGACCGCAGTTGTGGCTGCGCTGATGGACGGCCACGATGATCCCGTTGCCGGCCGGCGTGCGGGTATGGCTCGCGACCGGCTATACCGACATGCGCAAGGGCTTTTGGTCGCTGGCATTGCAGGTTCAGGGGATCTTGCATCGCGACCCGCTGGGCCCCTGTTTTGCTTCCGCGGTCGTCGTGGCAATCTGCTGAAGGTGCGCTTCTTTCTTCTCCCGGTCTCGCGTTTCGGCGCTGCGAACTGGCTCGGGTTAATGGGGATCAGCTGGGTGTTCGTTTCCTCCAAAACCAGGCGTCAAAGGGAGGACGCCGCCGAGATTCGACAATTACGTAGCAAGCACCATTCTGTGCGTTTGAGACCGCGAGTTAGAAACATGTTCCTACAATGGCTGCGATTTGCTCCTAGCGTGAGTTGGATCGGACCTGGAGAATTACCCGGCGCTCCACGGATGGCTGAGCATACTGATGTCGCAACGCATATCGCTAACTCCTCAATTTTACCGGTTAGCAGCTCAGGAAATCGGCACCCCCGTATTTTTGCGGGGTGGTGATAGCCATCCGGCCTTCCGAGAAGATATTCTTGCGGCTCGAGGATACACGCTATGACAGCCAGCCTATTGTTCGTCGCATGCGGTGTGGAGCGACATGCCATCGCAATCGAGCCTGTAACCGCAAGATATGAAATTCGGTCTCACGAATGTCCTAAGTGCAAGACGGTGGTGAGATTAGTGAAAGCTCGTGGGACAACTACCGGAAAGCGTAAACCGGCAAAGACGCGAGGCACTAGAACGTTAAAGCCGAAGGATTGGTCAGAGGAAGAGATCAGTCAGTTCATCGAAATGATTGGTCAGAGGATCAAGCTAGGAGAAATAGCAAGAGCCCTGGGACGTCATGTTGGCTCAGCGCGAACGAAAGCACGCGCGTTAGGGCTGATTATCGACATTCGCGCTCAGCTTTATCGCACTGTCGGGCTTCGCCGCACTCGGCGCGGTGGTTCTCAACCTCAGCGCCGGTTTCTCCTTACAGGTGGTCGGAACACTGATGGCCGCGTTCTCCATCGGCGGCCTGGTAGGTTCGGGCTTGAGCGGTTTTCTGCTCGATAGCTTCGGCCCGCGGATCGGCCTCTGGTTCTGGTATGGAGCCTGTACGGCGAGCTGGCTGACCCTCGGTTTTACCGTTGGCACGGGCATGGGCATCGGCATGATTGCGACCATGGCGTTCGCCGGCGCGGCGATGACGGGTGCACAAAGCGCATTGAATTCCTATGTGCCGACCGTCTATCCGACGAAGGTCCGCGCCACCGGCGTCGGCTGGGCATTCGGTATCGGGCGAATGGTTTCAATCGCTTCGCCCCTGTTGTTTTCGGGCTTCGTCGCGGCTCCCGGCAAGCAGGGTTGTTTTTCCTGTCGCTGGCGGTCCCCACGCTACTGGTGATGATTTGCGTGCCGTTTTTAACAAGGCCGCCGTCGCAATCGGAGGGCTACAAAGTCTAGCACCGGTACGACTTGCTGCGCGGGCGACCACCTGCAGCGCATTAGGGCCGTGTGGTGGTCCGATCAAGCTCCGACATGACCCAATCGGCAAACGCCCGAACCGCGCGGCGCTGCCGGTTGGCGCGGGGAAACACGAGATGATGGCCGACATAGCGGACATCGACCGCGCGACCGGCGAGTGGAGCGACCAATATGCCGGACGCGATTTCGCGCTCGGCAAGTCGCGTTGATTCCAGCGTAACGCCGAGACCACTCGAGGCCATGGCAATCGCCAGGAAACTGCGATCAAAACGCATGCCGTGAATCGCCGGTGACTCCAACCCGTTCGCGGCGAACCACTGATGCCACTGGACCCGCTTGACCTCCGAGCGAATGAGCACCTGGCCGGCCAGGTCCTTCGGCTTACGGATTCGTTTTGCAATCGTCGGCGTACAAAGGGGTGTAACCGTTTCCTCGCCGAGCGGGATGATTTCGAGGGCCTCGCTCCTGGGCTCCCCATAGACGATATCGAGATCGAAATCGTCGTTACTGAACCGGGCATATTCGGTGCTGGCGGCCAACCGGACTTCCAGCTTGGGCTCGGCAGCGAGGAATTGGGCGAGACGCGGCGCCAGCCATTGCGCCGCGAAGCTGGGCGCGCAATGTACCCGAAGCAGTTGCGGCCCACGGCCGGCGACTTCCTCGATTCCGCGCCGCAGATTGTCGAATGCGGCGCCGGCGTGCCGCATCAGGTTCTGCCCGGCTGGCGTCAGCCGGATCGATCGGGCGCTGCGCTCGAACAGCGTGGTGCTCATCGTGCTTTCCAGCTTGCGGATCGCGTGACTGACGGCGCTCGGCGTCAAATGGAGTTCGCTCGCCGCATCGCGGAACGAGCCGGTGCGTGCGGCCGCCTCGAAGGCGCGGATCGCCGAAATCGGGATGCTGGAAAGCAACATTCCATAAGTGAACCAGATTCATCTATCGGCGACAACTGCGCGTTTGTCGGAATGTCGATCCGGACGTAGTCAGATCGTCAAGAAAACAGTGCCGATCGACGGTGCTTTGCGGGGTCGATTCAGGGAGGAAGGCATGCTGCTGAGCGGCAAGACGGCTGTCATTTCGGGTGCGGCATCACCGCGCGGGATTGGACTCGCGACTGCCAGGCGTTTTGCAGCGGAAGGGGCCCGGGTCGCGATCCTCGACATTGACGGCGCCGCGGCGGAAGCCGCCGCGAAAAGCCTGGACTCGGGTTCCGGCGGACCTCACCTCGGTCTCGCATGTGACGTTACCGACCAGAAGTCCTGTATGAAGGCCATCGAGTCCGCGGTCGTCGCCTTCGGCCAGATCGACATCCTGATCAACAATGCCGGCATCACCCAGCCGGTGAAACTCCTCGAAATCACGCCGGCGGACTGGGATCGCATTCAGGACGTCAATCTCAAGGGCGTGCTCTTTCTCTCCCAGGCGGTGATTCCGCACATGCGCAGGCGCAAGAGCGGTTCGATTGCCTGCATGTCGTCGGTCTCGGCGCAGCGGGGCGGCGGCATCTTCGGCGGCCCGCATTATTCCGCGGCCAAGGCCGGTGTGCTGGGCCTTGCCAAGGCGATGGCCCGCGAGTTCGGAGCCGACGGTATCCGCGTCAATTGCGTCACGCCCGGCCTGATCGGAACCGACATCACCGCCGGCAAGCTCACCGACGAGATGAGGGCGAAGATACTCGAGGGCATTCCGCTCGGCCGCCTCGGCGAAGCCAGCGATGTAGCGGGAATCTACACGTTCCTCGCGTCTGATCTGTCTGCCTACGTCACGGGGGCGGTGATCGACGTCAACGGCGGCATGCTCATTCACTGAACGGCTGAGAAGGGAGGTCGTCATGGGAACGGCTGGAACGATTGCCAACGCGCCGACGCTGGCGCAACGCGCCCATAATGTCCGTCGCAATGCACTGCGGATGGGCGAAGTACAGGGACAGGGCTACATTGCCCAGGCGCTGGACATCGCCGATGTTCTGACTGCCGCCTATTTCCATGCGATGCGTTACCGTCCGGAAGATCCATCCTGGGAGGGACGGGACCGGTTCCTGCTCTCGAACGGCCACTACGCCATCGCGCTCTACGCAGCGCTGCTCGAGGCCGGAATACTGCCGGAAGCAGAACTCGAGACTTACGGCTTCGACGAAAGCCGACTGCCCATGTCGGGTATGGCAGCCTATACGCCAGGCATGGAGATGTCGGGTGGATCCCTAGGCCTTGGACTTGGCATCGCTGTCGGAAGAGCTCTCGGTCTGAAACGTAAGGGCTCCGAGGCCAGAGTCTACACGCTGTTTTCCGATGGCGAGCTCGATGAGGGTTCCGTCTGGGAGGCGATCATGTCGGCCAGCCACTTCAAGTTGGACAACCTGATCGCCATCGTCGACGTCAACAACCAGCAGGCCGACGGCCCTTCGACGCAGATGATGGCTTTCGAGCCCCTGGTCGACAAGCTCCAGGCCTTCGGCTGGTTCGTTCAGCGGATCGACGGCAATGATCTCGAAGCCGTTGTGGCGGCATTCGATGCCGCCAAGGATCATACAGAACCTAGGCCCCGGATAATCATCGCCGACACGCTGATGGGCAAAGGCGTTCCGTTCCTGGAGCAGCGTGAGAAAAATCACTTCATCCGCGTTGAGCCGCACGAATGGCAGCTCGCGCTCAAAGCGCTCGATGATGGGAGGCCAGCATGAAGCCCGCGACCGAGACGCCTTCAGGCAAGCCCCGCCTCACGACTTCGGCAATGATCGCGTCGATCGCGGCCGAAGGACAAAGGACTAGGCCGGCGCCATTCGGGCGCGCGCTCGTCGAGCTCGCCCGCAACCGCGCCGACGTAGTCGGCATGACGGCCGATCTTGGCAAGTATACCGACCTTCACATCTTCGCCAAGGCGTTCCCCGACAGATACTATCAGATGGGAATGGCCGAGCAGCTTCTGTTCGGCGCCGCCTCGGGGCTGGCCGCCGAAGGCTTCACGCCGTTCGCCACCACCTACGCCGTGTTTGCGGCCCGCCGCGCTTACGATTTCATTCATCAAACGATCGCGGAGGAAGACCGCAACGTGAAGATCGTTTGCGCTCTGCCGGGCCTGACCTCCGGCTATGGCCCGAGCCATCAGGCGGCCGAGGATCTCGCGCTTTTCCGCGCCATGCCGAACATGACCGTGATCGACCCCTGCGACGCGCACGAGATCGAGCAACTGGTGCCGGCCATCGCCGCCCATCAAGGCCCGGTCTATGTGCGGCTGCTGCGCGGCCAGGTGCCGGTGGTGCTTGACGAGTACGGCTACAACTTCGAACTTGGCAAGGCATCGCTGATCCGGGACGGCAGGGATGTCCTTATCATCTCTACCGGCATCATGACCATGCGTGCGCTCGACGCCGCGAAGGAGCTCGCGGGCGACCGCGTGGACGCCGCCGTGCTGCACGTTCCGACCATCAAGCCGCTCGATGCCGAGACGATCCTGCGCGAAGCGGGACGCTCAGGGCGCCTGGTCGTCGTTGCCGAAAACCACACCGTGATCGGCGGCCTCGGCGAGGCAGTCGCCGGGTTACTGATGCGCTCCGGCGTTCATTCGACCTTTCGACAGATTGGCCTGCCCGACGAATTTCTAGCCGCGGGCGCACTGCCTACGCTGCACGACCGCTACGGAATTTCCACCGCGGAAGTCTCACGGCAGATCAAGCAATGGCTCGGGCGCTAGGGCTCTAGCCGCAGCCCCACAACAGACTTCGGCAATCATCGCTCCGCAGCGCCGCTGTGGGGAATGACGGCTGCCGCCCATTGCCGGCCTTCGAGCGCCGGCCAAGAAGAATTTGACGGACACAACCGTTGCCACCGCCCCGTCGGGCCCGAATCACAGGGAGGAATCGATGACCACGCGCAAGCCGATGACAATGAGCCGCCGGACCCTGATCACGAGCGCGGCCGCCGTGCCGTTCTGCGGTATCCTCAGCCGCCGCGCCTCCGCCGCGGAGTTCACCTACAAGCTCGCGACCGGGCAGGACCCGACGCACCCTGTCAACATGCGCGCCAAAGAGGCGACGGATCGCATCCGCGAGGCGAGCGGCGGACGGCTCGAGATCAACCTCTTCCCGGCAAACCAGCTTGGATCGGACACCGACCTGCTGACCCAGGTCAGGAACGGCGGGGTCGAGTTCTTCAACCTCTCTTCGCTGATCCTTGCAACGCTGGTCCCGGCCGCAGGAATTGTGAACCTGGGTTTCCTGTTCACCAGCTATGACGCCGTTTGGAAAGCGATGGACGGCGATCTCGGCGCCTACATCCGCGCGCAGATCGCGAAGACGCCGATCATGACCGTTTCGAAGGCGTGGGATAATGGCTTTCGTCATGTCACGTCATCGGGGCGCGAGATCAAAACCCCCGATGATCTGAAGGGATTCAAGCTTCGGGTGCCGGCGGCGCCGAATCTCACGTCGCTCTTCCAGGCCCTTGGAGCCGGCCCGGCGCCGATCAATTTCAACGAGGTCTATTCCGCGCTGCAGACCAAGGTCGTCGATGGACAGGAGAATCCGCTGCCGATCATCGCGACGGCGCGTCTCTATGAGGTGCAAAAGACGTGCAGTTTGACCGGCCACGTCTGGGACAACTACTGGATCCTCGGCAACAAGCGCGCCTTCGAGAAACTGCCGAAGGATCTGCAGGAAATCGTCACCCGCGAATTCGATCGCTCGGCAAATGACGAGCGTGCCGACATCGCCAGGCTGAGCGAATCGCTCCGTTCCGATCTGACGGCCAAAGGCATGCAGTTCCTGGAGGTCGATCGAGCCGCCTTCCGGCAGGCGCTCGGCAAGACCAGCTTCTATGCCGACTGGAAGGCCAAGTTCGGAAATGAGGCTTGGACGCAACTCGAGCAAGCCGCCGGAAAGCTGGTGTGAGCGCCATGGCACATGCATCTACTACGGAGCATGAGGCTGCGATGAAGCAGCCCCTGTCAGGATGGCGTGGTGGCACTGCACGTCTGACCCGCGCGCTCGAGCCGGCGATTGCCATTCCAGCCGCGCTGTTGGTCGTCGCGGAGATCGTCGTCCTCCTGCTCGGCATCGTCGCCCGTTACGTCTTTCACGCACCGATCGTGTGGACGGACGAACTTGCCGGCATCCTGTTCCTTTGGCTCGCGATGCTCGGTTCGGTCATCGCGTTCCAGCGTGGCGAGCACATGAGGATGACCGCGATCGTTGGCATGCTCGCTCCCGGCACACGGGCGTTTCTCGACGTCGTCGCGATCGCCGCCTCGCTGGCGTTCCTGCTTCTCGTCATCCATCCCGCCTACGACTTCGCCGTGGACGAGGTGTATATCAGGACGCCGGCGCTCGACATCGTCAATTCCTGGCGCGCGGCGGCGCTGCCGGTCGGAATTGGACTGATGCTGATCGTCGCGTTGCTGCGTCTGGCTGTCATCGCCGATATGCGTAAAGTGTTGACGGCCATCGCCCTCGTCGGCGCTCTCGTTGCCGTCCTTGCGTTTCTGGCGCCCGTGCTGAAGCCCTTGGGCAATTTAAACCTGCTCATATTCTTTGTATTCCTGGTCGGCGCCATGGTGTTTGTGGCGGTTCCCATTGCCTTTGCGTTCGGCCTCGCCACGGTCGGCTATCTCACCTTGACCACCAGCACGCCGAGCGTTGTCGTTATCGGGCGGATGGACGAAGGCATGAGCCATCTGATTCTGCTGGCGGTGCCTCTGTTCGTCTTCCTCGGGCTGCTTATTGAGATGACCGGTATGGCCCGGGCAATGGTGAGCTTCCTTGCAAGCCTGCTCGGGCACGTCCGCGGCGGCCTGCAATACGTGCTGGTGGGCGCCATGTATCTGGTCTCCGGCATCTCGGGCTCGAAGGCTGCCGACATGGCCGCCGTTGCTCCCGTGCTGTTTCCTGAAATGAAGGCGCGCGGCGCCAAACCCGGCGACCTCGTGGCGCTACTTTCCGCGACCGGCGCGCAGACTGAAACGATCCCGCCGTCGCTGGTGCTGATCACGATCGGCTCGGTCACGGGCGTGTCGATCGCCGCATTGTTCACGGGCGGCCTGCTGCCGGGCATTGTGCTCGCGGTCATGCTTTGTGCCGTCGTCTGGTGGCGCTACCGGCGCGAGGACCTGTCGCACGTCAAACGGGCGACCGGCCGCGAGATTGGGCGCGCTTTTGTCATCGCTATTCCCGCCGTTGCGCTGCCCTTCGTGATCCGTGCGGCTGTGGTCGAGGGGGTGGCGACCGCGACCGAAGTGTCTACCATCGGCATCGTCTATTCGATGCTGGCGGGACTGCTGATCTACCGGCAGTTTTCCTGGCGGCGCCTCTATCCAATGCTGGTTGAAACCGCGTCCCTTTCAGGCGCGATCCTTCTCATCATCGGCGCGGCCACCGGCATGGCCTGGGCGCTCACGCAGTCCGGCTTCTCGGCATCGCTCGCCAAGACAATGACGGCGCTTCCGGGCGGCGTACCGATGTTCCTTGCGGTGACCATCGTTGCCTTCGTCATCCTCGGCAGCGTGCTCGAGGGTATTCCAGCCATCGTGCTGTTCGGACCGCTGCTGTTTCCGATTGCCCGGCAGGTCGGCGTGCACGAGGTGCACTATGCCATGGTGGTCGTGCTTGCGATGGGTATCGGGCTGTTCGCGCCGCCCTTCGGGGTAGGCTACTACGCAGCATGCGCGATCAGCCGTATCAATCCTGATGAAGGCATGAAGCCGATTGCCGCCTACATGATCGCGCTGCTGATCGGCACGATCATCGTTGCCGTCGTGCCGTGGATTTCGATCGGCTTCCTTTAGTCTTGATCGTCGTTGTCTCGCAACGAGTAAAGCTTGCCGTTCCACGCTGGCATCTGCACAGCCAGCGTGGTGAGGGCGGCTCAACTGCATTGCTGTGCTTCCCACCGGGTCACTTTATGCCCCCGCCATGGGCATCAAGCCCAGCAAAAACCTCGGCGGCTGCTTCCAAGGCGCCGAAGCTTGCAGGGAGTCCCGCGCAAAGACCGACCTGGATCAAAACTTCCAGTATATCCATACGGGTGGCGCCGGCTTCAAGGGCGGCAGGAATGCGCATCCGCACGCTTGCGATCCCGGCCGTACCCAATGCGCCGCAAGAGGCGAGCAAGACCAGTTCGCGGGTCTTCAGGTCCAGCCCGGACCGGTTTGACGAATTGCCAAAATCCGTCTCGATGAGCCGGC
Organism: Bradyrhizobium sp. 170; assembly: GCF_023101085.1. Lineage (NCBI taxonomy): Bacteria > Pseudomonadati > Pseudomonadota > Alphaproteobacteria > Hyphomicrobiales > Nitrobacteraceae > Bradyrhizobium > Bradyrhizobium sp. 170. Next base: position 5,887,298 of record NZ_CP064703.1, on the reverse strand, counting down.
GTGCGAAGCCGGGTACGATTGCATCCAGTGAATTGACGAACCAGATCGGAGGCTCTCCCATGATTGGGTCGGGTCCGTTGCCGATAGTGCGGGATCGATCGGTCGTTTGGTTGGACATCCTAATCCTGCTCGCTGGTATGAGCCCGTTGGCCGACTTGATAGTCGGGAGGCAGTCCGCTTGGCTCCAAGGTGCCGCTCACGTCTTGTACAGATTGTAGAGACTGGACTCGAAGGTAGCTTCGGCAACCCTGAACCAGGTCACGATATCTTCCCGAAACTTGAGCCATTCGCTGTAGATCTTGCGGAATTCAGGATTCTTCTCCGCTTCCTCGGCGTAGAGTGCGAATGCCGCACGATATCCACCTTCCATGATTTCGCGCGAGAACGGCCTGAGTTCAGTACCGCCTGCGATCAATCGGCGCAGCGGCGCCATGTTGCTGGCGTCATAGTGCGCGAGCATGTCCCAGGAGGCTTCTGCGGCTGCGACTTCAAACGCACGTTGGTAGTGCGGCGGCAGCGCGGACCATGCCTTGGCGCCCACATAAAAGGCGAGCTGACCCGTGCAATCCCACCAGCCCGGATAGTAGTAATATTTGGCGACCTTGTTGAATCCGAGCTTTTCATCGTCGTAGGGTCCAACCCATTCGACGGCGTCGATGGTACCCCTTTCGAGCGCGGGGTACGTGTCGCCACCGGCTATGTTCTGCGGAACCACTCCCAGTCTGGCGACCACATCGCCGGCAATTCCAGGGATGCGCATCTTGAGGCCCTTCAGATCGCCGAGCGTATTGACCTCGCGGCGAAACCAACCGCCCATCTGAACGCCGGTACTTCCGCCGGGAAAGTTCACGATGCCGTAAGCCTTGAAGAACTCCCTGAAGAGTTCGAGGCCGCCGCCGCGGTACATCCACGACAAATGTTGTCGCGGCGTCATTCCAAACGGCAGGCCGGTGTCGATGGCGAACGCCCGATTTTTGCCGCTGTAGTAGATTGAAGCCGTGTGTCCCATCTCGACAGTCTCGTTCTGCACGGCATCGAGAACCTGCAGGCCAGGTACGAGTTCGCCGGGACCGAAGACCTGGATTTGAAAGCCGCCTTCAGTGATCTCGGCGACTTGTTTCGCGAGACGAACGGCGATGCCATGGATGGTATCGAGATTCTTGGGATAGCTTGACGCAAGGCGCCAGCGGATCGTGGCCCTTTGCGCCCGAGCGACGGAAGGCGCGACGAGCGGCAAAAGGCCAAGCGCTGCGCCTCCAACGATAGTGCGACGAGTTTTCATGATTTCCACCCGGAGTTTTTGAGTTATGCAGTGCCTCTTGCGGGCAAGCCAGTACGGTCTTCTCCGCTATGCGCGTCTACTTGCGCTTCTAGAGTCTCCGCTCCATCACCGCATCGAAATTGGTTACGGGTGGAAAGGCCTCCTTGTCGATCACGACGTCGATGATGAAAGGATCGGAAGCTTTCATGGCCATGGTCAAAGCTGTCGCGAACTCTTCGCGATTGCTTACGCGCGCGCCCCGTGCGCCCAGCGCGACACCTGCCGCGGCAAAATCGACCCGTCCGAAATCGTTCGCTTCCGCAACCACATTTCCGTTCCAGCGATACTTCTGCTCATGGTATTCGAACGCCAGTGCGCTGTTATTCATGACGATGATAACGACCGGAAGCTTGTATCGGACTGCAGTCTCGATGTCGGACAAATGATAGCCGGCTCCGCCGTCGCCGGTGATGCAGATGACCTTTTCCTTGCGTGCCATCTGAACGCCGAGCGAGGCGGGCAGGGCCCAGCCCAGCGATCCGACTGCGCGGAAAAATGAATCATAGCGGGTGATCGGATACAGCACCCCGGTCCAGGCCGCCATGTACCCGGTGTCTGCAACGAGTGTGATTTCCTTGGAGTAGCGGGAGAGCTCGTCGAGGACCGAGAGCGGTGACAGGGCTGCGTTGCCTGAAACGGCAGCGAGTTGTTCGCGGTGACGTGCAGTCCATTCGCCGGCATCCGTGCGACAGCGCTTGAGCCAGTCGGGCGCGGCCTTCACGTTCTTCTGCTTCGCGAGGGCGACGAGATCGGTGAGGAAAACCTTGATGTCGGCGCAAATGCCGAGGCTGGGTGCGTAGGTATTGATGAGCGCTAACGGGTCGTGATCTATCTGGATCACCGTCGCGCGACGATTGGGGAGCGTGTAGCCGTTGGTTGCGAGGCCACCTAATCGCGTACCGAGCGCCAGGACGCAGTCGGCTTCCGCCACAAGGCCATTGGCTGTCACAGACGAGTAGCGGCCGACGATGCCGCTGAAATTCGGATGTGAAGCAAGAATGGCGGGTTTGCCGCCCGCGGTCGCCACGATTGGGATGCCCGCGAGATCCGACAGCAGTGCGAGTTCGGTCCACGCGCCCGCCAGCCTCACGCCTTCTCCCACGAACAGGACAGGACGCTCGGCATTGCTGAGGAACTCCAGCGCAGAAGCAAGATCGGTCTCCAGTGGGGTAGCCTTGCTGACCGCAGTCGGAGTACGTCGTCCAGACGCGTTCGATGTTTGCGCCGCGCCAGGCATTGCGAAGAAGTTCTTGGGAACGTCGAGGTGGGTCGGCCCGCACGTCGGCGTGGCAGCAATCTGGAGCGCCTGGGATACAAGACTACCGGCCGTTTCGGGGGTAGCAACTGCACCGTTCCATTTCGTCACTGGTCCAAAGATGATGTGCTGATTGAGATCCTGGTACTCGTTCATGTGCACCGCTTGTGTCGCGGTCGCGCCAGTCAAGGCGAAGACCGGCGACTGCGCCCAGACCGAGTCCGCCAGCGCAGCAGCGATGTTGGCTGCACCCGGCCCCGCTTGCCCATAGGCGGGGGCAACGCGGCCGCTCGCACGGGCGTAGCCGTCGGCCATGTAGACCGCGCTGGCTTCGCTGCGTGCGACGACCATTCGTAACCCTGCATCGCGAAGAGCGATCCACAAGGGCTGGTCGCCACCGGTCAGGAGAAAGAAATTTTCGACCGCCGCATCCTTCAATGCGGTCGCTATGTCGGTTGCCACGTTCTGCGTCATTCTGCTTTCCCCACGAAAATTTGGCGTCAATTCGCCCATAAATGCTGTATGATCATAATATTGTACAGCGTAATTTTTCGAGTATGACTGCAGGCGCCGCTTTTGCTGCAGCGCCCACAGAAACTGCTGCTTCGCCAAAATGAAGCGCTCCCCAAAAGAAGCGCTTGACGTCGCCAAAAAATAAATAATACCGTAATATGATAGATAATATTTTTGCAAGCCCGCGGGGATTCCATGAAAAAGTACCAAATGTACATTGGGGGGAAGTGGGAGGATCCTGCCTCGGGCGAGTGGTTCGAGACCATGAACCCTTACACCGCCGAGCCTTGGGCGCTGATCCCGCGGGGCAATGCCGAGGACGCCGCACGCGCCGTGCAGGCGGCGCATCGCGCGATGAATGTCGGTCCATGGCCCAAACTCAATGCCACGCAACGCGGCGCGTTGATGCGCAAGTTGGGCGATCTGATTGCGGCAAATGCAGAGCGGCTGGCCGAGATCGAGGTAAAGGACAACGGCAAGCTGATCAGCGAGATGCGCGGGCAGCTGAACTATATTCCCCAGTGGTACTATTATTTTGGCGGCCTTGCCGACAAGATCCAGGGCTCGGTCATTCCGATCGATAAGCCCAACATGTTCACCTACACGAAGCATGAGCCCGTTGGTGTGGTCGTCGGGATCATCCCGTGGAACTCGCCGCTGATGCTGGTTGCGTGGAAGCTCGCTCCGGCGTTGGCGGCGGGAAATACCGTGGTACTCAAGCCTTCGGAATTTACCTCGGCGTCGCTGCTCGAAATGATGTCATTGGTGGAGGAGGCCGGCTTTCCCCCTGGTGTCATCAACGTGGTTACAGGCTTTGGCAACGAGGTTGGGCCGACGCTCGTCGAGCATCCTCAGGTCGCCAAAGTGGCCTTCACGGGATCCGATGCGACGGGTCAGAAAATATACGAAGGTGCCGCGCGCGGCCTGAAGCGAGTAAGCCTTGAGTTGGGCGGCAAATCGCCGAACATCGTCTTCGACGACGCCAACCTCGACAACGCGGTCAACGGCGCAATCGCCGGGATATTCGCCGCCGTAGGGCAGGCGTGCATAGCCGGGTCGCGAATGCTGGTGCAGGAATCGGTCCACGACGCCTTCGTCGAAAAACTGTTGAAAGCGGCGGCCACGATCAAGATGGGCGACCCGATGCGTGACGAAACCCAGGTTGGGCCGGTCGCCAACGTGCCGCAGTTCGACAAGGTGCTCGCCTATATGGAGATCGCCAAGAAAGACGGGGCGCATCTGGCTCTGGGAGGCGATCGCGCGCACAGGCCTGAATGCGGAAAGGGTCTTTTCGTGGAGCCCACGGTCTTTACCGGCGTCAAGAACAGCATGCGGATCGCGCAGGAAGAGGTGTTCGGCCCAATCCTGTCCGTGATCCCGTTTCGCGACGAGGAAGAAGCCATCGAAATTGGCAACGACATCCTGTTTGGCCTCGCCGCGGGTGTCTGGACGCAGAACATGAAGCGCGCCCATGTCATGGCCGACCGGCTGAAGGCAGGCATGGTGTGGGTCAACACCTACCGCATGGTGAGCTATATGGCTCCCTTCGGCGGATACAAACGAAGCGGACTTGGGCGGGAAAACGGCATCGAAGCCATCAACGAATACATGCAGACCAAAACGGTTTGGATGAGCAGCGGTGACGAGCCCTATCCGTTCGTTCTCCGGTAGGCGGCGGCCGCAATCGACAAGGCGACGTCAGGGATCAATTGCCATGACGGCGTAATATCATATATCCAAAATTAATGACCCGGGATCAACCCGGCGGGCGTTAAACAAGGAGGGAGCTTCGCCATGAGAGCAGTATCGGCCATTGCCTTGGCCATATCGGGCCTGTTGCTATCGGACATCGCAGTACAGGCGCAAAACAAGGACGCTTCGAAACCCGTCGTCTTGAAAGGCGCCACGCTGATCGATGGATTGGGTGGAAAGCCAATCGCGGATTCGGTTCTCGTCATCAAGGACGGCCGCATTTCGGCTGCTGGGGATGCGAAATCGGTCAAGGCTCCGTCGGGGGCCGAGGTCGTGGACCTCAAGGGCAAGACCATCATGCCCGGCATGATTTCCAACCACTCCCACATTGGCATCGTAAGAGGGCTGAAGGCGAGCCCGGACAACTACAATCGCGAGTACATCATATCGCAACTTCGGCAGTGGGAAGCCTATGGCGTGACGACAATTACGTCATTGGGTCTGAACGCGGCTGAATTCTACGATCTGCGCGCCGATTTGCATTCGGGCAAGGCGCCCGGCGCGGATATCTTCGGCGCAGACCGTGGCATCGGTGTTGCTCTCGGAGCGCCGCCCGTGGCGATCGTCCCGGTCGGACCGAGCCAGGTCTATCGTCCCGATACCCCGGAAGCTGCGCGGCAAGCCATCAAGGAAATGGCCGGTCGCAAGACGGATCTGGTGAAGATCTGGCTTGACGACTTTGGAAAGCTGTTGCCTGTCAAGGTCAAGCCCGAGGTCTATGCGGCCGCCGTGGACGAGTCCCACAAGAACAAGCTTCGCGTCGCTTTCCACATCAATGATCTGGAAGATGCCCAGGCAGCCTTGAAAGCCGGTGCTGATATCATCGCCCACGGCATCCGGGACAAGGAAGTCGATGCGCCGACGATCGACCTCATGAAGAAGGGGGCGACGTGGTACGTTCCGACCCTGGCGCTTGACGATTCGAACTTCATTTTTGCCGACAAGGCGAAAGTTGCCGCCGACCCATTCGTGAACCGCGCGCTGGATCCGGCCGTCAAGACGCAGTTGGAAGATCCGGCCTGGCAGCAGAAGGTTCACGACGCTCCGGGATCAGAACGCGCGCGCAAGGCTCTGGCGATGAACCAGAAGAACCTGATGACGCTTTACAAGGCCGGCATCAACATCGGGTTTGGGTCGGATTCCGGCGTCGGCCTCCGCTTCCCCGGCGTAGCCGAGCATCGCGAGCTTGATCTCATGGTCGAGGCCGGTCTGACGCCACTGCAGGCGCTGACGATTGCGACCAGCGGCGCTGCGAAACTGCTGAAGCTCGATGATCGCGGGGTCCTGAAGGCAGGAAAGCTTGCCGATCTCGTTGTGCTCGATGCGGATCCTTCGGCCGATATCAGCAACGCCCACAAAATCTCGGCAGTCTGGCATCGCGGACGGCCGGTTGCCGGTTCAATCGCAACGTTCGCGCAACGATAATCGCGGAAAGCGATGACGGATTTGCAGCCGGTCGTCGCTTCCGGACTTAAAGAAGCGCCGTTTCCGATGTGAACATGGGGAGAACGTCATGGGAAAACTGACACGACGTGCCGTGATCGCCGGGGCACTTGCGGTGCCCTTCGCCGCCAGGGCCCAGGAGTGGCCTGCGGGGCAGATGAAGTTCATTGTCCCGTTCCCGGCGGGAGGCACGCTCGACGCGATCGCTCGCCTGGTTCAGCCAGGTCTGCAGCAGCGGCTCGGCACCACGATCATTATTGAAAACCGTGCCGGCGCCGCAGGCAGCATCGGCGCGGCCGCCGCCGCAAAGTCGCCTCCGGACGGGCGCACTTGGCTGTTCGTGTTCGATACACATGCCACTAATCCGGTGATGCAGCCAAGTCTGCCCTTCGATTCCGAGACGGATCTCGATCCGGTCATGCTGGTCGGCACGGCCCCGAACATCGTGGCGTGCCAGCCCTCGCGCCCGTATCAGACGTTGGCCGAGCTCATCGCCGCCTCCAAGGCCAAATCAGGCGGATTCACTTTCGCGTCGGCTGGAACTGGCAGCCTTGGTCATCTGACCATGCTGCAGCTTGGCAAGCGGACCGGCGCGCAATGGACACACGTAGCGTACAAGGGTGCCGCGCCCGCGGTGAACGACGCCATCGGCGGTCACGTGGACATGATCATTGCTGCGACCACCGTGCTCAATAGCCAGATCGAATCCAAGATGCTGCGTCCTCTGGCCCAGACCGGGGCTACGCGTCACCCGACCCTTCCCGACGTGCCGACGCTCGTCGAAAGCGGCTATCCCGATCTGGATGCGACGCCGTGGTGGGGACTCTACGCGCCGGGAAAAACCCCGAAGGCGATTATTGATCGCTTCAACGCGGACATGGCCGCTGCGCTCAAGGAAGAGAGCGTTTCGGAGAAGATTAAGGCCATGGGGCTTACGATTGTAGCGAGCGATCCTGCATACATGCGGAGTTTCTATACGAAACAGGCGCAGGTCTGGGGACAGGTGGTCCGGGAAAACGGCCTCAAAGCCGAGGGTGGATAACAAGCGATGCGCTATGCCTGCTTAGCGAGATGTCTAGACGGCTACCCTTCCTACAGGGTTATTTGGTTGCGCATCGCGCCTTGGCCGTCCCCGCGGACGTTTCGCGCGGAGCGCGGCCTCGGCATCCAGCGCCGCCTGCCGCGCCGAGGCAGCTTCGAGCTGCTCGAGAACCTTGAGCGTCGCCTTTGCGCCCATGTTGACGTGGTTCACAGCGGCGTGCCACGCGGCCTGTGGCTTCTTGGCGATAATGGCGTCGATGATCGCGTGGACCTCCACGGCGTTCTCTTTCAGGCGCTCCGGCTGTGACAAGACGATCGGGCGAAGATAGCTCAACCGGGCGCGAATGACGGTCACAAAGCCCCTCACGACGTTGTTGGAAGAAGCGCTCATAAGGAATTCATCGAGCTGGTTCTTGCACTCGAGAACCTTGGCCACGCTGCCTGTCTTGAAGGCCCGGTCGAGGTCCCGCTTGAGCTTGTGCAATTCCTTGATCTGAGATTCCGTGATCTCCTCGGCAACGATCCTCGCAGTCAGGCCCTCCAGCATTGCCCGCACTTCGTAGTGCTGCCGCGCCTCATCGGGCGATACCCGGGCCACGACGGGCCCCTGATTGGGAATGTTGTCGACGATTCCTTCGGCCTCAAGCTGCCGTAGCGCTTCGCGCACTGCGGTTCTGCTGACACCCGTCCATGAACACAGCTCGCCTTCCTTCAGCCGCTCCCCCGGTTGAAATCGGCCATCGATGATTGCTGTACGAAGGTTGCTCGCGACTTGTTGTCGAAGCGGCGCCGCCGTTACCGGCACTCGCTGAACTTTTGACTTTTTCACCCACAATTCCTTGTTTTGATCCAACAAATTCGATCATACTATACTATATGATTATACCGTCATCCAGCACCTCGATCAGCTGAGCAAAGTTCATATGGCGACTGCAGAGTACGCACTTGTCAATTTTAGACCAATATTACTGTACTACGTGAATAAAAACGGCTGATTGGATCGCGGGGGTGGATTCGCGACCGGAGAAAAGTGCCTTGGGGAGGACATTCGTCCCGGTGGCAAGCTGATGCAAGGCAGCCGCGAAGAGTTCTGGACCTGGCCGAGCGAGCGACGGCACTTGCGGACCGAGAATGCGTTTTCCTACGACGTTAACCTTCCTGAATCCCGCGGTGCAGTCCTGCGGGTCGCGCTTGAACACGGCAACATGGTCGACACGAGAGGGGATATGGGATTCGAGGCGTTTGCCGGACTCGGCCTCCTGGCGGATTTCTTCAGTCCGTCCAAAAACGGTGCAACCAATTGGATGCGCAGGATCAAAAACTCGCTGGATCGATACAGCGTGAACGACGCCCAGTTCTATGTCTCACGCGAACCACCGTGGATTGCGCGGTATTGGCCGATCTTGAGACGCATTTTGTTCCTTCGTCCGTTCAGGCCGATATTCAAGCGCATGATGACCCATTTTGCTGTGGTCGGACTTCAAGCCCTGGTGGGTAAGCGGAAAAGTTAGCTTCGCCGCTCAACCTTGCATCTGTCAGGTTAGAAACGAAAGGCGTCTTCAAGAACCTGATCCAATTTGGTTCAGTACAGATCCGCAAAGCGCTCCCGCAGCAGAGCCTTCTGCACTTTGCCCATGGCGTTGCGCGGCAACGCGTCCACGAAGATGATGCGCTTTGGCTGCTTGAACTTTGCCAGTCTCACTGACAGCGCATCGAGAATGGCTCGTTCATCCACCGAAGAGCCGGGCGAGCGGACAACGGCTGCCGTGACGCCTTCGCCAAAGTCGGCGTGCGGGACGCCGACAACGGCGCTTTCGGACACGCCAGGGATCGCGTCGATTTCGGTCTCGATCTCCTTCGGGTAGACGTTGAAGCCCCCGGTGATGATGAGGTCCTTGCCGCGGCCGACAATGTGCAGATAGCCGCGTGGATCCAGCTTGCCGAGGTCGCCGGTGATAAAGAAGGAGTCGTCGCGGAATTCGGCCGCGGTTTTTTCCGGCATGTTCCAGTAGCCGGCAAACACGTTCGGTCCCTTTACCTCGATCATGCCAACTTCATCGGTGGGCAGGTCAACGCCAGTCTCGGGATCCGTGATACGAACCTCAACGGCGGGTAAGGGGCGGCCTACGGAGCCCGGGATGCGCGGACCCTCGTACGGATTGGAGGCGATCATGCCGGTCTCGGTCATGCCGTAGCGTTCGAGGATCTCGTGACCGGTCCTCTCTTTCCAGTCCCGGTGGGTCTCCGCCAATAGCGGCGCCGAACCGGCAACGAACAGTCTCATGTGAGAGGTCGTTTGCTCATTCAAATTCGTGCTCTGAAGCAAGCGGACATAGAAAGTCGGCACGCCCATCAGTACGGTCGATCGCGCCATCGCAGCCAGAATTCGGTCCGCGTCGAATTTTGGCATGAACAGGATGCGCGCGCGCGCCGTGAACGTCACATTGCAGGCCACAAACAGCCCGTGGATGTGATAGATCGGCAGGGCGTGGATCAGGATGTCCCTGTGAGAGTAGCGCCACTGCTCGACCAGCGTCAGGGCGTTCGAAACCAGATTTCCGTGCGTCAGCATTGCTCCCTTGGAACGTCCCGTCGTGCCTGAGGTGTAGAGGATGGCTGCGAGATCATCCTTCGCCCGTGGCACGGTGTTGAAATCCGCAGGGAAGGTCGCTGCTGCATCGACGAGCGAGCCCTTGCCCTGATAATCGAGCGTCTCGACGTGCCCGCCTGCCTCGGCGGCAATGGCGCGCAGGTCGGTCTCCTCCCTCGGATCGCAGACGATCAAGCTCGGCTGTGCGTCGCGGATGAAATACTCGGTCTCTGCCGGCGTATAGGCGGTGTTGAGCGGCAGATAGACCGCGCCGGCGCGAAGGGTCGCGAGATAGAGCGCGATCGCCTCGACGGACTTTTCGATCTTTGCGGCAACGCGGTGGTTGGGACCGATGCCCTTCTCGGCAAGGAAGCCGGCGAATCTGCCGCTGAGTGCAGCGAGTTCGCCGTAGGTCAGCGTGGCGCCAGTCTCCTTCTCGATGCAGATGGTCTGATCAGAAGCTGAGGGAAGCAGACGATCGTACAAGTTCCAGGTCATGACGAGATCTTTCGTTGCATGTTTGTTTGGGGGCTCGGAACCAGCTCGCGGGACGACAGTTTGGCGCGCAGCGCCTTTTTCACTTTGTCCGAGGCGATGACGGTGCCGTGTTCCGCAAACGCTTCGTGGTTCGCCTCGATATGCTCCAGGGCGTAGAGATAGTTGACCATCAGGCCATAGGATTGCTTCATCCCCTTGCTGGAGGGGTCGCCGAGGAAATTCAACCGCTCGAGCCGGGCACCGTTGCCGAGATGGAAGCGGGCGACCGGATCGACCGGCTTGCCTGAGGGCAGCTTCGCCTTGAGGAAATAGTAAGCTCCAAGGGACGTGAGGGCCTCTCGCGCATGTGCGATGTCACCGCCGTCATCGAGTGCCGACAGCATGCGCCGCGTTTCCTCGTCGATCGCGACCGAGGCTTCCGCCTTCAGCTCACGCTTCAACCAACCGGCGAAGCCGGGAACAGGCGACAGCGTGACGAAGGTCTTGAGGTTGGGCAGCTCGCGGGCGAGGTCCTGCACCACCTGCTTGATCAGGAAGTTGCCGAACGTGACGCCTGCCAGGCCCTTTTGGGTGTTCGAGATCGAATAGAATACAGCGGTCGTGGCTTCATCGGCGATTATTGCCTGCCGCGATTTATCCAGGAGCGGACCGATCGCGCCGGGGATCCCCTTCGTGAGCGCGACCTCGACGAAGATCAGCGGCTCGTCGACGAGCTGGGGATGAAAAAACGCATAGCAGCGCCGATCGGAGGGCTCGAGACGGTTGCGCAAATCGTCCCAGTCCTGGATGGCGTGGACGGCTTCGTACTTGATGATCTTCTCGAGGATGTTGGCTGATGTGCTCCAGTCAATGGGGCGCAGCACGAGAAAACCTCGGTTGAACCAGGACGAAAACAGATGGACGAAATCGTCGTCGACCGGCCGCAGCTCGGGATGCTCACGCAGGAGCGAGAGCAGGACTTCCCGGACGCGCACCAGGGAAGCCGTTCCCCCCGGCGACAGATTGAGGCGCCGGACGAGTTCCTGACGACGCGGCTCCGCCGCCGCGTGCAGTGCCTCGAGCTTGCTGCCGTCGCCGCCTTCCTTGCGCTGATAGTCGGCAATGGCAAGTTCGATGGAACGACGGTCAGGTCCGAACCGGTCGGCAAGCGAGGCGAGGAATTTTAGCCGTTGCGGCTCGTCGGCCCTCTCGAAAGCTGCAAGCAGCGATTGCGCGATCGCTACGCCCGAGGCTTCGCCGCGTCGGGAGAGCAGCGCCTCGCCCATAACCTCGAGGTCGCTATCCTCGTCTGCCCCACGTTCCACCTTCATGCCAAGGACCGCGCGACCACGCTGTGTCAGCGTCTCGATCAGGCCCTGGAGGAATTCGGGCGCCATGATGCGTCCGGACCTTGTATCGTTCAGCATCGTTCATGTGCCTCCGTGGTTATCGGGAAGGGGGACCCATCACCAGGTTGGGCAACCCGGTGGAGATCGAGGGCATCAGGCAAAGCAGAACGACTGCGAATGCCATCAAGAGCACGAACGGCAGCGTTCCCCAGATCACGTCCCGCAGGGGAATGTCGGGCGCAATGTTCCGGATGACGAAGATGTTGAGGCCGACGGGTGGATGAATGAGACCCATCTCCATGACGATCGTCATCACCACGCCGAACCAGATCAGGTCGAAGCCTGCGTCCTTGAGCGGTGGCAGGATGATCGGCGCCGTCATCAGGATGATGGAGACCGGCGGAAGGAAGAATCCCAGTATAACGACCATGACCAGGATCGCGCCTAGCAGTACCCATCGCGAGAGCTGCATCGCGACGATCGCTTGAGCCGCCCCCTGGCTGATGTGGAGGTAGCTCATCACGTAGGAATAGAGCAGCGACATACCGATGATCAGCATCAGCATGGTCGATTCCTTCAGCGTCGATTCCAGGATCGGGCCAAGGTCCCTGGGCCGCCACACGCCGTAGATCGCAGCAATGAGGGCGAGCGCAAGGATGCCGCCAAGACCTGCCGTCTCCGACGGCGTTGCATAGCCGCCATAGAGCGCGATCATGACGCCGGTCAGGAGAATGATGAACGGCAGAACACGGGGCAGGGCGCCGAACCGTGCGGCCATGGTGAAGCGTTCGTTCGACAGGATGGGATGCTGCGACGGCTTCTCCTTGTAGAGTCGTTGCGCGGCTGCGTATTCCGCCCTGAATTTTACGACGGCGTAGGCCGCAAACAACGCAACGAGCAGGAGGCCGGGGCCGATGCCGGCGAGGAAGAGGCGTCCAAGCGATTGCTCCGCAGCGACCGCATAGAGGATCATGGTGATCGACGGCGGCAGCAGGATGCCGAGCGTTCCACCGGCCGCGATGATCCCGGCGGCAAAGCCGCCCGAATAGCCGCGCTTGCGCATTTCGGGAATGCCGGCCGAGCCGATCGCCGAGCAGGTCGCCGGCGACGAGCCGGCCATTGCGGCAAACAGCGCGCAGGCAAAAACGTTGGCGATGCCGAGTCCGCCGGGAATGCGGCCCATCCAGACATGAAGCGCGGTGTAGAGATCCTGGCCGGCTTTCGACTTGCCGATCGCCGCACCCTTCAGAATGAAGAGCGGGATCGCCAGCAGCGTGATCGAGGCCATTTCCTCGTACACGTTCTGCGTCACCGTATCGAGCGATGCGCCGGGCATAAAGAAGTACATGAAGACGACGGCCACCGTGCCGAGCGCGAGCGCAATCGGCATGCCCGAAGCCATGATGGCGAGCGTTGCGCCGCCATACATCAGTCCAACAGCCAGCGTGCTCATTTGCCCCCCCTTACAACCGCCGAAACAAGCTGCAGCGCGATCTGCAACGCCATCAGCGTCATGCCAAGCGCCATGGTGCTGTAGGGAATCCACAAGGGTGGCGCCCAGGTCGATCCGGAAACCTGTCCGTCGACCCATGCTTCGTGAAACAGCGTCCAGGACTTCCAGGCAAAGAAGCAGCAGAATGCGAGGCTGACTGCATCGACCACGAAGATGCGGATCGCGTCGCCCCGCGGCGAAAAATAGCCGTTGAGTGCCTCGATTCCGATATGGCCCCGTCCCGATTGGACGAAGGCGGTGGAAAGGAAGGTGCCGCTGACCAGAAGGAACACTGCCGCCTCGTCTTGCCAATACGTCGCGGCGTTGAAGAAGTAGCGCGCTACCACGCTGTAACTGAGAATCGTGCTCGCCACGATGAGAGCCACCGAGCAGAGCACGACGATGGTTTTGTTGAGCACGGCCATGGCGGAATTGATCCGTGCCATAAACGTGCCGGGCTCCGCTTCCGCGACGGTGACGGGGTTGCCGAGATCGATGCCGTGCGCGCTCATGCTCCTGTCTCCATCGCAAGCTTGAGCAGCCGGGCGCAGTTCTCGCTCTTGTTGGCGTAATCCTTCCACGCTGTTTCGCGCGCCAGTTCGCGCCACTTCTGGACGACCGCTTCGTCGAGATCGTGAACCTTGGCGCCGGCCGCCTCGTAGACCTTGGCGACGCGGACATCGTCCTCGACGGCGGCAGATCGGCCATATTCCTCGAGCTCGGCGCCGACCGACAAGATGATCTCGCGTTCCTCGTTCGACAGGCGATCGAACGCGGCCTTCGACATCAGGAGCGGCTCGAGCATGAACCAGTAACTCTTGGCCCGGCCGGTCGTCAGATGCTTGGCAAGCTCCTCGAGTCTGAACGACGTCAGGCTGGTGGAGGAGGTGAGGGCGGCATCGCAGGCGCCGGTCTGCATGGCGGCGTAAAGCTCGTTGGACGGCAGCGACAGCACGGCCGCACCGGCCGCCTGCAGCACCAGGTCCATCTCGCGCGAGCCGCCGCGGATCTTCATCCCCTTGGCGTCACCCACCTCAACGAGTGGACGCGCGCGACTGGCCGCGCCGCCGGCCTGCCAGATCCAGGTGATGATCACCACGCCCTTGCTGGCGAGGAATTTGGCGAGTTCTTGGCCGATCGGCTTGTTCTTCCAGCCCAGCCCTTCTGCGTAGCCGGTGACGAGGCCCGGCATCAGGCCGAGGTTGAGTTCAGGAAGATCGCCGCCGGCGTAGGAGATCGGAATGAGGCTCATGTCGAGCGCGCCTTTCCGCATTGCCGAGAACTGCGCGTTGGTCTTCATCAGCGAGGAGCCGGGATAGATATCCGCGGTCATCGTCCCCTTGCTGCGCTCCTGGATCACCGTCGCAAACCGGCGGCAGAGCCGGTCCCGAAAGTCGCCCTCAGTGGCCGTACCACCAGGGAATTGGTGCGAGATTTTCAGTGCGGTGCCGGCGCGGGCGCTTCCGAACCGTAGGAGCGCGGGCGCGGCGATTCCAAAGGCAAGAGCTTGTCGTCTCGAAATGCTCATTCCATACCTCCCGTTGCTATATTGCATTTTTTATTCGTATTTTTGTATACAATATGGATGAAACTGCATGCTGTATGTTTTGTCAAGTATGTGGTATGGAAATTTTTACCGGGTGTATGCAATGAGCCAAGCCTTTAGCCTCAAGCAGGCGATCGAAGATGCTGTGATTGCAGGGGAATTTGTCCCCGGCGACCGGCTGGACGAAGCTTCGTTGGCGGAGCGATTCGGGGTGTCGCGGACGCCGGTCCGGGAAGCACTGCTTCAGCTTGGTGCGGAAGGCTTCATTGATGTCCGGCCGCGCCGCGGCGCGATTGTCAGCGTGCCCACGCCGACGCGCCTGTTCGAAATGTTCGAGACCATGGCGGAGATCGAAAGCGCCTGCGGACGATTGGCCGCGCGCCGTCTCACCCCCGATCACGAGGCCGCCATTGAAGCCGCGCATCGCGGCTGCGAGATCCCGGCGAAAGAAGGCGACAGCGAGCGGTATTACGCAGTGAACCGCCAGTTTCACGAGGCGATCTACCGCGCCAGCCGCAACGAATTTCTGGCCGACCAGGCGCTGGCGCTGCACAAGCGGTTAAGCGCCTATCGCCGCATACAGCTGCGTGCTCGAAATCGCTTGTTGCAATCGCTGCAGGAACACGCCGGAATTCTCGAAGCGATCCGCGCCGGCGACGAGCAACTCGCGGCAACCCGGCTTCACGATCATGTCATGGTGCAGGGCGAGCGGTTTTCCGACATGGTGCTCGGTCTTGCCGGGAACGGCCGCCCCGCTGCTGCCGGAAGCAGGAGTGGGACGAAATAGAGATTTCCTCCGTCTGCGATTCAGTCATTCACAGTAGGCTTCCGCACAGCGATCGATGTCAAACGATCTTGCGGCTACGAGCTCGCCGCTGGGACCGCACGCGATCGTGGGTTCATGTGCCTGACATACAACGTTCGATATCGCCCGCCCAGGCATTGGCGATGAGATTGCGAATTGCGCTCCGATCGATAGGTCGCGGATTCCAGTATGGGCTCTGCACGGCGAGATCGGCCGCCCGCTCGATGTCGCGTTCCTCCATTCCAATCGATTTCAAGCTGTTCGGGCTGTCGAGTTTCTTTGCCAGATCGACCAGGGCCTGTGTCCCGCTACGGCCGCCGAGGGCGCGAGCGACCGCCTGGTCAGCCTCCGGTGCCGCCTTTGCGTTGTAGGCCATGGCGTAAGGCAGAAGGACCGTGTGGGTGTCCGCATGCGGCAGGTTAAAGGACCCGCCCACCACATGACAAAGCTTATGGTGCAACGCCATACCCACTGATCCAAGGCAGATACCGCACAGCCACGCGCCGTAGAGCGCTTCCGCACGCGCTTCCCGGTCTTGGGGATTGGCGACGATTGCAGGGAGCGCGCGCCCCATTGCGGCTATCGCTTGCTCAGCCATCATGGAGATGACCGGATTTCGGTCCTGCGCGTAGAGCGCTTCCACGGCGTGCGCGATGGCGTTGGTGCCCGATGTGACGGTCAATCGCGGCGGCAAAGTGAGACTGAAATCGACGTCATATATGACGATCTCCGGAAGCACCTTCAGGGTGCGCTGCGTGATTTTTCTGCCGCCTTCGGTCTCGCCGATGATTGGAGTCATTTCCGAACCGGCATAGGTGGTTGGAATAACGATCTGGATCAGATCCGTGCGGAGCGCGATGGCTTTGCCGAGTCCCGTGGAGGAGCCTCCTCCAAAGGCGATGGTGCAGTCGGCGGCACAATCTCTTGCTGCTCGTAGTGCCCGTTCGGTGACATCGGTAGGCGTGTGCATGGCGGTATCAGTGAAGGTGCCTGCCGCCAGCGCCCCGATGGAGGCGGCAATGTCCTTCAGCGCCGCAGCCTGTTCCGGTGTGCTCAACAGCAGCGCGCGCGTGCAGCCTGCGCGCTCCATCTCCGCTTCCAAAGCCGAGATCGTGCCTTGGCCGAAAATGACCCGACCAGGCAAGGCGTTATAGACAAATGACTGCATGACGATCAGATCTCCGTCTCAGGGCGCGTTCATGTCGCCGAATCCGGCAATCATGATCTTCTGCGCAGCACGAAATCATATGCCAATGTGAAGAAGGGAACATCCAGTATGCGTCCGTCTGGCGCTTTGCCGGCTTCATGGTGGACGAAATCTCCGATCAATGAGTCCTTGACCCCAAAGACAGCGTCGGAATCAAGATACTGGTCGCCATTGACGAAGACATGAGTTGTGAGCTTCTCATGATCGGGCACGTCGATCATGAAGTGCACATGTGCCGGCCGCCAGGGATGGCGCGCTTGAGCCGTGAGCATGTCGCCGACCGGGCCGTCGTAGGGGATCGGATAGGCTGCCGGCTTGATCGACCAAAAGCGGTAAACGCCGTCGGCGTCGGTGTGCAGGCGGGCTCGGCCGGCAAGACCTTCGGTCTGCTCGAGGTGCTGTACATCATAACAGCCCTCCTTGTCGGAGTGCCACACGTCGACGACGGCATTCGCGAGTGGAGCACCTTCGACGGACGTCACCCGGCCGTGGACATAGAGAGGATCACCTTCCAGCGTTCCCCTGATATCGGCGCCTGACGGGTATTCCGGCGGATTCTCGACATAGAATGGGCCGAGCACGGTGGTTTCGGTGGCGCCGGGAGCGGCGTGATTGATGGCATCGACCAGCATCGATACGCCGAGCGTGTCGGAGAGCAGGATGAATTCCTGACGATTGCCGTCACAGGTCTTGCCGGTGCGTGTCAGGAAATCAATCGCATAAACCCATTCTGCTTCGGTCAGGCGCACGTCGCGCACGAAATCATGGAGATGGCGGATCAGCGAGGCGCTGATCTCTTTGACCCGCGTATTAGGGGTGTCCTTGATACGCTCAACGACGGCGTCAGTGATGGTGGATTCGTTGAAATTCCTCATTGGCTCCCCGTATCCTTTCGTTGCGTGCTGACGGGCTGTTTTGCGCGCCAATCACGTTATTTGCATTCGGCAACTCAAGCGCCGATCATTCCCGACCGAGAACGCGCCGGAGGATCTCCGTCGCAGTTTCATCGCTGTTGCCGCGCCATGCGACAATCTGATCCGGCCTGATCAAGACGAGGTCGGCCTGGTAAAGATCTCGCGCCTCGTCCGATTGGAGATCGACGACTTTCATGTCGAGCCCCAAGGCACCAGCCGCCGCTGTAATCTGTCGTCCGTCGGCGCGGTTGGAAAGCCGCAGCAGGGTCCATTCAAAGCCGAAGCGGTCGTAAAGGGACTGCTCTGGGGACAGCCACAAATGAGGTGCGCGTCCGCCCGGACAGGCGGACGGAACATACAGGTTGGCCGCATCGGGCGGCGGTTCCGTTCCGTCCGAAACCGTAATCGGCGAGGCGTAGTATCGCGCGCCGAAGGTGATTCCGGGGATGTTGAACTCGGCCTTGCCGTGCGCCTCAAGATAGCTGCCGGCGAGGCGGCGTGCTTTAGCACCGTCGGATGTCTCGTCCTCGATCTCCGGGACGGGCACGAACATTCCCAGCGAGTCGGCAAACTGCCGCGCGTAGGCCGTGTTGCGTCTGGCGTTCGGCTGCCGCTCGGCCTCGTAGCTGGCGAGCAGATCAGGACCGCCGCTCCCGCGGATTGTGGCTGCGAGTTTCCAGCCTAGATTCACCGCGTCCTCGATGGCGGTGTTGTAGCCAAGTCCGCCGGCGGGGGTGAACAGATGCGCGGCATCGCCGGCGATGAAAGCGCGACCGCGCTGGAATCGGTCAGCCACCAACGCATAGCCGGCTATCCAGGTGCCTTGCGACAGGATTTCGGCCTGGATCGGCGCGCCAACGGCTTCCTGAAACATCGCGAGCGCGCGTTCCCGCGTGATCTCGCCTTCCACCTCGTGGGGACGCAATTGGGTATGGAAGGCAAACTCGCCCTTGCCGTCGACCGCCGCCATGAAGGCCCGACGTTCATGATTGAAGGTGACGTTCATCCAGGCGGGCGGATGCGGAACAGCCTGATAGAATTCCGGCGCACGCAGGTAGATCGCAAACATGCGCCCACCGAAGAAGTCGCGCACGGCGCCTTCCTCACCGGTGTACTGGAAACCGAGCGCCTGTCGCACCGTGCTGCGCGGACCATCAGCGCCAACGAGGAACGCAGAACGAATGCGATGCGCCTTGCCGCCGCTCACCCGCTCGATATCCGCCTCGATGCCCTCAGGCGTCTCGTTGAAACCGGTGAGCCGCCAGCCATAGTGAACCGAGACTCCGGGCAGAGATTCGGCATGCCGCCTCAGCACCTGTTCGACGAATTTCTGGGAGACGCGATGGGGGAGCTCGGCAGCGCTCCACGATCCCGCGAGCTGCTTCACGCGCTCGGCCGCCTCGCGTGACGACGGCAGCTTGAAGCGCGCGAGCTCGTACTTTGCATAACGCGTGAAATAGGCGATGTCGGTCGGAAAGTCCGGCGGCAGGCCCAGCGCGCGAATTTCGCCGGCGAAGCCCAACCGCCGGAAATGCTCCATGGTGCGGGCTTGCGTTGCGTTGGCTTGGGGATTGAAAGCCGTGGTCGGCTTCTGATCCACGAGAATGGCCGTGATGCCGCGCCGCCCCAACTCGTTGGCGAGCATGAGGCCACACGGGCCGCCGCCGACGATGAGCACCGAAGAGTCGCTTGGAGGTGTGGGCATTTGTCGCTCTCTTGAGGCTGCGCAATCTGCTTCTTGCCGCGGCGCTTCCGGAAAAGGACTGAAGGCCGCGGCTTGAATTGCCGGGCACTAGTTGTCGGCCCTGATTCCCCGTTCCCGGATGATTGCGCCGAACCGCTTGGAATCCTCGCGGGCTCTTTCCCCGAACTCGTCGGGGGACATCGCAGCCGGCACATTGCCGACTGTCATGATGCGTTCTTTCAACGCGGCCGTTGCGAGCGCTCGATTGATCTCCGTATTCAAGCGCATGATGACTTCACGTGGGGTTCCGGCAGGCGCGTAAACGCCAAAAATGGCGTCCGCGTCAAAGCCGGTGAGGCCGAGCTCCTGCAGCGTCGGTACGTCGGGAAGTTGAGGAGAACGCTGCGGGCTTCCGATTGCAATGGCCCGCAGCTTGCCGGCTTTCACGTGCTCGATGGCGATGCCGGGGTCGAACAGGAAGTCGATTTGCCCCGCAAGCAGATCGTTGAGCGCTGGTGCTGCGCCGCGATAGGGCACATGTACGGCGTCCGCACCGCTCATCTTCTTGAGCATTTCCGCCGCAAGATGCGGAGAGCTGCCGATCCCGGGCGATCCGAAATTGCGCTTTCCCGGGTTGGCCTTGAGGTCGGCGACGAACGCCTTGAAATCCTTCGCCGGATTTTCTGTCCGAACGACGAGATAGAACGGGACACGCGCCACGGAAGCGACGGGAACGAGGTCCTTCGCCGGGTCGAAAGACATGTTGGCATACAGATGCGGATTGATGGCGACCATTCCGCCTGACGACATGAGCAAGGTGTAGCCATCGGGCGCGGATCGGGCCACCATTTCGCCGCCGATGTTTCCGTTTGCGCCGCCCTTGTTTTCGACGACCACCGGCTGGCCGAAGGTCTCAGTGAGGGACTGGCCTATGAGGCGCGCAAGCAGGTCGGCCGCCCCTCCCGGAGGGAAGTTGACGACGAGTCGAATGGAATGGGTGGGCCACGTTTGTGCCAGCGATGTCGATATCAAGCTCACGACGAAAGCGAGCGCGATTGCAATGGCCCTCATGTTTGTCTCCCCGGGTTACATTATTTGAAAGTAAGGTGGTGGATTCTATTTGAAAGTAAGGTGGTGGATTCTCGGCCGGTCCGCAGGATCGCGTTCCCTATGTAAAGAGAGCGGCTCGCGCAACTTGCGCTCAACCCGCGAGAAAATCGCCAATCGTCGTGATACAGGTCGGGTCTTCCTGCGTGGCGAAGTGTCCGACACCGGGCACAATATGGATGCGTGCTCTTGGAATTTCTCTCGCCCAGAGTTCCGCCTGGCTGGCAAGTGATACCCTGTCCCTGTCGCCCCATAAGAGGAGAGTTTCGTTGGGTATCCGGCTTAGCCATCGGCGGAGATTCGGATGTCCCACGCCGTGGGATTTCCGAATATTGCTCAGCGCGTTGCTTTCCCGTTCCCTTGCCGCAATGAACTGTTCTGTCGGAGGAGCATGCGAACCTCCAGGAAAGTATTGGGCTGCGACTTCCGTTCGATGCGCCAGGTATTGCGGCAAATCTTGCGGAGCGATTTTGGTGAGGTCGGCGCCGCGATGATCAGGATCGTTGAGCCCGGCGGGCGCATTGAGCACCAGACGGGCAAAGCGTTCACCGGCGACCGCGGCAATTTCCGCCGCCATCCACCCGCCCATGGAATGCCCCACGAGGTGCGGCCGATCCAGACTTAGTGCTGCGATGAGTCGCAGGTTATGAACGATCAAGTCCTGCATCCCGCAGATATGCGGCGCGGGCCCACTTTCGCCGAAGCCGGGATGAAACGGCAGATAAATCCGAAACCTGTCGGCTAAACCCCGGGCCCATTCATGCCCCTCGATGGTTGCTGCGCCGTGAAGCGCAAGGACAGCCGGGCCCTTTCCGATGATCTTTATCACCGTGTCGACGCCGTCAATTTCGAGTCTTGCCGTTTCGAATGTCACGTCAAACTCCATGCTGAGTCCGTGCTTGTCTTGCGCGCCGGAACTATGGTTCGACCCTTGCGTCTATCGGGATGGATGGTGCTCTCTGTCTGCCGAGACGTTGCATGCGCACGAAGTCGATCACCTGGTGCCCCACCGTCTCGAGCTGACGTTGGGTTGCCATATCGATACAATTGCCTTCAGTGTCGAATAGGGCTGTGGATGTATTCAACATCGCACCAAGGGGCGTGGGCCAGCCCCTGAGCGAGTGAGCGATCGTCCGAAGTGCACCTAATGTCTGCCCAACCGCCTGCCACCCGCCGGCACATGCGATGCAGCCGACTGGAATTCCATCAAGGTAAGCGCGCGGGTCTGTCCTGAGTTCTTCTGCGTAGTCGAGCGCGTTCTTGATCAAGCCGGATATTGATCCGTGGTAAGCAGGGGACGAGATAATAATGCCGTGGCATTCACGAAGCGCGGCCAGGAGACGCGAAGCCTGGTCGGATTGCTGCTGTCCGGGCATATACATCGGCAGAAGCAGTTCTGCGCCGGAGAGAAGAATTGTCCTGGCGCCTTTATCCTCGGCCGCCCTGAGACTGACCGCGAGTGCGCGTTCGGATGACGACCCACGCCGCGGCGTGCCGCCAATTCCGACGATGAGAGGTCTATCCTGGATCATCCTCTTCTCCGCTGTTGTCCTGTGGCGACGGTTTCTTCGCGACTGGATATGCCAGTCGGAGATGCCGCAGTTGCTTCGCGCGTGCAGCCGTTTGATTCCTGCTCGACCGATCAGCCGATCAGCCGATCTGCGCGCGGCGCATTTGGGGAATTACCTCCTCGCCAAACAGGGCAAGCGATTCGCGGCGACGCGGCGAAATGCTCCTGCCCAGCATCGCGAGTAAATGGCCTGCACCGCATTTGCGACATTGATCAATGACTTGTTCGGCGACTTGCGTCGGCGTGCCTGCGATATAGTCGTCGTCATGCAAGGAAAATCCGGCTCCAGCTCTCGGCGCATCGAGCGTTGACGCCGCGTGCTTGACGACGCGGGGATCGCCAGCCACGACCTTCAGAGTCGCTTCCTTCGCGGCCTTTGCTTCTTCTCGCGCCTCAGCGGCATCACGTGAAATGGAGATATTGCGCCGGACCGCGAGCTGATCGGGGCCTGCCGGCAGTCCCAGTCGGGCACATTCACTTCGATAGACGTCGAAGATTTCCGATATGCGAGAGACGGATTCGAAGCCGGTGCAAATCTTGGATCGTCTTTGGGCTGATTTCTGCGCGGATCCGGTGCTTACGACGGTTGTCCATTTCGGCGGTGCGGGCTGCAGGAAAACGCCTGGCATCAGGCTGAGGTTCTCGAGCTTCCAGTACTTTCCACTGTGGTTGACGACGGGGTTGATCAGGGCAGCATCAAGTATTTCCAGAGCCTCGTTGAACCGCTCACGGGCCTCCTCAATTCCCAGGCCTATCCGCTGCAGTTCCTGGGGCACGCCGGCTGCAAAGCCGATTTCGAGGCGTCCATTTGTCAGGTGGTCCAGCATCGTCAGTTCTTCGATGATGCGCCACGGTTCATAGAGCGGCACGACGTTTCCCATCGTTCCCAGGCGCAGCCGGCTGGTGTGGCGAGAGACCGCTGCGATCAGGAGATTGGGCGAGGGGCTCAACGAATGACCGAAGTGGTGCTCGCTGAAGAATATTCCTTCGAAGCCCAGCCGTTCGGCTTCGAGCCAGAATGCGTAACCTTCGTTGAACACGGCGGTCACGGTGCCAGGCAGGGCTTTCCCATCGCTCGGCTCCGGGGCCTGCATGAACTCAAAAATCCATGGCTTGATCAAGGTCTGTTCCTCCCAGGCGTGACGGTCGCTTGATTGGCGGCTCCTTGAGCGGCGCATTCTCGATTACCCGGGTTTTGGAAATTTGAAAAATCGATTATAATGATCCGTGATATTTATAATGTGGATGTATTCAAATGCGGTTCGAAGGCCTGGATCTCAATCTCCTGGTCGCTCTTGATGCGATCCTTGAAGAACGCAGTGTCATGGGGGCCAGTCGGCGCCTACATCTCAGTCAGCCGGCGATGAGCGCCGCCATCGGACGATTGCGTCAGTATTTCAACGACGAGATTTTCACGATTTCAAAGCGAAAGCTCGTGCCAACGCCATTGGCACAATCGCTGGAAAAGCCAACGCGGGACATATTGCTGCGCATCCGGACCAATTTGATCTCGCCCCCGAAATTCGACCCGGCGAACTCAGAACGGCGTTTTCGGCTGGTCGTTTCCGATTATGCGAGCATCGTATTGATGCATGCCGTGATGAAGCGCGTCTATCGGGATGCGCCGGGCGTTTGTCTTGAGATTCTTCCTTTTAGTGACCGGGTCGATGAGCAGCTTCAGCGAGGAGAGGTCGATTTTGTCGTAGTTCCTGCGTCAAATCTCATTCATGGCCATCCCAGCCAACATTTGTTCGCCGACGAATTCTGCTGCATCGCCTGGCGAGGAAACCGCCAGATCGGCCGTTCGATCTCGCTTCGCCGTTATCTTCAAGCTGGGCACATAACCGCTCAACTCGGGCTAATGGGCGGGGCCTCCTTTGATGAACGGGCGCTCGTCCAGCTGGGTTATAGGCGCCGTATCGAGGTCATTGCCCCGAACTTTACCGCAATGGCTGCCATGGTTATCGGGACAAACCGTATCGCCACGATGCATCATCGGTTAGCTGCGATCTTTGCGCGAAACTTTCCGTTGAAAATCCTGCGCGCGCCGGTTCGCATCCCTGCCTTTCGGGAAGCTCTTCAATGGCCGGCATCGTTTCATATGGATCCCGCACTGGCGTGGTTGCGCGAGATAATAACCGACGTTGCTTCCGAAGTTGACCGGACTCCCGCTGCACAAATGAGGGTTGGGTAAAGGGAGGGCTCAAGATCGAAGAAGTCGCCGTCCGGTGTTCGCCACGGATCGGATGTCGTGCCCGCCGGTGAGGAGAGGCAGATTGGAGATCGGGCAACTGGATCAAGCTTCACCACTTTCCGGAGGTTCCGAGACCATGGCGGCCGAAAGGTGACGCTGTGGATGGCTCAGGAGTCCATTTCTCCCTTGGTGTTGAGCCTGGGACGTAATAAAGGCTTATAGTCATGTCAGATCTAACCCAACTCGCCCTGTATTGCGCTGCAGCTTTCGTGCTCGCCGTCACGCCCGGTCCGGGTATCTTCTACGTCGCTGCGCGCACGCTCGCTGGCGGTCGTGTGGAAGGCGTGGCCAGCAGTTTTGGCACCGGGTTGGGCGGCCTGGTCCATGTTTTTGCGGGCAGTCTGGGTGTTTCCGCCATCGTGCTCGCAAGCGCGGAACTGTTCACCGCGCTGAAGCTGATCGGCGCTGCTTATCTAGTTTGGCTCGGTCTTCGCACTTTCCTGTCCGCTCGGCGGGACGCGTCGACAAGTCTGAACGGAGGATCCCCGGCACCGTCTATCGGGCCGCGGCGGGCATTTCGTGAAGGAGTGCTGGTAGAGGCGCTGAACCCGAAGACAGCGGCGTTCTTCCTTGCCTTTATTCCGCAGTTCGTGGACCCGGCCGAAGGTCACATCGCACTGCAATTCGTGGTGCTTGGCTTCGTGTCGGTTACGCTGAACACTCTCGCCGACATCGTGGTCGCTTTTGCGGCGAGCGGCATCCGGGAAGGCGCAGCAGCGCGTCCCACGCTAATCCGCCGCCTACGAGAGGGGTCGGGGGCCGCGATGATCGCGTTAGGCATCGGTCTGGTTCTGGCGAAGCGCCCTGCTACCTGATCGGGGGCTAAGCTGCTCTCACGACTGTCAAGTCCGGGTCCGTTCAGGGTCGAAAGCGCTGCCGCTGTGAAGTTTATCGACTCCAGAGCCTCCTCCGGACCTTAACCGCTCCGGACCTTAACCGCCTAGAGCAGGCGCTAGGGGACCATCCTCATCAGCCTACTGAGTTTGGTTCGGCGACCTCGTGAGGCATCGTCCGGCGCCAATGATCGAACCGTGGGTCAGGACAACGATTTGCTTCGCAATCACGTCTGACGCATAGAGATTTCCCGAATTGAACGCGGAACAGCCGGCTGAAGTGAGAGGGGTCATTGAAGCCCTACGAGTAAGCTCGCGCAGCCGCCCGCGGTCCGAAGTGCATCGGGCATGTTGAAATAGAGCTTGGCGTGCAGGATTTGATCCTCGATAACTTTCTCGTCGGTGACCGACAAAGCGGTCATCCTCTACCCCGCATTTAGCCCAAAGCGAAGGCAGCTTGCGGCAGGAAGTAGCAATGCAGGGCGCAAATTTCACCGGCGCTTGCGGCTCAGCGCACGTCGTTCTGCAAAAATATGCACTGCCCACGCCCGAGGGGTCCACCTTACACTTCTCCCGACACAGAGGAGTGGAGTGGTCATGAAATTTAAATCCGGTTTGTTGCTGTTGTTGGCTCTCGCCGCGCCGTTCCCTTCCGCGGTGCTTGCCAAGGATACCGTGAAGCTCGCGTTCATCGGCCCGTTGTCGGGCGGCAATTCCGCACCAGGCCTCGGAGGCCGTAATTCCGCGCAGCTTGCGGTTCAGCTGCGCAATGCCGATCCGGCGGCGAAATACACCTATGAACTCATTACGTTTGACGATGAGTGCAAGCCGAATGTCGGCATTCAGGTCGCCACCAAGGCAGCTTCCGACAACTCCATCATCGCAGGCATCACGCATTACTGTTCCGCCGTCGGCATCGCCACGGTCGATACCTATTCGCGTTTCGGCCTACCTGTGGTGGTGTGGGGTGCGATCCTGCCGGAAATCACCTACGGCAACGACTACCGCGAGATCCATCGCGTCAACGGTACCATGATCAACGAGGGGAGGCTGGCCGCGGATTTCCTCACCAAGCAGGGCTACAAGAAATTTGTCGTCGTCCATGACACCACGGATTACGGCAAGGGCCAGAACAAGTATTTCACTGAATATCTCAAGCCCACTGGCGGCGAGATCGTTGCGACCTTCCCGGTCAGCCCTGACCAGCAGGACTTTACGGCGGAACTGACCAGGATCAAGGAGCTCAAGCCGGATCTCATTCTGATCGGCGGATTGACGCCGCTCGGCGTCCGCCTGCGCGCGCAGATGGATCGCGTCGGCGTCGTCGCCCAGCTTGCCGGCGTGTCCGGCATCATGACGGCCGGGTTCCTCGAAGGCGCAGGCGCTGCCGGCGAGGGCACGATCTCGTTCCACAACGGTGCGCCGATCAGCAAATATCCGCAAGGCCAGGCCTTTCTCGAAGCCTACACCAAGGCCGGCTTCCGCGAAGACCCCGACGCCTACGGCCCGTTCGCCTATTCCGCCACTAATCTCGTAATGGACGCGATCGAAAAGACCGGTCCCGATCGCAAGAAGATGAAGGAAGTGCTCAACGGCACCAAGGGTTACAAGGCGCTGGTTGGCGAGATCAACTTCGATGATCACCGCCAGAACATCGTCAGCGCCAACGTCTATGTGGCCCAGGACGGCAAATGGGTTTACTGGCCGGACAGCGAATACGCCGCCGGCAAGAAGAAGCTCGCCAAAAACTGACGATGTTGCGGCGGGCTTCGGCCCGCCGTTTCCCGCCTGGCGCTTTCGATATTCTCCTCAAGATCAGGACTCCGCGATGGACGTCGGCATTCTTGCCCAGCAGCTTTTCAACGGCCTGATGCTGGGCGTGATCTATGCGATGATCGCGGTGGGCTTCTCGCTGTTCTTCGGCGTGCTCGACGTCATCAAATTCTCACACGGCGATGTCGTGACCGTCGGCGCATTCTCCAGCCTCGGGGCGGCCGGGCTTGCGGGAGGTCTGGTGGCGCTACCGCCGGTGCTGGCGCTGGCCTCGGGAATAGCCGCGGCCGTGGCCATCGGCGCGCTGGCCGGCGTGATCATCGGCCGCGTTCTGGTGCTGCCGCTGCGCCATGCGCCCGGTGTCAACGTGCTGTTGGCCACCTTGATGGCGGGCACCGTGCTGCGCGAAGCGATCCGGCTTGGCGTGCCCAATGGCGGCAATCCAAAACCGTTTCCCGCACTGCTGCCGGGCGGTTCCATCAAAGCCGGCTCGTTCAGTGCCGGCATCGACAGCGTGATGATCCTTGCCGCCGGCCTGCTGCTGGTGCTGGGGACGCATCTTCTGATCACCCGCACGCGGTTCGGTCTGGCCATTCGCGCGGTGGCGCAGGATGGCGAGGTGGCGAGGCTCTCGGGGATCGATTTCCAGACGGTGGTACTGGGAACATTTGCGCTGGGCTCGGCGCTTGCGGCGTTCGCGGGCTGCATGCTCGGGCTCTATTACCGCGAGATCAACTTCAACATGGGCGTCCTGCTCGGCATTATCGGCTTCGCTTCGGCGGTCGTCGGCGGGCTCGGTAGCATGCTCGGGCCGATCATTGGCGGCTTCCTGTTTGCCGGCGTACAAACCCTGGTCGTGGTCGCGCTGCCGGTTTCGAGTGCGTACAAGGACGTCATTGCCTTTGCGGCAATCATCGTCCTGATCGCGATCTTCCCGACCGGCCTGATCGCCGAGCGCCGCAGCGAGCGGGTGTAATGAGCAGCATTCCTTCCCCGATCCCCGTATTATCGCCGCTTCGGATGCAGCGTCATCCGCGCGCCGTGGTCGTGCTCACGGTAGCCTTGCTGTTTGCAGGCGGTGGCCTGATGATGCATGCGGAATCACAGATTCAGGTGCTCGGCCTGCTCGCGGCCTTTCTGGCGATGTTCGCGATCGCCGATCGTACGCCGCTCGGTCAGGACGTCGTGGCGATCTGCGGCGACTACAGCGGATTCGCCAACGGCGTCGCTTTCGTCTGCGCGCTGGGCCTGATCGCCGTCTTTCGCGGCGAACATTACACGCTTCTGATGCTGGCGACCGTGGCGCTGTTTTCCACGGCTTGCATCGCCCTGAACCTTCAACTGGCGTTCGCAGGAATTGCCAACTTCGCCGGCGCGGCGTTCTTTGTGCTCGGTTCGTATACGGCGGCCGTATTGACGGCGTATGCCGGGATTCCGCATCTGATGATCCTCGCTGTCAGCGGCATCGTGACCGGCGCGATCGGGGTCGTTTTGTTGCTGCCGGTACTGCGGACGCGCGGGCACTATGCAGCACTTGTGACCATCGCATTCGGCCTGCTGCTGCGCAGCCTGCTGGAGGTGAACGACACGCTGGGTGGCCCGCAAGGCATGAAGATCAAGGGTTTTTCGATCTTCGGTCTCGACTTCAACCGGGTGTCGTCGGTCGGTCCGTGGGACGTGTCATTCTATCTGCCCTATGCAGTGCTTTCGATCTGCATTTTGGCGGTGGCCTTCACGCTGATCCGCCGCATCGAGCGGTCCTGGATCGGGATCGCGCTGGACACCGTGCGCAGCGATGAGACCGCGGCCTCGGTGTTCGGCCTGTCGATCGCCCGCTGGAAGGTCGTAGCCTTCCTGATCGGCAACGCAGTGATCGGTGTTGCCGGGGCGGTCTACGGCATGATGAACGGGTTCGTGACGCCGAACGGGTCCGGGCTCGGCGACTCCCTGTTGATGTTGTCGATCATCGTGCTCGGCGGGCTCGGCAATTTCTGGGGTGCCGTGGTCGCCGCCATGGTGATCCTCGTCATCCCCGAAAAACTGCAGGCTATTCAGGAATTCCGGCTGCTGATCTTTGCGTTGCTGGTGCTGGGTATCCTGCTGTTCCGCCCGTCGGGCATTTTGCCGCGTCCGATCCGCGATCTGTCGCGCTTCATCGGGCGGCCGGGAGCGGACGCATGAACGCTCCCTTGCTGGCCTGCGGCGGCCTCACGATGCGCTTCGACGGTCTGGTCGCGCTTGATGCTCTCGATATCGAGGTCGCAAGGGGCGAAACCGTCGGGCTGGTCGGTCCCAACGGATCGGGCAAGACCACGTTCTTCAACGTGGTGACTGGGCTCTACAAGCCGTCGGCCGGATCGGTGCGCCTTGATGCCCGCGATCTCTTTGCCAAGCCGCCGCAAATGATCGGCAGGGCAGGTGTCGCGCGAACCTTCCAGCGCTCGCGGTTGATGCTGGACCAGAGCGTGTTCGACAATATCGTGGTCGGCGCCTTGTGCCGGCTTGATCTCGGGCTGTTCACCAACCTGTTTCTTCGCCGGCGCTGGCGCGACGAACTCAGCGGGATGGTCGATCGCGCCCGCGCGCTGGCGCATCGTTTCAATCCCGTGATCGCCGACCGGCTGTTTCAGCCTGCCGGTGCGTTCACGATGATCGATCGCCGTCGGATCGAAATCTGCCGGGCGCTGATCGGCACGCCTCGGCTTCTGTTGCTGGATGAACCGTCGGCGGGCATGACGCATGACGAAACGCGCCAGCTGATGGACGACCTGCTGGCGTTTCGTCAGGAGATGCCCGATCTGGCAGTGATCCTGGTGGAGCACGAAATGGATGTGATCCGCCGCGTCTCCGACCGCTGCGTCGTGCTGAATTTCGGCCGCAAGATCTTCGAAGGCACCTTCGATGCGCTGATCGCCAATCCCGACGTCCAGACCGCCTATCTGGGAGTGAGCCAATGATCGCCGGCGGCACGGCAACGCGCAAACTCTCGGCTATCGGCATCACCGCCGGTTACGATCGCGCCGATGTGCTGAAGGGGGTTTCGGTCGAGGTCAAGCCGGGCACGGTGACCTGTATCCTAGGCGCCAATGGCGCCGGAAAGAGCACGCTGATCCGCACGATTCTCGGCCTCAACCGCGTGCGCAAGGGCGAGGTGTATTTCGGCAACGATGCGATCGCGAATATGCCGACCCACAAGATCGCAGCACTCGGTATCGCCACGGTGCCCGAAGGCAACCGCGTGCTGCCACGTATGACGGTCCTCGATAATCTGAAGGTCGGCGGTCTCCTGATGCGCGATTCCAGGCGTGTGGCTGCGCGCATGGAAGAACTTTTCGAGACATTTCCGCGGCTGCGGGAGCGGTGGGGTCAGTTGGCCGGCACGCTATCCGGCGGCGAGCGGTCGATGCTGTCGATTGCGCGGGGGCTGATGACTGATCCCGAGCTGATCGTGTTCGACGAGCCGTCACTCGGACTATCGCCGCTGTTCGTCTCCGAGGTATTCGGAATTGTGCGGCGCCTGAAGACGGCTGGGCTGTCGATCCTGCTGGTCGAACAGAATGTGCGCCAGACCCTCGACGTTGCCGACTACGGCTATGTGCTGGTGCAGGGCCAGGTCGTGGCCGAGGGTGACGCGGAGCAGCTGAAGCAGAATGCCGAACTCCACAAGGCCTATTTCGGCGTTCACTAACGAAGAAAATTAAGGGAGAGAACAAATGGGAATTCAGGTTTTCGATCGCGTCAATCCGCTGCGCAAGCCAAAGGGCTTTGAACCCGTGGTGCAGCGATGGTCCGCCGGCTTCGCCAACAAGTGCGAGACGCTGTGCGTGGCGTTCCACGGCATTCAGGGCCGTGATGCCGAGAGCGTCTATGCGTCGCCGTTCTTCCCCTGGATCGATGCGGCTGTCGGCCTTCCCAGCGGGCCGACGGTGCACGACCATGCCTGGTTTATCGACCAGAACGGTCTCTACACCCACATCGTTGCGGCCTACTGGCTTGATCAGGAGCGTCGCGATGACTGGCTCGCCTATCCGCATGTGGCGGGCTGGTGGACCGATGCCGCGCGCCTTGCCGAGCCGAATGGATATTTCCGTGAAAGCCTCACCGTGCCGGTGGAGCGGCAGGAGACGCTGTACTGGAAGGACTATCCGGCCGCGCTCAGCCGATCGCCTGAAGTGGCGGTCTATCCGACGCCCTATTGCGGCTATTACGGCGCCATGCGGGACCGGATTCCGCTGGCGGCCGTGGATGCACTTGCGCCCGCTGTGAAAGAATTGCCGCCGGCGGTCGCCCGCGACACCCGGTCGGCACGCTGGCGCATCGTCACGCCGCAAAATTTCACGGTGATCCGCTCGGCCGCGTTCTG
This sequence comes from Bradyrhizobium sp. 170, assembly GCF_023101085.1. Taxonomy (NCBI): domain Bacteria; kingdom Pseudomonadati; phylum Pseudomonadota; class Alphaproteobacteria; order Hyphomicrobiales; family Nitrobacteraceae; genus Bradyrhizobium; species Bradyrhizobium sp. 170. The sequence continues at coordinate 5,856,009 of NZ_CP064703.1, read as the reverse complement.
GGGCCGCTGCGACCCGGCGCAGACCGAGGATTACATGCGCGATCTACGCGCTCCGCTGGAACGCGGCATGGCTTACCTGAAGGAGAGTCCCGAGGCCACCGGCTGCTGCTCGCTGCGCTTTCAGCAGACCTGCGATGCCGCAGGCACGCCGCAGCTCGAGACCCACGCCCTCGGCTACTTCCTGTCCCTGGAGCACATGGAGAACTGGGCCGAACGCCATGCGTCGCACGAGGCGATCTTCACCGCCGCGATCGCGCGCTATCGCAAGTTCGGCAAGGCCAACCAGCTCCGCACCTGGCACGAGGTGTTCGTGCTGCCGGAGCAAGGCCAGATCTTCGAATACGTCAATTGCGCACCCGGCACCGGCCTGTCGGGCTATTTCGCGGGCGAACGGCTGTGATCGCGCAATTGCAGATACATAAGAAGGATTCGTGAGAATGACGTCATCCGTGAAAATAGCCGCCGTCCATGCAGCGCCGGTGTTTCTCGATCGCGCAGCGACGACGGCGAAGGCGATCTCGATCATCCGGGAGGCGGCCCGCGGCGGAGCGCAACTGATCGCGTTCCCCGAGACCTATATTCCGGCGTTTCCGGTCTGGGCAGCGCTGTGGGCGCCGATCGAGAACCACGATCTGTTCGTGCTGATGGCAGAACAATCCGTCGCGATCGCAGGCCCCGAAATCGCGGCGCTGCGGCGTGAGGCCAGATCGCTCGGCGTCACGATCTCGATGGGCATAAGCGAAAGCTCGCCGACCAGCGTCGGGCTGATCTGGAACAGCAACGTCATGATCGGTTCTGATGGCGCCATTCTCAACCATCACCGAAAGCTGGTGCCCACTTTCTACGAGAAGCTGATCTGGGCCGCCGGCGACGGCGCCGGACTGCGCGTCGTCGATACGCCGGTCGGCCGCGTCGGAAACCTGATCTGCGGCGAGAACACCAATCCGCTGGCGCGCTATGCGCTGATGGCGCAGGCCGAGCAGATCCACATCTCGAGCTGGCCGCCGATGTGGCCGACGCGGCGGCCGAGCGCGGGTGGCAATTTCAACAATGTCGCCGCCAACCGCATCCGCGCCAGCGCGCATTCGTTCGAAGCCAAGGCGTTCGGCGTCATCACGGCAGGCTTCATGGACGCGGCAATGCGTGAATTCCTGATCGCGCGCGATCCTGATGTTACCGACGTGATCGATCGCACCCAGCGAGCAGCGAGCTTCTTCGTCGATCCCACCGGCGAAGTGTTCGGAGACATCCTGCAGGATCAGGAAGGCATCGCCTATGCGGAATGCGATCTGCAGCGCTGCGTCGAGCCCAAGCAGTTCCACGACGTGGTCGGCTATTACAACCGCTTCGATATCTTCGACCTCAAGGTCAATCGCAAGCGGCTGACCTCCGCGACGTTCAGCGATACCGTCTCTGCCGATATCACACCCGTGCTGGCCGAGCACGGCGCGGCGGCCGAGGCCGTTTCATTCCACAACGGCGGCGGCCTGGATTCGTGACTGGATAGGACGACAACTCGAACCGAGAGAAAGCGCACGCTATGACCGAAAGCTGCGACCGCAATCCACTGCACTTGTCTGCAACATGCTCATGCTGCCGGGAGGCAGCGCCGGTTGCCGCGGAAGCGCAGGTCTCCAGCGGAATCGAGACGGCGCTGTTGCACGGGCTGTTTCCCGCGCCGGTGCTACGCCGGAAATTGTTGAAATCCGTGGGCGCAGCGGCCTTGCTGGGTGCGCTGGGCGGATTACTGCCGATCGATACGCTGAAAGCCATCGCACAGGAGAAGAAGCCGCTCGAAAAGGCCAAGCTGAACGTCGGCTTCCTGGCGATCACCTGCGCGGCGCCGTTGATCTATGGCGAGCAAATGGGCGCCTATGCCAGGGAAGGCCTCGACGTTTCGCTGCAGAAGGTGCCTGGCATCGCCCTGATCCGCGACAAGATGGTCAGCGGTGAACTGGATGTATCGCAGCAGGTGATGCCGGTGCCGTTGACCATGAGCGCCGGGCTTGGCGGCAATCAGCAGTCGATCAAGGTCCTCACGATTCTCAACCAGAATGGAAACTCGCTGGTTCTGGCCAACAAGCACAAGGACAACCGCGATCCGAAAAACTGGAAGGGTTTTACCTTCGCGGTACCGTTCGACCAGAGCCATCAGGCCCTGCAGCTTCGCAACTATCTCGCCGCCCACGGCCTCGATCCGGACAAGGATGTGACCTACCGGGTCGTACCGCCGACGGAATACGTTTCAAACCTGCGGGTCGGCAGTATCGATGGCTTCTTCGGCGGCGAACCCGGTGGCCAGCGCGCGGTGTACGAGGGCGCGGGATTCATCCATCTGATCTCCCGGGAAATTTGGGACGGCCATCCCTGCTGTTCGGTCACCGCGGCGGAAAGCTGGATCACCCAGCATCCGAACACCTTCATGGCGTTCTACCGTGCGATCGTGGCCGCGAGCTTGTACGTCTCGGACAAGAACAACCGCGGCGGCATGGCGAAGGTGCTGGCACAGCCGCAATATCTCAATGCACCCGAGGTCGTGCTGGAGCAGGTCATCACCGGCCGCTACGCCGATGGCCTCGGAAACATCAAGGACGATCCGCGCCGCGTCGACTATCAGCCGTTTCCACACTACGCGGCAGCGGTGTGGCTGATGACGCAACTGCGGCGCTGGAACATGCTCAAGGACGACATCGACTACAAGAAGCTCGCCGAGCAGGTGATGCTGGCGACCGACGCATCCAGGATCATGCGCGAGAACGGCGCTTCGCCGCCGGCGGGAGGTTTTGGAAAGGAAACCATCCTCGGCAGCGAGTTCGATTCCAGCCAGCCGGACGAATACCTCAAGTCGGTCCGCAAGGGCTGACGCCGCATGACGTTGGTCTAGATCTGCACTTCGACCGCGACACTTGCATTGCGCGCGCCTGACATGGGCTGAACCTCGCCCCGGACGTCGGTCGCGCGGGAGATGATCCGCATCGGGCCGCTGCGATCGATGCGCAGTTGCGCCGAGAAACCCTGCCAGGACTTGTCGGTCCGGGGTGACAGGGTGGCCGGCAGCCAGCTCGCGCCGCCATCGATGCTGAGGTCGACGCGCGCGATATCATGTTCGCCCCAGCTCCAGCCGCGGACGGTCAACGTGCCGGCGTCGATCTTCTCGCCGGCGGCGGGCGTGACGATCGCCGAGTCCGGCGCGACCGCCCAGACCGGACGGCGAATGCCGGATGCATCCGTATCGTTGTACCAACGGGTGGTGAAAGGGCCGGCCGCGCGGCCGTCTGCGAGATGCAGCGTCCGCAGCCATTTGACGGAATTGGTCCCGTACCAGCCCGGCGCCACGAGCCGCACCGGCCCGCCCCGATGGGCGCTCAGCGGTGCGCCGTTGATCTCGAAGGCGAGCAGGACGTCGTCCTGCAGGGCTTTGGCGAGGGGAAGGTCCTTCTGATATTTGGCGACCGCCACGCCTTCGAACGAGCCACTATCGATGCCGTCGGCCCATAGATGGGTGGCGCGGGAATCGTAGCCGGCACGCGACAGTACGTCGCGCAACCGGATGCCGCGCCAGACGACGTTGGCAACGCGGTCCGGCGTCGGCTCGGCGGGCTTCATCGGATTGCCGGCACATTTGTGAAAGGCGGTGATCCGATGTGCCTGGAAGGTCACGAGATCATCAAACCTGAGAACCAGCGGTTTGGCTGTCATTCCCGTGACCGAAAGGCTCCAGTCGTCGCGGGCCAGATCCGGGATGCCAAGATGCGCCAGCACGAAAACATCAGGCTCGGGTGTCACGAAATCCGTCAGTTGCGAGATCTTACGCGGTATCGAGCGGTAGGTGCCGGTTTCGATCATGTCGGTCATGGCTGTTCTTTATCGCGTCCATGGCGTGGTACACAACCGATGTCATCGCCGGACTGGTTTTCGGAGCGCCAATCTCGCAAGATGGGCCACGCAAGTCCACTGGTTACCGTGGTTGCTCAGGCCTGTTAGGATTATTCGTGTTCGATTGGAACGATTTGGTATATTTTCTGGAATTGGCACGTCAAGGCCGCCTCATGCCGGCCGCTCGGCGGCTGAGGGTCGACCACACTACTGTCAGCCGGCGTATCGCCGAGTTGGAGAAGAGCCTCTCGGTCAAGCTGTTTGATCGCAAGCCGGACGGTTTCGTCCTTACCGAACACGGCCATCGCCTGTTCGCGATCGCCGAACGAATCGAACAGGAAGCTTCTTCCGTTCAACAGGCGTTGGGCTCAGACGCGAGCACCGCCACGGGGCGGGTGCGCGTCGCGACCATGGAGGGGATCGGTGCTTTTTTTCTGGCGGAACGCTTTACGGAACTGGCGGCGAGGAGTCCGGGAATAACGGTGGAGCTTGTGACCGAGAGGCATCTCATCAGCCTGACCAAGCGCGAGGCGGACATCTTTATCAGTTTCGTGCATCCTGACGGGCAGCGCCTCGTCGTCAAGAAAGTCGGATCGTTTCGTCTCGCCTTGTATGCGAGCGATGCCTATCTCGCCCTTCGCGGGATGCCGGCCAACCGGGCCGAACTCGCGTCTCATACCTTTGTTGACTATGTTGAGGATCTCATCGCTATCCAGCCGGTGCATTGGCTGCTGGATGTACTTGAGCCGACGAACGTCTCCTTCCGCTCATCCAGTATGCACGCGCAGCAGAACGCCGTGGCGGCGGGAGCAGGCATCGCACTGCTGCCCCTGTTCTCCGCTAAGGCGAACCCAACCCTCGTTCCCGTCCTCCCTGATGAGGTCAAGGTCTATCGCGACGTTTTCCTGTCGGTACACCAAGACATCGAATTCATGGCTCGGGTCCGTTCAGTGAGCCGTCATATCGCTCACGTCTTTGACCGCGACAAGGCTTACCTGAACGAATACTGAGGCGCAGCCGCATTGTCGAATCATTCACTGATTCGACAAAAGAACGATGCCACCGGGTCGCTCGCGCCAATCGCCGCTGCGCGGAGCTAGTTGTTCTGTTAGCTGTCTCCAATTTTGCAGGGCTCCGCAGAAGCTGCCAGTCCTCTCATGAGAAGATCGAAAGTTGCGTCCGCGAAGGCGACGACATCGATCGCTTTCCGGCTGCGGAATAATAGTGACCATAGGGCCGGCAGCAGCGCTGGACACATGACGATTTTTCCGTCAACTCGCTTGCAGGTGCCGACGATCCAAATTCGCCGGAGGCTATCCCCGCTTCGATGAGTTTCTGGAACTGGTCGATGACCGGCCGCACGAACTCTTCGTAGTGCCGTTGTGCTTGGCTTCGTGTCGGTTGCGCTTAACACCCTCGCCGATATCGTGGTTGCGTTTGCGGCGAGCGGCATCCGAGAAGGCGCAGCAGCGCGTCCCGCGCTAATCCGCCGCCTACGAGAGGGGTCGGGGGCGGCGATGATCGCGTTAGGCATCGGCTTCGTTCTGGCGAAGCGTCCTGCTAACTGATCGTTGGGTTACGCTGCTCTTACGACTGTCAAGGCCGGGGCCGTTCACGTCGAAGGAAACGAGCTGTCATGAGCTGATCGAGTCTGGTTGTTGGACCCTACCGCGTGGCCACGACATCAACGCTTGATCGTGCGCAACTTCAGAACTGTGACACCGATACTTCCGCAGTCACGGTTCAGGCAACGAGCGACAGAATGGGGTTTGAGCGCATTGTCCGGCGCATTGTCCCGCCGTCGTTCACGGTGGTTAGGGCTTAATTTTGGTTGAGGAGCCACCTATCAGCCGCGGCATTGGCTCGCGACGGTGGCGACCTCGCGCTGCCTTCGGCGGAGACTTCATGTGGGCTGCTTCCTGCAGCATGATGTCTCGCATCCAAATGCTTGCCTGATCATTATTGTGAAGGGCAGGCCATTGAACCGCCTCAGTAAAGGCGGGGAGTGGCAGCGGAAGGTCGACGATCCGCAGCGGCGTCGTCGCTGCAAGTTGTGCTGCGAGCCTTGAGTGCATCGTCGCAATTCGCTCCGTGCCCAACAGAAACGACGGGATCATACTGAAGCTGGGCACGGCAACCTCGATCCGCCTCTTGTGACCATGTTCGAGCAAGAGCCATTCCTCGATAGACGGTTTCCGTGTACGTCCGAACTGAGCCGCAACGTGCCCCATCGACATGTATCGCTCGAAAGTGAGCTTCCGTGAAAGCTTCGGGTTCGTTCTGCAGCCCACACACACGAGCGTTTCGTCGAAAAGTCTGGCTTTGGGATGTGCGCTCGACATGAACATTTCCAGAAAGATCAGAAAGTCAACTTCCCCGCGCCTAAGCGGTTCGTCCGGCTGATCGTCGAACTGCAGCAACTCGAACGTGATGCCGGGAGCTTCCCGGGCGACACGCTCGACAACCTTTCTGAAAAACACCAGTGCCATGAAATCCGACAGGATGATCCTGAAGCGGCGATCCGATTTGGTAGGGTTGAAAGTTTCCCGGGACGCGATGGAGAGCTGGATGTGCAGCAGGGCCTCGCGAGTCGGAGCGGCAAGGGATTCGGCGAGAGGTGTTGGAACGAGCTCGCGCCCCCTCATCGTAAATAGGTCATCGTGAAAATAGGTGCGCAGCCGTGCGACGGCAGCGCTCATTGCGGGTTGGCTCAGATTGATGCTGCGTGACGCCGCGGTGAGGCTGCGCTCGGTCATCAGCGCGTCGAGCGCGACGAGGAGATTTAGATCGAGCCCTTTGAAACGCATGTCTCGCATCCATGGTATGGATAGGATCCATAAAAACAATCGATTTTGCCAATGTCAAGGATTGTCACAAGCTCCAAAAAAAATCAGGGGAGGACATTTCGTGGCACCGACTGATTTCGATGTGGCAATCATCGGCTACGGCCCGACGGGTCTCACCGCGGCCTCGCTGCTGGGGCAGCTCGGGCACCGCGTGGTGGTCATCGAGCGTTGGCCAACGCTCTACGGCCTGCCGCGACTAACCCATATCGACGGCGAGACGGCGCGGCTGCTTAGCTTTGCCTGCGATATTGACGAGGCTCTGCGAGATTCCTCACCGATCGAGTCGTACATTTTTTACAACGCGAAGGGCAGGCCGCTCGTAGACGTGGGCAAAGTTCCGAGCCTGCCGATGGGTTTCCCGGCGCATATCTCGATCCACCAGCCTGACATCGAAGCAGCGATCGATCGCCGGGTGCGCACGCTGACAAATGTTGTCATCCACCAAGGTACGGAGCTCACAGGCTTGAAAAGCACTGCCGGCACGATCGAGCTCGCAATGAAGAGGGACGGCCGTGTCGAAACACTGCGGTCAAGCTACGTGTTCGGCGCTGACGGCGCCCGCAGCTTCGTCCGCTCGGCGCTCGGCATCGAGCGTGATGACAACGGTTTCAACGAGCGCTGGCTCAACATCGACGGCGAGCGAAAGCGCTCTATGGCGTCGAGTTTCGAGGAGACCAAACAATACTGCGATCCGGCCAGGGGACATATGTTCCTGCCGATCGGCAAGAACCGGCAGCGGTTTGAGTTCGCGCTTCTGAAGCATGAAGACACAGCGGAAATGGAGAAGGCGGAGAGTGCTTGGAAGATACTGAGGCACTATCATGGGGTCGGGCCCGACGACATCGAAATCATACGGCAGCTCGTCTACACGTTTGAATGCCGGATGGCGCAGAACTGGCGCAGGGGGCAGGCCTTCCTCGGCGGCGATGCCGCCCATACAATGCCGCCCTATATGGGGCAGGGCGCCTGCTCTGGAATTCGCGATGCCGCCAACATCGCCTGGAAGTTCGACCTTGTTCTGCGCGGCGCTGCATCTGCGGACATCCTCGACAGTTACGAGCTGGAACGCCGCCCGCACGTCGACAACATCATGCGTTCCGCGACAATGCTCGGCAAGGTGGCGAACACCCACAGCCGCGCTGTCGCCTTCATTCGTGACGTCGCCTTCCGCTTCAACCTGGTGCCGTCACCTCCGCCATTCCCCGCTTTCGCGGCAGGCGTGATCCAGGATGATCGCAGCGGCGAGGCCGGTAAAGCGGTAGGGTCGGTGCCCCCACAGGGGCAAGTCAGCATCGGCGGCCGGACGGGCCGGCTCGACGACCAAGTCGGCTACCGCTTCGCGCTGATCGCCGAGAACAATCCAGCCGCGGTGCTCGATCCAACACGCATCGGATTCCTGAGGGACCTCGGTTGCCGGCTATTCACGCTCGCCGACAACGCCGGCCCGGGTGTCGAGCGCATCGTCGACACAGGAGGAGTCTATTCTAATTACCTCGCCGAGAAGCACGTTGCCGCACTGCTCACACGTCCAGACACCAACCTGTTCGGCTTCGCCCCCGGTATGCCCGACCTGCCGCGTCTCGTGGACGAACTGCGGCAGAAGCTCGGCTGGCGCAAGTCGGCATTGGCCGCTTGATGCGCGAGGCATTGCACATGAATCTCAGCGAAGATCAGCTCAAGCAGATTGATGCACTGTGCCGCGCTATGCCGATCACACGCATGGTGGACTACGGCATGAGCCGCGAGGCGGCGGCGCTGACCCACCGAATTGTCCGTGAGGGCAGGGCCTGGGACATCGTCCTGGAGGAGTTGGCGCGACAGCAGGAAGCGACGGCGCATGACGAACAAGAATCTGCGGCCGCACGTGAACTCTGGCACGCGGCGGCCGCGAGCCTGATCTTCGCGCAGATGGCGTTCAACGCCGACGGCGAGCGGAAGCGCTACCTCTACCAGCAAATGACTCGATGCTTCACCCGCTTTGCTGCGCTCTCGGAGTTTCCTGTGTCGCGCATCGAAATGCCGTACCGGCGCGGTAGGCTGTTCGGTTGGCACTTCCATACGAACGCTGCCGCGGTCGCGGGAAGCGTGATCATATTCGGTGGCATGAGTGGGTGGTCAACCGCCTATCGTTCGATGGCGGAGGCGGTCTGCCGGCGCGGCCTCGACTGTCTGCTGGTGGACGGTCCCGGGCAAGGCGACAGCCGGCTGGAAGGCGGGATCCGAGCTGATGCCGACCTAACGTCCGGTTTCAGCCGTTTCGTAGATTGGATTCAGGAACGCACGCCTGGCCGGCGCATCGGGCTCTGGGGAAACAGCTATGGCGGCTTGCTCGCCGCGCTCACCGCTACGCGCGATCGTCGCATAGCGGCGTGCTGCATCAATGGCGGGCCGATGCTGACACAGCTGCCGCCATTCCGCACGGCCCAAGAGCAATTTGCCGCGATGTTCGGCGAATCGGATCCGGTGGCGCTCACCGCGATTCTGTCCGCGCTTGCGTTCGACAGCCAACACGCGCCGCTGGATTGCCCCACCCTCGTGCTTGAGGGCGGAGCGGACCCGCTGGTGCCGCCCGGCGCGCAACGTGGCTTTCTTGTCGGCAATAGCCACCCACTGTCGCGTGTCGAGACGTGGCTGGACGGGGAGCACACCATCTACAACCACTCCGCCGAACGCAACGCACTGACGACGGCGTGGTTTGCCGAGGCGCTCGCGACATCAGCACGATAATGCACAGGGGGAAACACAATGGTTAAGTCGCGCATCTTCAGCTACGAGAATACCGTGATGGTGCTATTGGCGCTGGCATTCGGTTTTGTCTTCTTTGATAGGCTGGCGCTCAACTTTCTCGCCCCGTTCATCGTTCCCGAGCTGCATCTCACCAACACCCAACTTGGCGCATTCGCGGCGGCCCTGGGATTGACATGGGCGGTCTCCGGCTATGTCGTCGGCGCGCTGTCTGACTATCTCGGTAACAGAAAAGTCCTGCTGGTCGCCGCGATCATCGTGTTTTCTGCCTGCTCAGTGATTTCCGGCTTGGCAAATTCTTTCCTGATGCTCCTGGGCGCGCGCATGATCATGGGGATCGCTGAAGGACCCGTTCTTCCGATCGCACAGTCAATCATGGTGGCCGAATCCTCCGAACATCGGCGGGGATTCAACATGGGAGTGATCCAAAATTTTGTGACCTCGATCCTGAATGGCTTTGTTGCTCCGCTTGCCCTTGTCGCTATCGCCACTGCTTACGGGTGGCGGAATGCGTTCTTTCTTGCCGGAGTTCCCGGATTCATCGTCGCTGTTCTCATCATATTTCTGATCAGAGAGCCAAAATCCGTAGCGCCTGTGCGGCAGGAAAGCGTTTCTGGAAAGTCCATCGGACTGAAAAAGATGCTGAGCTATCGCAACATTTGGATCTGCGCGATGATCAGCGGCCTGATGGTTGGGTGGGTGTTAATCCACATGACTTTCCTGCCAATCTATCTCGTACAAGCCCGTGGCTTGACGCCGGGCGAGATGAGCATCGTGATGGCCACGACCGGTGTTTCGTCTGCGATTTCCGCGATGTTGGTACCCGCGTTATCCGATTATTTCGGCAGGCGCCCCGTTCTAGCGCTCTTCTCGTTTGTGGGTGTGATTGCACCGGTTACAGCGGTGCTTTTCGGCGGCTCCCTGCCGGTAATGTGTTTGTTGTTGGGCGTCGGCTTTTTCGCGATTGGCAGCACGGCGCTGTTCATGGCGACCGTACCTTCGGAGACGATCCCGCCGGCCCATGTAGCGACAGCACTCGGTTTCATTATGGGGGTGGGTGAGATAGTTGGAGGGTTCGGGGGACCTGGTCTCGCCGGCATCGCAGCGGACATACTTGGCCCTTCGACCCCTTTCTGGATGGCGGCTGCAGCCTGCACAGTAGCGGGTGGGCTGGCCCTGCTCCTCGACGAGACCGCGCCGCGCGTCGTCGGACGGACGAAGCAATTGGAAGCTGCGTCTGCGACATGAGCAAGACGTTCAAAAAGGGCAAGGAGAGCCGATGTGAAGACGAACGATCCGATCGGGGGAATGGGAAACTCGGTCATCGTAAGCGGCGAAGAGCTCATCCAGATTGCCTTCTCCGTTCCTGATCTTGCCGCGGCTATGGATTGGTGGACCGATGCGATCGGCATTGGGCCATGGTTTGTCCTTGACCGGATCGGGCGCGATCGCTCGACATACCGCGGCCGGCCGGGCGATGCCGAGTTCACCATCGCAGTGGCCCTCTCGGGCACGATGATGATCGAGCTTATCCAAGCGCTCGATGACAAGCCTTCCGTATATAAAGAGGCGCGAGAACGGCGCGGACATGGCTTCCATCACGTGGGCAAGTTCCGGCCCGACGTGGAACAACTGGCCGAAGCTTATGAAGCGGAAGGCCAGTCGATCGTCTTTCAGGCGCCAGCGCCTGGTGGTGGAAACGTTTTCTTCATCGACCGTGGAGGAGGCGGACCAGGATTCATCGAGCTGATCGACGACAATGAATCGACGCGGAAGCTGTCTAATGCGATGCGTCGGGCATCGGTGGGCTGGAAAGGTGAACGGCCAACCCGCAGTTTCGCAGAGTTGTTGAGCTAGGCCACTTTCGCGCGGCAGCAACAAAAAGATGGTTGGGCGCCATTGGGAAGTGACCAGGGAGATAGACGATGAAGGTCCATGAGTTGTTCGACGTGACCGGACGATCGATCGTGGTGACCGGTGGCGCATCTGGCATTGGGCTTGGCATCGCAAGGGTGCTGGCCGAAAACGGTGCGCGCGTAACGATTGCCGACGTGAACTCCTGCGCGCTAGAGAAGGCACTTCTGCTTTTAGGAGTCAACGCAGCCGCCGAATACCTAGATGTCGTCGACCGCGCGGCAGTCGAGCGCGTTTTCGATACGATCGATCGCAATCGGAACGGTATTGATGTCGTATTCGTCAACGCAGGCATCGCGGGCGGCCCTGGCTTTGCGATCCCAATTGGCGAGCGCGGAATAAATCCCGAAGGGACCATCGACAGATCTCCTGATACCGAATGGAACGAGGTCATCGCGGTCAACCTTACCGGCGCGCGCAATACCTGCGCGGCCGCGGCACGGGTTATGAAAGCACGTGGGAGGAGGGGGCGGATCATAGCAACGTCGTCAGCCGCGGCCATCGTGAACGCACCATTCGTCTCAACGGCCTATCATGCCAGCAAGGCTGGGGTGGCCCATATGGTGCGGCAACTTGCGATCGAGCTTGCACCCCATAACATCCTGGTCAACGCCATAGCACCGGCGAATTTCGTCACCAACATTGGCGACGGTGCAATGCAGGATGCGGCCGTGAAGTCTGTGTTCGCGCGCAATTCGTTGCTGGGCCGCGTCGCCAAGACAGAAGAGATCTGCGGCGTAGCACTTTTTCTCGCGTCAGACGCTTCGAGTTACATTACCGGCACGCAGATCCGCGTCGATGGTGGAGCGTGCCTGATAGGACCCTCATGAACCGAGCATGCCGGCGTATGCTCGGGCGTTGTGCCCTGGACCGCTCTGATCATTCTCGGATCCGCGCGGTGGCCACCCCACTGGCTTGCGCCAATACCGTCCTTCTCAAAACCTCCGAACTCTATCCCGAAACGCGCCGGCTGATCGGAGAAAAACTCTGTCACCAAAAACAATCAAAGGCCCGGGGCCAGCCTTGACAAATAGCCCGTGAAAGTCATTTGTTGCCAACAAGACAACCGGTTGTCCAAATAGGGTCGTCTCTCGCCGGCCGAGCGGCCGGGAGTGATTATGCGCTCGGTGTAATCACCCTGTCAGAATCCTCGCGAAGAAGGACGGTGCGATAGGTGATGACTAAGAAGACCAGTCGACTGGCAACATCAACCCTTGATAAGCCCAATATGGGGAACGTAGGGCGCATAGGCGCTCGTTTGCGGGCGTGCCGCCGGCAAAAGAACATGACCCTCGATGATCTTGCCAAGGCGACAGGGCTCAATAAGGGATTTTTGTCCCGTATCGAGAAGGACGCCAAGGCGCCGTCGATTGCTACCGTCATCAAGTTGTCTCGCGCGCTGGATATTCCCGTTGGACGTCTATTCGGCGAGCAGATCGTCGATTCCGATATTCACCTTGTTCGCATGGCGAGCCACAAGCCCGAAGAAGGTCCTGTACACGGGTATTCTTTTATACCGCTATCGCCGGCAGGAAGCGACCGACGGAATGAAGCTTTCCTCATGCTTCCGCCTCGCCAGTTCAGCGAGGCGACGCACGCAGAGCATGCCGGCGAGGAGATGCTTTACGTGATTTCCGGGCGCATTGAAGTCAAGTTCGTGGACCGAAGCATAGCAATGTCGACGGGCGACTATCTCCAGTTTCCTGGGCACCTCGTTCACCACGTTCGGCGTATCAGCGCGAACGCCAATGTGCTTATTGTCATAAGTAGGGATTGAGCGCTGCTTGTCGCGCTTTGGCGGGCATTGCCCGTATCCTTTCGAGCCGATCTCGACGGTTCGGTGCCGACGCAGTGAATGAGTGCGTTTCTCGCCCATATGATAAGGGGCGACTCACGGGAAGGAGATGCTGCCTAGAGCCGGTCGAGCGATTGTTTCAAGTCGTGCAGGAGGTCAGCTTCGTCCTCAAGCCCCACAGAGAGACGGATGAGATCGTCTCCGACGCCGCTCTGCAGATGCGTCTCAGGCCGTACAGTTTTTCGTGCGCGAATGATGCTTGCAGGATGCATGATAAGCGTTTCGACGTCGCCAAGACTGACGGCGAGTGTGATGATCTTGAGATTATCCAGCATACGCCTGGCCGCCTCGAAACCTCCGCGCAAACCAAACGACATCATCCCGGATCCGTTCGACATCTGCCTTCTAGCGATCGCATGCCTTGGATGCGACGGAAGGAATGGATAGTTGACCCATGCGACGGCCGGATGCGTGTCGAGCATGCGCGCGATTGCAAGAGCGTTGGAGCCGTGGCGCTCCATTCGGAGCGGCAGTGTCTTGATCCCCCTCAACACAAGCGATGAAGCCATCGGAGATAGCGCGGCTCCGGTGATAAAGCGTAGGCCTTGGCTGTGTATCTTGGCGATCAGCTCGACGTTTCCCAAGAGAGCGCCGCCGAGGAGGTCGCCATGGCCGTTGATGTACTTGGTCAGCGAATGCAGCACGATGTCCGCGCCATGCAGCAGGGGGTGTTGCAAAGCCGGAGAGGCGAAGGTGCCGTCCACGAGCACGAGAAGACCCGCCGCGTGGGCACGTGCTGCGATGGCCGCGATATCGAGGACGTCCCCCGTCGGATTCACTGGTGTTTCGAAATAGACTGCCCGGCTGCGAGGCGTTACCACAGCATCTAGATTGGTTGGATCGTTGAGGTCGACCGGAACAACGTTGATGCCGAAACGCGGCAATCCCTGTTCGGTCATCGCGGTCGTGTTGGAATACAGCGTCCGGTGTACGATCAGCTCATCGCCCTGTGACAGTAGAGAGAGCATCAGCGCTCCGACAGCGGCCATTCCGGAGGCCAACACCAGCCCAGCCTCGGCTCCTTCCAGATTCGCTAGGCGGGCCTCCAACAACTCCGTCGTCGGATTATGTTCCCGGGCGTAAAGCTTGCCCCCGAGTGCCGCGGCCACATCGTTATCGGCAACGTTCGAGAAGGCGTACGTCGACGTGAAATAGACCGGTGGGGACACCGCGCCATGATGATCGGCTGGATCATATCCGTGGTGAATCGCCCGCGTTGCGAAACCGAGTTGCGATGATGTCGCGACCTTCTGCGTTCCTTCGGAAGCTGCCATTCAAAAGATCTCCTATAGCGGCGGCTCCTCCGCTTCACGGAAAGGAGCCAGGGCGCTTGCATCGTAGTTCGGCTTGATCTAGCTTTGCCTATCGGACAACAAGTTGTCCAACAGAAATAAGTTATGCCAGAGGATCGCCAATGCATAGGGGAGTCAGGCGACGGGTTACCGGAGTTTTGCGGCTCGGTGCGATTTTGGCGGTGTTTCTCGTGCCTGGGGAACGTCTCGCGGTTGCCCAAACGCCGGCCACAACATTGGAGAAAGTGAAGGCGAGGGGGCACCTTGAGTGCGGGGTTTCCCAGGGAGTTCCCGGCTTCTCCTCGCCCGACAGCGCGGGCCATTGGACTGGGCTCGACGTCGATTTCTGCCGGGCGATTGCGGCAGCCATCTTCGACCATCCAACGAAGGTGCGTATGTTGCCGCTTTCGCCAACCGATCGCTTCACCGCCCTGCAGTCGGGCCTCATCGATGTCTTGGCGCGCAATACGACTTGGACGTTGCAGCGCGACGCCTCGCTTGGCTTCAATTTCTCCGTGGTGACCTATTTCGATGGCCAGGGCTTCATGGTCAGGAAGTCGCTGAACGTAAAATCCCTCGCCGAGCTGTCGGATGCTTCGATATGTGTTGGTGCCGGGACCACGACCGAGATGAACCTTTCCGACTATTTCCGTGCCAACAAGATGAAGTACGAGCCGGTCGTATTCGGAACTGGCGACGAGGCCCTCAAGGCATATGATGCAGGGCGTTGTGACGTTTTGACGGCGGACGCCTCAGCACTCAACGCCTACCGGGGCAAATTGCAAAGGCCAGATGATCAGGTCGTTTTGCCAGAGATCATCTCCAAGGAGCCGCTCGGTCCAGTGGTTCGCCATGGGGATGACCAGTGGCTAGACATCGTCAAATGGACGCACTTCGCAATGCTCACCGCGGAAGAACTGAACATTACTAAGGCAAATGTGGATGAAATGGCGCGTTCCGATCGACCGGAAGTCCGGCGCGTGCTCGGCATCGATAACAATGGTGGCCAGTCCCTTGGTCTTACCGCCGATTGGGTGGCTCGGATTGTCCGTCAGGTCGGTAACTATGGCGAGGTATTCGATCGGAATCTGGGGCCGTCGACCCCGCTGAAAATTGCACGGGGCCTAAATGCGCAATGGAGCAAGGGCGGGTTACAGTACGCTCCGCCGATCCGGTGACTGCTCGTACGGCAGGGTCTGGAGCCTGCTTGCCGGTAGGAAGACTCGTTGGGAAAAGCGTTCCGCGTAGTGCGGCCTCGGGCCTCGTCCTGCGGTTGCGTGGTCGACGGGGTATTTGGCGAGACTGAATCAGGCATGGAAAATACCGATCGACAACTGCGGCAATTTGTGAAGATAGCGGAGCTCAAATCCTTGTCGCGCGCGGCGGATGCGCTCGATGTTACTCAATCAGGCATAAGCCGTCAGCTTGCTTCGCTTGAAACGTATCTTGGCAAGCCATTGTTTTCTCGCACGGGAAGGGGCGTCGAATTAACTCGAGTCGGAGAGAAGCTCTTCGAAGTAGCCAAGGCGGCCTACGCGAACATAGATGAGGCGCTCGAGTCGGTGCGCGATAGAGAATGTGTGACGCAAGGGCACATCAGAATCGCAGTGATTCATACGTTGAGCTACTACTTCATGTCGGACGTGGTGGCGGAGTTCACGATACAGAGGGAGAGCGTGAATCTTTCGCTCATAAGCCGAAGTTCTCCGGAGGTTGTTGGGCTAGTCGAAAGCGGAAAGGCCGATATCGGTTTCGTATACGATTCGGCCGTCGACTGCGGAGAGTTTCAGGCCACTCCGTTGTTCGAAGACGAGATGTGCGTGATCGCACGAGGGGACAGCCCTCTGCCCGACGACATCGATCTTGCGGCGTTGCGAAACAAACTTGTCGGATTCCCACCCCACTATGTCTTGCGGAAGATGCTGCAGAGCAACGGACTCGCCCTGGAGTTCGCCGCGGAGGCAGAGACAATCGATGCGATGCTCAAGCTGGTGTCTTCCGGCGTCGGCGCTTGCGTGCTTCCGACCCGAATTCCGGACAAATTGCTCGTCGACTATGGTCTGAAGAAGCTGAGGATCCTTCGACCGAGGTTGCGTCGTCGCGTCATCGCCATCGTACGCGACCAAAAGCATTCTCCCCCGTTAGTGCAGGAACTCCTAAAGATCGCGCTCGCCATGGTCCGATAAGGCGTGCCGACTGCCGCAGTGCGGCGAAACCCGGCTCATCTCAGATATGACCGGCAGTTCATGGCACGCGCACTTCCTCCTCGACATAGTTTCGGTTCGACGCGGGATCGTCAAGCCTCCCGCCCAATCATGCAGGAGAACACCGATGAACGTGGAGCTGCGGGCAAAGGAATACTTCGACGACCGCGCCACGCGGGAAATGGCGGAGCATCTCAAGGGCGAGAAACGCAGCGACAAGGAGACACTAGCGTATGCCTGCCGGATATTGGCAATGACTGGTCAGGAGGCAGGGCTCGCAGGCCAAATCAGCTTTCGTTCCGAACGTCCGAATGCGTACTGGACCCTGCGGTTCGGGCTGGGCTTCGACGAGGCGACGCCTGAGGACTTCATTGAAGTCGACAGAGATCTCAACACGTTGACTGGCGAGGGTATGGCAAACCCCGCTACGCGCTTTCATCTTTGGGTTTACGACGCCAGGCCGGACGTAAAATCGCTGATCCACATCCATTCGCCATGGGCGTCTGCGCTGGCGGCAGCGCGTCAGCCGCTAGTCATTGCGCAAATGGACATGACGCCGCTCCACGATGACTGCGCTTTCTTCGGCGAGTGGCCTGGTGTTCCGATCGCTGATCACGAAGGGGTCCTCATCTCGCAAGCGCTCGGTGGCAAGCGCGCGATCATCCTGGCTCATCACGGATACCTGACGGCCGGCGCTTCGATCGAAGAGGCGACTTATCTTTCGGTCTATCTCGAGCGAGCGGCCCGTATGCAGATACGCGCACAGGCTTTCGGCCCGTTGACGCCTGTCGACGATGCGCTGGCGAAGGAAGCACACGACTATCTGTTGAAGCCTTCCATTATCAAAGCGACGTTTGACTATTGGTGCCGGCAAACCGCTTGGCGGGCATGATCGCAAAGTAACGCTGGCGCGGAGGCCCTGCGTCGCACGGTCTCCGCGAACGAACGGGGAGGGGGATGCTCGCCGAGCAGAGCCCTGGAACTCATCCAACAGGAGGGAAGACGAACATGAAATCCGTCGAGGGGCCGGCGAAGGGGCGACGTCACTACGTGGTAGCTGGGCTTGCCAGCATGATGGGTACGACCATCGAATGGTATGATTTTTTTCTGTACGGCACCGCGGCCGCACTCATCTTCAACAAGATATTCTTCCCGAGTTTTGACCCGGTTGCGGGAACGCTGGCAGCATTCGCGACCTATTCCGTGGGCTTTTTTGCACGTCCCTTGGGTGGGATTGTCTTCGGCCATTTCGGCGACCGGATCGGACGAAAATCAATGCTGCTCATCACATTATTCTTGATGGGCGTGCCGACCATGGCGATTGGACTCATTCCATCCTACGAGAGCATCGGTTACTGGGCGGCAGTCCTGCTGGTAACGATGAGGTTTCTGCAAGGCGTAGCGGTTGGCGGCGAGTGGGGTGGTGCGGTCCTCATGGCCGTCGAACATGCGCCCGAAGGCAAGAAAGGCTTGTTCGGCAGCCTGCCGCAGGCGGGCGTCGCTCCCGGCCTCATTCTGTCGTCCTTGGCGATGAGCATGGTGGCGACGCTTCCCGAGAAGGACATGCTGAGCTGGGGATGGCGGCTGCCGTTTCTTGCCAGCGTCGTCCTCTTGGCGGTCGGCTGGTTTATTCGAGTTAAAGTCGCCGAATCTCCCGACTTCGAAAGAGTGAAGGAGAAAGGCGAACATGTTGAGGTGCCGATCGCGGAAGTCTGCCGGAATCATCCGCGTGAAGTTCTGTTGGCGATCGGAGCGCGGTTCGCCGAGGTGACTTGGTTCTATACCGTCACTAGTTTTTCTCTCGCTTATGCAGTGGGCACGCTGGGCATCCCGCGGACAGTGATCCTGGACGCGACCATCTGGGGCGCCACGGCTGCACTTTTCACCATGCCGCTGTTAGGCTTGCTCGGCGACCGTATCGGCCCCAAGTCCGTCTTCATGATTGGCACGGTGGGCATCATGATCGCCGCTCCCATCTTCTTTAGCTTTCTCGGAAGCAGGGAAGCGTTCTGGGTCAATGTTGCGATGATCATGGCTATCGGCTTGGTCTATGGTTGCCTGTACGGGCCTGAGGGGTCGCTGTTCTCGTCGCAGTTTCCGCCGAAAGTGCGCTACACCGGCATCTCCCTGGCTGTGCGGGTATCCGGTGCACTAGGCGGCGGTCTTGCGCCGATAGTCGCCACGTGGCTTCTGGCTCGCAATGGCGGAGATCCGAAGCACGTCGTGTGGTATCTCACAGCGTTAGCGGCCATCGCCTTCCTCTGCGCGTGGCGTATGCGTGGGGCAGCAGTGTCTGCTCGGCAAGGTGTCCCGAGCAACGCGAGTGGCGCTACCTCCCTCACTGCGGATGCGGCGCCATGAGCAATAGTATTGACTACTATTTCTGGATGAACTCCGACTGGGCCTATCTTGGAGCCGACAGGCTCGAACAGATCGCGACTAAACATCGGGTGCGCATCCGTTATTTTCCGGTCGACCTTCCCGACGTTTACCGCCGCACGGGCGGTCAGTTGCTGGGTAATCGTGCTCCTGAACGTCAAGCATACCGGATCGTGGAACTTAAGCGTTGGTGCAAGAAACTAGGCACCAACGTAAATCCGACACCAAAATTCATGTGCCCCAACGCCGACATGGCTTCGCGGATCGTTATAGCCGCCGATCGCATGGGCTTGGGTGTGGGATCGCTCTACAAGGCGATCCTGCACGCGGAGTGGTGTGAGGAGCGCGA
This sequence comes from Bradyrhizobium sp. 170, assembly GCF_023101085.1. NCBI lineage: Bacteria > Pseudomonadati > Pseudomonadota > Alphaproteobacteria > Hyphomicrobiales > Nitrobacteraceae > Bradyrhizobium > Bradyrhizobium sp. 170. The sequence goes on along the minus strand of NZ_CP064703.1, from coordinate 5,836,549 downwards.
CATCTCAGACCTCGCAGAGCTGAGGCGCATTCTGCTTGAACAGGGGCTGGATGCGGACGGGTTACTGACTGCGGCCGAGGCGCCCGAAATAGAAATTCAGTACCGTCGATTCACGGATGAGGCTGTGAAGGCCGGAGTGTTCGGTTCGCCGTCCTACGTCTTCAACAATGAATTGTTCTGGGGGCAGGATCGTCTGAGTATGCTCGAAGACACGATCGCGGGCGCAGCCGCGAATGCGGATCGCGTCAACAATCGCGATCGGTGAATCAGCTGTGGCTTCTGGACGAGGGGGTGGCAAGCTTCTTCTGATCTGACAGTTTCGATTTCGGCCCTCCCTGGCCGGACCTAGAGGACTCTACTTGAGTCCTCACAAACTTGTGCCCGGCACTTAACCCTGCCGGGCTCCTTTTTGTCCGCGAAGTGCGCCGTCTCTCCAATTGGTTTGACTCTGGGGCCACCAATATTACCGCCCGGCCCCGCCGTTCGGACCCTCGTCAGGCGGGATGCGGGATGAGTGGAGCGACCTCTCGGTCCTGCGGGTTCTCGCTCGACGCAAGTCCCACCACGACTCCGACGCGGTCCGCCTCCGGCCGGTTCTGGCTCATCTTGCGCTTGCTTTCGAACCTGGTGACCGGAATGCGCAGGCCAACGATCCCACGCAATTGCGCGGCAATGAAATCGGCCGGGGCGTCGCTAACGGCCCACGGCTTCGCGCGCGACCCTTCGTGCTTGTTCGTCAGGCGCGTCACCGCATCGAGCAAGCGTTCGGGCTCCTGGAAGAATTCGACCGGCCCGTAGGCGTGCACTGCGACGTAGTTCCAGGTCGGCACGACCTTTCCGGTCTCCTGCTTGGTCGCGTACCAAGACGGCGTCACGTAGGCTTCCGGCCCCATGAAGATCACCAACGCGTCTCCGGTCGTTGGCAGGCGCCACTGAGGATTGGCCTTCGCCAGATGTCCGTACAGCACGCCGTGCTCACCTTCGCTCTCGTCGAGGAAAAGCGGCAGGGGCGTCGCGATCGGACCTTCGGCGGTGGCCGTCACTAGAGTTGCCAGGCGGGCGCCACGGATGGTCGCCCGGATGCTCTCGATGTCGTCGTCCTTGAAGGCAAGGGGGATGTACATTGTGGATCTCCGTTCTCGATCCGGAGATAGCCCAAATCTGGTATGCATAAAACTGCCAGTTCACGCAAATTTTGCCAGTCCAGTCATTCCCGCCGGACGGCGAGCTCGTCGACGGCTTGGGCGAGCAGCTTGCAGCCGCGCTCGATTAGCGCCGGCTCCAGTGCCGCATAGCCCATGACGAGCCCAACGGTCGCCGGCTGCGGACGGCGACCCGTCCGCAGCCGATCGAAGAGTGAGGAGACGGGGTAGACGCCGACGCCCTTCGACCACGCCATCCGGATCAGCGCCTCTTCGCGCTCCTGCGGTAGATCGTCGAACCACGCCACGATGTGCAGGCCGGCCGCCGTGCCGTCGATCCGGACCCGGTCGCCGAACCTGCGGCCCAAGGCGTCGAGCAGAGCCTGCTGGCGCTCGGCGTTGCGCCGGCGGACGCGCTTGACGTGGCTATCGTACGTGCCGCTCTCCAGCATGGAAGCGAGGGCGTCCTGCTCCGCCAGCGGCGTGTGTCGATCCATGATCTGCTTGGCCGCAGCGAACATCGACCGTAGTCCGGGGGGCACCACCAGGTAGCCGATCCTCAGCGTCGGCGAGAGCGTCTTGGAGACTGTCCCGAGATAAACGACGTTGTCGCTGTCTTCGAGAGCGTGCAGCGGTGGGACCGGCTTCGTGTCGTATCTGTACTCGCTGTCGTAGTCGTCCTCGATCACGTAGGCGTCGCACTTCCTGGCCCAAGCGAGCAACTGGTGGCGGCGCCCGATCGGGAGGACGCCCCCCAGCGGATATTGATGCGACGGCGTCACGTAGGCGAGGCGAGCCTCGACCGTGGCGAGCCTCTCCGTATCGAGACCGTCCGCGTCGACCGGGATCGGCACCGCGACCGCGCCAGTCGCCGCAAAGGTGTACCTCGCCATCAGGTAGCCGGGATCCTCCATGACGAAGCGGTCGCCGGCGTCGAGTATCAACCGCGCGCAGATGTCGAGACCCTGCTGCGATCCATTCACCACGACGATCTGGTCGACGTCGCATCGCACGCTTCGCGATCGCCACAGATAGCCCTGGAGCGCCGACCGGAGCCGCAGCGACCCGCAGGGATCGGCGTAGGCAAGCCGGTCAACCTTGCGGGTCATCGCGGCGACCATGGCCTTCTTCCAGGCGAGCAGGGGGAAGTCCGACGGCGCAAGGTCGCCATACCGGAAGTTCGCGACGAGGGCGCGAGGCGGCTCGGTCCAACCGGGCGGGCCCTCTCGCAGTCGGCCGCCGAACTTCGATAGGCGCGCGTTGCGCGTCGACGGTCGGGAGGTGGCGCGATTCCGCCCCCGGTCGACGACGGCGCTGGCGACCCGGGGCCGCGCGCCGTGGCGTATTTCGATGAAGCCTTCCGCGGCGAGTTGTTCGTAGGCGACCGTGACGGTCGAGCGCGACACGCCCAGTTCGTCAGCGAGCGCCCGGGATGACGGCAGTAGGCCGTCGGTACCGTAGACCCGCGCCATGATCTGGTCTCTGAGCGTTTCGTAGATCTGACGTGCTCCCATCCGCCTGCTCCGGCGTCCATGGGGGTTCTTCATATCGACCATCCAGAATCCGAAGATTGATTACCCAAGGCCAGTGTGCGGCCGTTCGTGTCGGAAGCCAAGTTCTCGAAGCCGCCAACCGTTGTCAGATAGGCAGACCCAGCTGCGGTTCGATCTCGTTCTCGGTCTGTAGGAACGACAAGGAAACGCCCAGTAGATGGACTATTTGAGAAGGGGCATGTCGTTCTGCAGGAGGTCGATTGCTATCCGGCCGAGGTCGTCCCGATGAAGGGGAGCGACTGTCTTAGGCCGCCCGCTTGGGTTCTGGTTGGCACGTCATCAGATCGAACATAGCAGTCATGGCGCTAGAAAGATAAACGTCATGACAGCGTACGAACACAGCATCCGTCGCGCCATGTCGGACAGGGCATCGCACCGGCGCGCCTTCGACCCATTCAACGGGGCGCGCGAGTTGCGTTGAACTCCGGCGGTGCATTCGTGCTCTGATCGAGCCGTTCGATCAACCCATGGATATCTCCAAGGACCCAAAGATCTTCGACCCTGCCGTCGCGGAAAATGAAGATGGGAGCGCCATACCACCAAACGTGCTGCCCGGTGGGCGGTCGCCCAAAGAGAGACTTCCGGTGGATGCCATGGAACCGCAGCTTTCCGGAGACGCGATTGCCGTCCTCGATGAGATCGAGAATATCTGACGTGTAGTGTTCAAGCGAGTCGGTAACCCATCGGACGTAATCGGCGAATTTCGAATGGCCAACGAGAACGGGGCCGAGCGACCCGCGGAAAGTGAAATCCGGATGAAAAATCTCCGGAATCAGGCCGACGTTCGCATGATCCCACATGTCCTTGTAGAACCGACGAACCATCTCCTTCTGCTGGCTCAGGTTGTTGCAATCCAATTCCATCGCGGGTTCAAGTCCCGGCGGTGCAGCGATCATTCGACCCTCCCTGCTTGAAATAGTTCGCGAATCCGTCAATCTTCCTCCACGAAAGCTTCTTCGCGGGTCTTCCGAAAGGTCGGCAGAAGCACTAGCAGCAGCGCTAAGAGCGCGATGATCAACATGGTCACGCTGATCGGGCTTCGCAGGAATATGAGAGGATCGCCGCGGGATAGCGTAAGCGACCTTCGCAGGTTCTCCTCCATCATGGGTCCCAGGATAAAGCCGAGTAGCATGGGAGCGGGCTCGCACTTCAATTTCGCGAACACGTAACCGAGGACGCCAAACAGCGCCATGAGGTAGACGTCGAACGACGCGTTGTTCAGGCTGAACACGCCGATGGCGCAGAACACCATGATGCCGGGAAAGAGAATATGGTACGGGATCGTCAGCATCTTCGCCCACATCCCGACCAGGGGAAGGTTGAGCAGGATGAGGAAGAAGTTTCCGATCCACATGGATGCGATCAGACCCCAGAATAGGGCGGGTTGTTGAGTCATCACCGCCGGGCCGGGCTGTATGCCTTGGATGATCAGGGCGCCGATCATAAGCGCCATGACCGGGTTCGAAGGGATGCCTAAGGTGAGCATAGGGATGAACGAGGTCTGGGCCCCGGCATTGTTCGCGGATTCCGGAGCCGCAACGCCCTCGATGGCTCCCTTACCAAATTCAGAGGATCGCCGCGAGATCCTCTTCTCGACGGAATAGGCGGCGAAGGACGACAACATGGCCCCTCCGCCCGGTAGGATACCAAGGGCGGAGCCGAGCACCGTTCCACGAAGGATCGGGCCCACCATCCTCTTCCAGTCCTCACGGCTGGGCATGAGGTTGCTTACCTTGCTGACGAAGACAGATCTGTCGCTCTCGTTCTCGAGGTTACGGATGATCTCTCCGACGCCGAACAGACCCATGGCTACCGTGACGAAGCCGATCCCGTCGGCGAGTTCGGGGATATTGAAGGTAAAGCGTTGCGCGGCCGAGTTGGCGTCGGTGCCGACCACGCCGAGAAGGAGGCCGAGCACGATCATGCCTAGTGCCCTCAAGAGCGATCCATGCGCCAGTACGACGGACGCGCTCAGGCCCAATACCATCAGGGAAAAGTACTCCGGTGGACCGAATTTGAGCGCGACCTGCGCCAGCGGCGGTGCCGCAAGCGCGAGCAGGAGGGTTGCGACCGTTCCGGCGAAGAACGAACCGATCGCTGCTGTCGCGAGTGCCACACCGGCGCGCCCTTTGCGAGCCATCGCGTAACCATCCAGCGCTGTTATCACGGAGGACGACTCGCCGGGTAGATTGATGAGGATCGCCGTGGTCGACCCGCCATATTGCGCCCCGTAGTAAATGCCCGAAAGCATGATGAGCGCGGTGACGGGTGGTAGACCGAACGTCGCGGGCAGCAGCATGGCAATCGTCGCGACGGGGCCCAGTCCAGGAAGCACTCCGATCAAGGTTCCGAGGAATACGCCTGCCAGGCAGTAACCGAGATTGAGGGGAGTGCCTGCCGTCTGAAATCCGAGTACGAGATTGGAGAGGATGTCCATCGAATGCTCTTCCTAGCCCACGAACCAGCTGCCGAGGATCGGCATCGGAACTCCGAGCCCGTAAATGAATACCAGCGCGCAGAACGCGGAAAGCAACACGGCCATGACGACGCCCTGCGTCCAGGTGAATTTTACGCTCGCGTAGGCGCTGACGAGCGTGATTGCGGACACGGCGATTACGACGCCGGCCCTTTCCATCAGCGCAGCAAAGAGAACCGTCCCGAGAGTGACGAGGAGAAGTCCCTTGACCGCGAAGCCTCCAATTGGTTCGCCGGCGATGGCGACCGAACGCAGCAGAGCAATCAGGCCGATCATGGCCAGTACTACAGAAAGGACCACAGGAAAGAAGCTGGGGCCCATGCGTAGCGGGGATCCGAAATCGTAGTTGCGGGCTATCCATAGAAATGCGTGGGCGCACGTGAGAAAGAGGAGTCCGGACCAGAAGTCTGCCGGATTGCGAACGCTGAGCCGCATCGATCTCATCCCCCTTTTTCCTATCTGTTTACGTCGACCACCGTTCGGCCCCGGACGCGACCTCCGATCAGCCTGTCGGCTGTCGCGATCACGTCACCCAAGCCGATCTCGGAGGCCGTTCGCTCGAGGTCGGAGTCGGAAAGGAGGGATGAGAGCCGATCCCACGCCTCGACTCGCTGAGCTTTGGGCCTCGTCACGCTGTTGATGCCCAGAAGCGCGATGCCGCGCAGAATGAACGGGGCAACGGAGGTAGGAAGATCGAGGCCTTGGGCCATGCCGCATGCCGCTACCGCACCATCCGCTTTGATGCCGGCGCAAATGTTGGCCAAGGTATGGCTGCCGACGGAGTCGATGGCCGCTGCCCATCGTTCCTTCTGCAGGGGCTTGCCCGCCTGTGCGAGCGGGGCCCGGCCGATGATTTCGTCCGCTCCCAGAGCCTTCAGATAGGGACCTTCTTCCAAGCGTCCGGTCGATGCCACGACTCGATAACCGAGCTTGTGGAGCAGCACGATTGCGACGCTTCCGACACCGCCGCTGGCGCCGGTTACCAGAACGTCGCCGTCGCCGGTGCGGATGCCGTGTCTCTCAAGCGCCATGATGCAGAGCATCGCCGTGTATCCGGCTGTGCCGATGGTCATCGCTCGTCGGGAAGACATCGAGGATGGCAACTTGATTAGCCAGTCGCCCTTCACCTTCGCCATCTGGGCTAGGCCACCCCAGTGCTGTTCGCCGACGCCCCATCCGTTGAGGACGACGCGATCGCCGACCGCAAAATCGGGGTGCGCGGTCGAGCGAACCACGCCTGCGAAGTCGATGCCGGGCACCATCGGAAACGCCCTGACGATAGGGCCCTTTCCGGTGATCGCGAGACCGTCCTTGTAGTTGAGCGTGCTGTATTCGACGTCGACCGCTACGTCTCCATCGGGGAGCCGGTCTTCGGGCAATTCGGTGAGTTTCGCCCGATATCCCTGGTCGTCCTTTTCGATCAGCACTGCCTTGAACACTCTGAAGCTCCTTTTACGATTTCTTTTTCCGGCCGCTGCGCGATCGGTTGGGTCGCGGCAACCCCGCAATGAATCCGGCGATGAAGGTATCGAGCGGGGCACCGTCCTTGACCAGCCGAGCCCTCATCACTGCACCTTCCCAGCCGATCCAGAAAAACTCGGCAAGCGCGTCACAGTCTGCAGAGTCGGTGATCTCCCCATCGCGCTGCGCGAGTTCGAGGCAGCACGCGACCTTTCCCTGCCATCCCTGCATGATTTCGCTAAGCGCGGCACGGTAGTCGCTCGGCAATGCCTCTACTTCCTGGCTGAAGTTGCCGATGAGGCAGCCCCGCGTATAGTCGTACTTGGCCATTCCCGCCTTCGCGTCTTCGACGAACGCGCGTATCCGATCGGATGGGGCCAGCTTCTCGTTGGTGAGCGCCCGATCGAGCTTTCGGCAAAAGAACGCATCGTACGCCTTCATGATTTCACGACCGAAGTCCGCCTTGCTCTCGAAGTAGTGGTAGAACGAACCCTTCGGCACGGTAGCCCGTCGAAGCAGCGCGTCCAGGCCCGTTGCGGCGAAGCCCTGTTCGGTCAGCGTCTCCAATCCAGAACGAATGAGCACGTCACGCGTCGGGGCGTAGCCGAGATCGCGCCGTTCGGGCCCCGTAGAATTCCGGGATGTGCTGTTTCTAGTTACCATTGTGTTCCTATTAGACCGATCGTCTAGAAACACGGTCGATCCCTGCTTGCAATAGAAAAGCCCGCCAAACTGCATTAATTCGACCTTGCGATGCACCATTTGACGCTTAGTTGCGCAGTATGCTGATGCGTTCGGCACCAGTTGCCTTGGCATTGTGCGGCGCACTTGTACCTTGGGTCCGGACGCATAAGTGCTCAGCAAAGTTTCGTAGTTGACACAAAGTGTCCTAGGCTCGATTGTTGCCCCGTCCTTCGAGAGGGTGATCCATGATCCGATTTTCCAAAAAAGGTTTGCTTGCCGCCGCGGCGGCGTTCTGCCTCGGCTTCGCTTCCGCGCCATCGATAGGGGCCGATGCCTACCCGTCGAAGCCGATCAAGCTCGTTGTCGGTTTTCCGCCGGGAGGTCCAACGGATATCGTCGGACGCGTGATCGGCCAACTGCTATCGAAGGAGTTGGGGCAACCTGTCATTGTCGAGAATAATGGCGGCGCCGGTGGCCTCATCGGCGCCAGCAATGTCGCCAAGGCAAAGCCCGACGGCTATACGCTTCTCGTCTCGGTCGAGTCGTCGAACACCCGGGCGCTCGCGCTCAACCCCTCCGTTCCATATGACCAGGAGAAGAGCTTCACCTACATCCGCAAGGTCGCGAAGCAGCGCAACCTCGTGGTGGTTAATCCAAAGCTGCCGGTCTCCTCCATCTCGGAGCTCATCGCGTATTTGAAAGCGCATCCCGGTGAGGTGAACTTCGGTGGGACGTACGGCGCCACCTCGCACATCGGCGGAACGCTGTTCGATACGGCCAACGGCACCAAGATGACGTTCATCAATTATTCGGGCGGCGCCCAGCCGATCACCGACACGATCGCAGGTGTGGTCCAGGTAGGTTTCTTCACCGAGGCAACGGTCGCGCAGCACATCAAGGCTGGAACTCTCAGGGCGCTTGCAGTCGCCACAAGCGAGCGATCGCCCGCATTTCCGGATATTCCGACGGTCGAGCAGGGCGGGGCCAAGCCGCTTGACATTTCGCCGTGGTTTGGGATCGCCGGGCCGGCGAAGCTGCCGCCCGAGGTGGTCGCCAAGATCGGCGCCGCTCTCGACAAGGGAGCCGACAACAAGGAGTTCCTGACGCAGCTCGACACGCTGGGCGCCATTCCGGTCCATGGTTCCACCTCCCAAACCTACTCCCACGATGTCGGACAGGAGATCACGTTCTGGAACAAGTGGGCAAAGGAAGTCGGCGGGACGCTCACGCGCTGACCGCCGATATGCCCAGCAGATCGTCCATAAACTTCTTTCAGCAGTACGACAGGCTTCTCTCCAACGAGGAATTGGATCAGGTCTTGCGCGCCCGCGAGTTCTGCGAGCGCGCATTCTCCAGATCCGTCCTCGGGGCGCACCTTGCGGGAGAAGCGATTCCGGCCGAGTGGATCGGCAAATGGGCTGCGACGGGGATGCTAGGTCTCCAAGCCCAGCGAGCGCACGGAGGGCTCGAAGCATCCTACGTCTGCAAGATTCGTGTCGCGCAGGAGATGGCGCGCCACGGCTTCGCGGCCGCGTTCTGCCTGAATCATCATCAAGGAGGGGTGACTCGACTTTCGCAGACTGGGACTCCCGCCCAAATCGAACATCTGCTCGCCCCCGCGGTGCGCGGCGAGCTTCTATTAACGACAGCCATGAGCGAACTTTCCGGCGGCAGCGACGTCTCGGCGCTGACCGCTTCGGCGACACCCGTCGCCGGCGGCTGGTCCCTGAGCGGGACCAAGGCATGGCTGACGAACGGTATGGTCGTCGGCGGATTGATCGTTCTTGCGCGAGTGCCCGACGCTGCAGGCGCAGGCGAGATTGCCAGTTTCTACGTGTCGTTGGGTGAGGCCGATACTTTCCATCGCAAGGAGATAATGCTTCCCGGCGCGCGCTCTTTTCGTTTGGCCGAGATCACCTTCTCAGAGCATTTCATTCCGGAGTGGGCGCTCATCGCGGCTCCAGGTGCTGCGTTGAAGACCTCGATGGCTTCTGTCAACGCCGCTCGTGTTCATGTGGCGGCTATGTGCGTCGCGACGCTGCATTCCGCCCTGAGCGAGGCGGTTGCTTATTGCGGAGGTAGGCATGCATTCGGAAAACCTCTCGTGGCGCATCAGGGTTTGAGATGGGAGCTGGCCGAGGTGTCCGTTCGGCTCGAGGCCGCCAACGCGCTTGTTTTCAGTGCAGCCGAGCAGATCCAAATGGGTGGAAACCCCATGGGCCTCGCAGCGCAGGCCAAGAAGTTCGCCGTGGACACCGCAATCTGGGGGATCGATCAGTGCATCCGGATCCTCGGTGCGACCGGTGCCAGCGCGGCCCATCGATTAAACATGCATTATGCCGAGGTCCGCATGGCGGCCTATGCCGACGGCACGAACGAGATGTTGCTCGATCGCATCGGACGGGGACTTCCGTCCAGCTATCCAACCTGAACGAAAATTAACTCCTGCGGATGAAATGATGCGCAATGTAATAGTCAAGGATGCGGAAGCGGCCGTTGAAGGCATCAAGGACGGACACACCGTGATGGTCGGGGGATTTGGTGGCGCCGGTCTTCCGACCGGCGTCATCAAGGCCGTGCTGGACAAGGGCGTGCGCGAGCTCGTCGTGATCTCCAATAATGCTGGCTCGTCCGGCGACGATCTTTCCCTCTGGTTTGGCGCCAAGATCGTTCGCAAGATCATCTGCTCCTATCCGCGGAACGCGCAGCAGTTCGCGGAGCAGTACCGGACCGGCGCGGTCGAGCTGGAGCTCGTCCCTCAAGGCACGCTCGTCGAGCGAATTCGGGCCGGGGGCGCCGGGCTGGGTGGCTTCCTGTCGCCCGTCGGGGTCGGAACCGTGTTTGCGGACGGCAAGGAGAAGGTCACGGTGCAGGGCCGAGAATTCATCCTGGAACTGCCGTTGCGGGCGGACTTCACCTTCGTGAAAGGCCGATTGGCCGACAGCCTCGGCAATGTCACCTACAATAAGACGGCACGGAATCACTGCGCGGTCATGGCGACCGCCGGCGAAACCGTGGCCATTGAGGTCGACCGCATCGTCGGGGTCGGCGACCTCGATCCGGAGGCGATCGTCACGCCATGCATTTTCGTCGATCGCGTCTACGCAAGGAATCTCCCATGAAACCGCTTTCGCGTGACGCATTAGCCCGCATGGTGGCACTGCATTTGCCGGACGAGGGGTTCGTCAACCTCGGTATCGGCGCGCCCACCCATGTGGCCGACTATCTGCCGGCCTACTCCGGGGTAATGCTCCACAGTGAGAACGGCGTCCTCAATGTGGGTCCCAAGCCTCAAGAAGGTCAGGAGGACTGGGACCTGATCAATGCCGGAAAGACGCCCATCTCGCTAAAGCGCGGCGGATCGTATTTCGATTCGAGCCTGTCGTTCGCGATGATGCGTGGTGGCCATCTCGACGTTGCGGTACTCGGGGGCTTTCAGGTCTCCAAGGACGGCGACCTTGCCAACTGGACGACTGGCGACAATAGCTCGCCACCCGGCATAGGCGGCGCGATCGACCTTGCAGTCGGTGCAAAGTCGATCTGGGTGATGATGGATCATGTAACAAAGGATGGACGCGCGCGGATCGTCGAGCGCTGCAGCTATCCGCTCACCGCACGGAAGGTCGTGACGCGCGTCTTCACGAATCTCGCGATCCTTGATGTCACCGGGAACGGCCTGGTCGTCGACGCTCTACTCGAAGGCACATCGGTCGAAGTGCTGCAGAGCCTCACCGAGGCGCCGCTGTCTGCTCCCGGCGCGCCGCGCACCATCAAGCAGGACGGGACTGTTGTCGCATGACCTATCGTGTCGCCGAATTGATTGCGGACAGTCTCATCGCGCATGGCGTCGACCGCGCGTTTGGAGTGCCCGGCGAGAGCTTTCTGCCGTTACTGGACGCTCTGCACGACCGGAACCAGATTGATCTGGTGACCAATCGTCACGAGGGTAGTGCCTGCCTGGCTGCCGTCGCCGACGCGAAGCTGACGGGGCGGGCCGGTGTAGTAATGGCCAGTCGCGGCCCGGGTGCCTTTAACGCGGCGCTCGGCATCCACGTGGCCTCGCAGGAGGCGATCCCCCTCATCATACTGATCGGGCAGGTCGACCGGCCTAATCTGAACCGGGATGCGGTTCAGGAGATCGACTGCGGACGCGCCTTCGAGGGACTCTTGAAATGGTCAGTTCGATTGAGCGCTGCCGCTCAGGTCCCGGAGATGATGGCCCGCGCATTCTCCGCAGCACATACCGGCACGCCCGGTCCAGTGGCCGTCGAATTGCCGGAGGATCTGCTTGCCGAGTCCGCCGATGCGCTCGCCGTCAGAATCCACGGTGTAGCCCACCCTGAAGCAGGTATCGTCGCTGTGAAGAAGGCCGGTGCCCTGCTCGCCGCGGCCGAACGACCGATCATTCTGATCGGCGGTGAATGTCGATCCGAGGAGTTCCGCAAGGATGTGGTCGCTCTGAGCGAAAAGTGGAACGTTCCCGTCGCGGTGACGAACAAGATGCAGGACCAGTTTCCGAACGATCACGACCACTGGATCGGACAGCTGGGATTCTTCACGTCTCCCGCACACGTTGAGATATTCGATCGTGCCGACCTCATCATGGCGATTGGAACGCGCTTGGGCGATCTCTCTTCGCTCGGATTCGAATTTCCGAGGCAGTCGTCGCCGCGCCAGCCGCTGGTGCACGTCTATCCCGATCCGGCGGCCATCGGTACGCACTTTCAAACCGACCTTCCAATAGTGTCGAGTTCTGCATCGTTCGTACGCAGCCTGCTCGATCAGCCTGCCTCATCGCGTGAGCGCTCGGATTGGATGAAGGCCGTGACGATCGCGCGATCGGCGACGCATGGTTGGCCGAAATCGGGAGTACCTTCGGCCGACGTCTACGGTCACGTCGTGGCCGAGATAGCCGGTCACTTTCGCTCCGACGGCATCGTGACGACAGACTCCGGCAATTTTGCCGGCTGGGTCCACCGCATCTTCAGCTTCAAGACGTCTGCGAGATTGTTGGGCTCGGCCTGCGGAGCGATGGGCAGCGGCATTCCCTCGGCTCTCAGCGCCAGCCTTCGCTTCCCCGACAGGCAGGTGATTGCGTTCTGCGGAGACGGCGGCTTCCTGATGACTGGAAACGAGCTGGTCGTCGCCGTGGCGAGGCGGCTGGACCTCAAGATCGTGATCTCCAATAACGCGTCGTACGGGACGATCCGCTCGCATCAGGAGAGGGCGTTTCCGAACCGGCCGTACGGAACAGATCTATCCAATCCAGACTTTGCAGCGTTAGCTAGTGCCTACGGAGCCGTTGGGTTTTGCATATCCGACGCCGATCAGGCTGCCGACGTCGTCGCAGAAGCGATGTCGGCAAAGGGCCCCGTCGTCATCGAAGTGCGCTCGGATGTACGACAATCTCTGGACAAGTCGCTCGCAGCCGCATCGCGCTAGTTTTACAGATGGAAGAGTTCGACCGATGAATTTCGAAGGTGACACAATGGACGGCATAACAACGGAAAGTCACCGCCTCGCCACGTCGTGGCAGGGCGTTGTCCGGTTTCTGCATAAGACGCCGAGGGCTTTTCTTCCCATGCGCTCGTTTCCTGAACTTCAGCTTATCGCAGGCCGTGGCATCGAAGGTGATCGGTACCTGATCGGACAGGAAACCGGCTTCTATTCGCACAAGCCCGAGGAAGGGCGGCAGGTTACCTTGTTCGAGATGGAGACTCTCGAGGCACTCCGCCGCGATCACGGCATTGAACTGCTCCCGGAGGAGCACCGACGCAACGTGACGGTCGAAGGCGTGTCGCTAAACCATCTCGTCGACCGGCGGTTTCGGCTTGGCGAGACGATCGTGGAGGCTACGCGTCTTTCGACGCCTTGCCGGCACATCGAGGAAATCCTCGGCAAGGCCGTGTTCGACCCTCTCATCAACCGCTCCGGACTGAACTGCAAGATCATCGCTGGTGGTACTCTTCGCGTGGGCGACGTCGTAAGGCCCCTCTAATGGCGAAACCGATCAAGACCGTCTCGACCGTTGTCTCGCGGATCGACGATCTCGGCAATGATACCAAGCGGTTCACGCTGGTCGACCAGGATGATTGGGAGCTCCCGCCGTTCAAGCCGGGTGGACATATCGATGTCCACCTGGAGCCCGGGCTCGTCCGCACCTATTCACTCTGCAATGAGCCCGAGGACAATCATCGCTACGTGATCGCAGTCAAGCGCGAGCGAAACGGCCGCGGCGGCTCGAACTTCCTGCACGAGCGGGTCCGGGTCGGAGACAAGATCGGCGTATCCATCCCGCGTGGAGGCATTGCGGCTAATCCAAACCGAATGAACATCTTCGTGGCAGGCGGAATTGGGGTGACGCCGTTTATTTCCGTAGTGCGGCACCTTGAGCGTCGGGGATGCACGAACTACGCGCTGCATTGGACAAGCCGCGGACGGGCGGTGCTTCCCGATATGATCGGCCCCGCGATCGAAGCCGGGCACGTCCGCCTTTACGACACGACCAGACAGGCGAAGCCCGTCATTGTCGACATCTTGAAGGAGTACAACGAGTCCGGCTTCGCGGCGTGTTGCGGCCCTGCGCCGATGCTTGAAGCCTTCGAAAGAGTTGTCGAGGCTTGGCCGGACGAGCGTAAGCACATCGAGATGTTCACGCCGCCGAGGCGGAGCGTCCAGAGCGACGTGCCCCCCTACGAGGTGGTGCTGAGGGTCAGCAACAAGGCGGCGACCGTCACACCCGACGTCGGCCTGCTCGGAACATTGGAGGCCATGGGCGTCGACGTGCCCGTTTCATGCGGGGGAGGGATCTGCGGCGCCTGCCGGACGCGGTGGATCGAGGGACCTCCCATCCACAGGGATCGCGTGCTCTCACCGGCCGAACGGCAGAGCGAACTCATCGTCTGCGTCGGAGATTGCGCCGGCCCCAAGCTGGTGCTGGACCTCTGATCGACCGGGAGCTCGGCGCCGACCCTCACATTCGGCGCGGTTGGTGTTGATCCGCGCCCGAATATCTAACAGATTGGCGTCGCATCGCATGCTCCATCTTGGCGACCCGATCGAAATGACCCTTAACCTGAAATTTCTCCGCGTCCAAAGCGGCATGACGCTCGAGCAACTGGCAACCGATTCCGGCTTGACTCGAAGCTACCTGTCGAAGCTGGAACGCGGTCTGTCGTCGCCCTCCATCGGATCGGCGCTCAAGATAGCCAAGGCGCTTGGCACGTCGCTGGACCGACTGTACGGACAGCAGGACGACAAGGATCCTGTCTCTATCGTGCGGGCAAAGAACGGAAAGCCCGGCGATCCGAGCACACACCTTTCGCTGGTGGCTGGTCTGGCGCCGGATAGGGTCATGCGCGCCTTTATCGTTCGTCCCACGCAGACCGCGAAGCGAGGCCGGATTATGAGCCATCATGAAGGTGAGGAGATTCTTTTCATCCTGACTGGCAAAATCGAGCTTCTTATCGGGAAACGAAAGGAAGTCCTGTATCCGGGAGACTGCGTTCAATTCGATTCGACCATTCCCCACAAACTGACGGCTCTCTCATCGGAGGCTGCATCCGCGCTGGTGGTGATTGCCGCAAAAGAGAGCTGACCACGGGCGCAGGACTACCTGACGGCTTCAAATCGTAGAGGCTTGGATAGGGAGGCCTTCCTGTTCACGCCGACGAATGCGTCGAGGACGCCTCTCAAGCAGACTATGGCCATCTGCAATTCCGCGACCGAGAAGCCGCCAAACCCGAGCATCAGCCCAAAAAGGGCCGGCGTAGCTTAGTACATCGGTGAGATCGGTCGCACGACCAGCCCGGCCTTCTCCGCTTGGTCGGCAAGCTTGACATCATCAAGGCCGACAGGAAGCCAGAGTACGAGGTACATGCCTTGGTCGCGCGGTTGCAAGGTTGCCCAGGATGGCAACTCCTTCTCGATTGCGGCGCGTCGCTCCGCGAGCTGCCCCCGGAATCCCATGGGAAAGGTTCAAAGAACGTGTTGCGCGAGCGCTACCTCGCGGAGTTCAGGGGGTAGAAGGGCAACGTCTTGGACGGAAAAATGGAAGCCGGCAGCTCAACACCTTGACCAGCCAGTCATTTGCTCGTCCCGATCGTTGCGAAAACCGCAATGGTGAATTGAAGGAACATTCGATTATCGCCCGAATGGGAAAATGATAACTACCGGGACAATGTTTGAATAGTGAAACCGAGTTGGAAATGTCAGCTACGATCAAGATCTATGGCGGCAAATTGTCGGGACACAGCCACCGGGTCGAGCTCTTGCTCGGGCTTCTCTTGCTCCCTTACGAATTGATCCCAACGCCGCCTGCCGAGCGCAAGACGCCAGCCTATCTCGCGATGAACCAGTTCGGGCAGATACCTGTCATCGACGATGACGGCACCGTCGTTGCCGACTCCAACGCAATCCTGATCTATCTGGCCAAGCGCTACGACACTACCGGGACGTGGCTTCCGGAAGATCCCGTTAGTGCGGCTGCCGTGCAACGTTGGCTGTCCGTGGCGGCAGGACAGCTCGCATATGGACCAGCGACAGCCCGGCTGGGAAAGGTGTTCAAATTGCCGGTCGATTGCCGGCAAGCGGCCGAGATCGCGAACAGTCTGTTCAGCGTGATGGACGGTCATCTTGCGAAGCACGAATTTCTCGCAGCAAAGCATCCGACCTTGGCTGATCTCGCCTGCTACAGCTACACGCGGGCCGCTCCCGAGGGAGGCGTTGAACTGTCGTCCTATTCGAACATTGTCGCTTGGCTGGGGCGACTGGAAGCAATTCCGAATTTTCAACGGATGCCAAGCGCACCTGCGAGCTGATCGGCAAACCTTCTTCGAGGTGCGGTCATGACCAATCTCTTCGAACGGAGTTCGTCTCCTTTTCACCAAGGCGAGATCGACGTCCAGCGACGCGTCGGCGTCGCCGAGCGAGTGAGCGACCGCGGGAAAACCTCCATCCGCACGTGGATGCCCGATCAGCACCGCGAGTTCTTCGCAGGACTCGAATACCTCCTTCTCGGCTCGTCGGACCGAACGGGCTGGCCGGTCCCTTCGATCCTGTTTGGCCCGCGCGGATTCGTCTTTTCGCCGGATCCAGGACGGCTGCGCATCGAATCGTTACCGAAGACCTTCGACCAGCTTAGAACGAATCTTTCCGTGAGCGCCAGCTTGGGCGTACTGGGCATAGACCTGACCAACCGCCGGCGAAACCGCATGAGCGGAAAGCTGGTTGCTATCGACGAGACAGGTTTCGAGATGGCGGTCGTGCAGAGCTTTGGCAATTGCCCTCAATACATCCACACGCGCCGTATCAACTCGGCACGATCCGATTCACTGGAGCAACTCGGTCCCGGAGAGGTCGAGGCGCTCGACGTCTTGGACGATCCGGCACGAGAGCTGATCCGCCAGTCGGCGACCTTCTTCGTCGCGTCATGTGCGCCTTCAGATGACGGATCATCGTTCGATTGCGATATCTCTCACCGCGGTGGCAAGCCGGGCTTCATTGACGTGGCCGGTAACCAGCTCACTGTTCCGGACTTTGCGGGTAATTCCTTTTTCAATACGCTCGGCAATTTTGTTTCGAATCCCAGGGCGGGACTGCTTTTTGTCGACTTTGTCATCGGCGATGTTTTGGTGCTGCAGGGGACGATCGAGTTGCTCTGGAATGATCCATCGATTCAGGGCTTCAAGGGTGCCGAGCGCGCCTGGCGGCTTCATGTCACAGCTGGCCGAAGAGTGCGGGCTTCGGCGATACCTCTCATCGGAGAGGTGGTCGAATATTCTCCGAGGGCGCTCACCACGGGGGCTTGGCCGCGAGGTGAGCGTTCCAATGACCCAATGAAGTTGAGGAGAGCGAGCGTGACAACAGAGGGCCTTGAGCCGTCGACGGAGATCGACAGGGCAAATCTGAGTCTAGTCCGATGGTTCTAGGGCGACATTCACGGATTGATCGGCCGAATCGACCTCTCTGGCGGCGACGTGCCAGAGTTCTCCATTTGAGGCCTGAGCCAAGTGGAGATTTGGAAGGCCGTGGAGCTGGCACGGCCTTCCATTTGGAGAAGATCAGGACATCGTCGGCATCACGAACTCGGCGCCTGCCCGGATGCCCGTCGGCCATCGGGTCGTTATCGTTTTCAGCTTGGTATAGAAGCGGACGCCCTCGGGGCCATGCATGTGATGGTCGCCGAACAGAGAGGCTTTCCATCCACCGAACGAATGGAATGCCATCGGCACCGGGATTGGTACGTTGATGCCCACCATGCCGACCTGGATCTGATGCGCGAATTCGCGCGCTGCATCGCCGTCCCTGGTGAAGATTGCGGTGCCGTTGCCGAATTCGTGCTGGTTGATCATGTCGGCCGCATCGTCATACGACTTGGCCCGAGCCACCACGAGCACCGGTCCGAAGATCTCTTCTTGATAGATCTTCATGTCCGTGGTCACGCGATCAAACAGGCTGCCACCGATGAAGTAGCCCTTCTCGTAGCCCTGGCGATGGAAATCGCGCCCGTCCACGATGAGCTTCGCGCCTTCGTCAACGCCGGCGTCAATATAGCCTCTGACCTTGTCGAGGTGTTGCTTCGTCACCAGCGGGCCCATCTCGGCATCGGGGTCGGTACCGGGACCAATGTTAAGCGCGCGAACCTTGGGCGCCAGCTTTTCGACCAGACGGTCCGCGGTCGTGTCTCCAATCGGAACGGCTACCGAGATTGCCATGCAGCGCTCGCCGGCGGAGCCATAAGCCGCGCCCACGAGAGCGTCGACCGCCTGGTCCATGTCGGCGTCAGGCATCACGATCATGTGGTTCTTGGCGCCGCCCAGCGCTTGGCAGCGCTTGCCGCGGCTGGTCGCCGTCTCATAGATGTAGCGCGCAATTGGCGTCGAGCCGACGAAGCTGACCGCGACGATATCCGGATCGGTCAGAATGGCATCCACCGCTTCCTTGTCGCCATGCACGACGTTGAACACGCCGTCGGGCAGTCCGGCTTCCTTCAGCCACTGCGCAAGCACCAGCGAGGCCGAGGGATCGCGCTCTGACGGCTTGAGGATAAACGTATTGCCGCAGGCCAGCGCAACCGGGAACATCCACATCGGGACCATCGCCGGGAAATTGAATGGCGTGATACCAGCGACCACCCCGAGCGGTTGACGCAGCGAGTGGCTGTCAACGCGGGTGCCGACATTCTCGCTGATTTCTCCCTTGAGCAGTTGCGGCGCGCCCGTCGCGAACTCCACCACCTCCATGCCGCGTTGGATCTCGCCCTTCGCGTCCGAGAGCACCTTGCCGTGTTCAGCGGTGATCACTTGGGCAAGTTCATCGATTCGATCCTCCATGATCCGCAGGAAACGATTGAGAATACGAGCGCGCCGCAGTGGCGGTGTGTTCGCCCAGGCCGGAAAGGCCTTGCGGGCCGCCTCGGCGGCCGACCGCACGTCTTGCGTCGTAGCAAGTCCGAGCGTTGCCGATTGCTCACCGGTCGCGGGATTGTAGACCGGCGCGGTGCGAGGGCCACGGCTCGGCACCAACTCGCCATTGATGAAGTTCAGAATAGTCACGGGCATTGGCTGCTTCCCTAAAATGATGCTTGATCGAGCCAAATATGCAGCGCATAAAATTGCGGCATCAACGGCCGAATTCGCGGCTCCGTTGTGCAGAAAGTGTAGTCAATGGATTGGGAGCGCGTTCGGATATTCTTGGAGGTGGCGCGTGCCGGCCAGATTCTGAAGGCCTCGAAAAGCCTGCGGCTAAACCATGCAACGGTCGCCCGGCAACTGACGGCGCTGGAGAGTGGCTTGAATGCCAAACTGCTCGAACGACACACTGCAGGCTGCACGCTGACGGCGGCGGGCGAGGCGCTTGTCGCGGCTGCCGAGCGCGCAGAGAGCGAATTCCTCAAAGTGGGATCGAGCATTGGAGGCGCCGCCGAGGCCCTCACCGGCACGGTGCGCGTAGGGGCGCCGGACGGGCTTGGCAACTACTTCCTGGCCGATAGGCTGGGCGCGCTGGCAGCGAAGCACCCGGGCCTTGTCATTCAGCTCGTGCCGCTTCCACGCACGTTCTCGTTGTCAAGGCGCGAGGCTGACGTTGCGATCACCCTGGACCGACCCAAGCAGGGCAAGCTGATCCTATCCAAGCTCACCGACTACACGCTCAGTGTGTATGCTGCTGATGCTTATCTGGCGCGCGAGGGTCCCATCAAGACGCAGGCCGATCTTGCCGGCCGCCTGTTCGTCACCCAGGTCGAGGATTTCGTCTACAGCAGGGCATTGGACTATGCCTCAGTGCTCGGCCGGCTCATGTCGCGACGCTATGAATGCGGCAGCGTCGTTGCGCAGATGGAGGCAGTTCGCGGTGGACACGGCGTTGGAATCCTTCATGATTATGTGGCCCAACGCTATCCCGAATTGCGGCGTCTGCTTCCCGACATCCGTTTCGTGCGGAACTACTGGCTGACGTCACATCCCGATACGCACGAAACGCGGCGCGTTGCGGAAGTGCATCGCTTCATCGTGGCCTCAGTCAAGGCGGCAAGGTCGTCTTTCGAGGCTGCTTGAGCGCCACTGCCGGTTGCTGGGGCGGGGCTGTTTGGTTCGTTCCCGATCCGGCGCATTCCATAAACGCCCGCAAGGCGGAGGACACGAATGCGTCCTTACGATGAACGAAAACAGTGGTGGCCCTGCCGGTCCCGTTCGGCAACGAATGCAGGCGGATCAAGCCCTGTCGTTCGGCAGAATCAGCGACCACGCGCGGCACCAACGACAGCCCGACCGAAGCCGCCACACAACCGATGATCCCGTCGAGCGTTCCCATTTCCATCCAGCGCAGGTCGACGAAACCACGATGCGCAAGATATTCCGACAGGCGCTGTCGATAGGAGCAGCCGGCGCGAAACACAATCACCTTCCGGCCGCTTCCCGAAGCCAGGAATTTGCTGAGGTGTTGGGGGGACGTCACCATCGGCGGCGTGATCAGCACCAACTCCTCATCCACGATCGGTTTGCAGGTCAGTTCACCGTGCGTGACCGGTGCAGAGACAAAAGCTCCATCAAGCTTCCGAGCCAATACGCGGTCAACCAGGGCTGCGGTCGGACCCGTCTCGACCTGAACGTCGACATCGGGATAAGCGATGCCGTAGTGGGTGAGTAACGGTGGCAGGCGTAACGCCGCCGTCGTCTCCATCGACCCAATGCGCAGTTCGCCGCCCGGCCACGCCTCGTCCTTCACTGCGCAATGCGCCTCGGCCAACAGATCGCTGATCCGCTTGGCGTAGGGAAGCAGCCTGCTGCCCATCGAGGTGAGCGTGACGCCTTTCTTGGATCGATCAAAAAGTCGGACGCCGAGCCGGTTCTCCAGCGCTCGAATTCGCTGGGTCACGTTCGATTGGACAGTGTTGAGATCGTGGGCGGCGCGGCCGATTCCGCCGGCCATGGCGACGGCGGAAAAGACATTCAAATCCGTACTGTCCATATGGTCATCTCCCCCAATGATGACCCTGATCAATAATAATCACTTTTATGTTGTCAATAGCCAATCTAGCTTCCCAGCATCCAAGACGGGAACTGAGCCTAGGAAAAGGAAGAGACATGGCTATCAAGACGAGGTTGACCGATTTTTTTGGGCTTGAGCACCCGATCGTGCTGGCGCCGATGGATCCGGCCTCCGGCGGCGAGCTGGCTTCCGCGGTTTCCGCGGCAGGTGCTCTGGGCCTTCTTGGCGGCGGTTATGCCAACCGCGCCTGGTTCGAAGAACAGTCCGCGAAGGTGAGCCGCCCTGACGTCGGCTGTGGATTCATCACATGGGCGCTGGCGAATGATCCGGGTCTGCTCGATCTCGCTCTGGAGCGGCACAAGAAAGCGATCATGCTGTCGTTCTCGGATCCTGCGCCATATGCCCCAAAAGTGAAGCAGGCCGGCGTCCCGCTGATCTGTCAGGTGCATACGCTCGAGCATGCCCGGCGGGCGATCGATGTCGGCGCGGACGTTGTTGTCGCACAGGGTACGGAGGCAGGTGGCCACGGTCTCACGGCGCGCTCGACAATGCCGTTCGTTCCTGCAGTCGCCGATATGATCGCGCAACGAGCGCCGCGCGTTATCCTTCTTGCCGCCGGAGGCATTGCCGACGGGCGCGGTCTGGCCGCGGCGCTGATGCTGGGTGCCGACGGTGCTTTGATCGGATCGCGGTTTTGGGCCACGCAAGAAGCTGTCATTCATCGCAACGCGAAAGAAAAGGTGCTCGCAGCCACCGGCGATGAAACGATCCGGACGCGTGTCTACGACGTTGTCCGCAAGAAGGCTTGGCCCTCCGAGTACACTGGGCGCCTGATGAAGAACGGCTTCATCGAAAGGTGGCATGGCCGGGAAGACGATCTGCGCACATTGCAAGAAGCCGAGCTGCAGCGCGTCGAGAAGGCGTGGGTCTCCGGCGACTACGATACCGCCAATGTCACGGTCGGAGAAGCAATCGGCCTCATCAACGACATTCCAACCGCCGGTGAGCTGGTGAAGCGCATTTCAGCAGAAGCAAGCGCATGTCTCTCGCGCTACGCGCCGACGCGAAACTCTATCGCGGCCTGATGGGTCCGCAACTTTCAACGTATTGCCGGGTGTAAACGGCGCGTGCGCTGCGGCGCACGCGCCCGGGAAAACACGTGCCCAACAAGGCCGAAGGAGAGATATGATGAGCGAACGTAAAGCGGACGCCCCGAACCCGGGAATCTGGACGGTGGTGCTTGCCTCAAGTGCAGGCACGATTATCGAGTGGTATGACTTCTATCTCTATGGAAGCCTTGCTGTGTTCTTTTCGACCCTCTTCTATCCCGCCAACGATCCCACCGCCGCCGTCCTGATCAGCGTTGCAACCTTTGCTACCGGGTTTGTCATCCGGCCGTTCGGTGCCATCCTTTTCGGCAGTCTTGGGGATCGATTGGGACGCAAGCACACCTTTCTGCTGACTCTTATTTTGATGGGAATTGCGACCACCGCGGTCGGACTTTTGCCGACATATGCGAGTGTCGGCTTTGCTGCACCTGTCGCGCTTGTCGTACTCCGTTTGGTACAGGGCTTGGCCATCGGCGGCGAGTACGGTGGCGCGGCCATCTATGTGGCCGAGCACGCACCGGCAAATCGTCGAGGCTTCTTCACTAGCTTTATCCAGACCACAGCCACCCTAGGCTTCTTTGTTGCGATTCTGGTCGTGTTGGCGTGTCGGCTATCGCTCGGGGAGGAAGCATTCCGTGCTTGGGGATGGCGTATCCCGTTCTTGCTGTCTGCACTTCTAGTCGTGCTTTCGATCTATCTTCGTCTCAAGCTCAGCGAGTCGCCGGTTTTCGAGCAGATGCGCCAGGCCGGCAAGGTCTCGCGGGCGCCGGTTCGCGAAAGTTTCGGCACGAGACAAGGATTGGGTTATGCGCTCTATGCTCTCTTCGGCGCGACGGCGGGTCTGGGATGCGTATGGTACACCGGGCAATTCTACGCGCTGTATTTCCTGCAGAGCGTTCTCAAGGTAGACTTCTTGACGGCGAATGTCTGCGTCGCCGTTGCTCTAGCCATCGGCACGCCGCTGATCGTCGTGAGCGGGGCCTTGTCAGACCGCATCGGACGTCGTCCACTGATCGTCACCGGACTGCTCCTCGCCGCCGCGCTCTACGTTCCCATCTACATGGGAATTGCGAGCGCCACGGCTGCGCAAAATTACGTGGCCGTCACCGCGCTTATCCTGGCGCAGCTCGTCTTCGTAGCACTGGTCTACGGGCCGAATGCCGCGTTTCTCGTAGAGCTCTTTCCGGCGCGGCTGCGATACACATCGCTGTCGCTTCCCTATCACATCGGCACCGGGATATTCGGCGGCTTCGTTCCGCTGATTAGTCTCTCGCTCGTCAGCTACACCGGCAACATCTACGCCGGCCTGATCTATCCGATCGCGATTGCCCTCCTGACCGCGGCGGTCAATATCCTCTGCCTGCCCAAATCTGTCGCAGCCGATCTTTCCACTGAATTCGGCAGGACACCGGCAGCCAGCCGCCAGATCGCATGAGCCGAGTGCCCGTCAATCGCCATCAAGGTTTTCGTGCAAGACCCTTTGCACGAACACCCGGTGGAAATATGCGGTAAAGATGGTATGAAGGATTTATTCGACGTCTCCGATGAGCCTCTGGCTGTCGTGACTGCGAAGAACTCCTCCCTAGACTTGTCGCAGATATCCCGCGACGCAGTCACCCCGTTGCCGATTGCAACGGGGTGCTTTTTTTGCGGTCGGCATCTGCTTCTTCGAAGGCAGGCCGATGCTCAAAGTAGCAATCTTTCTCGATCCTAGGCGATCGACCCCGGTGCACCTGCTCGTGCCGTTGCGCACGCCCGTTTGCGAAGATCGCCTGCCCGGGATGGATACTCATGGGCTCGGATACCTTCTGTCGCTTGGCCACATGAAAAATTGGGCCGAGCATCATCCGTCGCACGGCGCGATCTTCCGCGCCGCAATGGCCCGCTACCGCAAGTTCGGCAAGAAGAACCAGCTCAGAACCTGGCGTGAAGTGTTCGTGCTGCCGGACCAAAACCAGCTTTTCGAGTATGTCAACTACGCGCCGGGCACAGGCCTGGTGAACTACTTCGAAGGCGAGCGGCGGTCCTAGGCTGGACGGCCCGGGTCACGGTCGCGACTCGATCAGATCGAACAGGGCTGTCATCGCGCTCGAGATATAGACATCTTTTCGCCAGACGAACACCGTCTCAACGGCAGCCCGGGAAAGCGGCAACGCATGCGCAGCGACCCTGCCATCCCGGACGGCAGTAGCGATGACACCTCTCGGCATCAAGGTGACGCCGAGCCCGGCTGAGACGCAACTGATGATGGCGTCGAGAGAGCCAAGCTCTTGCGGCTCGGAGAGTGTGATCCCCATTTCTATCAGCATTGTCTCCAGACGCTGGCGGTACGAGCAGCCGATCTGAAAAACGATCATCTTCAAGCCCTCGATGGAAGTCAGGTCCTTTGTCCGGATCGAAGGGGTCGTTACGAGCACGAGCTCTTCACGGACGAAAGGCCGTTGATGCAGGTCAGGGTGATCGACGGGGCCGGCGACAAAAGCGCCATCGAGACGATATTCGATGACTTCATTCAATAGGCGTGTGGTGGTTCCGGTCGTAATCGCGAGCCGGACGTTGGGGCAGGCCTTGGCAAACCTTGGCAGAAGAGGAGACAGTCGCGACGCGGTGGTCGTCTCGAGGCTTCCGATGAGCAGCGTGCCATTCGGCACTCCATCATCCCGTGCAGCAGCTCGCGCATCTGCAGCAAGCTTTGCCAGCCTCGCGACGTAGGGGAGCACCCTGCGGGCTGCCGGGGTCGGCGCTACGCCCCGTGCGTGGCGCTCGAAGAGTGAAATGCCCAGCTTGCCCTCCAGCACCTGGATACGAGTTGTGACATTGGATTGAGCAGTACCCAATTCGGATGCCGCTCGGCTCATGCTTCCCAGGCGCAGAACCGCCTCGAACACTTTGAGATCGGAGAGATACATGCCAGTCCACTCTTGAAGTCAGCAGCAGCAACAGTTCGAAAGAGGTTCCGGTCATCCTAACGAACAATTTGGACCGCGCGGAACGACACATTAGCTAACCATGAGCGCGATGGTCATCTAGAGAAGAGATGACCGTCATCTGAATTGGTAATGTTTCGCCGCGGACCGGAGTAATCACAACAGGGCCTGCAAATATTCGTATCACTGTGCCGTGTTCGACTGTCGCTGATGTCTGGGCGACCCCTGCGCGCTAAAGGCATTTTTTATCAATGCGCGGTAAATGAGACAGAGTGATGGTCGGACTCAACGTGTTGAGGATTTTTCATGCTCGCCAAGCTCAAGATTTCTTCCAGGCTCATGTTGATGGTGGTTCTCTCTGTTCTGGGTATTGCATCCGTGGCGGGCGTCGGCTTGTCGGCCCTCAAAAGCAGCTTGCTTGAGGACCGAAAAGACAAGCTTCAGCAGCTCGTCCTCCTGGCGCAGCAGGCGCTTGAATTGGACTACAAGGCATCGAGAGCGGCAGGCCTCTCCGATGCGCAGGCCTTGGAAAGGAGCAAGCAACTGCTTCAATCATTGCGCTTCGGCAAGGACGACTATTTCTATGCCCTCGACATGGAATCCGTGCTGGTCGCGCATCCCAATCCCAAGTTTCAGAACAAGAGCATGAAGGACACCGCGGATACCAACGGCGTCTTTTTCTCCCGGCTGCAAGTCGACCTTGTGAAGTCAGGCGGATCCGGCTTTGTCGCGTTTAGCTTTCCCCGTGCCGGCATCGGCGAGCCACTTCCTAAGATCGCCTATGTTGTCGGATTCAAGACCTATGACTGGGCAGTCGCGGGTGGCATCTATCTGGATGACGTAGACACGATATTCATGGCAGAAGCGAAGCGCATTGGCCTTCTCATCGTTTTAGCCCTTGCTCTTGTCGTGGCCACGTCGATTTTCCTCAGCCGCAGTATCACGCGGCCGATCGCCAGTCTCACTGGGGCGATGCGAAGGCTCGCGAGCGGCGATACAAGATCGGAGATTCCTGCGCTTTCGCGTGCGGATGAAGTCGGAGAGATGGCGAAGACCGTCAAAGTGTTTCAGGACGCCATGATAGAGAGCGCTCGCCTTCGCCAAGAACAGGACGAGATGAAGTTGATGGCCGAGACGGAAAAGAGGGGCCTCTTGGGCAAGCTGGCTGACGAATTCGAGCAGGGTGTGAGCACGTCACTCGATGCCCTCTCTCAGTCGGCTTCCGCAATGAGGACGACTTCCCAAGGTATGTCGGAGACCGCGAAATCGGCCAGCCGCCAGTCCGGAGTGGTGGCGACTGCTGCAGAAGAGGCCAGCTCAAGCGTGCAATCGGTCGCCTCGGCTACTGAGCAGCTGTCGGCCTCGATCGCCGAGATAGGAAATCAGGTGGCGCGTTCGACCAAGGTCGCCGGCGGCGCAGTTGAAGAAGCGCAACGGACCAATATTACCATTCAAGGGCTTGTAGCCGCGACATCAAAGATCGGAGACGTGGTTCAGTTGATAACCGCGATCGCGAGCCAGACGAACCTGCTGGCACTGAATGCGACAATTGAGGCCGCGCGTGCCGGCGAGGCGGGAAGGGGGTTTGCCGTCGTCGCAAGCGAAGTGAAGTCGCTCGCGGGCCAGACCGCACGTGCAACGGAGGAGATCTCCACCCAAGTCAACGGCATGCAGGGAGCCATGAGTGAGGCTGTCCAGGCCATCGACGGAGTGAGCGGCACGATATCCTCGATCAACGAAATCGCAATTGCGATTGCATCTGCCGTGGAGCAGCAGGGGGTCGCGACGCGCGAGATCGCACGTAGCATCCAGCAGGTCGCGCAAGGCACGGAAGAGGTGTCGCGCAACATCGTAGGAGTGAGCGAGGCGTCTGGCCAAACCGGGGTGGCTGCAGCTGATGTGCTTGCGGCTGCAGGTGGGCTGAGCCAACAGTCCACTTTGCTGAGAGCGGATGTCGATCGTTTCCTGGCGAGCGTTCGCGCCGCGTGAGTTGGAGTGCTTCGTCATTCATCTTAAGGGCAGATGGCCGTCATCTGAATTCATGATTTCACCCGATGCTGAGAAACCTTACAAGGAGTGTTGCAGCTTTTAGTTGCTCTGTTAGCCTTGGTTGCCCGCTATGAGTGAGAAGCATCGCCGTGCCATTTTTGCGGTTCGATTTGATCGAGGGAAGAAGTGATGCGGAGATCCGACGGCTTCTGGATGTTACTCACGAAGTCCTGGTAGAGACGCTCCACGTGCCGGCGCGCGATCGCTATCAGGTGGTGCATCAGCACCCACGATCCAGCATCATCGCGCTTGACACAGGCCTTGCTATCGATCGGACCGATAAATTGGTCATACTGCAGTTGACCAGTCGCCCACGCGACAAGGGGTCGAAGCTGGAGTTCTATCGCGTCCTCGCCGAGAGGCTGTCGTCATCGTGCGGAATAGCGCCAAATGATCTCGTCATAAATTTCGTGATCAATGCGGACGAAGATTGGTCATTCGGCATGGGAAGGGCCCAATTCCTCACTGGCGAGTTGCACTAGGTCTCGCGCGAGTTTCCCTCATCGTCGGTGGTAAGCTAGTCACTCAGAACGACGGTTCCGAACGTGCCGAGCACCTCGCTGGCCTTATCATGGCGCTCGCCCGGCGCGAAGCCATGAAGGCCGGCGACCACTTGATCGAACAAATGCTTGCCGATGGATCTCTCACGCGGCGCTCTGATGATGTACGGGCGACGCAGGCGATTGCGATGACGTAAACAGTTCCACCAATTCTGGTCCATTAACATGGCGTTGAACTGGTACTTCAATTGCTGTGGATATCCCCTTGTGCGGTTGTTGTCGAGCTTGACCGCGATTACGTCGGTTCCTGCTGCGAAACGAGTCGCAAAACGAGATCAATGCTTCGGAGCGGGTGGGAACGGTCGTTGAGGCCGCGCTCCGACCGTCGCTCTTCGGGACGCGAAGAACTGTTGCTCGAAGACCGTCCAGCCGCCGGACATCATCGGGCAAAACCGGCCCCGAATGCCAAGGTCTCTCGCAACTGGCATCCATCACGACCAAGTCGCAAATCCAATGCCCGTCCCGGTTCCTGCTGGCGTGCGGTAAGCCGGGTAATATTCCGACCAGTCGTTGGTCAGGTGTTCGGACATGGCTGCTGTCATGACCCAGTTGAGAATTTCGGAGGAACCCGAATTCAGTTCGCCGCGTGTCAGGCCACGCAAGACTTGCGGATGCTTGCATCGAATGGCGTTGAGCACTTTGCGGTCGAGTTGCTCGTCGACGACGAAATGGCTCAGACCGCCGCTTGCTGCTACCGCAACGCGAAGTTTGCGTGGTGATGCTTCGATGATGCGCGCGAGCTTGAGCCCGATGTCATAGCAGCGACGCGCCGTTGGCGCGTTCGGCGGGTAATAAGTGTTGAGGAGCACCGGAACAACAGGGATGGCGCGCGCCCGGAACAGGCGTTCGATGACAAAGCCGTATGCGTGGCCAAAGCCTGCCGTTTGCGGATCTTCTACCTTCGCGGCGGCTCCGACGTCCACATCCGCTTCAATGAGGCCACGTATCAATTCGAGGGCGAACTGGGCGTGTCCCGGAAAGCTATGGACGGCGTCCATAGCGTAGCTCTTCATCACGGTGCCGACCCAACCGGGCGTCTGCGGTGTCAGGTGCTTCTCATGGGTCAAGATCTCTTCGCCATAGAACGATGTGATGCGGTGGGCCTGGATTAGCGCAAGAACATTGTCGGCCGTGGGCCTGCCCGTGATCACACCGGAGGACCCAAGATAGATCTGCGGGCCCAGGAACACGTCGAGCTGGGCGCAGTGATAGAGCGGCAGCGCGTGCAACACTTTGTCGTTGGCTGCCATGCCGCCGTCGATGACGCAGCTCATGCCCACCCGATCCGTAGGCCAGAATACGTAGGTCGCGGCCGGCGCCGTCTCCGTCGCGCCATAGCCTGATACGAACGGGATCTTGGAGCCGGCAGCCCGAGACGGGTCGAGCAAAATGCGCTGCTATATGCAGCAAGCCCGTAAAACGCGGCCTGACCCAGGTTAACGATGCCGCCCTGGCCAAGCAGGAAGCCGACACCAGCACCAGCGATCGCGTACAGCCCGCAAAATACCAGGAGATCGACGGCGTGCCGCTCGATCAGGAATGGTGTGGCGATCCAGGCGACGAGCAGAACTCCATATCCCGCGAATTTCATCGGTCACCCTCCCTTGCGCCCGGATTTACCGAGGTGCCGTCGGGCGCCAGGATCATGATGACGATCAGTGCCGACAGCGCGATCGCGTCCTTTAGCCCCGACGAGACAAAGACAATCGAGAGAGATTCAAGGATCCCGATTGTCAGGCCGCCGACGAGCGCGCCCAGCGGATTGGTAAGGCCCCCGAGTACTGCTGCCGCGAAGCCCTTCAAGGTTAGCGCAGGCCCCATCTGATAACTCACTCCAATCAACGGGGTGACGAGAAGGCCCGCGACGGCAGCCATCAATCCTCCCAGTGCAAAGGTCGCCGATCGCATCAACTGGACATTGATGCCTGTGGTGGCGGCGCCGTCGGGGTCAATCGACGCGGCCATCATCGCCAGGCCGAAATCGGTGAACTTGTAAAATAAACGCAGCGCAATCAGCATCAGAGCTGAGATACCCATCAGCCAGACCGCCTGCTCGCGGATCGCAGCGTCGAACAGTCCGTAAACTTCATCGCCGAAGGCCGGCAGCAGGTGTTCCTCGCGGCCGAAGACATAGAGAACGGCCGCCGAAAGCGTGAAGCCCAATCCGATGGTCAGCAGCAGGAACGATTCTTCGCGTGCCCCCCTCTTGAACAACCGGCGAAGTAGAAACATGTCGACAGCGATGGCGATGACCAGGAACATCTGCGGCCTTCCCATTCAACAGATCAGCTCATCGTTAGCATTACGAACTCGGCTCCGGCGCGGATGCCGCTCGGCCAACGGGTAGTGATAGCCTTGAGCTTGGTGTAGAAACGAACGCCCTCTGGCGCGCGCTGGCCAGATTCTGAAGGCGTCGAAACACCTGAAGTTGAACCGTGCCAGGTGGCCCGCCAGCTCACCGCCTTGGAACGGAGCTTGAACTCCAAGCTGCTCGAACGACACACGTCGGGCTGCACGCTGACCGGGGCAGGGGAAGCGTTAGTCGCTGCGGCTGAGCGCGAAGAGAGCGAATTTCTGAAGGTCGGATCAAGCATTGCAGGCGCGACGGAGGCAATCACGAGCACAGTGCGGGTCGGTGCGCCCGATGGCCTCGGCAACTACTTCCTTGCGCACCTTCCTCGACTTCATCGCGGTGGATTCGCGATTGAAATAGCAGACTGATCGGCTGCGCTTCGCCTGATATCGGGCCGTTCACGCGGTTTCGCGCGGAGCGGCCTTGCACCGAGGACGTTGTGGCAGATCGCGTTGCACGCGCGGCGGATGGCGCGTGGCGCCCAAACGTCAAGGCGATCATGGCGTCGGTTATTACCTCCTCCGGCCAGGTCATCCAGGTTGTACTTTAGGCTGGCCTAGCCCGTGCCCTTCGGGCCGATGGTTCGGTAAAGAGAGCCGCAGTCGTTTCGCGCAACCACTTGAGTGCGGGATCGTCGTGAAATCTAGCATGCCAAAATTGGTGGATTGGGTAGGGCTTGATATTGATCGGAGGCTCGACAATCCTGAGGTTCTCCAGCCTGGCGTAGTAATCGGCGATGGAGCGAGGAACCGTGACGATGAGATCAGTTCTTGCTATAATCGCGGGCACCGAAAGAAAGTGTGACGAAAGCAGTTGAATCCTTCTGCGCAGTCCCTGCTTCTTAAGCAGCGTTTCGAAAAGTTCGTTACTGCGACCGATGGAGTGTACAACGGCGTGAGGCAACTCCAGGAAAGTAGCGAGAGGAACGCTCTTTGATCTCACTACCGGATGATCGGCCCGCACCAAACAGACAAGCGAGTGCATGAACAGGCGCTGCCTAAGCACGTTTTGGCCCTCTAGGTTCGGGAAATACCCCAACGCCAGGTGGACATCGCCAGCGGTCAAAGTGGCTTCCATGTGCTCATTGACGATCTGCTCGCAACGCAAGTTGCAGGATGGCGCATGCTGCGAAAGGTACGCTGTCAACCGCGGCAAGAAGTGAATTTCACCGACGTCGGGCATGGTCACTACAAATTCGTGGCGCGCCGTTGCGGGGTCAAAAGCAGACCGTCGCATGATCGTGGCATCGATCTTCCCCACGGCACCTTCGGCAGAGGTTACGAGTTCTGTGCAACGCGACGTTGGCAGCATGCCCGCGGAAGTACGCACGAAGAGGGCATCGCCCACTGCCTTGCGAAGTCGCGCGAGCGCTAGGCTGGTCGCTGGTTGACTCAAATCGAGTTGCTCCGCCGCTTTCGACACGCTCCGGGTTCGATGCAGGACAACGAGCAATCGCAACAAGTTGAGATCGAAAGGCTGATCTATCGGCATGTGGTCCCAACCATTGCTGAGTGACCGTTCGAGTTCAGCTCAGCTGTACCATTATTTGAAATTCAAATACCAATGATAAGCGATGGTTTATTGCGCAAATATATCGCTCAAGCCATCCTAGAACTCAGAAGAGTAATGAGGCCTGCATCCCCGCGATGCTTGCCGGTATAAAGGGTGGATTTCCGTGGACCGGGTGCAGCAAGGCACGGGACCGTCGTTGGACGATCGCTATGCGCTCGACGAGGGTCGGCAGTTCCTGACGGGCAATCAGGCGCTGATCAGAATGTTGATTGAGCAGATGCGGGCCGACCGCGCTGCAGGGTTGCGAACTCGTGCGTTCGTGACCGGCTATCCCGGCTCCCCGCTGGGGAGCATTGACCTGGCACTGCAACAGGCGAAGAATCATCTTGATGCGCACGGAATAACGCATCTGCCTGCACAAAATGAGGAGTTTGCCGCCTCGTCGCTGATGGGTACGCAGATGCTGGACGAGCATCCCCATCCCGATGTCGATGGTGTCGTTGGCTATTGGTATGGCAAGGGCCCGGGATTGGATCGGGCCGGCGACGCACTCAAGCATGGCAACTTTGCCGGGACGAGCCAGCATGGCGCCGTGGTGCTTCTGAGCGGCGAGGACCACGAGGCAAAGAGCTCGACAGTTCCCTATCAGCAGGAATTCGCTTTCGAGCACCACGGCATCCCGGTGCTCTATCCCGCAAATATCCAGGAATTTCTGGATCTGGGGCTTCATGCTGCGGCCCTGTCGCGGTTCAGCGGATGCTGGGTGGCACTAAAGCTTGTTGGGACATTATGCGACGGCGGAGAGGTGGTGAGAGTCAAGCGGAACGGCATTCCTGTCGCGAAGCCAGAGTTGCAGATCTCGGGCAAGCCGTTTTCGAAAGTGGCAAACCACAGGTTCTTTCCCGTGGTGAATGTCGAAACAGAACGGAAGCTATATGAGGAAAGGCATGCGGCTGTCCTGGCCTATGGGCGAGCAAACGCGCTCAACAAGATTGTGGCAAGCGGGCCACGTGACCGCATCGGCATCCTCAGCGCCGGGAAAAGCTGGGCAGATACTATGCAGGCCCTCGAAGATCTCGGCATCAAGGAAGACCCGGCCGGGGCGGGCGTTCGGCTCGGCAAGGTCGGCCTGCTTTGTCCCCTCGATCGCGACTTCATCCGGCAATTTGCCGAGGGACTAGCAACAATTATCGTCGTGGAGGAAAAGCGCGATTTTCTCGAGCGGCAAGTCGCTGCCGCCGCGATCGGCTCGACGGTCGTGCGGGTCCTCGGCAAGCATGATGAGAATGGAGATATTCTGTTTCCGGTGCAAGGCGGGCTGAACAGCGATCTGATAGCCGAGCGGTTGGCCCGAGTGATACCCGGTTTTGGGCAACAGATAGTTGGATTTGCGGAAACCTCCCTGCCAGCCGCTCCCGAGATCCGAACGAAGCGCACCCCGAACTATTGTTCGGGCTGTCCTCATAATGCGTCGACACTTCTCGCCCCCGGTCAGATCGCGTGGGGAGCGCCAGGTTGCCATCTTTTTGCGGCGCTAATGGACAAGCCCCAGAAGCGTGTCGAAGCAACCACGCAGCTCGGCGGCGAAGGGCTTCCGTGGATCGGACTGGCTCCGTACACCAGCCGGCCCCACATCGTGCAAAATCTCGGGGATGGCGCACTGTTTCACTCCAGCTACCAGAATATCCGATATGCCGTAACCACAGGCGTCAACATCACGTTCAAGATACTCCTTAATGGCGTGCTCGCGAACACCGGTGGTCAGGATCCAGTGTCGGTCACGACCGTCAGTGATCTGCTCAATCACTTTGCGCTGGAGAAGGTTGCGAAGATTGTTCTTATCAGCAAGGAACCACAAAGATACAAGGGCGTGTCGTTTCCACCGATTGTCTTAAAACGACCGCTGGAGGAGCTCGAGAGCACCATGGCGGAGCTAGCGGCCGTTCCCGGCGTAACGATTGTCGTTTACGACGGCATGTGCGCCAACGAGCGCAGGCGAAGGCAGAAGAGGGGATTGTTACCTCCGCCATCTCGCTTCACGTTCGTCAATGAGGACGTCTGCGAAAATTGCGGCGATTGCGGCGTGAAGGCAAACTGCATGTCGCTGCAAAAGGTCGAGACAGAATTTGGTCTCAAGACCCAGATCCACCAATCGTCTTGCAATCAAGACCAGGCGTGCATTGATGGTGATTGCCCCTCTTTTGTTACCGTGGAAGTCCAGCCGGGAGTCGCTCTTAAGAAACCATCGTCGTGTGAGATTGATGCCTTAATGCTGACTGAGCCTCCCATGGTCTCCCTCGAACATTCCTACCACATCTACATCCCCGGTCTTGGTGGTACTGGTGTGCTAACGGCCAGCGCGATTCTGGCGCAGGCGGCGGCCCTTGATGGCCTTGAAGTTAAGTCCTACGACCAGACCGGCGCGGCCCAAAAGTGGGGGCCGGTGTTGTCGAGTCTTGTGCTCGCGCCATCAGGCGTCGTGCCGCTGACCAATACCGTCGGACGCGGAAAGGCCGATCTCTACCTCGCGCTTGATCTTCTTGCTGCAAACGAACCAGCGAACCTTGCTCGCTGCGATGTGAGGCGGACGAAGTCCGTCATGAATGTAAGCGTCCTTCCTAATGGCGAGATGATCCGAGACGTTCGTATTCAGGTGCCGGTCGACGAACTTTGCGGCACGATTGCTGCTGCGACAAATGGAACCGACGCCATCACCATCGACGCCCTTCAGATCGCCGAGTCGTTGTTTGGCGATCACCTCATGACGAACATGGTCGCGATCGGGTCTGCTTACCAGGCCGGATGGTTGCCTATCTCTGCTGCGTCGATCGAAGCAGCCATTGAACTAAATCGGACTCAAGCAAAGGCCAACTTGCATGCATTCCGGGCCGGCCGGCTGTGGCGGTGCAATCTAGCCGCGCTAACCAGAGTCATGCGACCGCGGCCACCAGTGCTGTCAAACCGTCTCGACATGCACCACAATAGGATCGGGCAAGCAAAGAAAGCGTGGGATGCGATCCTCAATGCTAATCCTTGGTTGGATCCCATCACCAACGATCTCATCTCAAAGCGATTCACGGATTTGGCAAATTATCAAAGCCTCCAATATGCGAATAACTATGCCAACGCGATCCTCCGCGTAGCGGATGCCGAAAGAGCAGCAATGGGACGATCGTTCGATGCGTCGATCGTACGGACGGTGGCGCGCAATCTGCACCGGCTGATGGCATACAAGGACGAATACGAAGTCGCCCGGTTGCTCACGCAACCGAAATTCGAAGACGGTCTTCGTGACATGTTCACAGGCCCTGTCCGCATCAATTACAATCTCCAACCGCCCCTCGCGCGTCGAGCTGGAGTTCGACGCAAGATGAGGCTAGGCCCATGGTTCAGGCGGGCCATGATCGTTCTGGCGCGGCTGAAATTCCTGCGAGGCACGCCGCTTGATCCATTCGGCCGACTTCCTTCGCGCCGAGAAGAGCGCGAACTCGTCGACTGGTACCTCGGCCTCCTCGATCAGGTCCTACCGAAAATGCATTCCGAAAACCTGTTGATTGCCGCGGACATCTTGTCGTTGCCCAACGAAATCAGAGGATACGAGCGGATCAAGTCAGAGTCTGCGGCGACCGCAAGGGCGAGAGGCCGCGAGTTGCTCAGTACGCTCGCGGCGCATCGAGGCGGGAAGGAGCAGGTAGTCACTCGATGAATGAGAACGGCTTGTCTTGGCGGTTCGGCAGTCGGGCTCGCAGTCAAGCTTTCGGGCGTTTAATTCCGCGAGGCAGCCCGGAGGACCTGAAGTCCATGATGCGTTGATACATTACGCGGAGCGTCTGGCGCATCGTCTCGATTTCTTGTTCGGATGACCCCTGGACGATGATCTTTTCATATTCGAGCGCCCTGGGTGTAAGCGCTTCAACGAGCTCCTTCCCGCGGGTCGTCAGAGACACCGTAATCTCCCGCTTGCTGAGCTTGGATCGCTTTTTCTCTATCAGGCGCCGCCGTTGCATGCTTTCGGTCAGACGCGACAGCGTCGAAGCATCAATGCTGGTGTGCATCGAAAGCTCGATCAATTTCTGATCGCCGATATCGTGCAGGATGGATAACACACGCCAATTTGCGATGGTGAGCTTCTCTTCGGCCAAATCCAGCGAAAAGACCTCATTGATGGCCGACGCCAGCCGATTCGTCAGATACGGTATTCGCCGTTCAAGCGAGTAGTTGAGTTTTTTCATGTCCGGCTTTTGAAAAACCGCACTCTATTCGTGTGGCCATGACGAAGCAAGGTGGGCAGTGGGCGATCAAGCGCCAATACTTGCTGCCCGCCAAGCTCAGGCCTTTTGTTCGCTGAACAGTCTAAATTTTTCATGCAGAGGTCGATCCGAACATGAGGACAGGATGCAATTGCACCGGGTTGCATGAATCCCGTAGGAGTACCATCCTTGCACGGCAAAGAAGTCTCGATCGCGCCATACTAGGAAAGTTGACACGCGCGCTCCGGAAGGCGAAAGGTTCTTCCGTTCCTCGGTGCCGGCTAGAACTGCTGGTGGGCGCATGGACGCCCCGCTGCATATGGCGCAATTGCCGAGCGGAGAGAATCGCGATGGCCGTTCCTCGACGAAAAATCAATCTTCCAGCTCGGCCCTGACCAAAGTTGCCCCCTCCACCATCGATTTCATTTTTCCAAACGCAACATCGCGAGGGAGGTATTTCAATCCGCAGTCAGGGGCGATAACGATCCTCTCCGGACCGACATACCTCAGGGCACGCCGGATACGATTGGCAACCATCTCAGGACTTTCAACGGTCATGTCAGAAAGATCAAGCACTCCGAGGATGATGGTCTTTTGCGGCAACTTGCCTAGTATGGCGCAGTCGAGATTCGACTGGGCGGTCTCAATGGATACTTGATGCACGGATGAGTTCTCAAACTCCGGCAGGAAGGAATATCCTTCTGGACGCGCATGGATGATTGCAGCGTAACCAAAGCATATATGCACCGCCGTGGTTCCCGTAACACCATCAAGCGCGCGGTTTAGCACTTTGATGCCGTATTGCTTGGCCTTCTCGGCCCGCGCCTGCATATAGGGCTCGTCGATTTGCACAATGTCTGCGCCAGCGGCAAACAGATCTTTGATCTCTTCGTTGACGGCCGCCGCATAATCTAACGCAAGCGCCTCCTCATCCTTATAGAAGTCATCTTGCGCTTGCTGCGACATGGTGAACGGGCCCGGCACGGTAATCTTGATCGTGCGATCAGTCTGAGCGCGCAAAAAACGTAGATCTTCAACCTCAACTGGATGCCTACGAGCGATCTTTCCTGTCACTCGCGGCACCGGATTCGGATGCCCGGAACGGTCGAGGGCAACGCCTGGGTTGTCGATGTCTACGCCATCGAGCGCGGTCGCAAAGCGGTTCGAGTAGCTCTCCCGACGGATTTCTCCATCGGTAATGATGTCCAGTCCCGCCAATTCCTGGTCGCGGATGGCGAGAAGCGTTGCGTCATTCTGTGCGGACTCCAGGAACTCCGGCGCAACGCGCCACAATTCTCTTGCCCGTACACGGGGCGGAAACCGTCCAGCCAGTTTCTTGCGGTCAATGAGCCATTCCGGCTGTGCGTACGAGCCAACCAGAGATGTGGGCAACAGAGGCAGCGGCATTGGTTGATCCTCACACGTAACGGTTGATGCTATTGACCGACTCTCGTTCACCTTCGTTCCTCGCGGAACAGTCCAAGTTTCTCGTGAACTGGACGATCGGAAAATGAAAAGAAGACGCACTCGCCCGTTGAAGCGTGGAGTCGATACGCGCACCAGCCAGGCATTGCGAATACGTCATTCTCCTTCAACTTAACCGGCGTCGCCCCCTCAACTTCAATGGTGGCTTCGCCCTCCACTAACACGAATACGGCGCTGTCCGTTGAGCGATACATCGAAGTCGAGAAGCCTTTAGGGAGCAATCGCATAATGGGGCCGAGAGTGGGCATCACCCAATCGCCATTTGCGGGGTTGACGTATCGCAAGCAGATGCCGAGGTGGGGATCGATCTCTTTCGTCCGGGCGAGACGATGCAGCGCCTCTCGTGTTCGCGAATAGGGGTAGTTGAACACCGGAGATGTGAGAGATCCGAAGCTTTGCCCAACCGGGAGTAGCCCGCTTCCGTACATTGCCTGCGAGTAGCCTTCAGGCCGAGACGTCCCTTGAGCAGCCTCGGCGTGCTCTTCTCTAAAGCCGGTCTTGAGAAATCCAACCAATGGCACATCGAGGCAATCCATCCAAATCACAGGACCCGTTCCGTCGTGTCCGTGATCGTGCCACGTCCAGAACGGCGTGAGGATCAAGTCCCCCCGGTGCATGGTAGTTCTCTCGCCGGCGACCGCGGTGTAGCCGCCGCTTCCTTCCAGAACAAAGCGGAGTGCTGATTGGGTATGGCGATGCGCCGGCGCAACTTCACCGGGGAGGATGAGTTGCAGGCCAGCGTAAAGCGTATCCGTTATCTGCGATTTTCCTCGCAGCTTGGGATTTTCAAGCACGAGCACGCGACGCTCAGCTTCTTCCGCGCTGATCGATCCGCCG
The DNA here is from genome assembly GCF_023101085.1 of Bradyrhizobium sp. 170. Lineage (NCBI taxonomy): Bacteria > Pseudomonadati > Pseudomonadota > Alphaproteobacteria > Hyphomicrobiales > Nitrobacteraceae > Bradyrhizobium > Bradyrhizobium sp. 170. The sequence goes on along the minus strand of NZ_CP064703.1, from coordinate 5,798,663 downwards.
GCTGCCAAGAGCTGCGGTCGAACGGTCGTCCACTGCCACGCGTATGGTGCCGCGGTCGGCCGGGGATCGGCGGGGACAAGGCCTTTCAACACCTCCCACAAGGGAGCCAAGTTAAGGGCATCGAGTTCTTTGTAGAACGCACTGCGGTCGACGCTGTTCTTCAAGACGTGTGGTTCATTCATGACTTGGTTCTCACGAGGATCATTGTTCTTTGTTTGACTCAATCTCGCTTCCGATTCGGTCCGCGATGATCGCGCGCAACGCGGCGCGATCCAGTTTCCCAACCCTCGTCGTTGGAAAGGCTTCAGTCCGCTCTATCCGCTCGGGGAGCTTGAATTTCGCCAGTCCCTTTCCAATCAGGAATGAGCCGAGCTCGGCGATGGAAGGCAATAGACGCCCTGGTTTTGGTATGATGAAAGCGCATGCCTTTTCGCCATAGAGTGGGTCTGGCATTGCAACGACCTTGCTATCTGCGATGTCCGGGTGAAGTGCGATCAGACGCTCGATGTCTTCGGTACCGAACTTCTCCCCGCCGCGATTGATGTTGTCGCGGGTGCGTCCTTCGAACACGTAGGCCCAGCGACCGTTTACTTGAACACGCCGCATTAGGTCGGCGGATCGGAAAAATCCATTGCTGGTCAAGCATTCGGCTGAAAGTTCTGGCGCCGCAAAGTAGCCTCGGAGCGACGAGGGACCTCTGAAGCACAGTTCGCCAGTTTCGCCCTCGGCGACCTCATCTTCGGAGTCTAGGTGCAGCAACTTGACCTCGTCGAATTCCGAGCAAGGCGCTCCCACCGTCTCGTGTCGCGCTACGGCAGGATCGTCCGGCCCGCTTGTCAAAACGAGACCCTCGGTGATCCCGAACATGTTGGTTGCGGGCACGCCCGTGGCTCGCTCAATAGGTGCGGCCCCCTGCAGCGTAAAGAAAAAGCGCAAGGAGGAGAGGTCGTACCTCTCGATCTGCTTGAAAGACGCGATGGCCGGAGCATGCGGACCGATGGTGAAGGCGTGGTTGACGTTCCAGCGCTCGATGAGGGCGAAAAAGCGTTCGGGGTCCCAGCGCGGCATCAGTACGGTTGTGCAGCCGTACACGACAGTTCGCACCAGGGCGAACATCATTCCGGCATTGTGCATAAGGGGAAGCGCCCAAATGCCGACATCGCCCGATTTCATGGCATACCTGTCGCACCACTGCCGGACGTGACCCGCATATTCCGCATGAAAGCGCGGAATTATCTTCGGGACACCCGTCGATCCGCCAGAGAGCTGGAGGACGGCGACATCCTCACTTGACGAGGACCGCGATGGCGTGCGGGCTTCTGTATTGGTCGCCCGCGAAGCAAGCTCGATGATGCTGGGCTCTGACGGATCGCCAAATGCAAACACGTGTTGGATCGACTTTTCGCGTGCGACCTTCCTGGCAAACGCAGTTAGATCGAAAGAGCCGCCGTCCTTTTGCACAAAGTAAGCCGAGGGGCGGGTTAAATCCGCCAATTTGTGCATCTCCAGCTCGCGATATTGCGGGATCGTGCAGACTGGTATGACGCCCGCTTTCAGGCATCCGAAGAAAGCAACCACCGTCTCGAGTGTGGTACCCATCTGGAATAGAGCACGGTCGTTCACCTGCAGGCCATGCTGCTTGAGGGCGCCCGCAACTGCGTCAGTACGGCGATCGAGTTCCCCGAAGCTCAGGATCACATCGTCAGAAATGAAGGCCGGTTTGTCGCTGTGTCGATCGCAACAGAGTTTCAGTTGCTGATGGATCGTTCGATCGATCCAGGCACCGCCTTCGAGGTATCGGGCCGCTGTTGCCGGATCGGTATATACGACGCCCTCAAGAGGAGTGCGCGGTCCAGTCATTTTGTCGTTCCCTGAACGAGCGGGCAATTTCCTTCCGAGACGGGACGGAACGCTTGTTCGGCAGGAATGGTGTCGATCAGCTTGTAGTAATCGTATGGATAGCGGCTTTCCTCCGGACCCTTTACCTGAAACAGAAAAACCGGATGCACGGCGCGCCCGTCTGCACGCACCGTCAGACCGCCGAACAGTGGGTCCTTGATTGGGCCCTTCTTCATCTCGGGCACGGCGAGCCCGGCGTTGTCCGATCCGGTCGCGGCCACCGCCCGCAGATAGGCGAGGGTAGAGGAATAAACCCCAGCTTGGTTTGCGCTGGGAACCTTGCCACCCATCCGTGCTGCAAAGCGCTTTGCGAAAGCGCGCGTGTCCTCGTTCATATCCCAATAATAGGATTCCGTCAGCAGCAATCCCTTAGCGGTTCTTAGGCCGACCGAATGGACATCGTTGATGAAGATGAGAAAGGCAACCAACGATTGGCCGCCTTGGCGCAAATTGAATTCATCGGCCTGCTTCAAAGCATTGATTGTATCCGTTCCCGAGTTGGCCAGCCCGATGACGTCGGCTTTGGAACCTTGGGCGCTCAAAAGAAACGAAGAGAAATCGGCGGTCGCAAATGGATGGCGAGCCGAGCCGTTCACTGAACCGCCCTGTGCGACGATAAATGACGTCGCTTCCGATTCGATGGCCTGCCCCAGAGCAAAGTTCGCCGTCAAAAAATACCAGCTCTTGGCACCGCGCTTCATCATGGCCGACGCGGTCGCGTGGGCGGTAGCCCAAGTGTCGTTGACCCACTGAACGGTATTAGGCGAGCAATACTTACCGGTAAGATCTGAACTGGCAGTGCTCGACGCCAGCAGGGTCATCGATGTGCCGCGCAGAAGCGAGTTCAGGGCAAGCCCGACCGCAGAGTTTGGTACGTCTACGATGGCATCAACCTTCTCGACGTCCAGCCATCGCCGAGCGATGGCACTTCCCACATCCGCCTTGTTCTGATGGTCGGCCTGAACGATTTCGACTTTGATGCCTTTTCCGCCGCCGGCAAAATCCTCTGCTGCCATTCGGGCGGCCTCGACGGATCCGGGACCATTGGTGTCCTGGAATATACCGGACGTGTCATTCAGGACGCCAATCTTCACGACTCCATCGGAAATCTCAGCGTTTGCCGTTCCACACCACGCCACGGTTGAGCCCAATAGGGCCAGAACTGTCAGTCTGAACATCCGTTTTCTTCCTCCCGTTCGCCGCGGCCCATTTCGAATGACGGACCTCCCGGCAGCTTGACGTTTCGCGGTTGAAGATATACTGCATATGCAATAAATGCAAATGCAGTAATATGTTGCTGCGGAGGAAGTGCCATGAGGATTTGCCGGTTCAACTCGGATCGCATCGGCGTCGTCGAGGGGAATTCCGTTGCCGATATCTCGCAGATGCTGGACCTGAGCCCGAAGTGGCCCCTGCCGCCCGGCGATTGGGTGGTATCCCAGTTGACTTCGCTGAAGGAGAGCGAGGTGCGTTCCGGCCAGCCATTGATCCCGTTATCGAACGTCAGGTTGGAGAGCCCGGTTGCCAATCCAGGCAAGATCATCGGGGCGCCGATCAACTACAAGGCTCACATCGACGAGGCCAACGCAGATCGTGAAATCAATCAAGGAAAGACCTACACGTCGCTGGATGAATACGGGCTGTTCCTGAAGGCGGGAAGTTCGCTTATCGGACCTTCGCAGACCATTCATCCGAGATTTGCGGACCGGCGAACAGACCACGAAGTCGAACTCGCCGTGGTGATAGGCAAAAAGGCAAATCGCGTGTCGCGCCAGAATGCATTGGCGCACGTGTTCGGATACACGATTGGCCTCGATATCACCGTCCGTGGAAAGGAATTTCCCGGCTTCCGAAAGTCGGCCGATAGTTACAGCGTGCTCGGGCCATGGCTGGTAACCGCAGATGAGGTGCCAAACCCAGACGCATTAGAGCTATCGATCAGCGTCAACGGCCAGATCAAGCAGAAGTCGAATACGCGCATGATGATCTTCGATGTTGCGCGGCTCATCGAGTACGCGTCTTCATTTTACACCCTCTATCCCGGCGACGTTATCATGACTGGAACACCGGAAGGCGTCGGTCCCATCGCACCCGGCGACAGACTGGTCGCCGAAATCGAGCGGATTGGGAAGTTGGAGATGCAGGTCGGCGAGGTGCTTGTTTGACCGCTTACTCCTATTCCAGGCGGCTGAACTGGAGTGAGTGCGATCCTGGGGGGATCGTGTTCTTTCCGAATTATGCCAGGTGGGCGGTCGATGGGCTGAACGAGATGCTTCATTCGGATGGTTACATGCCAAACCGCAAACTGGCTGATGGCAGCACCGAAGGCATCCCGTGTGTGGAGTTCAACATGCGGTTCCTGGACGCGCCCGAGCTGTACGCGATGGTTTCTCACCAGATTTCGGTTCAACGTGTCGGCACGACTTCGTTTACGGTTCGCCACCTCTTTTTGGGGGAGGGGCGCTCCTTCGCCGAGGCGCTCGATACGCGGGTCTGGGCGGTGCACGGAGAACACGGTCTGCGCAAGAGTTCGATGCCGCCCGAGGTGCTCGCAATCCTGAACGCTCGAAAAGAGCCAGAGAGCACGGAGTAGGTCCACCATGCCATCGCGTCCGCGAAAGATCCGAATCCTGGGCGCCGGGCCGGCTGGTTTGTACGCTGCCTATAGGCTCAAGCGTTTGCTGCCGTCTGCCGATATTGTTGTGGTCGAACAGAACCCCCCGGATGTTACGTTCGGCTTTGGGGTTGTGCTGTCGGCGCAAGGACTCCAGTTCCTGGCGGATGACGACCCGGAACTAGTGCGCGCAATCTCCACCGGGCTCGAATCGTGGAAGGATATCGAGATCAGGATAGGAGGCGAGCGCATTCGGATCGATGGGATCGGCTTTACCGCGATCGGCCGGGTCATTCTGTTGCGCATCCTGAATGAGAAGCTTCGGGAGGTTGGACTAGCTCCCGCTTTTGGAAAAACAATTACAGACCTTTCCGATTTTGGCGATGCCGACCTCATCGTGGGTGCGGACGGGGCAAATTCACTTGTGCGCAGCACGCATGAAGCGGCGTTCGGAGCCAAAATAGAGAGGCTTACAAATTGGTTCGCGTGGTTTGGCGCTTCGCGTCCGTTTGATGCACTTACCCAGACTTTCAAGATGACGGATAACGGTCCGTTCAACGCACACCACTACCGGTACTCACCAACCCAGAGCACCTTCCTGGTGGAGACGACTACTGCGAATTTCGAACGCTGCGGTTTGGCGAAGTTGTCGGTCGAGGAATCCCGGGCATTCTGCGAGAATCTGTTCGCCGATGTCCTCGAAGGTGCTGAGCTCATTTCAAACCGTTCGATCTGGAGGCAGTTTCCGAAGATTACCAACGCCCGCTGGTCCTACAAGAATATGGTCCTAGTCGGCGATGCCCTCCGAACGGCTCATTACTCGATCGGCTCGGGCACCCGCCTTGCCCTGGAAGACGTTCAAGCGCTGGTAAACGCAATCGCCTCGACCGAAGGAGACATTTCGGCAGCGCTGTCTCTGTATGAAGCGCAGAGAAAGCCAATTGTACAAAAGTTGCTCGATGCCGCAGCCAGGAGCGCCGATTGGTACGAAACCTTCGATCAGAATATGACGCTCCCGCCGTTGGAGTTTGCACACGAGTACATAAGCCGGTCCGGACGCGTCGATCCGGATCGCATGGCGTCCGCGTCCCCGAACTTCGTTCGCCGATATCTCGAGTGGGAGCGCGCGCGCGGTATCTCTCGAAGCTAGGGCGCACTGGTTGTATGTGTTACACTGGTCCATTGAGCGCAGAACAGACACCAAGGTCTCGGTGCTCGCGTTACCTGATCCTGGAAAAGATTAAATGGGGAGTGAAAAATGAAGATCGTGCGTTTGTTGGGTGTGGTGGCTTGCCTCATCTTCTTCCAGGCTTCTGCGATGGCGCAGGAAGTTACACTGCGTCTCGTTACGGCCTTTCCGGAAAACAGTTTTTACGTTTCCCATCTTCTGAAGTGGGTAAAATCGGTAAACGAACGTGGCAAAGGGATCCTGCAGATAAATTTTATCGGAGGCCCCCGTGCAATTCCCACGTTTGAAGTAGGCAACGCGGTGAAGACGGGTGTCGTCGATATTGCCATGTCGACCGGGGCTTTTTACACCAACGTCATGCCCGAATCTGACATGTTGAAGCTCGCTGAAAAGACTGTCGCTGAGCAAAGAAGGAACGGGGCCTTCGACTACATCAACAAGGTGTGGAACGAGAAAGGCAACATGCAGTACCTGGCGCGGATGGTCGAAAACCAGCCGTTCCATCTCTATCTCAACAAAAAGATCGACAAGCCGGACCTTACCGGCCTCAAGATCCGGATCACGCCGGTTTACCGCGAGTTTTTTCAGGCGCTCAATGCAAATGTCGTCACGACTGCTCCAGGCGAAGTATATACAGCCCTGGAGCGAGGGGTTGTTGATGGTTATGGTTGGCCGATCGGTGGATTATTCGACTTGAACTGGCAGCAGCACACAAAATTTCGCGTCGATCCGGGCTTTTACGATGCGGAGGTTTCCATCGTCGTCAATTTGGACAAATGGAAGAGCCTCAACGAGAAGCAGCGTGACTTCTTGAATAGCCTGGCGCTGGAGCTGGAGGCCGGCAACGGCTTCTGGAAGCAGTACGCTGTCGATGAGGAAAAGCGGCAGGCGGATGCGGGCATCCAAACGATCAAGCTGGATGGCGACAGAGCAAAAGTCTTCGTCGACACCGCCTACAGCGTCGCTTGGGCCGCTGCGATCAAGGCGAGCCCGGTGCACGCTGAAAAGCTGAAGGCATTGCTTGGAAATCGTTGATATTTGCGACGTTCGATAGTGTCGGAAGTATGCCTTATGGATGTGTTTGATCGGTTGGTTGGCAAGCTTTGCCTCGCTTTGGTATCCTTGGCATGTACGCTGCTATTTGGGATGATGTTGGTCATTTGCGTTGATGTGTTCCTTCGCAACTTGGCCGTGCCGGGGATGCCGCGGGGTTTGGCTTTGGCCAGCGACTTGTCAGAGTCCGCGATCTATCTGATGACTTTGCTGTCGGCGCCGTTTCTGTTGCGAAGCGGTCGTCACATCCGGATCGATCTGTTGCTCCACATGGTGCCGCCGCGGATCGGGTGGCTGATGGAGTTGGTTGCAGCCTGCGCGATGCTGTTTTGTTGCGTGGCGATGGTCTGGTACGGCCTCATTGTTACCGGGCGAAGTGCGGGCAGCAATGCAATGCTAATCAAAACGGTCGTCTATCCGGAGTGGTGGAGTCTGGCTCCGTTGCCATGTGTGTTTGTGCTGTTGTCGGTTGAAGCGATCTTCCGGCTGCGAAGCCTCCTTGGCGGACCTCGGCAGCCGCGCAACGAGCAGGTGTCCGTGTCATGATGAGTTGGGAAGCTGCTGCCTGGTTACTGCTTGGTGGATCAACCGTTCTGATGTTCGCCGGATTGCCGGTCGGCTTTGCGTTTCTCGTTATCAATCTGATCGGGGCTTACCTTTTTATGGCCGGTGAAGCCGGCCTGTCCCAGCTCGTGCGCAGCTCGGTCTCCTCGATCACCACGTTCTCTCTGACGCCGATTCCCCTCTTTGTCCTGATGGGAGAGGTGCTTTTTCACACCGGTTTGGCGGTGAAGGTCATCGACGGAATTGAGAGGATCATCAAACACGTTCCGGGCAGACTCGCAGTGGTTGCGGTCGTGGCGGGAACGGTGTTCAGTGCGATTTCCGGGTCGACAATCGCAACGACAGCGATGCTCGGTAGCCTGATGGTTCCGATCATGCTGTCGAGGGGCTATCACCCCACGATGGCAACGGGGCCCATCATGGCTATCGGTGCGGTTGATATGCTTATTCCGCCCAGCGCCCTTGCTGTTCTATTGGGGAGTCTCTCCGGCATTTCGATCTCCAAACTCCTCATCGGGGGAGTTATGCCAGGCATCATTCTTTCCGTTCTCTTCGTGGGATGGATTATCCTGCGCACGCTATCCAAGCCGGAATTGGCGCCGGATAGCGATTTCAAGGAATACAACGGGTGGGCGAGGTTCAGTCCTCTCGTACTCTACGTGGTTCCGCTGGTTTCGATATTCGGGCTTGTCGTCGGTGCGATGGTGGCCGGCTGGGCAACGCCGACAGAGTCTGCTGCGATCGGCGCTTTCGCGACGATCGTCCTCGCGGCGGCCTACCGGGCGTTGACGCCGAAGGTTCTGTGGCAATCCCTGCATGGCACGGTTCTTATTTCCGGGATGATTCTCTTCATCATCATCGGAGCAACGACCTTCTCTCAGATATTGGCGTTTTCGGGCGCCACGAATGGAATCGTCAACATCATCACGCAAAGCGGGCTTTCGGCCGACGCCCTGGTCATCGTCATGCTGTTGATCCTGATCGCGCTCGGCATCTTTATCGATCAAGTTAGCATGATGCTGATCACGCTTCCAATCTTCATGCCGCTGGTGAACTCGCTTGCTATCGACCCGGTATGGTTTGGCGTGCTGTTCCTGATCTGCATGCAACTCGGAATGTTGCTGCCGCCCCACGGTCTGTTGCTGATGACGATGAAGGGTGTGACGCCGCCTCAAGTAACCATGGGGCAAATATTCCAAGCGGTCGTGCCGTACCTTGTCATCAGCATTGCAGTTCTCGCGCTGGTCTATTTTGTGCCCGGAGTGGCGACCTGGATGACGGCCTTCTAGCCAACCAAGTCCGACGATGGCGTCGGCAGCTCTATTTCGTGCCGGTGTTTCAAGATGTCTTCCTTCGGCTACCGCAGCGCCAAGGCGTTCGGGCCGAACCATTCGATCGTGTGGCCGAGCCATTCGATCGCATTGGAGCATGATCGCGGCAGCATCGTAGGATATGCTGGTCGCTGCCTTGGTGGGCGGCGTTGAGCGCCAGGTTAGTCGCGCCGCGTTCGCGGGCCCACTGGCCAGCGCTTTCCGGTAGCATGTCCGCCGTTTGGTTGGCGGCGGCCGCGCCAGAAGCATTGCGCGCTCCAGGCTTGCGGTACGCAAGACATATCCGGAGATGCCAATGCCGAAGAGAGCCAGCAGCGAAACCGTTGCGACGATGAGATTGCGGATACTCCACACGGTTCCGCGTGGCGCGGACGCGTTGATAGCAGGCCCAAAGAAAAGCCGGACCGTTATGCAGCAGCCATCTGCATAATGGTCCGGCCTGACCGTTTGTTGCGCGGATATTCTGTCGGCGAAAGCTGCGGCCTGTCCGGGCTGCAAAGGGCGTAACGGACCTCAGATGCTATCCGGATAACTGAGAGGTTTCGTTGAACGGCTACTTCTTTTTCTTCTTGGCTGTCTTCTTTGCCTTCTTTGCCTTCTTCGCTTTCTTGGCCATGTTGCCCTCCGTGATCCCAAAAGTTGGCTCGATGCAAGTCGCCAATCGACGTGCATAGATTAAGAATACACCATAGTTGCAAGATTGATACTGCGCGCTTCGAACAGGGTAAACGACGATCACACAGTCACAACTTGCAGCCGGTCGAAGCTCTTACCTGATGCGCGGACGCCGCGCGCTTTGAGGGATCAAGACGGGAAGAAGTCCTCATGTGATCCGTAGACGAAGCCGACGACGGCGAGGATCCGCCGGTCCCTGATTACATCGCGACGGAAGCGCGCTTCGCTCACTACAATTTTGGTGCGCTCGTTAGGCGACGAGCTTGAGCTTTTGCCGCTTTCTTTCGGGCCGTTGCTCGCGCGACGTATTCTTGCGCGGCTTGATGAAGTCAGCCCACGCCTGCAGCACCTCGCGGCGTCGCTTGATCATCTCGCTGTCCCAATACGCCAGTTCAGCCTCATCGCCGACACGGTGCGAGAGGCAGAACTCAAGCACTTCGCGGCGGAAATTGTGCTCCTTGTTGTCAGCGCCCCAATTTCGGAAGCTCGTGCGGCAGCCATGCATGGTGGATTTGACGGCAGTGCGTTCGATGGCCCCAACAAGCGCGTTCGCCCGGAACGGCTGATGTTCCTCCGCGTGGTCGGAGGGGAACACGTACTTATCCGTGCGCGGCATCGATTGGATGATCTCGATGGCCTGATCTGACAACGGGACGAGATGCGGCTTCGGCTCTAGCTCGCCCTTAATCTTCATCTTCTCAGCCGGAACCATCCACGTCCTTGCTTCGAAGTCGAGCTCCGTCCACTCCATCAGCCGGATTTCTTGGCTCCGCGACACGGTGAGGATGCCGACTTCTGTGCAGCGGGCGGCGTTGCCGGGATCATAGCGCAGCCCTGTCATCATTCCCGGCATCTTCGTATATGGCGCGGACCGATGTCCCTTCTTGCGATTCAGCTTGCGGGGCGACGGCAGCAGGTGTTTGAGGTTGCCGCGCCATGCGGCCGGGTTCTCGCCTATGCGCAATCTCAACGCTTTGGCAGCGTCCATCAACCGCTCGATCCGCTGGCGAGTCCGCGACGCTGTGACCGGTTTCACGGTCCAGATCGCCTTGAGCGCCTCCAGCACGTGCTCGGTGGTGATCTCCTGGAGCTTCTTGTCGTGCAGGCTGGGCACGTCCCGGATTGAGCGCTGCCACTGCTTCAACTCCTCTTCGGACAACCCTTGACACCAATCAGGATACTGCTCCTCGGCAAACTCCTTGAACGTCTTGCTACCCTGAGCGGTGACCCGCTTCTTGACGCGCGGATCGATGCCCTCGCGCTTCAATGCGACCTTATAGTCGCGGGCCTTCTCGCGCGCGCTGCTTAGGGTCAGAACGTCACCGCTTGCGCCGTCGCGGTCGCCAGCCCTGGCGAACTCCATCTGCGCCCGCTTGCCCTCGAGGTCGGTGAAACGGAAGGCCCACACCCGATCACCGCTTTCGCGCACCACCAGATAAAGCCCCCCACCGTCCGCATGAACGCCAGGTTGCAGGGATTTAACTTGGTTCGAATTGAGTGCCACTTTAACGTTCCCCTTCCGCTTACCACTTACCGTCACGGATGCTCGGTCGTGATGGTCAGTTGTTCCAAAATCGACCTACTTTGGATGAACGACCGTCACGGATACATTAGGAGGGAGCGTCGCGTCAACTTACCAGTTTTTAGCCGGGACCGGCCGGCGTTTGGCGATTTTCAGCGAAGTCAGACGACAGCAGATGCAGCTAATATGTTGGAACTAAAAGGAAATAAAAACTATGACGATGGCTAGTGATAGCAGGCGCACCGCTGAGATTGGATACATGATCCGTGACGGCCTTCGGTAAACTGATCCGCACCACGGCGTTCCGGCTGACGCTGGTCTATCTGTTTTTGTTTGCGCTGTTTGCAGCGTCGCTGCTCGGCTATTTCGCCTGGAATACGCGACGGCTGATCAACGAGCAGATCACCGCCACGGTGAACGTCGAGACCGCCGAGATCGTCGACATCTACACGCGCCGCGGCTTGCGCGGCCTCGTCTTCACGATCGAAAACCGGGCGCTGCGGCCAGGCGCCAATCTCTATCTCGTCACCACGCCTGAGGGGAAAGCGATCGGCGGTAATGTCGGTTCGCTGGCGCCGGGCGTGATGGCCTCGCTCGGCTGGTCCGAGACCGCCTATCGCCGGCTCGACGAGCAGGACACGGCGCATCACCGCGCGCTGGTGCGCGTCACCGAACTCACCAACGGTTTCCGCCTTTTGGTCGGCCGCGACCTGGAGGAGCGGCGGCGTCTGTTCGGCATCGTCGCCAACGCCGCGCAATGGTCGCTGCTCGTCGTCATCGTGCTCGGCATCGGCGGCGGCATCTTCGTGGCGCGGCGGGTGCTGCAGCGGATCGACGCCATGACCGGCACCACACGGCGCATCATGGCCGGCGACCTTTCCGGGCGCCTGCCGGTCGGGCGCTCCGGCGACGAACTCGATCGTCTCGCGGAAAACCTCAACGCCATGCTGGAGCGCATCGAGGCGCTGATGATGGGGCTGAAAGAAGTCTCCGACAACATCGCCCATGATTTGAAGACACCGCTGACGCGCATGCGCAACCGCGCCGAGGAGGCGCTGGCGAGTTCCGGCAGCGAGGCCGAATACCGCGCGGCGCTGGAGCGGACCATCGAGGAGTCCGACGGCCTGATCCGCACCTTCAACGCGCTATTGATGATCGCGCGCGCCGAGTCCGGGCAGGCGCGCGGCAACATGGATGATTTCGACGCGGCCGACGTCGCCAAGGGCATCCACGAATTGTACGAACCGCTGGCCGAAGACGACGGCATGATGCTGCGCGTCAAGGCCGCGACCGCGCGGCTGCACGGCAATCGTGAGCTGATCAGCCAGGCGCTCGCCAATTTGGTCGAGAACGCCATCAAATACGGCAAGCCGTCGCCCGTGGTGCAGCCGCTGGATCCTGCGGCCGCCGCCCGCACCAGGGAGATTCTGATCGAGGCGCGGCGCGAGGGCGACCACGTGCTGCTCAGCGTCACCGATCATGGGCCCGGCATTCCCGAAGGGGATCGCAAGCATGCGGTGGAGCGGTTCGTGCGGCTGGAGGCGAGCCGGACGCTGCCGGGTTCCGGCCTCGGCCTCAGCCTGGCGTCCGCAGTGGCGACGTTGCACGGCGGCGAGCTCAAGCTGGGCGATTCGCATCCCGGCCTGACCGCGACGCTGGTCATCCCGGCGCTATCCGCCGCGGCTGACAGGCTTGCGGCTCAAACGCCGGATGTGCCACAGAAGGTGGCATGAATTCCTCCGCCTTGGCCGCGCGGTTCGTGAGCGGGCCGCATATTACCGCCAGCAGCAACGCCGAACAACGCCTGGGAGACTGGCTCGCTGAACTGCAGCCGCAGCATGCGGCTGAGATCGGCGCTTGGCTGGATTGTCCGCCGGCCCGGGCCATCCTGCTCGGCATCGCCGAGTTCTCGCCCTACCTGTTCGACCTGATCCGCGCTGATGCCGCGCGGCTGATCCGCCTCCTGGCATGCGACCCGGAACAGCATCTCACCTCACTGATGGAGAAAACGTCGCACGACGTGTTCGCCGCCGCGAGCGAGGCCGACGTGATGCATCTGCTTCGCCGCATGAAGTCGGAGGCGGCGTTGCTGATCGCTTTGTGCGACATCGGCGGGGTGTGGCCGGTGATGCGGGTGACGGCGGCGCTGACCGAACTTGCGACCGTCTCGGTGCAGGCGGCCTTGCGCTTCCTGCTGCGCCAGGAGGTCGCGCGCGGCCGCATGACCGCCTTCAATCACGACCGGCCGGAGGAGGGTTCTGGCCTGATCGTGCTCGCGATGGGCAAGATGGGCGCGGGCGAACTGAACTATTCCAGCGACATCGACCTGATCGTGTTTTTCGATCCCGCCGCCACTTCGCTGGTGGCAGATATCGAGCCGGCGCCGTTCTTCGTGCGCGTGACGCAGGCGCTGGCCCGCCTGCTGCAGCAGCGCTCCGGCGACGGCTACGTGTTCCGCGTCGATCTGCGCCTGCGGCCCGATCCGGCCTCGACGCAGGTGGCGATTTCGACCGAGGCGGCGCTGCATTATTACGAGCGCGAAGGTCGCACCTGGGAACGCGCCGCGATGATCAAGGCGCGCGTCTGCGCCGGCGACGCCGGGGCAGGCGAGGCGCTGATCGCGGAACTTGCGCCGTTCGTTTGGCGCAAGCACCTGGATTTTGCCGCGCTCGCCGACGTCCACGACATGAAGCGGCAGATGCAGACCTATCGCGGCCAGAGCGAGATCGCGGTCGAAGGCCATAACGTCAAGGTCGGCCGCGGCGGCATCCGCGAGATCGAGTTTTTCGCGCAGACGCAGCAGCTCATTGCCGGCGGCCGTCACCCGCAATTGCGGGTGCGCCCCACGCTGCACGCGTTGCAGGTGTTGGCCACCAGCAACTGGATCACCTTTCAGGCCTTTGACGAACTGACGGCGGCTTACGAATTCCTGCGCCGCGTCGAGCATCGGCTGCAAATGATCGCGGACGAGCAGACCCATGCGCTGCCCGAAGATGCCGAGGCCGTGGAGCGCTTTGCGAACTTCTTCGGCTATGAGAACAGGACAGCCTTTGCGAAGGATCTGCTCGGCCATCTCAACATCGTGCAGGGGCACTACGGCAAGCTGTTTGAGGGCGATCCGACCGGCACGGTGCAACTTCCGCAGGTCAATTACGCCGCAGGGCCAGAGGATGCACGCCTGCTCGACCATCTGACGACGCTCGGCTTCAAGATGCCGGTCGCGGTAGCTGGCACCCTGCAACTCTGGATGCAGGGCAATTATCGCGCGCTCCGCAATGAAGCGACCAAGTCAGCCTTCATCGAATTCGTGCCCGGCCTGATCGACGGGCTGGCGCATGCCGAAGACCCTGATGACGCCGTGACCGCGTTCGATCGCTTTCTCGGCGCCTTGCAGCGCGGCGGCCGGCTGATTTCACTGTTGAGAGAGAACCGCGAGCTGGTCGCGCTGGTGGCCTTGATCCTCGGCGCGGCGCCGCGGCTCGGCGACATGCTGGCGCGCCAGCCGCAGATCATGGACGGCCTGATCGATCCCCGTTTCTTTGGTGCGATGCCGGACCAGAAGGAGTTGTCGGCGCGGCTGGCGACGACGCTGAAGGATGCGGACTCCTACGAAGATTTTCTCGATCGCCTGCGGCTGTTCGGCCAGGAGAGCCTGTTCCTGATCGGCACGCGCATCTTGTCCGGCACGGTGTCCGCCCAGCAGGCCAGCGTCGCTTTTGCCGACGTCGCCGAAGGCATCGTGCACACCGTGCACGGCCTGGTCCGGGATCAGTTCGCCACCCAGTACGGCCGCATCAAGGGGCAGGAGACCGCGATCCTCGCGATGGGCCGGCTCGGCAGCCGCGAGATGACGGCGTCTTCCGATCTCGACCTGATCCTGCTGTACGATTTCGACGCGGATAGTCCCGATTCCGACGGCGAACGATCGCTGCACGGCGCGCAATATTTTGCGCGGCTGACCCAGCGGCTGATCTCGGCGTTCACCACGCGGACCAATTACGGCGTGCTCTATGACGTCGATATGCGGCTGCGCCCATCGGGCCGCGCCGGCCCGCTGGCGTCGCGGATCGATTCCTTTGCCGATTACCAGGAACGCGAAGCCTGGACCTGGGAGCACATGGCGCTGACGCGGGCGCGGGTGATTTCGGCTTCACCGGCGTTTCGCGCCGGGATCGAGGACATCATCCGCAGCGTGATGACGCGGCCACGCGACGCGGCCTCCACCGCCGGCGATGTCGCCGACATGCGCCGGGCGATCGCGCTGGAAAAGGGCGAGGACGACATCTGGGACCTCAAGCTCGCCGCCGGCGGGCTGGTCGATATCGATTTCATCGCGCAGTATCTGCAACTCGTGCACGCCGCGGAAAAACCCGAAATCCTCAGCGTCTCCACGCTGCAGGTGCTCGACAACGCCGCGCGCCTCGGCGTGCTGCCGCACTCCGACGCCGAGATTTTGCGCTCAGCGGCGCGGCTCTATCACGACCTGACGCAGATCTTGCGGCTTTGCGTCACCGGCAAGTTCAACCCGGAAACCTCGGGCGATAATCTCTTGCACGTGATGGCGCGCGCCGGCGACACGCCTGATTTCTCGACGCTGGAAGCACGCGTGCGCGAGACGCAAGGCGAGGTGAGGCGGGTGTTTCTGGCGTTGGTGGGCGGCGGTTCTTCCGCCTGAAGCGTTCCGGTTCTTTCCGGACCCGGACGATCGGAACTCTTATGGCCGATTTGGATTGTTGCGGGAACAGGAGGCTGGGATGCATACCGAAATCAACATCTTCGACAAGCCCATTGAGCGTATCAGGAAGACGTGCGAACTCATGGGTCTCGACGCCGATTTCGACCGCAAGCTGCCGGCACTCGAAACATATCTTGAAAGGCTCGTAGCCGAAGGGGAAACCAGTGAGGAACGGCTGACCGCCAGCGGCCTGACCTTCCTCAAGCAGGTTCCATAGCAATAGCGCGACGGCGTCAGGAAATTTCCTCCGGAAGCTTCCAGGCTGGATCCGGCGAGCAATCCTCTTCTCTGATTTCCTTCACGTGGTAGTGGGCAGGCAGGACCTGTCCACCTGCCTCGTCGGCCACTGGAACATCAGAAATCAGGCGGCAATCGAGAGCTTGCTTCCAGACCTCCGCCTCGGTCGGAAAGCCCGACCCGATCTGTCTGTCGCCGTCGAAAAGCGCGTAGGGCACGAACCTCTCCCAAATTAAAACCCCGCCAGCTATCACAATAACTGACGGGGCTTTTGAGCTGATATTTCCGGTGGATTTCTCCTTTTCCTGAATTACCCGCTCATCCCTTTAACGCGAGGCAGCCGGTTTCGTTCCCGAATATCTTGATCCCGCGCGAAAGAGTCGATGGTCGCGCCTTGAACTCGCCCCTTAGCGAGCGAAGCGGCATCCAGAACGGAGATGGCCGAAGCCGTCGCTGGCCTGAAAACGATGGGAAATCTGAAGACTTACCGAGAAGGTGCACAAGCCAGGAACAGGTTAGATGTCAGCGCGTACCGATGCGTTGTTGTCGCGGGCAGAAACCGGCAAAATAGCACCGCGTCCATCATCTCCGTTATGGCCGGTTGTCACCCGGCATGTGCCTGCATCAACGTCCAGCGTTTGCAAAAGTTGCTTGAAGGCCGTCTGGCGGTGTACTGCAGCGTGGCGTCGAATGGCCCTGCTGGTTGCGTTTTCAGCTTTTCGAAAGAAGATTTCGTAGCGCTTTGAAAGTCTCCGTCTCAAAAGCGCGGAACTATTGCCATTTTTTCCTGTTCTGACACCTGCGCAACTCAACCGGAATGGATGGTCCATGCGTAAACTACTTTTGGGAATGGCGCTCGCAATGCCAATCGCCTTTCTTTCTCCAGCAATAGCGCTGCCTTTGGCTCATCCATTGATGCACGGTGCTGCGGTCAATGCCGATCTGATCGAAGTAAAGGGCGGACGCGGCCACGGCCATGGTTGGGGCCGTGGACACGGCTATCGACCGTTTGGTTGGAGCCGCGGCCGCAAGGTCGGCTGGCGGGGCCGTGGCTGCCCGCCCGGTCATTGGAAAAAGGGTTGGTGCTGAGATCGAATCGGCTGCCGTCACGTACGAGCAGCGCGGCTCGACCATTACAACGCCCGTGCCGCATTGCCCTTGAACAGGATTGGGCCGGTCGGTCGTCCGATGGGTGAGCCGCCTTCCGGCTCCAGCGTGATCTCGAACAGTTGATCCTGCACGGTTTCCGGCAGCGCCTCCAGGTCGAGCTGCAGCGTGCGCGACTGACCGGTGACGCCGATCGATTTCGGGCCGACCGCGCGATCCCACAAGGTCCAAACCTGCAGCGTGCGGCCGGCAGGAACCTCGATCGGCCGTAACGGTATCAGCTCGACCCGGCCGTTCGAAAACGCGTTGACGATGGCGCCTGCCTCTTTCGTCGTGTCGTTCACCAGCACGGCGACGTAAATCGGCTTGCGCTGGGCGAGGGCGAGCATGTCGTGACGAAGCTGGCGCGACGTCGCCAGCGCAGCGATCATGATCGTTGCAAAAAGCGCCGCAGCGAAGGCGCCGCCGATACCGAGACCGCGCCAGAACCGGATGTTGTCCCACAGCGTGGTGCCCCGCAGCGCGGCGCGGGCGGAGGGCAGGGCGTCGATCGGCGCGATTTTGGTTTCGTCCGCGATGCGCTGCCAAAGCGCCGCGCTCGGTGGGGTCTCCTCGGCCGTGAGATCGAGGTCCGAAAGCCGTTCCCGCCACGCCCTGACAGCCTGAGCAAACGATTGGTCGGTTGCGATGCGTTGTTCGGCGGCGGCCTGCTCCGCACCGTCCAGGAGGCCCATCACGTAATCGGCGGCCGTGGCATTATCGGCGTCGTGCGGGTTCATCCCATGCACTCCTGCAGCGCAAAGAGGCTGCGCCGCACCCAGCTTTTGACCGTGCCGAGCGGAACCTTGAGCCGTCCAGCCAATTCGCCGTGGCTCATGCCGTGAACATAGGCGAGCACCACGACGTCGCGGCGGGGGCGGTCGATCTGCTCGAGACACCGGCGCAGCGCGCTGCTCTCCGGCATCCGCGACAGGGTGGTCTCACAGTCGATGTCCTCTACGTTTTCATTTGACGTATCATAGCGATGCTCATCGCGATGAATGCTGAGGGCGCGGTTGCGCACCACCGTATAGAGCCAGCCGCGCGCGCTGCCGCGGCGTGGATCGAATCCGGCCGCGCCGCGCCAGATCCGGATAAAGGCGTCATGCACCGCCTCTTCCGCAAGGTCCTGCCGGAACAGGATGCGGCGCGCGATGCCGACCATGCGCGGCGCCTCGCTGTCGTAGATCACGCGCAATGCGGTGCGGTCGCCCGCCGCGCAACGCGCCAGGGCCGCGGCAAGCTGCGCCTCGCGCTCCTGATCGCGCAGGTCGGGAGCCTGCAGCCTGGCGGTGATGGTCCCATTTCCGGTCATGTCTATGCCCTTGCATAGTTGTTCTACCTTGAGATGCGGCATTTGGATGCATGTGCCGAAATTTATTTTTGGTGGGCTGCATCCGTTTCGCCGCGCCGCCGGTACCTGCTGTGTTGGTCCCGAGAGGATCAAGGAACACAGGGAGCTTTACGATGAATTTTCGCTCAATTTTCGCCGCTTCGGCCGCATTGTTGCTGTCATCCGCAGCCGCCAACGCCGCGCAGGTCGCAGCCCTGATCGGCGGCGACACGATTGCGATGGTCGATACCGCGCAGAAGAAGGCAACCGGGTCCGTCAAGGTCACCGGCATTTCCGGTGCGCTGGTCGGCATCGACGTCCGTCCGGCCGACGGCATGCTCTATGGACTGGTCGACGATGGCACCATTGTGACCATCGCGACGGACGGCAAGGCCACGATGAAATCGAAGCTTGACACCACGCTTGCCAAGGGTGTGGCCGCGACGGTGGATTTCAATCCGGTGGCGGATCGCCTGCGCGTGATGGGCGCCGACGGAATGAACCTGCGGGCGAATGTCGATGACGGCAAGGTGACCAAGGACGGCGACCACAAATATGCCGAGGGCGACATGCACAAGGGCGAAAAGCCGAACATCGTCGCCGGCGCCTATACCAATTCGGTGAAGGGCGCCAAGGAGACGGCCCTGTTCAACATCGATGCGACCATCGGTGGGTTGATCAAGCAGGCGCCGCCGAATGACGGCGTGCTCGGCGCGATCGGCAAGCTCGGCATCAAGGCGGACAGCGTCGCGTTTGATATCTGGTCCGATGGCGCCGGCAAGAACGAAGCCTGGCTGATGGTGGACGGGACACTGTACAACGTCGATCTCGCCACCGGAAAAGCCACCGAGTCTGCAAAGATCGCCGGCGTCAGCGGCACGGTGAAGGATATCGCCATCATGGGAATGTAGGAGATTCCTGAAGCACGATGAACGTAGGTTGGCGCGAAGCCGCTCACTTCTCCCTCGCCCCGCTCTTGCGGGGAGAGGGTTGGGGTGAGGGGCGGGTGCTTCCGCGAAGCTGTCGATCACGCCGAAAGAAAGTGTTCAACAGAAAATTGCGGCGGGAATCGAGAAAGGCTAGCTTCGCCGGATTGGGGGGAGAGCGATGACGCAACCAATTCCAGAAGCGATCCAGGCTGAACATCTCACCGCAACACTCCGTCGAGCTGGCGTGCTTGGCGAGCCTCACGTCAGCAACGTCACAGTCGAAAGTTCCCGCGATACCATCCTCTCTCGAATTATTCGGGTGGCTTTGACGTACAGTGTACCGACTGACGACGCACCTCGCTCCCTCATCTTCAAGACTTGTCACCCTGATCACGTCGGAGATGCACTTCACGCCGGCCGTCAGGAGGTCGCATTCTATGATCAGATTGCGCCGCTGATGGTGACCAACATAGTGCCTCGTTGCTTTGAGGCGTATCGCGATGCAGAGACGAGTGCGTGGCATCTTCTCCTTGAGGACCTCACAGAAACCCACGCCGTCCCTACGCAGTGGCCGCTGCCGCCGACAAGGCAGCAATGTGGAGCGATCGTTCGAGCGCATGCTCGCCTTCACGCTTCTTGGTGGGACAGTCCGCGACTTGGTGTCTCCGTAGGGACGTGGCTCGACGTCGAAGCTATTGATCGGCAGATGCAGCTGGTCGCGAGCGATTTCCACCGTTTTGCTGATCGGGCGGGCGACTTACTGTCCCGCGAGCGGCGGCGGCTCTATGAACGATTGCTCGGCTCTGCGCCTCGTCTGCTTCAGCGCTATCACTCGCATCGGAATTTTACGATCACCCAGGGCGACGCGCACGTCTGGAATACATTTTTGCCGCGGGACCATCAGTCCGACGATGCTCGACTGTTCGACTGGGACAGCTGGCGTCTCGACGTCGCTTCGAGGGATCTGGCCCACATGATAGCGATGCATTGGTATCCTGACCGACGAAAAGAAATGGAACGTTCACTCCTCGACGAATATCACCAGGCGCTCGTTGATCACGGGGTGCAGGGCTACGATCGACATGCGCTCGATGCCGATTATCGATTGTCGGTGCTTTGGCAAATCACGACGCCCGTGTGGCAAGCCGTGAACAATATCCCTGCCGTCATTTGGTGGAATAATCTGGAACGCATCATGCTTGCCGTCGATGATCTCGACTGCAGGTCACTACTTACGTGAACCTAAGTCATTGGGTCATTCGCGACACCAGCGTCGCGCCTTCGAGCTTGTCGTGCTCGGCGATGATCTCGGCGCCGCGCGCTTCATTCCATGGTTCGTATGCCGATGTCATTCGCGTTCTCATCAGAGGTTGTGGATTCTGATGAGTAGGGAAAATGCGAGGAACATCAATAAAGCTGTCCCCTGTTGCGATTTCAAAATGCTATCGAGGGCATCGAAAATCGCACATAGGCAAAGCCTATGGGGCGGCGAGCGGTTACTGGCTGGTGGTTAACAGCCTGATTGCAGCCGGTACCGGAACCGGTTGCGCTCGTCGGGTGCGTTGAGGGCGTCCTGACGAGCGCGTTTTTCGTGTTCGATCGTCTTCTTCAGAACAGACGGGGCACCAGCATCGCCACCCGTTCGCGATAGCGCCGGTATTCATTGCCGAACATCGCCACCAGATCGCGCTCTTCGAGATAGATGCCGACGAAAATGTAGGCCGTCGTTACCGCAGCGAACAGCAGATGGCCGAGCGTCATCGTCGGGGTCGACCAGAAGGCAATGATGAAGCCGAGATAGATCGGATGCCGGATCAGGCGATACAGGCCCGGCGTCTTGAACTTCATGGGCTCAGCCATGCGTCCGGCAAAATGCGCGACCACTTGCGTCAATCCGAACAGCTCGAAATGGCTGATTAGGAATGTGCTGTAGAGCACGATGAGCCAGCCCAGGAAGCCGCCCGCGGTCACGACGCCGGCGAGGGCGGGATTTTCGATGTTCCAGACCGCCGCAGGCATCGGCTGCCATTGCCAGAACAGCAGTATCAGCGAGAGGCTCGCCAGCAGCACGTAGGTGGAGCGTTCGATCGCTGGCGAGGCGAAGCGCGTGAACAGCTTCTTGAAGCCCTGCCGCGCCATGCCGCTGTGTTGCACGGCGAAGATCGACATCAGCACCAGATTGACCAGCAAGGCCGTCGGCAGCGAGGACGCCGGACCGCTGTCGACGGTCTTGGGCACGACATATCCCGAGACGAAGCCGACCGCGTAGAGGAACGTGCCGAAAAAAATCAGATAGGCGAGGCCGCCGTAGCAAAGGGTGAGCAGCCTCGTTGCAAGAGAGGCGACGGCGGGAGGCGCCGCGTCCGGTCCGGTGTGCATCGTAATCGACATTTGAAATCTCCTGGGTTTGAAATGTTGACGTCTGGCAATTGCTTTGGTCAGGACTGCTCGAGGCGTCTCCGCTTGCGCAGCCGCGCGGCTCTTTCGAGGACGTCATCGATCGGACCGCGGTAGATGCGCTTGTTGTGCAGGCCGCGATTGCCAGCTCGGTGCAACGCGAGCCAGGCGGCTTGCCGTTCGCGGTAGGCGCTGGCGGCGGCAATCCAGCCGTCGAGAAGGCGCCTCAGGCGCGCGGTCGGCACGGGCGGGCTGGTGACGCTGCCTGCGTGGATCCTTGCGCGAGGTTGCATGGCGGCCTCGTGCGGCAACAAGCCTTCTGGTGAAAAATCCGCCTTGGTGGGATTGAGCAACAGGCCGGTCATGGCCATCCTCCGATTGAACGATGATTGACCCGTCCTTAGATTGAGATGCCTGTTCCTGCTTGGCGGATTCCTTGAGAAGACCTTTGTTTTTTCTCCGGAAGCGACTGTTTTTGCTTAGTTTGTAACGTGAACCGCCTGACAGGGGCGGAGCCTCGTATCGGATCAGCAGAAGTGGTATTAAAGTACCGATTTGCCGAGTTCGAGATCGACCTCAGCCAGCAGGAGCTGCGCCGGCTTGGGGAAGCGGTACATATTGAGCCCCAGGTATTCGATCTCATCGTTCATCTGGTGCGCAACCACGACCGGATTGTCAGCAAGGACGAGCTTATCGAGACGATCTGGAACGGCCGGATCATCTCCGAGGCGGCGCTCTCCAGCCGCATCAATGGCGCCCGGCGCGCGCTTGGCGACAACGGAAACGACCAGGCCCTCATTCGGACGCTGCACAAGCGTGGCTTCCGCTTCGTCGGCGATGTTCAGGCCATCGACGCGCCGAAAACGGATGCAGAGGCGGCTCGGCTTGTTCCCAATGCGCCGGGCAGCGTTCCAGGCCGCGTGTCGGTTTCCGCCGAAGTGTCCCGCCTCGACGATGTCGTCTCGGAATCCGTCAAGGCGGAGGCGGTCACGCGATCGTCCATCGCCGTGATGCCGTTTGGAAACATGTCTGATGACCCCGAGAACGACTACTTCAGCTACGGCTTGACGGAGGACATTATTCGCCTTCTCGCCCGTAACCGGTGGCTTTCGGTGATCTCGCGACACTCGACGATTGCGTTCCAGGGACGCGTGGTGGATGCGCGCGAAATCGGTGAGCTGCTGGGCGTCAGGTATGTGATGGTCGGCAGCGTTCGCAAGAACCGCGATGTTGTGCGGATAACGGCGGAACTCGTCCGAGCAGCGGATGGGAAGCAATTGTGGGCCGACAAATACGACCTGCGGCTGGAGTATATCTTCGATATCCAGGAGGAGATGGCACGGCAGATCGCCGCAACGATCGAGCCCGAGCTGTCGAAGGTCGAGCAGCAGCTCGCTGCCCGCAAGGCGCCGGAAAGCCTGGACGCCTGGGATTGTTATCAGCGCGGTCTATGGAATTTTTGGCGCTTCACCATGCCGGGATTTGACTCCGCCGAAACCTATTTTCAGCGGGCGATTGCGGCCGATCCGAATTTTGCGCGCGGCCATGGCGCGCTCAGCTACGTCAATCTGCAACGCGCGTTCATTGACGAACCGAAAGATCGCGCGGCGCGACTGCAAACCGCGTTGCGCCAGGCACGCCATGCGGTGGCGCTCGACGAACTCGATTGTTTCTGCCACTGCGCGCTCGGACGAGCCCTGTGCTTGAATCATCAGAACGACGAAGCGCTGGCGGCTCTCGACGTATCCCTCGAGCTCAATCCGAGCTTTGCGCAGGCCTATTTCGCCCAAGGGTTCAATTTACTCTGGTATGGGCGAGAGATCGAGGCGGAAACGCTGCTCGATCGCGCGATCATGCTCAGTCCGCGCGACAGCCATATTTCTGCTTTCCACCATGTCCGCTCCTGGGCGCACTTCTCGCTGGGCGAGTATGACATAGCGGTCGAATTCGCGAGGCGGGCGACACGGCAGCCCAACGTCACCTATCAGGCGTTTGCGACACTTGCGGCGTCGCTCGGCCTCCTCGGGGATCGGACGCAGGCCGAAACGGTGGCCGCGGAACTGCTGCAGCGCAAGCCAAACTACAACATTGAAACGGCGCGACAGGAGTTCTTCTTCTGCAATGATGTGGGCTTCATCAATCGGTTCGTCGAAGGATTGCGGGTAGCCGGTATTGCAAACGCCTAGAGCCTTTTCCGTTCCGATGGACTCGGAACGGGGCGCTAGGGTCAGGACCCACTAAATTTCGGGTAACGTGACCGGTTAGAGCCCAAACCGTTGGCTGCTGCGTCCGGTGCAGCATACTGATCCGCGACACCAGATTGCAATCGGGGAGAGCGAGTGATGGAGGCTGCCGTAAGGAAGCTATTCGAGCGATACGAAAGTTTTTTTAACAGATCCCTCGGCGATGACGTGGATATGGATGAGGTCGCATCGCTGTACGCCTCGGATTTCATCGCGGCCTCGCCGGCCGGTGTTATGACCGGGAAAAACGACGATCAACTCAAGCAGGTCATGGAGCAAGGATACGCCCGCTATCGGGCAATAGGGACCAAGGAGATGCGGATACGCGATATCAGCATCTCTCCGATAGATGAACATCATTGTTTGGCCCATGTCGCCTGGACGGCGACCTATGCTCGCGAGGATCAACCGGACACGGCTATAGATTTCGATGTCCACTATCTCGTGCAGAAGCTGGACAGCGAGGCGAAAGTTTTCGGTTGGGTGTCCGGCGATGAGCAGGCGCTTCTTAAGAAGCATGGCATCGGCTAGCGGCAACTTCGTCCACATATCAGCCGTTTGCCTCGGCCGGATTCCATCTTTGCCGGACGCCGACAAATTGATTGGCGACAAGGGCTACGACAGCGACACCTTTGGTGATCACGGCTGTGGACCGGACAAGTTCATTTCACGCTCGGCCCGGAAAACATTGCTGTGCAGGTTCGCTATCCACTGCCGTCCGCTCGACGTGACATTGAGATAGCGTATCGCCGTCTGGATCTGCGGAGCGACGTTGTTCCAATAGAATTGCGGATATTTGTAAACGACGTCTGCCGGCGTCTCGTAGCCGAGCGTTTTGTTCATGCCGACTTCTTGAAATTCGTAGAACAGGGCATTCGCTTTTTTCAGGTAATTGGGGTCGCCGAGTTGCCCGATGAGGTCGGCCGCGCGCAGCAACAGGCCCTCTTCTTCAATCAGTTCGTCGTTTGACGATGAGGCAACATAGGGAAATCGCGTATACTCGATTGCCCTGGCTATCCGGCTCGCATCAACTTCTTCGGCTGTGTCGAGCCGCTCGAAGACGAACAGCTTCGAGCGATCCACATGGTAGGCTCCCAGCGCAGCATCGGATGAGCCTCGCGCCAGGCGAATTGTACGGCCGCTGAGATCGGCGATATAGGAATCCCCGTCATCTCCCTGGACGATTCCACGAACATATCCGATGTCGTGGGAGAGGCACGCCACGATGAAATTGGCGTAATCGTCCGGCGTCGTTGGCCGCAGCATCGCCCGGCCCATGAGGATGTCGTGGCCGGCAAGGGTCACGAGCATGGTGTGTTCGATGTTGTGATACAGGGCGTCACTGTTGCCGATGCATTCCAATGTGAGCCTGGCTGCATAGGGAAGAAATTCAGCCAGCCGGGCTTGGGAGGAGCCAAACCTGCTCCTGGTATCTGAGGCCAGAAACGATCCCAAGGCTTGCGCGACCAGTTCCGGGATTGTGATCATGAGGCCTCTCCCAACTCGGTTGTGCGACGCCACCGGTATCAATGTAGCACGTCGTTGGGCTAGACCGGATATCGCTCACGCCGCGCAAGTGGGCGCAACGCAGATTTGACGGTTGGTCAGTTGCCGTGACGTATCTTGGCGCGACGCTGCGGGAGCGGCTGGGCGCAGCCACCAAGCCAAAATCAAGATTATCTTTAGATTATCTGCATACGGGCTCAAAGCGCGGCAAGCCGGTCCGGGCCATATTGCCGGCATGGATCGACGAGATTTCATTGCGTTTCTGGGTGCGGCGATGGCGTGGCCGTCCGCCGCACTCGCTGAGGACTCGACAAAAGTTTATCGCATTTTTTGGGTGTCCACCGACTCCCAGCCCGACCCGTTCCTGGCGGGGTTTCGGGAGGGATTGCGGGCGCGGGGCTATGTCGAGGGAAAGAACGTTACCCTTGAGCTGCACTATGCGCCCGGCAATCCGCAGGCGCTCCGCGAGGTCGTATCCGAACTGAAGCGAGGGAACATCGACCTGGCCGTGTCGAGCGGCCCAGCGACGCGCGCGATGACGGCGGTAACGGACGTTCCGGTCCTGTTTGCGTTGAGCGGCGACCCGGTGGAGTTGGGCCTCGTCAAGAGCCTCGGCGAGCCGGGCGGCAATTTCACGGGTTCGACCTTCCTTTCGCTTGAGCTGGCGGGGAAGCGGGTTGAGCTGCTGAAGGAAGCCGTGCCCGCTGTGCGCAGGCTTGCAGTGCTTTCAAACACCCTTCATCCGGGAGAACAATCGGAGTGGCGCGCGACCAGGGAAGCCGCCACGGCGCTGGGCATCGAGACCGTCTACGTTCCCTTTGCCGGCAAAAACGAACTGGACAATGGACTGGCGGCGGCGGGAGACGCGCATGCGGATGCGTTGCTCGTCTTCCCGGATGTCCTCACGCTGGTGCACCGGGACAAGATCGCCCGCTTCGCCATCGCGCATCGGCTGCCTTCGATGTTCGGTTGGAGCGAATATTGCGACGCTGGCGGACTTCTGAGTTATGGCGCCAACCAGCGCGCGACCTATTTCTGGCTTGCGACCTACGCCGACCGGATCCTGCGCGGCGAAAAGCCCGCCAATCTCCCGGTTTTTCAGCCCACCAAATTCGAACTGGTCGTGAATCTCAGGACGGCTGAACGACTCGGTATCGACCTCGACAAATCTTCAGTTCTTTTCCGCGCCAATCGGGTGATCGAATGACCCCGGCGCACCTCTTACTGGTTCAAAACTCTTTCCATCGGATTTTTCTTTGGTGACCCGTCCGCGCCGCTCCCTGTTCATGAAGTACTTCGTCACGCTGTTTGTCGCAGTGGTGACACCTCTCATGCTTGGTTCCGCAACCGAAGCCTGGTTCGCGTTTCGCGATAATCGCTTCGATCTCAATGAACTCCTTCAGGTCGAGGCCCGCTCGGCGGCCGACCGGATACAGGCTTTCACCGACGGGATACGCGATCAGCTTGGTTGGGTCGTGCAGTTTCCCTGGACCCAGGGCGAGGACGAGCGGCGCAGGGTCGACGGGTTGCGTTTACTGCAGCAGGTGCCGGCGATTGTTTCGCTCTCGTTGGTCGACCCAACCGGCACCGAGCGGGTTTTCGTATCCCGCGTGAGCATGAACAGAACCGGCCGCGGCGCGGATATGTCGACGGATCCCGCGGTTGTCGGCGCGCGCGCCAACCGGGTCTGGTATGGCCCGGTACACTATCAGCGCGATTCCGAGCCTTACATGCGGATCGCGGTTGCGGGAAACCGTGCGGCTGCCGGGGTCGTCGTCGCCGACATCAACCTGAAACTGATCTGGGATATCATCGCGGCGATCAAGATCGGCGACACCGGACACGCTCTTGTCGTCGATGATTCCGGGCGCCTGATTGCTCACCCGGACATCAGCCTTGTGCTGCGCAGCGGTGCCGGGGCAGGGGAGTTCGACCGTCTCAAGTCCGTCGTCGGCGCTGCGAATGGATCGGCGGTCGCCACGACCGGCGAGGACGGCAAGCAGGTCGTTGCGCTCTCGGTGCGTGCCCCCAACGTGGGCTGGACGGTGATCGCGGAACAGCCGGTCCAGGAGGCGTTCGAATCCATCCGCGCCGCGCTGCGGCGTTCCCTGATACTCATCGGTTTCGGAATCGTTTTCGCGCTTGTCCTGGCCTATTGGCGAGCATGCCGCATGTGGGGACCGATCAGGCAACTCGAGGATGGCGTTGAACGGATCGGGATGGGGCAGTTCGACCATCGCATCACGATCGAGAGCCACGACGAACTGGAGCAATTGGCAATCCGGTTCAACCAGATGGCGGGAGAACTTGCCACTTCGCAGCAGAAGTCCGAGCGGATCAATCGTCTGAAGCAATTCCTTGCGCCTCAAGTGGCTGAACTGGTCGAACACTCCGATCAAGGGTTGCTGGACGGACAGCGACGCGAGGTGGTCGCGATTTTTGGCGATCTGCGCGGCTTCACCGCGTTTTCCGCGCGCGCCGAGCCTGATGTCGTTATCGCCGTGCTGAGGGAGTATTATGAAGCGATCGGCACCGTGACGGCCCGCCACGCCGCCACCCTGATCCGCTTCACCGGTGATGGCGTGATGGTCCTCGTCAACGCGCCGGTCGCGTGTGAAAATCCGGCGCAGCGCGGTATCCGGCTTGCGATCGACATGCAGGCTGCGGTGCAATCGCTTGCCAATTACTGGAACGCGCGTGACTGCGCCATTGGTTTCGGCGTGGGTATCGCGATGGGACCTGCGACCGTCGGAACGCTTGGCTGGCATGGACGCCTCGACTACACAGCCATCGGAAACGTCGTCAATCTGGCATCACGGCTTTGCGATTTGGCGGAGGACGCGCAGATACTGGTGGATCCGGTCGTCACCGGGCATGTCAAGGATAGCATCGCCCTTGCATCCATTGGGGAGCGGGCCATCAAGGGCTACGATCGTGCTCTGGAGGTTTTTTCGGTGGTTCGCAGCGTCGGGCCGCTGACGCATCTCGGCTGTCCGCTCCGGCCTGCTGACGTTCGATCCGTTGAAGCAGGATTTAAAAGAGACGTGCCGGAGTTTGCTTCGACAGATGCGGGCTGAATGACGGCAAAAAGTCCTGTAGCCCGGATGAGCGCAGCGATATCCGGGACGGTATTGATATCCGGGACGCTGTTAGCGTGGCCCGGATATCGCTGCGTTCATCCGGGCTACAAGAAATCCTCAATGACGGACCTCAAGGTGATAAGATTGAAAAATGAGGCGATACGAGAACCGAATTGCCCCTGAAATCGAGCCCTCCGGACGCCTCTTTTGAAGTATTGATGGCCGCTGGTCCGTGCTATTTCTGGCCACCGGGCAACCGCCTTTGCCACCACACTTTTTGGGACCATCTCGTTGATCGACAAGCTTGAACTGCTGCTGGCGCTCGCAAAGGAGCGGCATTTCGGACGGGCCGCGGAGGCCTGCGGCGTCACCCAGCCGACCATGTCGACCAGCCTCAAGCAGCTCGAGGAAATCCTCGGCGTGATGCTGGTGCAGCGCGGGTCGCGGTTCCAGGGATTTACGCCGGAGGGCGAACGCACCCTCGACTGGGCGCGGCGCATCGTCGGCGACACCCGCGCGATGCGGCAGGAGATCAACAGCCTCAAGGACAAGCTCTCCGGCGAGATCCGGATCGCCGCGATACCCACCGTGCTCGGTATGGTGGCGTCGCTGACGACGCCGTTCCGCGCGCGGTACCCCGACGTGCGCTTTCGTATCCAGTCCTGCACGTCGGCCGACGTGCTGGGCCTGTTGGAAAATCTCGAGGTCGATGCCGGGCTGACCTATATCGAGAACGAACCGATCGGCAAGGTACGCACCATTCCGCTCTACAACGAGAGCTATCGCCTGCTGACGTCGCCCGATGCCATGTTCGGCGATCGCAAGCAGGTGACCTGGAAGGAAGTAGGCCAGGTGCCGCTCTGCCTCTTGACGCCGGACATGCAGAACCGCCGCATCATCGATCGCGCGCTGGCATCGGTCGGGGCCGAGGCCACGCCGACGCTGACCTCGAACTCGTTGGTGGTCCTCTATACGCATGTGAAGACCGGGCGCTGGGCGAGCGTGATGCCGGCAAAACTCGCAGAAACCCTGGGGCTGGCGGATACCATCCGCAGCATTCCGATCGTCGATCCCATCGTCGACTACAGCGTGGGGCTGGTGATCCCGCAGCGCGATCCGATGACACCTCTGATCGCGGCGCTGGTGCAGGTCGCCCGCGAAGTGGCGCCGACGCTGGAGTAGATCGCGCCTGCTCTAGTCAGAAGCGCCGCGCTCGGTCCTTCGGTAGCCTGCCAAGCGAAGTCCTTCCTGCCTGACCGCGTAATCTTCCGGCCGTATCCAGGGCGGTCTCTGTTGATGCCGGCGAAGCTGCTCGGAAAACCGCGCAGGAATGCGCTCCAGCACAGCGCTCGCCTCGTCCAGACGCCCGAGATGGGCCAGGCACGCAGCCATCAGTTCATATGCCGGCGCCAAGCCCGGACGCATCCGGACAACCTGGTGTAGTGTCGCAAGCGCTGCATCGAAATTTCGCGCGCTCAATTGAATGAACCCGGTCCACAGGGACCATAGCCATGTTAGCGGATCGTGCGGACTGGCGCGCATGGCCTGACGCAGCCGATCGAGCGCTTCATCGCGATGCCCGCCAAAGCCGAGCACACAGCCGAGCATGCTGATCACGAAAGCGCTATTCGGATTGATTGCAAGCGCCGTGCGAGCCTCGGCGATCGCGCCCTCCCATTCGCTCCCCCACATCAGCATGTGCGCCAGGATTGCGTGCGCCATCGCATCCTTGTCGTCGAGCGAGACGGCGAGCAGCGCCTCCTCACGCGGAATGCCCTGAACCTCCTCGAACGGGCGGTGGGAATAATGCCAGACGTCCCATTGCAGGGCCAGCGCGTAGCCGTAGTGACCCGGCGCGAAATTCGGGTCGAGGGCGATGGCCTGGCGGAAGTATGTTAGGGCCGTCTGGTTCTCCTCGGATCCGTATTTGTAGAAATGCCACAGGCCGCGTTGATGGGCTTCCCAGGCATCGAGCCGGTCCGGCGGCTTGCGCAGTAGGCGCTGCTGTTCGGCCTCGGCGAGCGCCGGTTCGATGAGCCCGGCGACACTCGCCGTTATTGCATCCTGGACGGCAAAGACGTCGCTGAGATTGCGGTCGTAACGTTCCGCCCAGACGTGCGCACCCGAGATCGCGTCGATCAGCTGCGCGGTGATGCGCACCCGATTGCCATCCTTCCTAACCGAGCCCTCGAGTACGTAGCGTACGCCCAGCTCGCGGCCGACCTGCCTGATGTCAACGGCGCGGCCCTTGTAGGTAAACGAGCTGTTGCGCGCGATAACGAACAGCGACTTGAAGCGCGACAGCGCAGTGATGATGTCCTCGGCTAGGCCATCGACGAAGTATTCCTGTTCGGAATCGTCGCCTATATTGTGAAACGGGAGGACGGCAATCGACGGCTTATCGGGCAGCGAGAGAGCCGGCCCATTTGGAGAGCTTGCCGCACCGGCTGGGCCGGGGGCAGGCTCCGCCCCCTCCTGGAGCCTGACACTGCCGACAAAACGGTATCCCCAACGGGAGCTGGTACGGATCAGCCGCTGTGCCTTCCCATCGTCCCCAATCGCGTTGCGCGCCGCATTGATGGCATGGGTGAGGGCGGAGTCCGAGACGATCCGGTTACCCCAGACTTGAGCGATGAGGTCGTCCTTGCTGACCACCCGATGCCGGTTCTCGATCAGGTGGATCAACAGGTCGAAGACTTTGGGTTCGATCTTCACCGAAGCGCCGTTGCAGGACAGCTCCCGCCGCACGGGATCAAGCACGTAATCGTCGAATTGAATTGCCAAGGCGCAACAACCCCCAGTGACCCGACCCGTCGCTTCCTTACGTTCGGCGTTTGGCCGGAATATCCAAAGAATAACACAAGAATTCCATCAGGACTTCCCTACCCTGATGAGGACACTGCCACATTCGCTACTGGCGGAAATTGGAAAGTGCGGATGCAGTCGGGCTTCCCAAAGCGCCGCCGCCTCCAAAGTAACCGTCT
Organism: Bradyrhizobium sp. 170; assembly: GCF_023101085.1. Classification (NCBI taxonomy): domain Bacteria; kingdom Pseudomonadati; phylum Pseudomonadota; class Alphaproteobacteria; order Hyphomicrobiales; family Nitrobacteraceae; genus Bradyrhizobium; species Bradyrhizobium sp. 170. Next base: position 5,767,226 of record NZ_CP064703.1, on the reverse strand, counting down.
TCGAGAGGCGCCTGGGGGAGATACGCCATGACCAAGTTTCAACTGACGCGCCGCCGTGTGCTTCGCGCCGCCGCCGTGGCTGGCGGTCTTGTGGCCGTAACGGGTTCCAGCAACATGTTCGGCACTGCCCGCGCGCAATCGGTGCGAAAGACCTTCGTTCTTGTCCACGGTGCGTTTTGCGGTAGCTGGATCTGGCGTCGGGTCGCTGACCAGCTCGAACAGGGCGGTCACAAAGTATTCGTTCCGACCCTAACCGGCTTAGGCGAGCGCTCGCATTTGCTGAGGAAGGACGTCGATCTGGACACCCACATCGCGGACGTCGTTAACCTGATCAAATGGGAGAGCCTCGAGAACGTCTGCCTTGTAGCGTGGTCTTATGCGGGCTTCGTAGGTTCGGGCGCACTCGAAAGCATCGGCAATCGCGTCTCCTCAATCGTGTGGCTTGATGCCTTTCTGCCTGCCAGCGGACACAGGGTGCTGGACTTCACTGCGTTCGGTAACGTCGTAAATTCGGCCATTGACAAGGACGAGGCAGGCTTTGGTCCACCGCCGAAGCTTCCAGTGATCTTTGTTACCGAACGCGATCGGGCATTCGCTGAGTCCAAGCTCACCCCACAACCGATCGGCACCTTCCTCCAGCCGATCAAACTTTCCGGGGCGCTCGAAAGGGTGGTGAGGAAGACATACATCCGCTTCCCAAAATTTCCACAGCCGGCCTTCGATAAGGCGCTAGCGGACAGCAAGACCGACAAGTCTTGGGCCACATTCGAGCTGCCGGAGGTTGGGCACATGGCCATGCTTGATGCGCCGGACCGCGTGAGCGAGTTGATACTGCAAGGCACGTGAAGTCGATCTTAGCCTTCCAACGTGTTTTACGTTCAACAGATCAATTTTTGACGGATCCACTTTCTCGTAGGGGAATTTCATGACTTTGTCGAACTTCACGCGACGCGGAATAATCGGTGGCCTTGCGGCCGGAGCAACCGCGTCCGCATTGGTTTCGTCAGGCACGTTGATCGATCCCGCGCGTGCTCAATCCGTGCGCAAGACGTTTGTCATGGTTCCCGGTGCCTATTGCGGAGCTTGGTATTGGCGACGCGTTTCGGACAGGCTCGAAAGGCAGGGCCATAAGGTATATTCGCTCACGCTTACCGGATTGGCAGATCGCTCGCACCTCCTGAGCAAGGATATAAATCTCGACACGCACATAGCCGACATCGTGAATATCGTCGAATGGGAAGACCTCGCAGACATTTGCCTTGTCGCTCATTCGTACGGAGGATATCCGGCATCAGGCGCGCTCGAACGCATCGGAAACCGTGTTTCGTCTATCGTCTGGGTTGATGCACTGAAGCCCGCGGATGGCCAGTCATTTCGTGATGAGGTACCCTTCCAAGCGGAAGATGGCACGATCAGCCGTCCAGTTCCCAAGGCGGTCCCGCCGACATCCTTTCACGACGCCAAGGACGCTGCTTGGTTCTTGTCGAAATTAACCCCGCAACCGATTGGCACGTGGCTACAACCAGTGAAACTCTCGGGCGCACGCGAAAGGGTCGCGAAAAAGACCTACATCCGCTTACGCAAATATCCGCTGGCTGCGTTGGACAGAGCATTTGCAGAGTGCAAGGCTGATAAGTCTTGGACGATTCTAGAAAATACGACATCAGGCCATGCTGTTATGATTAACGAGCCGGAGTGGCTGACCGGCATTTTGCTGCAGGCTGGTTGACATTCGAGCGCCGGGCGTCCTCGCATCGAAACTCGGCGCTATTTAACGTTGCGGCGTGCGCGCATCCGACTTCCGTCTCCACTTCGCTTGAAAACGATCTAATAGCTCGCCGGCATCAGCCGCAGACGCGGGTAGAGCCGGTCGATGGCGGCCATGTCGCTGTGCATCTGCTCGATGATCCAGTCGCGGATCTCGCTGACGACCGGCCGGATCGATCGGTCATGCGGGTGCACCAGTTCGCAAAGCCGCCTTGTCGTGGTGAGCGTTTCCGAGGCCGGGACTAAAGCGCCGGTCAGCAGCCAATGGGCTGCGACCGTGAGCCAGCCGAGCGCAATGCCCTGGCCGAGCAACGCGGCCTGGACCACCACCGCATAATCGGAAAAACTCAGCGACTTGGCGGGCCCGGATCGTCTGGTGAGAAAGGCCGGATATTCTGCAGCCCAATCGCCGGGGGTATCTGCGAGGCGGATGATGGTGTTGGGTTCGATCGGGCCATCCGCGCTGTCGGCGTCGCGATAGGCCGGGCTGCAGATCGGCAGCATGACTTCCTTCATCACCAGCGCGCCGTTCCGCGCGGGATCGTATCGGTCGCGAAATCGCATGCCGAGATCGACGTTGTCGACCGGCCCGCGCAGCGGACCGGAAATAAGCTGGAAGCGGAGATCGACGGTCGGAAACTGGCGCTGCAATTTATCGATGCGGGGCATCAGCCAATGGGTGGTGAACGCCGAGGAGACCGAAAGCGTGACCGTCTCGGTGCCCTTGCGGCGGCGGTCGATCTCGATCAGGCCGCCTTCGATGCTGCGGAATCCATCCGACACGTGGCGATAGAGGATCTCGCCGTCCTCCGTCAGGGCCGCGCGGCCATTGGTCCGGTCGAACAGCCGAACGCCGAGATAGTCCTCGAACTGTCCGAGCATCCGGCTGACCGCGGGCTGGGTGACATTCAGTTCGGCCGCCGCCGCCGTGAAGCTGCCGTTGCGCGCGGCGGCGTCAAAGACGAACAGCGCGTGGCTCGAGGGTAGCTTCCGCCGGAGGTCGGGCATAACCTGATGTTATGCTGCCGGTGAGAATTTGGCAATTGCCCGTGCCGGCCAACTCTGGTTGGCTTGCCCGATCGCCCGCCAGCACGGGCAAGATTGAAAATCCGGCGCAGCGGGGACGGCCTTGGGAGCCGCCCTGAAGTGACCGGTCTATAAGACGAGATCATGCCGGTTTCAACCGTCGCTTGCGCCATCGCAGGTGACGTCGATGGCGCGCATCGGTGCGCGCCCTCGGCAACGCAACGGGGTCGGATCATTGGACCAGGGCGGAGAGAGCGTCGACATCAGGGCCGCGAGCAAGAACTATGACGCCGTCCGGGCGCTGGACAACGTCACCCTGAACGTCGCACCGCGGGAGTTCGTCTCCCTGCTCGGGCCGTCCGGATCCGGCAAGACCACGCTGCTCGGCATCCTCGGCGGCTTCATTCAACCCTCGTCGGGCTCGATCCATTTCGGCGACCGCGACGTGACGTTCCTGCCGCCGCACAAACGCGACATCGGCGTGGTGTTCCAGAACTACGCGTTATTTCCACATATGAGCGTCGGCGAGAACGTCGCCTTTCCGCTGCGCGCGCGACGGATCCCAAAGGCGGATTGGGCTGCGAGGGTACGCGCCGCACTGGCGATGGTCGGGTTGTCGGGCTACGAGGCGCGCGGCATCGCCCAGCTCTCCGGCGGCCAGCGCCAGCGCGTGGCGCTGGCACGCGCCATGATCTTCGAACCGCGCCTGATCCTGATGGACGAGCCGCTGTCGGCGCTCGACAAGCAGTTGCGGGAAGCGATGCAGATCGAACTGCGCGAGCTGCACAAGCGGATCGGCGCCACGATCATCTACGTCACCCACGACCAGCGCGAGGCACTGACGATGAGTGACCGCGTTGCGATTCTCAAGGACGGCCGGCTGGTCCAGATCGATCGCCCGGAGCGGCTGCACGACTATCCCGCGGACTCTTTTGTGGCGAGTTTCATCGGCGAGGCGAGCCTGCTGCCGGTCCGGCGCGTCGATGGCTCTAGCGTGGCGCTCGGCCCGGCTGTCCTGAAAAGCGCCCGCGCGATTCCGGACGGCCAGGCGCTGATGCTCGCGGTACACAGCGAGAAGCTCCTGATTGCGGACGGCGTCGCCGATGCCGCGCTTAACCGCCTGACCGGCAACGTTACCGACATCGTCTATCAGGGCGAAAGCCTTCGTGTGTTCCTGCAGCTGGCCGACGGCACCTGCCTGAGCCTGCGTCAGCCCAGCCATTACCAGGCCTCGCGCCTGTTACCTCCTGTTGGCGGCGAACTCACCGTCACACTTCATCCCGAAGACACCATCGTCGTGCCCAAAGCGCAGGAAAAGGCGAACGAAAAGGCGCGGGAATGAATGCCCCGTCAATCCCGAGTGCAACACCAGACCAACCAAAACAAGAGATGAAAATGTCCTATGATAGCTTCAAGGTTCTCACCTTCGACGTCGTCGGTACCTTGATCGATTTCGAAGCCGGCGTGCTCGATGCGGTGCGCAAGATCTCGGGCCGAAAGGCGGCCGAGCTCAGCGACGATCAGATCTTCGCATCCTACAAGCGCGGCCGCGACGCTCATCCCGAACGGTCGAGCGAGGTGATGTTTCATGTCTACCGGTACCTTGCCAAGGAACTGGGACTGCCGGCCGACGATGCCGCCTGCGATGCCTTCCAGCTCGCCGTGCTGCGCTGGCAGCCATTTTCGGATTCGGTCGAGGCGCTGAAGCGCCTGCGCACCAGGTTCCGATTGGTCGCCATGACCAATGCGGATCGCGTCGCGCTGTCATGCTATGCCCACGCGCTCGACAATCCCTTCCACGACACCATCTGCGCCGACGACACCGGCGTTGCGAAACCCAATCCGGAATTCTTCGCCTACAACAAGGGCCGGCAGTCGGCGTTCGGCTACAAGCAGTCCGAAATTTTGCACGTGGCGCAGAGCCAGCATCACGACATCGGTATCGCGCGACAGCTTGGCTACAAGGTCTGCTGGATCGAGCGGCGCCAGGGCATGAAGGGCTTTGGCGGCACGCCGGAAGTGCCGCAACTCACAAAACCCGATTTCCATTTCGCCACGATGAAAGCGTTCGCCGACGCCGCTGTTGGAAACTGAGACGGGCAGGGTGGCTGACATGGCAGAGGTCTGGACCCCAATGGCACCGGCCGCCTCGCTCTGGGCGGACACGGCGGAGCCGTTGCCCGCCTTTCCGAAGCTTGCCGGCGACGTAAAGGCCGATGTCGTCATCATCGGCGCGGGCTATACGGGGCTGTCGGCCGCGCATCATCTCGCGAAGGGCGGTCTTTCGCCGGTCGTACTCGAAGCCAATCATCCCGGCTGGGGCGCGAGCGGCCGCAATGGAGGCGTCATCACCGCCAAGTTCCGCCTCTCGTTCCGCGACATCGATGCAGGTCACGGCCGCGCCATGGCCAGGCGCATGTATGAGATCGCGCATGACTCCGTCGAGATGGTCGATGAGCTGGTGTCCGAATTTGGCATCGAGAGCGCGCGATTGACGCGCAGCGGGCAGGTCAAGGCCGCGCACAATCAGGCGACGCTCAGGTCCGCGATCGACGAAGCCGAATGGATGAAGCGGGAGATGGGCGATACCGAGGTCCGCATTCTTGATTCCCATCAGGTGCGCGAAGAGACGGGATCGCGGGGCTTTGTCGGCGGGGTGCTCAATCCGGGCTCCGGCGGCATCCATCCGCTGAACTACCTGCGTGGCCTCGCTAAAGGTGTTGCGCAGCGCGGTGTGCCGATATTCCAGGAAAGCCCTGCGCTCGCGCTCCGTCGCGACGGCGATGGCGTTATTGCCGAGACGCCTGGCGGCAGCGTGCGCGCGCGTCAGGCGATCATCGCCACCAACTCTTATTCCGACCTGACATCGGCGACGGTGCGGCTGCAACGCACATTGGTGCCGTTCCGCAGCGCTCTCATCGCTACCGAAAAACTGTCACCGAACCTCGCCGGCAGCCTGATGCCGACGGGGCGAACCTACACAGAGACCAAGCGGATGATGCGTTGGTTCCGCAAGGTCGACGACCGCGTCATCTTCGGCGGTCGCGGCGCCTTCGGAAAGCAGGATTCGGAAAGCGCGTTCGAGGCGCTACGCAAGGCGATGGTCGGCATCTTCCCGGAGCTTGCGGATATTCCGCTCGCGTTCAAATGGTCGGGTCTCGTCGCGATGACGCTCGATTCCGTGCCGCATGTCGGCCGTCTCGATGATCGCACCTTTTATTCGGTTGGCTACAACGGCGCCGGCGTCGCGATGTCGAGCCTGATGGGCCGCTACCTCGCGGCCCTCGTGCGCGCGGAGAAGGTCGATCTCGGCCTGCTCGATGCTGGCCGTCTCAAGACTATTCCATTCTATCCGTTCCGCGAGCCAGCCGTCCGCGCGGTGGCCGGCTGGTACCAATTTCTGGATGCGATCGGGCGTTAGGGGTTCTAACGCCCGGTCATAACAAGAGGGGTTGAACATGATGATTGCATCTTGCTGCCGGCGTGCACTGCTCGGCGTTTCCCTTGGTGTCCTCGCGACGCTCTCGGCGCTTCCGGCCAATGCGGACCAGATCACCTTCGTGTCCCAGGGTGGTGCCTATCAGAAGGCGCAAACCGTCGCGATCCTCGACCCCTCCGCCAAGAAGCTTGGTATCACCATCAACCAGGACAGCATCCCCGACGCCTGGCCCGCGATCAAATCGCAGGTCGCCAGCGGCAAGCCGACCTGGGACGTGGTCGATGTGCCGACGGGTTATTGCCTGCGCGGCGGCGAGCAGGGATTGCTCGAAAAACTCGATTTTTCGAAATTGCCAAACGGGGCCGCGATGCCCGAGGCCTATCGTTCCCCTTACTCGGTGGCCTACGAATTCTATTCGAGCGTGCTCGCCTACAGCCAGAAGAAATTCTCGGCAGAGTCCGCGCCCAATAGCTGGGCCGATTTCTGGGACGTGAAGAAGTTCCCGGGCCGCCGCGCGCTGCGCAACCATCCGATTGCGACGCTGGAGGCCGCGCTGATGGCCGACGGTGTCGCGCCCGACAAGCTCTATCCGCTCGACGTCGACCGCGCCTTCAAGAAGCTCGAGGAGATCAAGCCCAATATCACGGTGTGGTGGACCTCGGGCGCGCAATCCGCGCAGCTCCTCAATGACGGCGAAGTCGACATGGTGATGGCCTGGAACGGCCGCGTCAGCGCGCTGACCAAGGAAGGCGCCAAGGTCGCTTATACCTACAATCAGGGCATCCTGCAGAGCACCTCGCTCTGCATTCTCAAGGACGCACCCAATCTCGCGACCGCCGTCCGTTTCCTCAACGAGGCGGTCGATCCCGTCCACCAGGCCAATCTGCCGCTGCATATCGATTACGGCCCGGCCAACCCGAAGGCCTTCGATACCGGCGTCATCAAGCCGGAGCGTGTCGCGCAACTGCCGAGCGCGCCGGAAAACGCGGCTAAGCAGGCGCTGATGTCCTACGCCTGGTGGTCGTCGCCTGCGGGCGAGGCGGCGGAAAAACGCTGGGTCGGCTTCATGCAGAAGTAGTCTCGTCGGCAACTGGGCGCGGAGTGCGTTCGCATTCCGCGCCATTGCAGGATCACAATGAGCAGCCCCGTGCAGGACCTCTCGGTACTCCACCAACGCCGCGAACAGCGCCTGATGCTGGCGCTGGCGCTGCCGGCGTTGCTCGTGATCCTGCTGCTGGTCGTGCTGCCGGTCGGCTGGCTCGCCTGGCAGTCGGTCTATCACAACGGTTTTACGCTCGAGAATTACCGCCGGATCTGGAGCGAGGACATCTACTGGCGCAGCTTTGCGCTAACGTTCCAAATCAGCCTGCTGGTGACGCTGCTGGCGCTGCTGCTCGGTTATCCCATAGCCTATGCGGCGAGCGTCGCGCCAAAAAGGTGGGGCATCATCATCCTGGCGCTGGTGGTGCTGCCGTTCTGGACCAGTGTGCTGGTCCGCGCCTATGCCTGGCTCGCGCTGCTGCAGCGGACCGGCGTCATCAACCAGTTGCTGCGCCAGTTCGGCGTGATCGACGAGCCGCTGGCGCTGGTCCACAACACTTTCGGCACCGTCGTTGCGACCCTGCATATCCTGCTGCCGTTCATGGTGCTGCCGCTCTACGCCACCATGCAGCAGTTCCCGCGCGATCTGATGCTGGCCGGCGCCAGTCTCGGCGCCGGTCCCTTGCTCACCTTCTGGCGGATATTTCTGCCGCTCTCGCTGCCCGGGGTGCTCGCGGGCAGTACGCTGGTCTTCGTGCTCACCCTCGGCTTCTACATCACGCCGGAACTGCTCGGGGGCGGCCGCACCATCATGATATCGATGCTTGTCAGCCGCAATGTCGAACTCTACGACCAATGGGGTGCGGCCAGCGCCGTCGGCGTCGTGCTGCTGGTCGCGGTCGGCGTAATCTTCTTCGTTGTCAGCCGCTTCATTCCGCTCGATCGCGTGCTGGGGCAAAAATGACGATGTCCCGCCCGTTCCGCATTGCCCTGGTCGTGACCTGCGCACTGGTGCTGCTCTATCTCATCCTGCCGATCCTGATCATCGCGCCGATGTCGTTCTCGGCCGCGCGCTACCTGAGCTTTCCGCCGCCATCGCTGTCGCTGCGCTGGTATCAGGAATATATCGGCAATCCGGCCTGGATGCAGGCGACCCGCGTGACGCTGACGGTTGCCGTACTCACCGTGGTCATCGCGACCCCGCTCGGCGTTGCCGCGGCCTACGCGATCAGCCAGTCGAAATGGCGCATCATGCGGGTCGTTCACATGACCCTGCTGCTGCCGCTGGTGGTGCCGATCATCATCACCGCGGTCGGCATCTTCTTCGTCTTCGCCAAGGTCGGCCTGGCCGCGACCATGACCGGCCTGGTGCTCGCCAATGTCATGCTCGGTCTGCCCTACGTCGTCATCTCGGTCGCGGCGGGGCTGCAGAGTTTCGATGCCACGCAGGAGATGGTCGCGCGCAGCCTCGGCATGAACAGGCTGCGCAGCTTCTTCGTGGTGACGCTGCCGCAGATCAAGCCCAGCGTGATCGCCGGCGGCATCTTCGCCTTCATCTCCGCGATGGACGAGACCATCGTCGCGCTGTTCATTTCCGGCGGCCAGTATCAGCCGCTGACCAAGCGGATGTTCACCGCGCTCCGCGACGAGATCGATCCGACGATTGCGGCCATCAGCACGCTGATGACCGCGGTCTCGTTCATGCTGGTCCTGATTGCGACCAGCCGGTCAAAGAAGGGCGCGTGAGCGGGAAGTCAGGCGGCGACCTGATTGCTTGGCTCGATTGAGCGCGCCTCGCGCGGCAGCGTGATGCGCACCACGGTGCCGGTGCCGAGCTTCGAGCGCAGCCGCATCGTTCCGCCATGCAGGCTGGTCAGCGAGCGCGCAATGGCAAGGCCGAGGCCCGAACCCTGATAGGTCTTGGTGAGCTGGCTCTCGACCTGCTCGAACGGATTGCCCAGCCGCCGCAGCGAGGCGGGGGCAATGCCGATGCCGGTGTCGGCTATCATCAGCACGATCGAGTTGGGCAGCACGTGGCTCCGCACGGTGACCCTGCCGTCGTCGGGGGTGAACTTCACGGCATTGGACAACAGGTTGACGAAGATCTGCTTGACCGCGCGGCGGTCGGCCATCACGGAAATGGTGCTTTCGATATCGGCGTCCAGCGTCAATTGCTTGTCCTCGGCGCGTCCCGAGACCACGCGCAGCGACTCCGCCAGTATCTTCGACAAATCGAGATGCTCCATGTCGAGCTTCATGCGGCCGGCTTCGATCTTCGACATGTCGAGGATGTCGTTGATGACTTCGAGCAGGTATTTCCCTGATGTGAGGATGTCGTGGCAGTACTCCTGATACTTGTCGGAGCCGAGCACGCCGAACATGCCGCTGCCCATGATCTCGGAGAAGCCGATGATGGCGTTCAGCGGCGTGCGCAGTTCGTGGCTCATATTGGCGAGGAATTTGGATTTCGCCTGGTTGGCTTCCTCGGCGCGATTCTTTTCCTGCGAGTATTTTTCGGCGAGGTCGGCGAGCTCGGCCTGCGAGCGCTTCAGGTCGATCACGTTGGCGCGCAGGCGGGCATCGTTTTCGATCAGCTTCTGCTCGTGCTCCTTGATGCGGGTAATGTCGGTGCCGACCGAGACGTAACCGCCGTCCTTGGTGCGGCGTTCGCTGATGTGCAACCAGCTTCCGTCGTCGAGCTGCGCTTCGAAGGTACGGGCTCCCGGCGCCTGCGCGCCGGTCTCCTGCAGCCGGGTGCGCACTTCCGGCATGCTGCCGACCTCGATCACGGTCTCGTACGACGTGCCGGGGGTCACCGCCGTATCCGGCAGTTTGTGCAGGCGCTGGAAGTGCGAGTTACAGAGCACGAGGCGGTCTTCCGCGTCCCACAGCACGAAGGCTTCCGGGATGGTCTCGATCGCGTCGCGCAGCCTGAGGTCAGCCTCCACGGTCTTCTCGGCGAGGCTCTTCTGCTCGGTGATGTCGACCGCGATGCCGATCAAATGCAACCCGCCGTCGGCCGAGGTCTGGCTGAGCTCGCAGCGCACCCGTAGCCAGATCCAGTGGCCGCCGGTGTGCTGCATGCGGAAGCTCTGGTCGATGTGGTCGAGTTGGCCTGCGATCATCTGGTCGGCGATCGCAAACAGGTCGATGTCGTCGGATTTCACCAGCGCGTTGACTTCGCCGAAGGTGAGGAGGTCGTTGCGGGAGTCGAGCCCGAGCATCGTGAACATCGATGCCGACCAGAAAATCCGGCCGCGGGAGAGGTCCCAGTCCCACAATCCGCAGCGGCCGCGGTTGAGCGCGGTGTCGATCCGGCCGCGCACGGCGTCGTTGATGAGATCGCCCTCGCGGGCGCGGGTCGACTGCCAGTGGAAGGCGAAGCCGAGGATCAGCACGACGAAGCCCGTGGTGGCCGACAGCGTCACCGACAATGCGGCATCCGAGCCCCACAGCGGCTCGTTCTTTTCCTGGATGACGATGACCTGGCCCGGCAGCGACTTGACCAGCCGCGAGATTGCCATGGCGCCATTGCCGTTCGGAAGCGTCATGTCGTTGACGACGCCCTGCTGGGCGGGGGCGGCGAGCAGTTGCGCCGTGCTGATGACGTCGAGGATGCGATCGTTGTCGCCAAGGCTGCCCTCGACCGGCACGCGGGCCAGAATCCGGTGATCGGCGCCGGTGATGATGACATGGCGGCCGGCGGCGACGCCCCAGGCCGGAATCAGGTCGGGCAGCAGGCTCTGCAGCCGCTCGATATTGGCGACGCGGTCCTGCCGGACGGCGGCAAGGCGGTCGAGGCGTTCGGCCAACAGATCGGTGAGGGCGGAGAGGTCACGCTTCATGGCGGCACGTTTTTGCCGGCTCTGGTCGATTACCTGCACGAAGGCGCCGAGGCAAATGGTGATCAGGAAGGCAATGATGAGCGTCGGCACGGCGCGACGAAGCGCCGGCTCTGCGGTGAGCAGCCGGTGATAGGCAGGTTTTGCGATCGACTGTGCCAATCCCTTGATCGAGTCGGATTGAACACATGCGTTCGCCGCATGCGCGCGCGCCATGCTTTAGACCCCCGCCGAAGGCTCTTTTGCACATTGTCCGGAAGGAACCCCGCGTCATTCCGAATCACAGCGATTTGAATCCAGTTTTTTGAGGCTGTCGAGAGTCAACGATTCGTTAATTCGAAATAAATCTTGTCCAACGCGAATTAAGGCGTCGGCGGAGCGAGTCCGAAACGGGAACGTGCCCGCAAAACTACGCGCGCGGTGGTTCGGCATGACTGATCACGCGCTTGATCGACGGAAAGGCGCGGCGCAGCGCGCGCTCGATCTCGTCGACGTTCTCGTGCACCTTGATGACGCTCATCGACGGCGCGGCGCGGCAATGGAAATTAACGACTTCGCCCGCGTCAGTGTCGCGCACCCGCACATTGTGGATGTCGTGGATCGCGCCATTGCCGGCAAAGCGCGTCAGCGCGGCCTTGATGGTCTCGACGCGCTCGGGCGCGGCGTCGGTGCCGTGCGGCAGTTCCGGTTCGAGCGGCTCGATGTGGGTATCGACTTCGACGTCCTCGCCAAAATCCTCGCGGACGTTTCGCTCCAGCACGCGAGTAACCTCGTGGGCCGCCGCAAGCTCCATGTCGCCGTCGACCTCGAGGTCGATGCCGACGATCAGCTTCTCGCCGAGGTCGTGTACGGTGACATGGTGGATGGCGAGGCCGGAATTGCGGGCGATCACCATGATGCGCTCGCGCACGCTCTCATTGTCGCGCGCGACCGGCACGGCCGTGAAGGTGAGGTCGGCGTCGCCGAGCGCCTCAGTGACCGCTGCCTGTGCGGTCTTCTTGATGGCTTCGACGCGATCGATCGGGTAGGTGCGCGGCACCTTTGCGATGGCATCGATGAAATGCGTCGGCCCGACCATGCGAACCCGCAGGCGCTCGACGCCGACCACGCCGGGCACCGAGCGGATCGCGGCGATGGCCTTTTCCGAAGCGCCCTCCGGCGCCCGATCGAGCAGCGTTTCGATGGTGGAGCGCCCGAGCCGCAGGCCCAGGATCGATATCATCACGGCAACCGCGATGGCGGCAGCCGAATCGCCCCAGGCATAGCCGAGCCCGGTCAGCACGAGACCGATGATGACGGCGGTCGAACCAAGTACGTCGGAGGCGAAATGCAGCGCATCCGCTGCCAGCGCCTGGCTTCGGGTCGCGCGCGCGGTGCGATGCAGCGCCCGCGCGCGCCAGAAATTCACCGCGATATCGATCACCAGCACCACGAAGGGAATGGCCGAGAGCGTCGGGGGCGGGGCGCCCTCGCGCAGGCGGCTCCAGGATTCGACCAGGATGCCGCCGGCCAGCACATAGAGCAGCGCGATGACAAAGAGCGCCGACAGGCTCTCGAACTTGCCGTGGCCGTAATGATGTTCCTCATCGGCGGGCTGGTCAGAGACCCGCACCACCAGCCAGGTGATGACGGTGGCGACCACGTCGACGGAGGAGTGCAGGGCCTCGGAGATCAGCGCGAGCGAGCCGATCGCAATGCCGACGGCGAATTTCGCCGCAGCCATGCCGGCGCTGGCGAAGATCGAGATCGCCGCGACATTGGTCTTGATGGTGGGGGTATGACTCATGGGCGGCGGTTTAGCAGGGCGTTGTCCAAGATTAAAGGCGAGCGTCGGAGGCGCAATCGCCAATCACTTGCAGGAGCGATTTGTTGCGAATTGTTCTGAGTTGAGATTCACCGCGTCGTCCCTGCGAAAGCAGGGACCCATAGCCACCGATGCCTGTTGTAGATGAAGCTGTAGCTGCAACGTCGCGTGACATAGACATTCGTGGTTATGGGTCCCGGCTCGCGCTTCGCTTGGCCGGGACGACGTGGATAGATATGTGTCCGCCATCTCGCAGCGCATTTGCGCCCGAGGTTTGCAAAATCATTCGCCCAGAAGAAGAGGGCGCAGGGAATGCCGGGTGCTTGCTGCACCCGCGGTCTCGTGTGCAAATAGCGCAAAGAGAACGCACACGAGCATACAGGTACAGTCGGAGCAGCCCGGCATTCCCTGCGCAGTGGTTTGACGGCTTATACCGCGCTCTCCCCGGAGACGAATTCCTTTTGCCTCCGTCGCCGGCGGATTGATGGATTGTCGAAACCCGGTTGGGTCGACTTTTCCTCCGCCAGCTTGACACCAGCAACGGGTGCCAGGACCACACGGCTTTGCCGTACGCTTCAGCGCCAGTCGTCCGCACGTTGTGTTCGCTCACGGACCAAGGCCCGCCCTGCGAACACCACCACGCGCCCAACGCTGCCGCGTCCACCGCGTCCCGCCCCAACGTTCGTGACGATGGCCAACGCCCCTCTACCGGGACGGGATGGCGGGAGTTGTAGGGGTGATTTGGGTCTCGCGCGAAGAAGTATATTTTTTCAATCGAGACTGGACGGGGCAAATCACGTTGAAGTCGCTACGGAAAATCGATTTGCCGCGCATCGGCCATTTTGCCCGACGGGCAGAACAAGAGGCCGTAACGTCGGTCGCTGGCACTAGCTCGACGACCTCCAAATGGGTTGCGCGAATGCGCGAGCTACCAGCGGCCGAGCACTTGTGCCGCGGATCTGATATCCTGCGCCGCGAGGGCTGGCCATACTCTCCTTCAGATACGCGTTAGGGCATCTTGATGTGTTGCATGCGCAGCAATTGAACCAGACGATTATCGTTCGCTTATCGCGGGAGCGATCATGAACAAGGGTCTTTTGGTGGCGATTCTTGTGGCTCTCACCGGTACAGCGGCGGCTGCGCAGGCTCCCACCAGAGACGCGCTCATCGCCCGCGCGAAATCATTCGAACTCGATACGCCCTATGTGCCACCGCCAGGCGACCCCTTGACGCATCATGCCGCCGGATATGCGAAGGTCATGTGCTCAGCGGTATTCATGACCGGCCTTGCGCCCGATTTCGCGGCCAAAAATGTCGGGTTTTTCACGGCGCCCTACGGACAGCGCGCGAAGCTCGGCAAGCCGGTCATCGATCGCGCCAACAAGGCGGTCCACGTCACGCTTCCTAACGGCGTGACCCGGACGGCCAAACATCTCGGGAGCCAGGGTTGCGTCACGTTCCCGATCGGCAAGAGCGCCATGAATTTCAAGCCGGTCGCCGTCGAGAGCCGATTGCCCGATCCCGCGACCCAACCGTGGCCCATGGGCGACATGCTGCCGCAGGATCCGTTGCCGACGGAGATCGACGCCGAGAAACTCAAGGCTGCCGTGAATGCCGCGTTCCAGCCGGCCGAAGGATTGACCGCGGCGTTCGTTGTGACGTGGAGAGGCCGTCTCATTGCCGAGCGCTACGCGGAAGGTGTCACGGCGCAAACACCGCTCGAAAGCTGGTCCATGGGCAAGAGCGTTACGGCAACGCTCCTTGGCATTCTGGTCAAAGACGGCGTCTATAACTTGGAGCAGCCGGCGCCGATCCCTGAATGGCAAACCCCCGGCGACCCGCGCGCCAAAATACGCATTGCAGATCTCCTTCACATGTCGAGCGGGCTCCGGATCAGGGCGCCCCAAGACCCGGATCATGATCCAACGGGGCCTTACCCGGATCACGTCTATCTTTATACCGGCGGCATCGATTCCTTTCACTACGCGGCAACACGGCCATTGCAATGGCCTCCCAACACGGTCGGACGCTATCGCAACACCGATCCGGTCCTGATCAACTATCTGATCCGGCTCGGTGTCGAAAAAAGCGGCGGCGAATATCTCGCATTTCCTCAAAGAGTGCTGTTCGACAAGCTCGGCATCCGTACCATGGTGATCGAAACTGATCCGTTCGGAAATTTTCTGGGGCAAGGTTACGAGGTGGGCTCCGGGCGCGATTGGGCGCGGCTTGGCAATCTCTATCTTCAGGGGGGCGTTTGGAACGGTGAGCGCATTCTCCCAGAGGGTTACACCACATTCGTCAGCACGCTTGCGCCCGCCTGGGCCGCGGACAATCGGCCGATCTATGGCGCTTTTTTCTGGCTCAACGGCGACGGGCAATATCCAGTCCCGCGCGATGCCTATTACATGGCGGGCGCTGGCGGGCAGACCACGCTGGTCATTCCCTCGCACGATCTCGTCGTCGTGCGTCTCGCGCACTCTCGGGGCGAATCTTACCCCGCTTCAGGCTTCAGCAAGGCGCTCGCGCTGTTGATCGAGGCGGTGCCAAAAGCACAAAAGGCCCGAGCCCAATAGTTTGACAGCAGAGGGCCAACGGACAAGCGAGGAAAGTAAAAATACTGGAAATCGTGTGAACGAGGCTATCGGTCCAGTTGGGAAATGAGACATGCCAATCATGCTGCGCTTTGCGTTCTCCCCGTCGGGCATGAACTCACATCCAGAAAGATCACAGTCGTTAACAGGCAGGATCGCAGTTCTATCGCATTTCAGAAAGCCGAAATCCAAGAGTGGGGGCTGATCATTACAGCCGCAAAATATCAGGGTTGAGCAACCGGTATTCGACATCGCATAATCTCCAGATCAGCCGGAGGGAACACCAATGCAATTGCGGGTCTTTGGGCGCACGGGAATGCGGCTCTCGGTGCTGGGCTTCGGCTGCGGCGCGGTGGGCGGTTTGATGGTACGCGGCGATGCTGCCGATCAGGAGCGGACCGTCGCACGCGCGATTGCCGCCGGCGTCAACTACTTCGACACTGCGGTGCTGTACGGCGATGGCGAGTCGGAAAAGAACCTTGGCCGCGTTTTGCAAAAGTTGAAGCCGGCCGAAGTGGTCGTCGGCACCAAGGTTCGCGTGCCGGCCAGCGAGGTCGGCCGCATTTATGATGCCGTCAGGATGTCGCTCGAAGGCAGTCTGGCGCGGCTGCGGCTTGACCGGGTCGACATTCTTCATTTGCACAATCCGATTACCGGGAACGGAGGCGGATCGGCGCTGAGCGTCCGGCAGGTGCTCGACGAACTGGTGCCGGCGTTCGAGCGCCTGCGTCAGCAGGGGAAGATTCGTTTCCTCGGGATGACGGCAATCGGCGACACGGCCGCACTGCATCAGGTGATCGATATCAGCGTGTTCGACAGCGCGCAGGTCGTCTACAACATGCTCAATCCGTCTGCGGCCTGCGAATTGCCGGCGCGCTATCCGGCGCAGGATTATGGACGGCTGTTCGACTACACCGAGGCCGCCGGCGTTGGCGTCGTTGGTATCCGCGTGCTGGCCGGCGGCGCATTGTCGGGCTCGGCCGAGCGTCATCCGATCGCGGGGCCGGCGCCCGAGCCGATCGGGTCGGCGATGAGTTACGACGCCGATATCGATCGCGCGCGCCGCCTGATGCCGCTGATAGAGGAGGGCTTCGCCGCCAGCCTGACCGAAGCCGCCACGCGGTTTGCGCTGTCTCACCCGGCGATGGGCACGATCCTGGTCGGCATGGCGACGCCGCAACAGTTCGAGGACGCGCTCACTGCGGCCGAAAAAGGCCCGCTGCCGCAAGCCGCGCTCGACCGGCTGTCAGAGTTGAGGCAGGCGTTCTCCGGCGAGGCACGATGATCGGGCGGATTCACCGACGGCGCAGGCTGGAACTGGCAGGCGCACGCAATCTGAGCGAGCCGGAGGAAATCGATCCCGCGCATCTTCCCGCCGTGCTGGAAGGGCTTACGCAAGCCAAGCGCCGCCAATTCGCAACCGATACAGAGGTCGAAGCCGCGTTTCGCCGCTTCGGGCAGTGAAGCTCCATTTCACACCGATGATCCGGGGTCCACTTGCGCATGGGTCCCGGCTCTGCGGAGCAGCGTACCGGACGATGCTTCGCATCGCCCGGGGGACGCTGCACCGCGTCCAGGACACGCATTTAGAACGTCACCACGATCTTGCCGAGGTGCTTGTTCGCTTCCATGTGCTCGAATGCCGTACCGATCTCCGCGAACGGATAGACCTTGTCGATCGGCAATTGCAGTTTTCGGGATTCCACCGCACCCCAGATGTCTTTCCGGACCTCGTCAAAAATCTCGCGGACTTCCTCGATGGTGCGGGTGCGGAAGGTGACGCCGATATAGTTGATGCGGCGGGCGGCATGCAGGTCGAAATTGAAATCGGCGTGGGTGCCGCCGAGCCGGCCGACATTGACGATGCGGCCCTTGACCTTCGTTGCGGCGAGATTCTGGTTCGCGACCTTGCCCGAAACCTGGTCGACGATCAGGTCGACGCCTTCGCCATTGGTTGCCTTCAGCACCTGGTCGACCCAGCCGGGATCGCTGGAGTCGATCGCGAGATCGGCGCCGAACTCCTTGAGCCGCCCGCGGCGCATCGCATCCGTCGACGAGCCGATCACGAGTTTTGCGCCCTTGAATTTTGCGATCTGCATCGCCATCAGCCCGACGCCGGAACTGGCGCCCTGGATCAGCACGGACTGTCCCGGCTGCAGCGCGCCGTTGGTCACCACCGCATTGTGCATGGTGGCGAGCGCGACGGGGAGGGTGGCGGCTTCCTCAAAGTTCATGTTCGAGGGCGCGCGGAACAGCCGACCGTGATCGGCCAGCGTGTATTCGGCGAACGCCGCGCCGCCCGAGCCCATGATCTTGTCGCCGACCTTGACGCCCTTGGCATCGGGCCCAAGCTCGACGACTTCACCCGCCCATTCCATGCCGAGCACAGTGCCGACGCCGCCGGCCGCGCCATGCACATGACCCTTGGTCATGCCGAGATCGGCGCGGTTGAGGCCGCAGGCATGGACCTTGACCAGCACCTGCGTGCCCTTCGGAGAAGGTTTTGCGACGTCGGCGATTTCAGCGCCATTGGCGCCGTAGACATAGGCTTTCATGGGCTCTTCTCTTTGTATTTATATTGGAGGTGCAGGCCGTCTATTCGGCGGCCTGTCCTTATACTGTCGTCAACCGCCTATTCGGCGGCTTGACGCCGGGCGCTCGACATCATGCCTTCGAGCCGGCTCTGGATGATGGCTTCCGCGTCGCGCATGATGCGCGACACCAGTTCGGCGCAGGTCGGAATGTCGTGGATCAGGCCCTGGACCTGGCCGGCCGACCAGATGCCTTCGTCGGCATCGCCGGTAGCATAAACCATCTTGCCGCGGGCGCCGGCGACGAGTTCGCGGACGTCCTCGAACTTCGCGCCTTCCTTCTCCATCGCCACCACCTTGGTCGAGATCGCGTTCCTGGCGACGCGCGAGGTGTTGCGCATGGTACGGAAAATCAATTCGGTCTCGCGCTCGTCGTTGGCGACGATGCGCTCCTTCACGAGCTGATGAATCGGGCTTTCCTTGGTGCACATGAAGCGCGTGCCCATGTTGATGCCCTCGGCGCCGAGCGCGAGGGCCGCGACGAGGCCGCGGCCGTCACCGAAGCCGCCGGAGGCGATCATCGGAATCTTGATCTTGTCGGCGGCGGCCGGGATCAGGATCAGGCCGGGCGTGTCGTCCTCGCCGGGATGGCCGGCGCATTCAAAACCGTCGATCGACAGCGCATCGACGCCCATCCGCTCCGCCGACAGCCCGTGACGGACGCTGGTGCATTTGTGGATGATCTTGATGCCGTGCTTCTTGAATTCGGTGACGTGTTCCTGCGGCTTGTTGCCGGCAGTCTCCACGATCTTGATACCGGCCTCGATGATGGCCTGGCGATACTCGGCATATGGCGGCGGTTTGATCGCCGGAAGAATGGTGAGATTGACGCCGAACGGCTTGTCGGTCATGTCGCGGCAGCGCGCGATTTCGCGTGTGAGATCTTCCGGCGTCGGCTGCGTCAGCGCGGTGATCAGCCCGAGCGCGCCGGCATTGGCGACGGCGGCGACGAGCTCGGCGCGGCCGACCCATTGCATGCCGCCCTGAACGATCGGGTGCTCAACGCCAACGAGCTCGGTGAATCGCGTCTTGATCATATCTGCCCTCTGTTTCCATGAGCATTTTCCAATTGGAAAATGCTCTTTCCTGTCATTTTCGCCCGCAGGTCGCCCGCGCACGTCTTTTGTGAGATTTCGAGGCGCAGGATGCCGTCGCCCCCCGCAAAAGTCTACCGGGCAGGGCAGGGATCAGGGCAACGCAATCATGCAAAAGCGGGGCTTTTGTTTCCGCCGGGCGGACATTTCCGCATCGTGTCCGGCCTTTCCGGGATTACCCGATAAGAGCCAGCATGCTGCGGACCCATGGCAGACGTGCCGTCCGTCCTAGGAATGCCAGCTTTCGGTCGAGGCCAACGCCGTCTGACCGCCGATCTCGTCAGCTCGCCAGCACCGGACCGAGTGTCCATCGGGACGCGTTTCAAGCGATGGCCCAGGCTGGCGATGACACACGGCCTCGGCGTAAAGACAGCGCGGACTGAACGCACATCCGTCCGGCGGACTTAGCGGATTGGGAAGCTCGCCCTTTGTCGTCGCGAGCGGTGCGCGACGTAGCGGATCGGGAATGGCGGCGATAAGGGTTCGCGTATACGGGTGCGCCGGCCGTTCGAAGATTTCACGCCAGTCGCCTGTCTCCACAATACGGCCGAGATACATGACGGCGACCCTGTCGCTCATGTGCTCGACAACGCCGAGGTCGTGGCTGATCATAATGTAGGAGAGGCCGAGGGTTTCCTTCAATTCCAACAGCAGATTGATGATTTGGGCACGGATGGAAACATCCAGCGCCGATACAGGTTCGTCACAGATCACAATCCTGGGATTGAGGATCAGCGCGCGAGCGATGCCGATGCGCTGACGCTGGCCGCCCGAGAATTCATGCGGGTAGCGGCCAGCCTGTTCGGGCCGCAGGCCCACATGCCTGAGCATCGCCGCAACGCGTCCATCGATCTCGCTTTCGGCCGTCACGCCATGCAGGCGCAGCGGGGCTTCAAGCGTGCGACGAACGGTCTGGCGTGGATTGAGCGAGGCGTAGGGATCCTGAAACACCATCTGTACGATGCGGGCCAGTGCCTTTCGATCGCCCGATGGCCGGCCCGTCACGACCTGCCCGTCCAGCACGATGCGGCCGCGCGTCGGCATCTGCAGACCAAGTATCGAAAGTGCGACAGTCGACTTGCCACAACCGGATTCGCCGACGAGACCGAGGCATTCACCGCGCTTCAGTTCGAGATTGACGCCGTCGACCGCACGTAACAGCCGCCGGCCGCCGCCCAGCAAGCCACCACCGACCGGAAAATGGACCGCGAGATCCTCCACGCTGAGGATGACATCATCGCCAGGGCTCCCCGCAGGCTCATGCATGGTGATGGCACCTGACTAGTCCGCCTGCACCGAGCAATGTCATCTCCGGCGCGGTTGTCCGGCAAATGTCGGTCGCCCGCGCGCAACGCGGATTGAATCGGCAACCGTCCGGGAAATCCGCGATCGCCGGTACGACGCCCGCGATCTCCCTGAGCCGCGTCCGGCCAAGTGCAGCTCTACTCCCCAGCCGCGGCAGCGAGTCGACCAGGCCTTGCGTATAGGGATGTGCGGGTACGCGGAAGATATCGGCCGAGCCGCGCTCCTCGACAATGCGACCGGCATACATGACGGCGACGCGGCGGCAGACGTTGGCGACCAGGCCCAGATCGTGGCTGATCATCAAAATAGCCGTGCCTCTCTCGGCGCATAAATTCCGCATCAGCTCGATGATTTCCGCCTGCACCGTCACGTCGAGCGCGGTTGTCGGCTCGTCGGCGATCAGAAGATCCGGCCCGGATGCAAGTGCGATGGCGATCATCACGCGTTGACGCATGCCGCCCGAAAGCTGGTGCGGGTAATCCTTCACCCGTCGCTCGGGGGCGGGGACGCGGACGCTCGCCAGCGCCTCGACGGCCAGCTGATTGGCTTCCCGCCAGTTCTTGCCCTTGTGCAGCACGAACATCTCCGCGATCTGCCGGCCAACAGGCGAGACCGGATTGAGCGCCGTCATCGGCTCCTGGAAGATCATGGCGATGCGATTGCCGCGCAGCGCGCGTTGCTCGGCCGCCGGAAGTCCCTGGATCTCCCGGCCCTCAAATCGGATGGCGCCGGCGCCGATCGAAAGCGGCTGGCGCAACAGGCCGATCAAGGCGAGCGCTGTAATACTCTTGCCGCAGCCGGATTCGCCGACAAGGCCGAATGTCTCGCCACGATCGATACAAAATGAAACGCCCTCGACCGCCGCAACATGGCTCGATCCGTCATTGAGATCGATGCACAGATCCTTGACTTCGATCAGGGGAGGGCCCGTCATGTGCGCCGGCTCCGCGACTGTGGATCGAGAATATCACGCAAGCCGTCGCCGAGCAGGTTGAGGCCGAGCACCGTCAAGAATATGGCGAGGCCGGGGAAAATCGAGAGCCACGGCGCCGTTGTGATCTGGTCGCGGGCCTCTGACAGCATGCTGCCCCAGCTTGGAAAAGGCGGGCGGATTCCGAGGCCAAGGAACGAAAGGGCGGCTTCGGCCAATACCGCGCCGCCCATGCCCAGCGTGCCGATGACAATGATCGGTCCCAGCATGTTCGGCAGCAGCTGCGTGATCATGATGCGCAGATCGCCGTAGCCGAGCACTCTTGCCGCCTGTACGTAGCCCTGGCTCTTGAGCGACAGCGTCGACGCCCGTGCTATCCGGCAAGTGAAGGACCAGTTGGTCAACCCGAGCGCGATGAGCAGGCTGGTCAGGCCGGGTCCAAGGACCGCCATGATGGCAAGCGCGAAGATCAGCGAGGGGATCGCGAGCATCAGATTGGTCAACCCATTGACGAAGTCGTCCCACCAGCCGCCCCAATAGCCCGCGGTCAAGCCCAGCGTCACGCCGATGACGCTATTGACGAGCTGCGAGACGATGCCGACCGTCAGCGAGATGCGCGCGCCGTACACGACGCGGGAGTAAATGTCGCGGCCCTGCGCGTCGGTGCCGAACCACCACATCCAGCTCGGTGGCTCTTCGGCATTCATGAGGTTGGCATCCATGACGGGGTCCGTATGCGCCAACCAGGGCGCGAGCAGGCCGACGAAGATCGCAAGCGCGAACAACGCCCCGCCGATGATGAGACTGGTTCCGAGCTTCATCGCGGCCGCCCCGCCCCGGCAGACGGTACAGTCAATCGCGCACAGGCGTGATAGAGCCGGCCGGCGCTCATGCGTATCTGATCCTGGGATCGATCACGCCATAGAGTACGTCAATCAATAAATTGATCGCGAGAAAGAACAGCACCACAACGAAAATAGAGCCTTGGACGGCAGGAATGTCGCGCTGCAGGACGCTGTCGACGAGCAGCGAACCGATGCCCGGCCAGGAGAACAATTTCTCGACCACGACTGCCTGCCCCATCAACGCGCCGAATTGCAGGCCGATCGTCGTGAGAATGATGACGAGAGCATTGCGCATCACATGCCACTTCACGACCCGGGTCTCGCTCATGCCCTTCGAGCGCGCCGTCCGGACAAAATCCGCGGTCATGATCTCGAGAACCGCGGCGCGCGTCGTCCGTGCCAGCAGCGCCATTGGCGAAACACCGAGCGTCACCGCAGGCAGAATCAGATATTTGAGCCCGCCATCGCCATAGCCAAAACTCGGCAGCCAGCCGAGTTTCAACGCAAACAGGTACATCAGCAGCAGCCCGAGCCAGAATTTGGCCATTGAAAGGCCCGACACCGCCACGACCATCGAGATCGTGTCGACGATGCTGCCCGGCTGCAGCGCTGCGACGAAACCGAGCGGCACGCCGATCACAATCGCAAACATCATGGCGGCGAATATCAATTGCACCGTTGGCCACATTCGTCTGGCGATCATGGTCGTGACCGGCTCGCGCGTCCGGAACGACGTCCCCAAATCGCCTGTCGCGAGCTTGGCAATGTAGGCGCCGAAGCGGACGTAGACGGGATCGTCGAGGCCGAGCTGCTTTTTCATGCGCTCCACGACCTGCGGGTCGGCCGGACCTCTTCCGTCATCGCTCATGCTCGATACGACGCTCCCCGGAACGACGCTGAACAGCACAAAGATCACCAGCACGACGGCCAGCACGGTCGGAACGGTTTGCAGGATTCGACGGATCAGGAAGGAGAGCATTGGAACTGTTCCTCCCTCCCTCCGTCATTTTTTGCGATGGAGGGAGGGCGAGAGCACGTGTCACTTCGCGGGCGAGGTCTCATCGACCCAGAGGTCTTCGACGTTTTGATGGGTCAGTTCCGTCGCGTTCAACTGAATCCCTTTGAGCCACGGCTGCACCGCCATGACCGCCTTGTTGTAATTGAAGAACCAGACCGGCGCTTCGTCATAGAGCAGGGCATTGGCCTTTTGCAGCAGTTGGACGCGCTTGGCGGCGTCATCGGTCTGCCCGGCCTCATCGATCATCTTGTCGAAATCCGCGTTCTTGAAGGTCGTGTAGTTGCAGGCTGATTGCGGTGTCGATGAGTAGAAGCATTTCAGCGCCGCCTGGGGATCCGGGCCAGTCGCCATGGAATAGACATAGGCCTGGAAGTCGCCCTTGCGAATGACCTCCGCCAGCACCGCGGTCTCGACCTGCTTGACCTTCACCTTGATGCCCACCCGATCCAGCATCGGGATAATGGCCTCGACGATCGGCAAGCCCCAGCTTTCATTCTGGCTCGTCGTCCATTCGAATTCGAAGCCGGTGGGATAGCCCGCGTCCGCGAGCAACTGCTTCGCCTTCGCGGGATCGAAGGCGTAGGGCTTCATCGTCTTGTCGTAGAGCGGTGAGGTCGAAGTCAGAGGCAGCCAGCTTGTGGCGCGATAGGCCTTGCCTTTGACCAGTTTGCTGATGATCAGATCGGTATCGATCGCATGGTTGATCGCCTGCCGGACTCGCTTGTCGGCGAACGGCTTGAATCCGGGATTCATCCCCATGTGGCGCGTGAAGACCTCGGCGACTTCGACGATGGTGCCCTTGAGGTTGGGGTCGGCCTGATAGGCGACATATTGCGCAGGTCCCAGCACCGAGGTGTCGATTTCCTTGTTGCGGAAGGCGACGTCGCGCGCCGCGGCTTCGCCCATGACCGAGACGATGAGCTTGTCGGCGTACGGCTTGCCGGGCTTGTAGAAGCGGTCCCAGCGCTCCAGAACGATGCGCGATCCCGGCACGTGCTCGACAAACCTGAATGGCCCAAGACCGATAGGCTTCTGGATGAAGCCCTCCTTCGCGCCCTCGTCGGCGGGATAGATCGAAGTTATCGCGGTGAAGAAGTAGAAGCCTGGATCGACTTTCTCGGTCAGCTTCATTTCCAGCGTGAAATCGTCGATCTTCTTCAGGCCGGAGATTTCCTTGGCCTGGCCCTTCTCGACCTCGGCCGCGCCCGCGATCACGCGGACAAACCGCGCGCCGGGATAGGCCTTGGTGCCGTCCATGATGCGAGTGAAGCTCCATATGATGTCGTCGGCGGTCATCCTGCGGCCATGGTGGAAATAAGCGTCGTCGCGCAGCTTGAAGGTATGAACAAGACCTCCGCCCGAGACGGTGACCTCCCTGGCAAGCTCCGGAACCGGCTTGCCCTCAGCGGAGTCCCAGGTGTAGAGCGACCGGTGCAGGGCCTTGGCGTATATCTCGTCCTGGGCGCGCTGTGTCGTATGAATGTCCATGCTGCTGAAACTCGAGCCATAGGGCGCCGTCATGCGAATGGTTCCGCCCTTGCGCGGTGTCTGGGCCTCCGCCGTGGCGGCGAGTGCCAGTCCCAAACCGGCCACGATCGCAATCTTCTTGAGCATCATGTTTTCTCCAACAGTGCAGGAGTATTCCGATCAGCGAGTTGACCACTCGCAGCGTATCAAGCGCAAGAGGTGCCGTCCTGAATTCGTGAAGCCAGGGCTCCGGAAACAAATGACCGTCGTAAGCCTCGGTGCCGGGACCCGCGCCTGTGCCGTCAACCTTGCAGACGCTCGCCGACGCGGTGATTGAATGGGG
Source organism: Bradyrhizobium sp. 170 (assembly GCF_023101085.1). Lineage (NCBI taxonomy): Bacteria > Pseudomonadati > Pseudomonadota > Alphaproteobacteria > Hyphomicrobiales > Nitrobacteraceae > Bradyrhizobium > Bradyrhizobium sp. 170. Next base: position 5,742,119 of record NZ_CP064703.1, on the reverse strand, counting down.
TCTCACTGCTGCGGTGCATGAGTCTGCTTTTGTGAAGGTTTTCGGATGCCGGCCCCATGACGGTGGTGCCGCGGGCGCGGGGCCGGCGTCCGCAAACCTCCAAGGGAGGAAACCGCGGGAGGGGTACGGGGATGGCGCGGCCTACGCTATGGGGATTTGAGTGCCGCGGATGAGGTGTGTGAATGGAGTCGAGGCGCTCCAGCAGGCCGGTGGACGGTGAAACGGCTGCTGGATGAGGGGCGGGTCGCATCGACCGCAGTGAAGTGTCGGACGATTTGAGACGACGGCTGGATATCTGAGCGCGTTCTACCGTGGCCGGTCGAGAGGCAACTAGTGCGACGATCAGATTTGCGGGGGTGTGACGCGGTCATGAGGTGTCGATCTTGATTGCGGTAGGTGAAGCTGTCGGCCGATGCCGTGGCGTTGCACCGCGCGCGAAGACCTCGATGATGATCATGCGACCGCCGCAGCATGGACAAATCGGCTTGCCGGGATCGGCGGCGGCACCGGTGGGCTCGGCCTGGGAGTTTGAGACGGCGAGCAACTCACGCGCTCGGGCGATGTTGTCGGCGCGCGTGCCGCTGGCCAAAAGGCCGTAGTGGCGGATGCGGTGAAAGCCGTGCGGCAGAACGTGGATGAGGAAGCGGCGGATAAACTCGCCGGTTGGGAGTGTCATGAGCTTCTGGCGATCGCGACCATTGGCACGATAGTCTTTCCACCGGAAGGTGACACCGGTGCGGTCACAGGCGATCAGTCGGCTGTTGGCGATGGCGACGCGATGGGTATAGCGCGACAGATAGGCCAGCACGGCCTGTGGCCCGCCGAACGGGCGCTTGGCATAGACCACCCATTCGGCTCGGCGTAGCGGTGCCAGATACGCCGCGAACGCCCGCGGGTCGGCGAGAGCGGCATGATCGCCGAAGAACTTCAGATGGCCGGTGTTGTGGGCCGCGATCAGCTTCTCCAGGAACAGCCGCCGGAACAGGCGCGAGAGCACGCGGACGGGGAGGAAGAAGCCAGGTCGGCAGGACACCCAGCGCTGGCCGTCGGGCGAGACGCCGCCGCCCGGCACGATCATGTGGACGTGCGGGTGGTGGGTCATGGCTGAACCCCAGGTATGGAGAACCGAGGTGATGCCGACGCGGGCGCCGAGGTGCCTGGGGTCGGCGGCGATCGTGGCCAGGGTCTCGGCCGAGGCCTTGAACAAGAGATCGTAGACCACCGCCTTGTTCTGGTAGGCGATGTCGGCGATGGCTGCCGGCAGCGTGAACACCACATGATAGTACGGCACCGGCAGCAGATCGGCCTCGCGCGCGGCCAGCCAGTCCTTTGCCGCCGCGCCTTGGCACTTCGGGCAGTGCCGATTACGGCAAGAGTTGTACGAGATCTTGGTGTGCGCGCACTTCTCGCAGCGCGCGACATGGCCGCCGAGCGCCGCGGTGCGGCAGTTCTCGATCGCCGACATTACCTTCAACTGGCCAAGGCTCAGATGGCCGGCGTTGGCGCTGCGCCATGCCGGTCCATGATCGCGGAAGATATCCGCGACCTCCAGTGCCGGACGCGGCACGCGAGCCGCGCTTTAGGCCGGTGGCTCGACCCTCTCGATCTTGCGGGCGATATGCTCCAGCGGGCTCATGACTTGTTGGATCGTCTTGGTGGCGACGCGGGTATAGAGCGCCGTGGTGTCGAGCTTGGCGTGCCCGAGCAGCACCTGGATCACCCGGATATCGATGTTCTGCTCAAGCAGATGGGTGGCGAAGCTGTGCCGCAAGGTGTGGAGCGACACGCGCTTGTCGATCTCGGCCCTCTCGGCTGCGGTATGGCAGGCGCGATTGAGCTGGCGCGTAGTCATCGGCTGCACGCGGTCGCGGCCAGGAAACAACCAGCCCTGCGGTCGTGCTGTCTTCCACCAGGCACGCAGCAACTCGAGCAGATGCGGAGACAGCATCACGTAGCGGTCTTTGCGGCTTTTGCCTTGTTCGACGCGGATCACCATGCGCTTGCTGTCGATGTCGCCGATCTTGAGCGAGATCACCTCGGCGGCGCGCAAACCTGCGCCGTAAGCCACACTCAGCGCCGCCTTGTACTTGAGGCCCGGCGCGGCATCCAACAGCCGCGCCACCTCCTCTGGGCTGAGCACGACCGGCAGCTTGCGGGGCTCGTGGAGGAATGTGGTGTGCTCGATGATATCGGAGCGCCTGAGCGTGATCCTGAAGAAGAACCGCAACGCAGCTACGGTATGATTGAGAATCGGGATGTGCGCGCCGTTCGCCGCCAGATGCAGTTGAAAGCGCCGGACGTCCTCGAAGCTCGCCGTGTCGGGCGATCGGCCGAGGAATGCAGCAAAGTCCCTGATGGTGCGGATGTAGCCTTGTTGGGTCTTTGGCGCTAACTTGCGGATCGTCATGTCTTCGATCATGCGCCGCCGTAAAGGGCTCATGGCCTCGTCGGTCATGGGGATGCTCCTGTCTTGAGTGAGGTTGTCGAAACCCCTCGATCTCAAGACAGGACGTCCCGTTGCGCTATCGCCTTGGCTGTGCCTCCCGCCGCAGTGCCCTACCGCGCGAGCGGTTTAGTCCCATGGCTCTTTTCGGAAGTGCGGCGGTGTCCGGCTTGTGGCCGCCATGCGCGCCAAAGCGGACATCGGCCGACCAGTCCGAATGAATGGGTTCACGCCATGGGTTTCAGAGAGCGAATAGCGCGCTCCTGCATTTCATTCGCTCGTCTCGCCGTGCAGTTCCGCTTTGAAGCCATCAGTATTTTCAAAATTCACCGTCACCTTGTCGCCGTCGAAGGTCAACGACCAGGTCTGGATTTCTCCGCGTCCCAGGATCCGCCGCTCCATCGCAAAGGTGCGTTCGTTGACCCAGCGTCCCTTGGCGGCGTTTATCCCGTAAAGCGCGGGAGGACTCTTGCGGTAGCGGCCATCAAGCCCGACCAGTCCTGTGAACCGGTCGGTGGGCCGCTCCGCCTTGCCGGTGTGGGTCGTGATTACCCATGATGAATCCGAATCGAGAAAATTCAACGTGAAATCCTTCACGCGCAGGACGTTGTCAGAAAACTGATACGTCTTTCCCGAAATTGTCTTGACCAGTTCCGGCATACCGCCGACAGCGGACGGCTTTTCTGTCGCGGCGAGGTGTATCGCGTTGGTCAGCAACGTCGCCGCAATGGCATCGGCGGGCAACGGCTTGTCGGATTTGACCGCTTTGGAAATGTCTTCGATCAGCCCGGAGGTCGAATAGAATTCAGTGTCCCGCAGGACACCGGTCATGACGGCGACGATATCCAGTTTCGGAATGATCAGGATCAGCTGTGAATGACGGCCGCGCGCCATGTAAGTTCCCTTGTCGGGAAGCGACCACCACAGATTTGCATATTGAAATCCGTTGGTCGCGGAAATCTTGCCCTCTTTCGACCGTTCGACCCATGAGGAGGGAATAATCTGCTTTCCCTCCCACATTCCGTTGCGAAGGTAGAGATAGCCAATTCTCGCCATGTCATGCGGTGAAAGGAAAAGTCCGGCTTCGCCAATCGTGACGCCCTGCGCATCGACGGCTCCCCATTTGGCGCTCTTGATGCCAAGCGGTTCGAACAGCTCCTTCTTTGCGAAATCGAATGCGTTCTGCCCGGACTTCTTGTTGATCAGCGCGGACAGCAGATAGGGGTTGCCGCCATTGTAATTGAACTTGGCGCCGGGCGCGCCAACCATCGGCTGGTTGAGCACGAAGGCCGTACGGTCGGGGCTTTTGTACATCCGCATGAGCGTCTCGTCGGGGGTGTAAAACCGCTCCACCCACTCGATGCCCGAGGTCATGTCGAGAAGGCTCTGAACCGTCATCGCCTTTTTTCGGTCGTCGACATTCTGAATTTCCTTGTCGGAAAACAGATCAATGACCGGATGGTCGACGCTATCAAGACTGCCCTTTTGCAGCTGGATCGCGGTCAGCGTGCCAACCACGCTCTTGGTCACCGATCTCAAATCGTGGCTGATGCCGGCGACGTAGGGAGCGTAGTAGGCTTCAGCCACGATCTTTCCATGCCGGATGATCATGAGGCTGTCTTGCTTGTAGGTGCCGACGGTCTCTATCAGCCGGGCAAGGCTGGCTGAGTCCATGCCTTGCTCCTCAGGGGTCGAAACGGGCCACGATTTGGTAGGCCAGACTTCCTGCAGATCCTGACCGTCGGTCGCGCCAATTGCCGCATTGTATCCAGCAGCGCACTGAAGCCCCGCGACCAGTGCGGCAATGGCCACTATTCGGAGATGCATCGACAACCCCCATCGACGCCCGTTACCGTGCGCCAGCAGTCACAGACGGGAGCAATCATAGATTGAAAGCGTAACGGGATCGAGCCCCGCAGCGCCGAAATCTCCGATTTTGGGGGGCTTTTCGGACGTGGGGGCGGCGTCCGACGTCAGTCCGTCACGCGCGCCAAAGCGCACGTCAACCGATCCGAATTGATGGGTTCACGCCACAGGATCCAGGTGACGTCGTCTAGGGCGGACCCTGCACTGTTGCTCTTGGGCTGTTGCTTGTCAGTCCGTGCTTACGATAACGCACTTCACGGTAAACTGAGACCCGCCACGGGGCCCTTGTGCTAGTCTGGTCAAGGCAGGTTCTGCGTATGCGTGGTCCAACAGCATGCCAAACGGACCAAAAGGGCTGTTCATCTTCACCGGGCGTGGTCGGCTGATTGCGCTGGCCGTCGCGGCGGGCTTGGTGCTTGGCCTGGTCGGACCCACCTCTGCACAGTTTTTTAATTTCGGCGGATATCAGCAGCGGCCGCAACCACAACGCGGTGGCGGCTGGTTCGGTAACGAACAACGCGGTGGCGGCTGGTTTGGTAACGAACAACGCGGCGGCGGCGGGTTTGGTAACGACACGTTTGCGCCGTACCAGGAGCAAGCGCCGCCTCGGCGGCAAGCGCAACCGGTGGTGCGGGAGGATTTTTCAAGGGCGCCGCCGCCCGAGAAACGCAACGCTGTACCGGAGCGCCACATTCTTGTGCTCGGTGACGCCATGGCGGATTGGCTCGCCTATGGACTTGAGGGCGTCTATGCCGATCAGCCAGACATGGGTGTGATCCGCAAACACAAGACTGTCTCCGGCCTGATCAAGTATCAGCCGAAGGGTGATCCAGCCGATTGGGCCGCCGCCGCCAAAGGCATCCTCGCCGTTGAAAAAGCCGACGCCATTGTCGTGATGCTCGGGCTTGAGGACCGCGTCGCGATCCGCGAGCCGGCAGCCGAAAAATCCCAGAATAAATCGGGCGACAAGAAAGACGCCGACAAGAAGGACGCCAAGGCCAAACCCGATGGCAAGCCTTCGGGCGAAAAACCGGCGGCGAAGCCCGATGGCGCAACCAAGGCGACGGATCCCGAATTGTCGCCGGACGATGCCACCGACAACAGTGATGCGCGGCCGGCCATGGAACCGGAGAAAAGCGCGCGCTCGCCGAACGGCCTCTATGAGTTTCGCGAGAAACGCTGGGTCGAACTCTACCGGGAAAAGATCGACGAGATGATCGGCGTGCTCAAGTCCAAGGGTGTGCCGGTGCTGTGGGTGGGGCTGCCGGTGGTGCGTGGCCCCAAGGCGACCGCCGACACGGCGTTTCTGGATACGCTCTATCGCGATGCGGCCGGCAGGGCCGGCATCACCTATGTCGATGTCTGGGACGGATTTGTCGATGAAGCCGGCCGCTTTCTACAGCAAGGCCCCGATTTCGAAGGGCAGATCCGCCGGCTGCGCTCCTCCGATGGCGTGTACTTCACCAAAGCCGGCGCGCTGAAGCTTGCGCATTATGCCGAGCGCGAAATCAACCGGCTGTTGGCTGCGCGTTCCGCGCCGGTTGTGCTGCCCACCGAACCGGCAACGCCCGACGCCAGTGCGCGGCCGGATCAGCCGGCGCCGCGTCCGCTGGCCGGGCCGATCGTTCCCTTGGTGGGCTCTTCGGTCAGCACGGATCAATTGCTCGGCGGTCCCGGGTCGCGGCCGGTGACGATCGATGCGCAAGCAGCGCGGGTCTTGTTCAAAGGTGAGGCCGTGCCAGCACCAGCCGGTCGCGCCGATGATTTTGCCTGGCCGCGACGCGAAATTGGACGCGAAGGGGCCAAGGGTGAGACGCCGGTGGCATCAACAGCGCTCGATGCCAACGCACGGGCGCCGGCGGCGTCGCTAAAGCCGAAAAAGCCTCGCCGCTAGCTCGCATCCGCCCTCAAAGACGAACTTCGCTTCGTCCTTCGAGAGGACATGCGAGGTGCCGTAGTACTTCTTCGACAGCTTCTTCTTCCGCCTTGCCACTTCGCCGGACAGACGAATGATCACGTCGTGTTCATAAGTCTTTCCGTCAATCGTGATGGTGCCGAATGTAGTACGTTCGATCTCCATGGCCTGACCTCATGAACTCGGCACGAGGCCCCGACTCCGCGTCGGCGGACCCATCTGGCCGGGCACTACTTCCGAGGCTGCCCCATAGGAGACGTTCTTGTGGGTTATTATCTGCCGCCCTATGACGCGCGGTTGAGAAAGATCGGCAGCCCTCGCTTATTGCCGTAAATGGGGCGGTAGCGCTCCGTGTTGTACGTGCTGGCGACGTCCAATTTGCGCGGCCCGAGCTTGGCGTCAGGGATGGGCACGAGATCGTAGCGCCCCTCTACCAGCGCCGACATGAGGCCGGTCTTGCCTTCCAGGATAGCATCGTAGGCCATGTTACCGAAAGTCAGGGCCACGAGCTTGTCCATGAAGTCCGGATTGCCCGATCGCAGGTCGTATGTGAGATCGGAGGTGATCGTCTCCTCGCCGACGCGTCGCTTGATCTCGTCGGCGAACGATTCCGCCACACTCGCCTTCTTGCGATGACCGTAAGCATCAGGCTCACCGTATTCCTGCACCTCGTAGCCCTCCCACGCGGCGCCCTCGCTGAGCACGACCAGCGCGTAGTTGCTTGGGTTGGCGCGCTTCTCCTCAACGAGCAACTGGATCAGCTTGTCGAGATCGACCTTGTACTCCGGTATGACGCACCGTATCGAGGTGGCGTACGCGGTGTAGAGCGCCGTAAATCCGGCATCGCGGCCAAAGACGCGGAAAATGCCAATTCGCTCGTGCGATCCAACAGTGGTGCGCTGCCGCTGGATGGCGTCGCTGGCGCGGGTGATCGCGGTCGAGAAGCCGATGCAGTACTCGGTGTTGCGGACGTCGTTGTCCATCGTCTTCGGGATGGCGATGATCTTGACGCCGAGGTCGTTGAGCTTGGCTGCGTAACTGAGCGTGTCGTCGCCACCGATGGCGATCAGATGTTCGATGCCGAGCCCCGAGAGGTTCGCCAGCACTTGGCCGGTGACGTCCCACGTCCTGGTTGCGATGCCGCCCTTCGAGCTGAGCGAGGCCGGAAAGTCGTTGCCGACGAGATGATCTGGCAGCTTCTTCATCCTGGACGGATTGGTGCGGCTCGAGTGCAGCACAGTGCCGCCGCTCCGGTCTATAGTGCGCGTGTTGTCACGGTTCAGCGGGATGATGTAGTGGGATCTGCTGGCCGGGTCCTCGAGGTTCACGTGCGTGAGGGCCTCCCAACCACGGCGGAGGCCGACGACCTCGATGTCGTTCTCGCTGCCGCGATATGTCACGCTCTTGATGACTGCGTTGAGACCGGGAACGTCGCCGCCGCCCGTGAGAATGCCGATGCGCCTTTTTGCCATACCCACCTCGCAGGCGGTCCGTTACTCGGCCGCTTCCGGCTTGCGCTCCTGGCGCACCTGAAAGCGCTTCAGCAGTGAGGACACGGTGTCGCGGAAGCCACCATACTCCAGCTCGGAATAGGGCAGCATCGCGGCACCAGACCAGCCCTGGCTGCGCATCTCGATTGCCTTGCGCTGGGCGCGCCGGCGGACCTCGTCCCACGCCGGGTTGTCGAAGAAATCGGTAAATGACTCCGAAAAACGGCCGTCCTTGTCGATCGAAAAGCCGGTGCAGGAAACGATCGGCAGGCAGTACATGCCTGTCACCGGTGTGTTTAGTGGCACGGGCATGAGCGGCATCACGTGCGAGCCGCGCGCATCGCCGCCTACGAAGTGCGCCTTCGCGAACGGTGAGACGATTTCTTCGGGCGCCGGGAAAATCCCCTGGTTCCTGACGATCGCGACCGGATCGTCCTTGCCGGTGTACTTGCCTGCGATCGCGTGAAGACGCTGCGCCGAAACGGCGGCGGCGACCTCGCCATGGGTCCGGGAAACGATGCGATCAATGCCAAAGCGCTCGTTGTCGCGGAGCAGCGCGGCAATGTGGTAGCCATCCGCGGGCGCGTCGAGTTCGATCACGCTGTCGCCGGCCGTGTGGTCCATGTCGATGACATGGAAACGGAATCCCTTGATCATCGGGGGCAGCATCAGCCCCGCGCAATACATGGGATCGGCAAAGGCGAGGTAGAGCGGCAGGTTGTAGGCGCCGGGGCCGCATTTGTCGGCGGCGAACACCATGAAGGACTCCGCAGGTCTCGTGCCCGAGAGGCTGTGGTCGAAGCTGAGCTCGGCGACGCCCGGTCCGGCGCCGCGAACGTTTCCGGAAGGCGCGTCGACGAGAAGATCCTGGCCGGCGCCATAAAGCCCGGAGGTTTTCGCGACCGAGGTGGCCGCGAGGAACGCCTTCCAGGCAAGTTGATGCACCTCGGAGCTCCCTTCGCCCCGTGTGTGTGTCATGATGATCGCAATGTCGTCGCCGGTGTGGCAGACGAAAGCGTCGATCAGCAGGCCATCGCAGATCGCCTTCGCGACCTCGCCCTCGACAGCCGCCATCATGCGTGTGGACGGTTTCGTGTGGCCGCCGACGGAGCCTATGTCAGCCTTGATAACCGAAAGGGTGAGTCTCATGAGCGTTCCCTCCGACCAGCGCAGCGCAACGCCTCGGCGTCTGCGCTTGCTGCGCCGGGGCGACGGCGCTGCTCATTCGCGAAAAAGAACGTCCGAGGTTCCGTTAGGTTCCACGAGAGCCCTTCTCGAAAAGGCTCGGGCTCATCCGGCAACCGGGATCATCGATCACCATAAAGATCATGCCAGAAGCGATGGGATACCGGTCCATGCGCCGCCATTTGCTGCGGTGTACGAGTCCGCTATTTGGCACTTTTCGAAAGTGGGGCGGTTTCCAACTTGAGTCCGGAAATGCGCGTCAAAGCGCACATCGGCCGATCAGTCCGAATTAATGGGTCCACGCCATAGGTTTCCGGTGACGCGGTCTACTGCCGGAATTCGTGGTCAACTCGCCGATGCCGTCGATCGCCACGGTCACCGTGCTGACCGGCTCTGTCATGACGCCGACGCCGACCGATGTTCCGCAAGCGACCAGATCGCCGGGCAGGTGCGTCATGTCATGCGAGATCTTGCTGACGAATTCTTGGGCGCTGAAGATCATGGTCGGTAGTTCTGGCGCTCTGTCCGGCGCATGCCCGCGTCAACTGACGATACTTCAGAATCTCGATTCCGCGGCGCAACGCTGACTTCGCGAACCGCCAGATAAAGGCTGATCGTACCCACGATGACGGGAAGTAGTCCCATGAGTATCCAAGCCAAATGCGCGCCAGCGCCGATCGTGCCAGAAGCAATCCAAATTCCAAAGGCAATGATACCTATCGAGATGGAGAACGAGAATGCGTCATTCATGATGACCTCCAAAGACGTGCGCCTGCCGGATGGATGGCAGCCTGTCAGTAAGTCGGCATCAATTCGGGCCCGCCACTCGACCCCATCAGCCAGCTCGTAAAGGCAGGGAAGGCAGGAATGTCGTGGCTTGTCATTCGCCTTCTCCTGATACGGCAGGGTCTTAAGAACTGCCTCTGGCGGGGAATAGCCTGTCAGTGGAACGATCGAGCCGCTTATCGGAGCCTTGCGCCCCGTTCAGATGGCCGACCAGCTCGCCGGAAAGTCGATAGATATTGATCCCTTTGAGATGATAAAGTTTTTGGCCCTTGAGGTCGAAGATGGCCGCGCCGTCCACCACCCCAACGTGGGTGCCATTGCTATTGAAAATATTGCCGCTCATGACCGACCTCCAAGCGGGGCTCCGGAACCAAGCTGCGCTTGTTGAACCCAGATAGCGAGACAATTCGGGCGCCACCCCGGATACTTTGGATGTATCCAGACGACCATCGCCAAAGCCGAATGAGGCAATTTAGCCCGGACGGCCTAATTCGCCCGTGAGAAGCTTTGTGACCTTCTGCAATTCAAGGGGGTCTGTTAGATCGCAGTTGACGCAGCGGAACTCGCGTCCTCCCGTTCTCACGAGCATAAATCGACCCAAAGCGGACACGAACCTTTTTGGCAACCTATCAAGTCAACATCTCTGACTTATGGTTCGCCCGTCGCTGATGATGTAGTTTGACACACATTGACGCACGCAACGTTGTGGCGCGCAGCTTCAATCTAGTTTCCACGCTGACCGCGCATGGCGATTTGCGCCTCTTGCTGCTCAGCTTGGGAGGAGCTCGCATGAAAAAATTGCTGCTAACGGCGACCGGTTTGATTGCACTCTCGATTCCGGCAATGGCGCAAAATACTGAGGTCCGGGTGATGCCCGATACGCTCATATGGAAGGATAATCCAGCCTTTCCGAAGGGCGTTCAGATTGCCACCTTGGTCGGTGATCCCACGAAAGCGGGCGAGGTCATCGTCTTACGCATCAAGTTTCCACCTAACTTCCAAATGCCTCCGCATACTCATCCCTATTCCGAAGTTGTCACAGTCATAAGCGGTGACGTCGGCACTAGCCATGGCGAAAAATTCGAAAAGAAGGGTGATCTCCTGAAGCCAGGCTCGTTATGGGTGTACCCCGCAAAACACCCGCATTACGCTTGGACCGGAAGCGAGGAAGGGATACTTCAAGTTCAATTTACCGGCCCAGGTGGCATCGATTACATCAATCCGGCTGACGATCCGCGCAAACAGTAGCCGCCCGCATTGCAAGAGGCCGTCTCACGCGGACACTTGTCTGTCCGGTATTCGCAAGGGAGGATGTCATGCGGTCTTCTCCAAAAGTAGCGAGCGCAGCGCTTGCCCTGTGCATGGTGATGTTATCGTTTGGCTCCAGCGCTTTGGTCGAGCCGAAAGCGGAGGTGGCGACGGCAACCTCGGCATGGGGGCAGGCTATTGGCGAAGGCGATCCCGAAAAGGTGTTGCCGTTCTATTCGGACGATGCCGTGCTCTGGGGCACGCTGTCGCCGACCGTGCGCTCCGACCGGGCGGGGCTACGAGACTATTTCGTGGCTGCCTTCAAGGTTCTGCCCGGCCTCAAGGTCGCCTTCGGCGATCAGCTGATCCGCGTGTACGGGAATGCGGCGGTCAATACCGGCTACTATACGTTCTCCTATGTCAAGGATGGCGAGACGAAGAGCTTGCCCGCGCGCTACAGCTTCACGTACGTCAAGAACGGCGAGCGTTGGCTGATCGTCGACCACCATTCCTCGGCCATGCCATCAACCCCGAGATAGCCCACCAGGTTGTCGAATGGTGACACCCGTGAGGGCTCGGCTGCGGCGCGTTCGAGGCTATCTGTTCGTCCGGACTTGGCCTGAAGCCGCCGATATGCGAACCCATCGCTACTACTGGACGAGAGGCGAACTAGGTTCGTACCGTCACGTCACTTCCGTGACTGGCACGTTTCGGACTTGGCACTCGCGCTCGGCGATGTCTGTTCATCGGGGTAAAGCGGAAATCGCTCCTGACCGCGCCGAAGTCTGAAATGACCCATGGCGGACGTATAGGCTTTCCCCATAATCGACAGCCGATAAACAATCTCGGCGTGTTGATTTAGATCAAGACAGACATTCTGCTTGCGTTATCTGTTTGACCGTTTCGCCCACAACGGGATGCTCACTCTTAACCATGGAGGCTCATCCATGCCCACCTATATATCCCTAATCAACTTCACTCAGAAGGGTGCCGAGGCGATCAAGGACGGGCCCAAGCGCCTCGAAGCGGCAAAGCAACGCTTCCGCGATGCGGGTGCCGAGTTAAAAGCCTTTTACCTCGTAACGGGCCAATATGATGCCGTGTCCATTGTTGAAGCACCGAACGACGAAGTGGTCGCAAAGCTCGCCTTGGGGACCGCGGCCCTCGGATTCGTACGGTCGCAGACTTGTCGGGCGTTCGCAGAGGACGACTACAAGACGATAGTTGCATCTTTGTAAGAAGACCTTCATCCCTCAAATAAAAAGCCCCGACCTCGTGCCGGGGTTTTGTTTGATCGCAGCAAAAGCGGACATCGGTCTGGACCGCGCGGAGTCCGAAATTGACCCCACCCGGACATCAGCCGATCAGCATTCGCCTATCGGACACAATTGGATTATCGGGCGGGGTTACCCCGATTAGTCCGGCTTGGCGCCGGAGAACTTGACCACCTTGCCCCACTTCTCGGTCTCATCGGCGATGAGCTTCCCGAAGTTGGCGGGCGAATCCGCAAGCACCGTGCCGCCCATATCGGCGACCCGCGCCTTAATCTTAGGATCTGCGAGGCCCGCATTGATCTCCTTGTTGAGCCTGTCGATGATTTCGGCGGGCGTGTTTTTAGGCGCGCCGACACCCTGCCACGCGCTCGTCTCGTACCCGGGCACAAAATCGCCCACCGTCGGGAGGTCCGGCAGCAACTCCGAGCGCCTTGCACTTGTCACCGCCAATGCCCGAAGTTTGCCCGCCCTGACATACTCGATGGATGCGGGCATGGTGCCGAACATCGCCTGCACGTGACCTGCGAGCATGTCAGTCAGTGCAGGTGCCTCGCCCCGATACGGAACGTGCACCATGTTGAGACCGGCCAGCAGCTTGAACAGTTCGCCTGATAGATGGCCTGCCGTTCCGTTGCCGCCCGATGCCATGTTGACCTTGCCCGGGTTGGCCCGGGCATACGCGATGAACTCGGAAACCGTCTTCGCCGGGAACGATGGGTTTACCGCCATAATGAAGGGGACCGAGTTGATGCCGGAGACGGGTGTGATGTCGCGGAGGAAGTTGAAATTGAGTTTCTCGTAAAGCGTCGCATTGATCGCGGACGAGGCGCCGACCAGGAGGAGGGTGTATCCGTCCGGCGGCGCATTCACGACCAGCTCCGTACCAATATTGCTGCCTGCTCCTGGCCTGTTCTCGATGACAAATTGCTGGCCGAGACGCTCCGACAGCCATTGGCCGATCAGACGAGCGCTGATGTCGGTAGATCCGCCGGCGGCAAATGGGACGACGATGCGCACCGGCCGGGCCGGGTAGGCTTGCGCCCAAGCGAAGCGCGATGGGGCCGGCAGCGCGGCAGCCACTGCTGCGAGAAGCAAGAATTGGCGGCGGGGCAGTTTCATGGCCTCTTCCTCCCTGATCGTCTCTATTGGGCACGCCTAAATGGGCGCGGACGCGCGATGGGAGCGTGGATAGACCGCAAATGTGATGGTCTCAGTGGATATGCCCGCCGAAGGCATCAACGCCTGCCACCAACCAAAGGGGGGACTTCGGCACGTCCCGCTGGCCCGGCTCGAAAGTTAGGCTACCTCAACGGCGCACCGGGAGGAAGTGGGCATGACCGCTTGTGGGCACTATTCGGAAGTGGAGCGGTGTCCGACTTGAGTCCGCAACGCGCGCCAAAGCGGAAATCGGCAGACAATCCGAATTATTGGGTTCACGCCATGAGTCTCAGGCGACGCCGTCTATTGCCTGAACTCGTTGGTCAGTTCGCCGATCCCGTCGATCGCCACCGTCACCGTGTTGACCGGCTCCTTCATGACGCCGATGCCGACCGACGTGCCGCAGGCGATCAGGTCGCCGGGCAGGAGCGTCATGTCATGCGAGATCTTGCTGACCAGCTGCTGCGCGCTGAAGATCATGTCGGATATGGGGTAGTTCTGCCGCTCGGCGCCGTTGAGGATCGTGCGCACCACGAGGCTTGCCGGATCGATGCCCGAGGTGATGACGGGGCCGAACGGGCCATAGCCGTCAAAACCCTTGGCGCGGGCCCATTGGGCAAAGGTCTTGTCGCGGTTGAGGATGTCGTTGGCGGTGACATCGTTGACGCAGGTGTAGCCGAAGATGAAGTCGTCGGCATCCTCGGCGGAAACGTTGGTGCAGGACTTGCCGATGACGATGCCGAGTTCGCCCTCATAGGTGGTCTTGCCGTCATAGGAGACGGGACGTTCGATCACCGCGCCCGGCGCGGTGACGCTGGTGGTGGCTTTCAGGAGATACAAGGGCTCGGCCGGCTCCGGCTGTTGCAGCTTGGCGGCGAGCGCATGAAAATTATTCCAGAGCGCGACGATCTTGGTCGGCTCGGTCGGCGCCAGTACCTCGACATCCCCAAGCGCAAGGATTTGCCCGCTCGGCTTCGAGGTGCCGAACATGCTGCCGTCATGCACTGATATGCCGGACGGCGTGAGCGCGCCGAAGCCGGTTTCACCCTGGTGGCGGAAACGAATCCAGTTGGTCACGTTACGCTGCAGCATCACGCCACCGCCGGGATTTTTGCTTCCGGCGCCGGAAGCACCGTTCCGTCGTAGAGGCCGGCGATCTTGGCGCGCTGCGCGACCAGCGCCAGCACCGCATCCAGCGACGGCGTCGGAATATTGGTCAGCCGTCCCATTTCCTGAACTACCGTCACCAGCGGATCGATTTCCATCGGGCGGCTGCGCTCGAGATCCTGCAGCATCGAGGTCTTGTGCGCGCCGACCTTGCGGGCGCCCTCGATGCGCCGCTCGACATCGACGCGGAACTTGACGCCGAAGGATTCGGCGATCGCCTGCGCCTCCAGCATGATCGCCTTCGACAGCGCGCGGGTGGGGGGATCGGAGCAGATCACGTCGAGGGTGGCGTGGGTCAGTGCGCTGACCGGGTTGAGGCAGACATTGCCCCACAGCTTGAGCCAGATCTCGTCGCGAATGCGGTCGAGGACCGGCGCCTGCATGCCGGCGCTGGTGAAGACCTCGGAGAGCCGCTGCACGTCCTCGGTGATCTCGCCGGAGGGCTCGCCGAGCGGGAAGCGGTCGCCATAGACATGGCGGATCACGCCGGGCGCCTCGATCTCGGTGGCGGGATAGACGATGCAGCCGATCGCGCGCTGCGGCGTCAGCTCGCGCCATTGCCGTCCGCCGGGATCGATGCTCTCCAGCGTCGAGCCCTCAAGGGCGCCGCCATGCTTGTAGAAGTACCAATAGGGGATGCCGTTCACGGCGGTGACGATTCGGGTGTGCGGCCCGAGCAGCGGCTGCATCTGTTCGAGCACGCCGGTGATCGAATGCGCCTTCAGGCAGATGATGACGAAATCCTGCGGTCCGAGTTCGGCCGGGTTGTCGGTGCAGCGCGGATGCACCACGCGCTCTTCGTCCCCGATCAGGAGCTTGAGCCCGTTTGCGCGCATCGCGGCGAGATGCGCGCCGCGCGCCACCAGGCTGACATCAACACCCGCTCGCGCCAGTTGCACACCGAGATAGCCGCCGATCGCGCCGGCGCCGTAGATACAGATTTTCATGGGATCTTTCGCAAAGCCCGGTGTTGATGATTGAGCGTCAGCGTCGCGCCGGTGCTGAGCTCATCTCAGGCCGGCGCGTTGGTGCTGAGCTTCCTTGCGGATATCAAGCCGACGCGGCCAGATTGAAGGGCGTTGCTTCGTCGTCGAACGCGTTGAAGATATCGCGAATGCTGATGACGCCGATCAGGCTGTAATTGTCGATCACAGGCACGTGGCGGATGTGATGCTTGCTCATGAGGTGACGGACATGCTCGAGCGTATCCGTCGATGTGCAGGAGACGAGCTGCTGTACCGAAATGAATTGCGAAACGCGCATATTCACCCCGGCCACGCCGTGCTGGGCGATCGCGCGCACCACGTCGCGTTCGGTGAACATGCCGACCGCCGTGTTGCCTTCGGTGCGCACCACATCTTTCACCACAAGCGCGCTGATATTGCTGGAGCGCATCAGTTGGGCGGCGATGGCGACGGTCTCGTTCATGCGGACCGTTGCGACACGGGCGGCTTTCGTTCGCAGAATATCTCCGACTTGCATGGCGACCTCCTTGGGTGAATTATTACCTCAAGTCTGGTATACATAATGCCAATTGTCAACACGCCTGGCAGTGGAAATCTTTCGCCAGGATGAAGATAAATAGGCAGTATTGCTGACATTATTGGACGCAGCCTCCCGGCCGGAGGAAGGGCGTCATCTTCTGGTGCGGGCCAAAAAGCGCTCAGGTATACCAGAGGCCGTCCAGGCAAAAGAAAACGCGCCCATCCCTGAGGGATGAGCGCGCTTCTTTCGAACAACCGATCCGGTTCGGATCAGGCCGCAAGCTGCGATTTGGCGACCACCACCTTGCGCCACGGCTTGAGCACCGCGATCGCAAGCACCGAGGCCAGGATATTCGCGCCGGCCGCGACGATGAACACGGTGTCCCAGGTGCCCGAAGACTGCTGCATGTAGTTCGCGACAGGCACCAGCAGCGCCGCGGTGCCCTTTGCCGTGTAGAGCAGGCCGGCATTGGTGGTCGCGAACTTCGAACCGAACGTATCGGTGCAGGTCGACGGGAAGAGGGAGTAGATCTCACCCCAGGCAAAGAACACGAAGCCCGACAGCAGCACGAACCACACGGGATCGTGGCCCAGCATGTAGAGGCCCCAGATGCCGATGCCTTCCATCCCGAACGCGATGAACATGGTGTTCTCGCGGCCGATCATGTCGGAGATCCAGCCGAAGAAGGGGCGGGTCAGGCCGTTGAGGACGCGATCGATGGTGGCCGCGAACGTCACCGCCGTCATCGTCACCGCCATCAGCGTGACCGGCACGCTGTCAACCTTCCAGTCGACCGCGATCGGCTTGAGGTTGGCGGTGACCATCAATCCGCCGGCGCCGACGATCACGAACATGAAATACATCAACCAGAAGATCGGCTGACGGATCACCTCGGTCGGCTGATAATTGCGCCGGGTCTGGATGATGTTGGCGTTCTGCGTCACCGCCGGCACTTGTCCTGACTTCGGCGAGAACAGGAAGAAGGCGAGGATCACGATGATGATGCCCTGGCCGAGACCGAAATAGAGGAAGGTGGTCTGGAAGCCGGAGTCCTTGATCATCGCCTGGATCGGCGCGACCGTCAGCGCCGAGCCCGCGCCGAAACCGGCGGCGGTGATGCCAGCGGCAAGGCCGCGCTTGTCGGGAAACCATTTCAGCGCGTTGCCGACGCAGGTGCCGTACACGCCACCGGCGCCGATGCCCGCGATGATCATGCCGAGATAGAAGCCGTTGAGGGTGGTCGCCTGGGCGTTGATTGCCCATCCGACGGCGCAGAGGATGCCGCCGACGAGGACGACGATGCGCGGGCCGTATTTATCGACGAACCATCCCTCGACCGGCACCAGCCAGGTCTCGAACAGAACGAACAGCGTAAAGGCCCACTGGATCGACGCGCGATCCCATCCGAATTTCTTCTGGATGTCGGGGACGAAGAAAGTCCACCCATATTGATAATTGGCGATCATCACCATCGCGGCGACGCCGATGGCCAATTGGGTCCAGCGATAAGCGTCGCTTACTCGGGCCGCCGCGACGGGGGCCGCTCCGTGCACTGTGTCCGTCATCTTCCCTCCATAGGCTGTTCTATCGATACCCGACAGCTCATGCGAGGAGTTTGGTATATGTTATGCCAGTAGACAAGAGAAATCTTGCCAGATTGTCGCATTTCCTGTTGCTGCGGAAAACGCGTCATTAGAACAGCGGTGATCAAGCCGCACGTTAAAATACTGAAACAAAAAAGAAATTAGTTGATGAGCGTAGCTGGCGGCGTTCGTTACGAAAGCTTGCGATTTCTCGAGCCTGATATCCCAGCGTCCAAAACCGCGAATGGCCGGGACAGTGCCCGGCCATGACGACCCCGTTCGAGTGGTTGGGAAGCGCCTGAAAATGCTCCTCGAAATGCTCCTCGCATTTTCTGGAGCATGATCCGGAAAAGTGGGTACCGGTTTTCCCTCGCGACAAGCGCGGAACGCGTTTGCGCGGCGATCATGCTCAAATCAAAGAGGCAGAGCGGGATGACGATTCGAAGAAAAGTCATCACGCTCTCGTCAGGCTTTAGGGAAAGATTTTGTTCGCTCCGGCGATGGCGCCTTGCTCCCTTCAGGCAACGGCGCCGCGCAAGCGGGTATAGCCCTGCTGGATCACCGACCAGAACAGCGCCACCAATCCCAGGATCATGATCGTGCTGACCAGCGTGTTGGAAAAGAATATGCCGAGCGAGCCCTGGGATCCCAGCAACGACTGCCGGAATGCCTCTTCCGCCTTGTCGCCGAGCACGATGGCCAGCACCAGCGGGGCGAGGGGATAATTGCACTTCTTGAGCAAATAACCGATCACGCCGAACACCAGCATCAGGATCACGTCGAACGTAGAGCTGTGGACCGAATAGGCACCGATCGCGCACAGCACCAGGATGAGCGGCGCGATGATGCTGAAGGGGACGCGCAGGATGGCCGCGAAAACCGGCACGCAGGTCAACACGACGATCAGGCCGACGAGATTGCCGAGATACATCGAGGCAATCAGGCCCCAGACGAATTCCTTCTGTTCGACGAACAGCATCGGTCCGGGCTGCAGACCCCAGATCAGGAGGCCGCCGAGCAACACGGCAGCCGTCGGTGAACCCGGCACGCCTAGCGAAAGCATCGGCAGCAGCGCGGCGGTGCCGGCGGCGTGCGCGGCGGTCTCCGGCGCGACCACGCCTTCGATTTCGCCCTTGCCGAAATTGCTGCCTTTCTTCGACACCCGCTTGGCGATGCCGTAACTCATGAAGGAGGCCGGCGTCGCGCCGGCCGGCGTGATGCCCATCCAGCAGCCGATCACGCAGGAGCGCAGCGACGTCACCCAGTAGGCCGGCAACTCCTTCCAGGTCTGCAGCACCACCCGCAAATTGATCTTGGCGCTGCCGCCGCGGAAGGCGAGCCCTTCCTCCATCGTCAGCAGGATCTCGCCGATGCCGAACAGCCCGATGACGGCGATGAGGAAGTCGAACCCGTTGAGCAAATGGGTAACGCCGAATGTCAGCCGCAACTGTCCGGTGATGGAGTCGAGGCCGACGGCGGCAAGCGCAAATCCGATCATCATGGCCGCAATGGTCTTGAACGGTGGCTCCTTGCTCAAGCCGACGAAACTGCAGAACGCCAGAAAATAGACCGCAAATTTCTCGGCTGGCCCGAATTGCAGCGCAAAGCTTGCGACCAGCGGCGCGACCAGCGTGATCATGATCACGGCGAACAGGGCGCCCACGAACGATGAGGTGAAGGCCGCGGTCAGCGCCTCGCCGGCCTTGCCCTTCTGCGCCATCGGGTAGCCGTCGAATGTGGTCGCCACCGACCATGGTTCGCCGGGTATGTTGAAGAGAATTGAGGTGATCGCTCCGCCGAACAATGCGCCCCAATAAATACAGGACAGCATGATGATGGCCGACGTCGGCGGCATCGAGAATGTCAGCGGCAACAGGATCGCAACGCCATTAGCGCCGCCCAATCCCGGAAGCACGCCGATGATGACGCCGAGCACGATGCCGAGGACCATCACCATGATGTTGAAAGGCTGCAGCGCGACCGCAAAGCCATGAAACAGATTGAGGAGTTCTTCCATCCCGATAATCCTGACTGTGCGTCGATGTTACAGACCGAGCCACTCTTCGATCGGCCCCTTGGGAAGCGGGACCAGAAAATAGCGCTCGAAAATGAAATAGGTGACAATGGGCATGCCAAGCGCGACGGCCAGCACGGTAATCCAAGGGTACTTGCCGAGCCATCGCATGAACCATGCGATGAAGACGATCGACGCGAGATACAGCCCCGTGAACGACATGACGCCGACATAGATCGCGGTTGGAACGACGACGCTCATGACCTGGCGAAGCTGTCCCCATTCCGCGAATAGCTCGTCATTGTCTTCGCGCAGTCCGTTCCACAGGTTTATCCCGCTGGCTGCGACGATGAAGATTCCGATGTAGAATGGAAAGAAGCCGGCGCGCGGACCCTCCGCGCCCCAGTTAACGCCGGCCTTCAGGCTGCCGACGATAACGATGACGCCGAAGAGGGCGATCAGCAACGTGATCCCTGCCTCCACCAGCTTGTGGGTGGGGCCTGTCTTGCTTGAGCTGCCTGTTGTCATCAAAACTCCATGCGCGGCCGGGCCCGAGGCCCGGCGTCTGCGTTATGATCCCGGTTGCGGCCGATGCGTCGATCAGTTGCCCGGTGCGGCAAGGAAACCGGCATCCTTCATCAGGACCTCGTGGCGCTTTTCCTCGACCTCGACCCACTTGGCATATTCTGCCCCGGTCAGGGAGGTCGTGTTGAACGCGCCGCTCTTCATGAAGTCCTGCCACTCGGGTGTGGCGCGAACCTTCTTGAACAGTTCGACGTAATATTCGATCTGGTCCTTGGTTGCCCGTGGCGACATGAAGATGCCGCGCAGCATCAGATATTCCATGTCGAGACCCTGCGATTTGCAGGTCGGAATATCCTTCCAGCTCTTGCCGTCCGCGACCTGTTCGTCATAGCCCATCGGCTGCGCGTCGAACACGCAAAGCGGACGCAGCTTGCCACCGCGCCATTGCGCGACGGCCTCAATCGGATTGTTGACGGTGGAATCAACATGGTTGCCGACGAGCTGAACAGCGACTTCGCCGCCGCCCTTGTAGGGAATGTAGGTGAACTTGCTGCCGGTGGCTTTCTCGACCGCGACCGTAATGATCTGGTCTTCCTGCTTCGAGCCGGTGCCGCCCATCTTCATAGTACCGGCAGGAGCGGCCTTCACGGCATCAATATACTCTTTCGTCGTCTTGTACGGTTTTTCGGCATTCACCCACAGCACGAACTCATCGAGCGCCAGCATCGTTACCGGTGTGAGATCCTTCCAGCTGAAAGGAATTCCCGTCGCGAGAGGGGTGGTGAAGAGGTTGGAGAGCGTGATGATGATCTTGTGCGGATTTCCGCCCGATCCCTTGAGGTCGAGGAAGCCTTCGCCGCCGGCGCCGCCCGACTTGTTGATGACGACCATCGGCTGCTTCATCAGGCTGTGCTTGGTAACGATGCCCTGGATCGTCCGCGCCATCTGATCGGCGCCGCCGCCGGTGCCGGCAGGAACGATGAACTCGACTGGCCGCACCGGTTCCCATGCTGCGGTCGCAGGAACAGAAATCCCGATCGCGCATAAGGCGGCAATTGCGCCAAACGCCGTTTGTGCAGTGTGCTTCATTTTGTTTCTCTCCCGTCGAACTGTGGTTACGTCGGTCTTTGCCGGCTTTCTAGTTCTGTCCCGACCATCCGATCGGGTTGTTCTCGCACTCATGACTGTTACACCGCAACGGTTGTCCCCGTGCGATGACTGCAGGCTCGAATTGTAAGAGGGACCTTTCGGTGCGGCATCCGCTCCTTTCGGCCAATTGTGTATTTGCATAACGCCGAAGAGGGCAGGTGAGATGCACCGCCGGCTTCGCGCCAGATCGCCTTGGCTGTCCTCGTGGACCGCACGACTTTATCCCCCCAAATGCGCCCTTCTTTTCGGTGCGGGCGCCCTTGATGTATCTTTGTATGCGATATGCCAGGACGCAAACGGTTATTGGGGCGAATTGGCATTTGGGCTGATTTGTCGCAGATGTTGGTAAAAGTCGGCGGCCCGCTGCAAACGAAAAATGGCCCCGGAAACCGGGGCCATTGCTACAGAGAGTTCATGCGGAGGGGCCGTTCGCCTGGAAAGACCTTCGATCGAAAACCGCTTATTTTCTAGGCTCAGAGACCGAAATAGGGGAGGTCGCCGTTGCGGATGGCGATACGGCTGCTCGCGGTCAGCAGGCGGTCGATGGACGCCATCAGACGGCCGAACAGGGTGCCGGAGGGCAGGAGGCCGATGGATGCAGTCTTGGACATGTTTGTCCCCTTTTCTTGGTGCGGAACCATTCCGCTTGGTGATCTCCGCACAATTTATGTATACCAGATGCCAGCTACAACAGGCTTGTTTGCATAGCAGCAATTGACCGTTTGCATTGCAGCAAAAATAACGAAAGTGGCATTCCAGACGGAACATCCTAGAAAGAAAAAGGCCGCCGGAAACCGGCGGCCTTGGCATTTTGTGTTCTCCTAAGAGTTGGCTTATTCGGCCGCCTGCTTCCGCGGCGGATCGAGCGCGCCGGAATCGTGGATCTCGGCGACCTGGTGATCGGAGAAGCCGAGCACCTGGCGCAGGATCTCGTCGGTGTGCTCGCCGAGCAGCGGCGATCGGGTCACCTCGCTCGGTGAGTCCGACAATTTGATCGGGTTGCCGACCGAAATGTACTTGCTGCGGGTGGGGTGATCGACTTCGACCAGGGTGCCGGTGGCGTGCAGCGACCGGTCCTCGATGATCTCCTTCATCGAAAGGATCGGGCCGCAGGGGATGTCGTCCTTGTTGAGGATTTCCATCGCCTCGAACTTGGTCTTGGTCATCATCTTGTTTCTTGTGAGCAGATACATCTACTTGTCGAGCCAGACATCCTCCATGCGCCAGCTGTCGAAGATGCTGTTGACCATGATCGTCAGGCCCTTGACATAGGGGCGCTCGCAGGTGCCGCCGCGGCGGTAGAAAATGATCGGCCGCACATCGTCATTGGCCAGCTTGCGCTCGATCGTCCATAGGATCTGCTTGCGCTTGGCAGCGTCACCCTCGCGTGATTGCGCCTCGATCAACTTGTCCATCTCGGGATTGCAATAGTTGTCCCAGTTGAGGTTCGAGCCGCAGCCGTAGAACAGCTGCACAATCGGGTCGGGATCGGGCCCTGCCGTCTGCAAGTTGAGCGCGACCGTATATTCCTTGCGCTGGATCTTCGGGAAGTATTGCGCCGTGTCGACGAGGTCGAGTTCGCCATCGATGTAGATCTGCCTCAGCTGATCAATCAGCAGCACCGCCGGGTCGCGATATACCGACCAGTCACGCGTCGTCACCTTGATCTTGAGCCGGTTGTCGGGGCCGTAGCCGAGCTTTCGCACCAGGGCGCGGGCCTCTTCCCGGCTCTTGGGTACGTCGAGGCCGTACCCCGGCAGCTTGGCGATCTGGTCCTGGGTCATGCCCCACAACCCGGCCGGAGGCGGCTGCAAGATGCCGCCGATCTCGCCTTCGCCCTGTCCGATCGTGTCGACATAGGCCTTGCGGTCGATCGTCAGCGCCATCGCCCGCCGCAGATCGGGATTATCGAACGGCGGCCGGGCACGGTTGATCAGCAGGTGGGTGTTAACGGTCCCGGGCGACAGCTCGCACACCGCGTCCGGCACCCGCGCGCGCATGTTGTTGTAGCGGGGAACTGACAGTTCAAACGGGAATGTCATATCGAACTTCCCGGAAACAAACGTCAGGTCCGCAGTCGACCCCTCTTGGATGATGGTGTATTCGATCCCGTCGAGATACGGCCGGTCCTTCTTCCAGTAATCCGGGTTGCGGGTGACTTTTATGCCTTCATTGGGCTTGAACTCGACGAACTTGAACGGGCCGGTGCCGATCGGATGCTGGCGCATCTGCGTCGCTGTGAAATGGCAGGGATAGATCGCCGAGAATCCGCCGGCAAGCAGCATCGGGAAGGCGGCCTGCGGCCGCTTCAGTTTGAAGGTGACCTCGTAATCACCGTTTGTTGTTACGTCGGCTAGGTTCTCATATGCGGTCTTGCGCGGGTTGAGCCGCAGCTTGTCGGGCACCTTATCGAGCAGCAGGTCCCAGGTGCACTTGACATCGGCGGCGGTGAATGGCTTGCCGTCATGCCATTTGACGTCCTGACGCAGCTGGAAGGTCAGCGCGGTGTCGTCCTCGTTCCACGACCAGCTTGTCGCCACCTCGGAGACTATCGTGTCGAGGCTAACCTGCGGCTTGTGCTGGTCGAACACGATGAGATTGTTGAACACGCCCATCATCGGCATCTCGGCAACGATGGTCGCCGTCTCGTGGATCGACATGTTCGCCGGGCTGGCTGGGCTCGCGAGCCGCAGGATGCCGCCGCGCTTCTGCGCCCAGGCCGGATGGCTGGCAGAAAGCGCCAACAGCAGTGAGCCCACTGTAATGCAACACAAATACTGCTTCACCATATTGTCCTCCCTGTGTTCGTGGCTCGATCGCCGAATCGGTCGGCAACGAGCTGGAAAGCGGGTATCGGCGAGATACCGCGCTCCCTTAGAGCGCGATGAACTCCCGCGGCCTCATTCGACCACCCGTCGGCGCGACTGCCCCGGAATCGCCGCGGCTCTGGCCGGCTGAAAGTCTTCTACACCGAAGAGCACCGGGGTGGGGGCCGCCGGGGACGCTCGCTATCGTGCAGCAGGGATCATTCCCTGCGGAAGCAATTGCTGCTGCGGCGCTGCCGTCAGGGCTGGCTGCATTACGTTTCTCACGACGTGTTCACCGATCTCGAGTCCCATTTCCGTGCCGACCCGAGTCGAGAAGCGGTAATGAAAACCGGCCCAGATGCGGGCATTGGCAACTTCTTCCGTGTAGGCCGTCATGTTGGTCCAACGGCGGGTGACGCCGGGCGCCGTCGGGCTTGTCATCGCGGTTTCAGGGATGTCCATGCTTCCCAGGACCGCCTCGACCACGGCTGCGACGGTGCCACTTTGGATGCAGTGCGAGCACGGGTATTCAGGGTGCATGGGCGTGTTGGAGATCGGCTGCCAGGTCGCCTCACGATCGGTCGCCGGATTGCCATCAAGATCGCCGTTGCGGATGGCTGTGATCGGGCGCCAGAAATTGTAGTGATATTTGGCATCCAACACGGCGATGATCGCGTCATTGAGCCCGATTGCCACCAGCGCCATGAACCGCGCGCCGTCGACGACGCTCATCTGCTTCGCCGTCACGAGCGAGCGCACGAACGGGTGATAGGCAACGGGCGGGCCCACCAGCCAGAACCGGGCGATCTCGGTCTGCTCGGGCGTTCGCTTCGCGCTGGTCTGACCGCCATATTCCCTGAGCTCATTGTAGTCCGTTGCCCATTCCTTGCTGTCGAGCGAGATCGGCGGACCGGGCCGGAATTGCGATCCCCTGGTGAGGGCGAACGGCTTCATGTCCGGCCACATCGACGAGATCGTGATCGGCGTCGGCACATAGACGCCGGGCGTGGTCCTTGGGCGGTAGACATCGGGCGCGTCACATCCATCGTTTGCGCGCGCCGCAACGATTTTCGCGGCGGCCGCCTCGCCAAGCCGGACGCCGGACCATTTCGCCAAGCCATCGGGGATCGACGCGAGATACGTGGCGAGCGCTACCTTCATTTCATCGGCGGTCTTTGCATCGATGGTCGTCAGGACGGCGGCGGCAGCGGCGGCAGCGGCGGCTTCTTTCGATGTGCCAGGATCGGCCGGCAGCTGCGCGACATACGGTCGATACTGACGATCGATGGAGTTGACCGCGTCGAACATCGCGGCGTGGACCATGCCCATCATGCGTTGCGCCATATAGGGCGACGTGCCTCCGAGGCTTGCCATCGGTGCGACGACAGCAAGGGCTTTCTGGTCCCAATCGGTGATGACGTTGGCGAATGTCGATGGTGCCGTGGCCATCATGGCGACGACAACCGACAACCTAAGAAGATTGGCGTGCATGTTGCGCTCCTCTCGTTGTCGGCATCCGAGGCTGCGAGACCGCCCGCCTTCGACGCGCCTTGCTTCGCGCAAACGAGAGCCGTCGGGCGGAATGGGACTGCCGCCCTATTCAATGGTATCTGTCGGACATCCGCCGGACATCCCGCTCACCTCGGTTTGCCTGCGGGCGCGCGGGTCGCGCCCTCTGTCGGCATCCTGGCGCGAGAGAAGGCCGGTGTCTTGAGGCCAATGTCCCGACGCGCTTTTGGTGCTGCACCGAGCACCCGGGACAAATGCCCTGTCTCCGGCCCGACTGACGAACCAAAGGTCGCGCCCAGCCCTGCTTCACGAGCGAGCACGATCGCCTGATAGCGATGTTTGACGTCGATCTTGTCGAAGATCCTGCTGATATGATTTCGAACCGTCTTCTCCGAGAGCCGCAGCACGGCGGCGATTTCCGAATTGTCGAGACCCTTGGCGACCTCTTCCAGGACGGCGCGCTCTCGGGGCGTCAGCTCTTCCAGCGGCAAGCCGGTGCGACGGGCCGCAGGCGAATACCCCGGCTCGGCGAGAAAACTTCGCACCTCACTGACGAGTTGGTCCCAAGCCGGCTCATCGGCGAGCAGCATGTGGTTGTCGGTGTCGAGCTGCACGAAGCGGCAATGGGGGATGAGACCGGCAAGCAATCGGGCCTCCCCGATCGGGACGTTGACGTCGCGCTCCGGATGCACGATCAGCGCCGGGCATCGGACTTTTCGCGCAGCGTCTTGCACATCGATATTGCCGGCGATCTCAAACAGCCGGATCGCGGTATCAGGCGAGGTCGCCGCGCGCATCTGCTCGCACCAGGAGCGTCGATGCTCCCGACCGCCGCCCGGCTGAAACCGGGAGGACCATATCTGCAGGAACGCGTGGTCCTCGTTTGCCCAACCTAGCCGCGTGATGTCTTGCATGACCCGCATTCGCTCTGCATCGTGCGGAAAATCTCCTCGCCGCTGGGTGCCTCTCGCGTAGGTGCCATAGAGGACGAGATGGCTGACGCGCTCCGGGTGTCGCGCCGCATACTCGAGGGCAATCGGACCGCCCCAGCAGGTCCCGACCATAGCAAATCGTCCGAAGCCAGCCGCCTCAACGACACATTCGAGATCACGCACCCAGGTTTCGAACGAAAGATTGCCGGCGTTCCGGTCTGAGAGTCCGCAGCCCCGGGAGTCGTGGCGCAACACCTTGTGCTTGCGGGTGAAGGCGTCGAGCCATGGGCGCCAAGCAAGGCTGCGCCACTGATGTTCGAGATGCGAAAGCCAAGTGGCCGACATCACCAATGGGGGGCCTTCGCCGCAGACTGCATAAGCGAGCTGCACGTTGTCGGGCGTCGTGCAAAATCGGATGTCCTGACGCATGGGCCGGCCCTCGGACAGCTCTATTGTACCGCGGGGAGCGTATCTCTGCACCCGATTATTTCAGGTGCAATGATATATGGCAGGCCTTCTCACCATGTCGCCCTCCGTACTCGTCAGCGCCGACGAAGTGGTCGAATGATGTTGGTAATGTCGGCTTGTGGGCCCATAGCCGGCTTGCATCTGTTATCCCCGACGTCCGCTTGCCGACGTAAAGCTGCCAGTCCTTCAAAGGGCTGAGGATAGGAGCAATGGGGCACGTCTGTGTGGGGCGTCTCTCGTGGGTCCTCGCAACCAACCGAATAGCTGAACAACATTCAGCAACTCATCTGTATTGCATCTTCGATGCGACATCCTGTGCAGCGAGTGGCCGCCGTACCGAGGTCACCTGACGTCCTCCCGCCCTAACAAAAAGGCCGCCGAAATCGGCGGCCTTTCGTGCTGTTCGGATGGCGTCGTTATTCCGCCGCCTGCTTCCGCGGCGGGTCGAGCGCGCCGGAATCGTGGATTTCGGCCACCTGGTGATCGCTGAAGCCGAGCACCTGGCGCAGGATCTCATCGGTGTGCTCGCCGAGCAGCGGGGAGCGCGTCACTTCGCTCGGTGAGTCCGACAGCTTGATCGGGTTGCCGACCGAGATGTACTTGCCGCGGGTGGGGTGATCGACCTCGACCAGGGTGCCGGTGGCGTGCAGCGACCGGTCCTCGATGATCTCCTTCATCGAAAGGATCGGGCCGCAGGGGATGTCGTCCTTGTTGAGGATTTCCATCGCCTCGAACTTGGTCTTGGTCATCGTCCACTGTTCGATGCGGGCGAAGATCTCGTTCAGGCGCGACAGCCGGGCAGGCGGCTTGGCGTAATCCGGATGGGTCTTCCAGCCGGGCTCGCCGATCACGTCGCAGATCTTCTCCCACACCGGCGCCTGGGTGATGAAATAGAGGTAGGCGTTGGGATCGGTCTCCCAGCCCTTGCACTTGACGATGCGCCCGGGCTGGCCGCCGCCGGAATCGTTGCCGGCGCGCGGCACCGCGTCGCCGAACGGGATGCCTTCGCCGTACTGGCTGTATTCCTTCAGCGGTCCGTGGGCGAGGCGCTGCTGATCGCGCAGTTTTACACGCGCAAGATTCAACACGCCATCTTGCATCGCGGCGGTGACCTTCTGGCCCTGGCCGGTCATGGTGCGCTGATAGAGCGCGGTGACGATGCCGAGCGCGAGATGCAACCCAGTGCCGCTGTCGCCGATCTGCGCGCCGGTCACGAGCGGCAGGCCGTCGCGGAAGCCGGTGGTCGAGGCCGCGCCGCCGGTGCACTGGGCGACGTTCTCATACACCTTGCAGTCTTCGAAGGGGCCGGGGCCAAAGCCCTTGATCGAGGCCACGATCATCTTCGGGTTGATGGCGTGGATCTTCTCCCAGGGGAAGCCCATGCGGTCGAGCACGCCGGGGCCGAAATTTTCCACCAGCACGTCGCAGCTCTTGATCAGCGCGGTCAGGACTTCCTTGCCCTTCGGGTTCTTGGTGTCGAGCGTGATCGAGCGCTTGTTGTGGTTGAGCATGGTGAAATACAGGCTGTCCACATTGGGAATGTCCTGCAACTGGCCACGCGTGATGTCGCCGACGCCGGGGCGCTCGACCTTGATCACGTCGGCGCCGAACCAGGCCAGCAATTGCGTGCAGGTCGGACCCGACTGAACGTGGGTGAAATCAAGAATACGAACGCCCTTGAGCGCCTTAGACATATGTTCTCTCCTCTTACTATCTGTTGCCGTCATGCCCGCGAAGGCGGGCATCCAGTAATCACCGTCGGTTCAGTCGGGCACAGCCTTCGTCACGCGATAGTTCGGGGGTACTGGATTCCTCGCCTGCGCGGGGAATGACGCCGATGGGTTGATCTGTTTACTTCTTCTTCAAAACGCTCTGCGGATTGAGGTTGCCGATGCGGCCGCTTTCGGAACCGGCTGCCGGATCGATCACCGCGTTGATGAGTGTCGGCTTGCCGGAATCCATCGCGGCGTTGACGGCGCGCTTCAATTCGTCGGGCGAAGTGGCGTTGATGCCGACGCCGCCGAAGGCTTCCATCATCTTGTCGTAGCGCGAGCCCTTGACGAATACCGTCGTCGCCGGATCCGAGCCGCCCGAATTGACGTCGGTGCCGCGATAGATGCCGTCATTGTTGAAGATGACGATGCAGACCGGAAGCTGGTAGCGGCAGATGGTCTCGATCTCCATGCCGGAGAAGCCGAAGGCCGAGTCGCCCTCGATCGCCAGCACCGGCTTGCCGGTTTCGACGGCGGCTGCGATCGAATAGCCCATGCCGATGCCCATCACGCCCCAGGTGCCGACGTCGAGACGCTTGCGCGGCTTGTACATGTCGATGACGCCGCGGGCGAGGTCGAGCGTGTTGGCGCCTTCGTTGACGAGGATGGCGTCGGGCCGCTCCTTGATGATGGTGCGCAGTGCGCCGAGCGCGCCGTGATAATCCATCGGCGAGGCGTTGCTCATCAGCTTCGGCGCCATCTTGGCGACGTTGTCGTCACGCTTCTTGTTGACGGTATTGACCCAGTCGGCCGGCGCGGCGGACCAGTTGCCGCCCATGCCCTCGAGCAGCGCGGAGACGCAGGAGCCGACATCGCCGACCACGGGGGCCACGATCTCGACGTTGGAATCCATTTCCTTCGGCTCGATATCGATCTGGATGAATTTCTTCGGGGCGTCGCCCCAGGTCTTGCCCTTGCCGTGCGACAGCAGCCAGTTGAGGCGGGCGCCGATCAGCATGACGACGTCGGCATCCTTCAGCACGGTCGAGCGCGCCGCACCCGCCGACTGCGCATGCGTGTCGGGCAAGAGGCCCTTGGCCATGCTCATCTGCAGGAACGGGGCGCCGGTCTTTTCGACGAAGGCGCGGATCTCGTCGTCGGCCTGCGCATAGGCCGCACCCTTGCCGAGAATGATGAGGGGGCGTTTCGCACCCTTGAGCACGTCGAGCGCGCGCTTGACGGCTGACGGGGCAGGGATCTGGGCGGGTGCTGCGTCGATCACCTTTACCAGCGACTTCGCGCCCGCAGCCGCGTCGATCACCTGACCGAAAAGTTTTGCGGGCAGGTCGAGATAAACGCCGCCCGGGCGGCCCGAGACGGCGGCACGGATCGCGCGCGCCAGGCCAATGCCGATGTCGGCGGCGTGCAGGACGCGGAAGGCGGCCTTGCAGAGCGGCTTGGCGATCGCGAGCTGGTCCATTTCTTCATAGTCGCCCTGCTGCAGGTCGACGATCTCGCGTTCGGAGGAGCCCGAAATCAGGATCATCGGGAAGCAGTTGGTGGTGGCGTGGGCCAGCGCCGTGAGGCCGTTGAGAAAGCCGGGCGCCGAAACGGTGAGGCAGACGCCCGGTTTCTTGGTCAGGTAGCCGGCAATGGAAGCGGCGTAGCCGGCATTCTGCTCGTGGCGGAACGAGAGCACGCGAATGCCCTCGGCCTGCATCATGCGGCCGAGGTCCGTGATCGGGATGCCCGGCACACCATAGATGGTGTTGATGCCGTTGAGCTTGAGCGCATCGATGACGAGATGAAAGCCATCCGTCAGCTCTTGCTCGGTGCCCGGTGCTTCGGACTTGGTCGCGGTATTCAGCATGGGCTTCATCTCCCTGATCGTTTTGGTTCGGACGATTTTTCGTCGTCTTCTGGTGCGAAGTTGCGTCTAGGTAAATAGTTCCTGGCCGTGCGCCTCGACGTAGGCGGCAAGGCCCAGCGTGTGGTCGCGTGCGCGTTTCTCGGCGAGTTCGGTGTCGCGTGCTTCCAGCGCCTCGATGATCGCCAGATGCTCGGGCAGGGAGGTCGCGGTGCGATCCTTCCGGCCGATGGTCAGTTGCCGGTAGCCGCGCACGTGCAGCAGGATATCGTTGGTCATGTCGACCAGCACCGGCGATTCCGAAAGCGAGATCAGCGCCTGATGGAACGCGATATTGGCCTTGGAGTATTCCTCGACATGATCCTGCGGCAGGCGATCCTTGCCAAAATCCTTGAAGAAATCGCGCAGCGCCGTGATGTCCTTCTTGCGCGCGGTGGTCGTGATCAGGCGCGCGGCCATGCTCTCAAGCGCGGCCCAGGCACGGATCATGTCCACGATCTCGGTCTTGGTGCGGCGGACCACCACGATGCCGCGACGCGGCACGGTTTTGACGAAGCCATCCTGTTCCAGCATCGCGATGGCTTCGCGAATAGGGGTGCGGCTGACGCCGAGGCGTTCGGACAACGCGCGTTCGTCGAGCATCACCTGCTCGGGCGTCGCGTAGATGTCCATCTTGAGAATAGCTTCCTTCAAGGCCTCATAGGCCTTGTTCTTGAAGCTCGTCTCGGGAGCAATCCGGACGATTGCAATATCTGCCTCAGCCATGACAGGCGGCGCCTTGGTTTGTTTTCGTTCGGGCACGACTCGTCTCCTCCCTGTTTTGGAGACGTCTTCTTAGCAGAAGAAATGCTCGAATATTTTTGGCATACCAAATACCAGTATGTCAAGATGCCTATGTTTTCGATGTTTCTGCGCGATACTTTGACTTGACAATCTGATCTCTGGCATACCAAATGCCATAAAATTAGCCCCAGGAGGAAGCCAATGTCAAATTCTGCAGATGCGGCCCGCAAAGTCGCCGAGCCCAGCGCCCACCAGGCCGTCCGCCAGGTGCTCGATGCAGTGAAAGCCGAGAAGCGCACCAGCCTCACCGCGCCGGAAGGCAAGGTGGTGTGCGACGCCTACGGCATCCCGGTTCCGAAGGAAGGCGTGGCGAAGTCTGCCGCCGAGGCGGCCAAGCTGGCCACGGGCATGGGCTTCCCGGTGGTGATGAAGATCGTCTCGCCGGACATCCTCCACAAGACCGAAGCCGGCGGCGTCGTGGTTGGCGTCAAGACCGCGGCCGATGCAGAAAAGACCTACGAGACCATTCTCGCCAACGCCAAGAAATATAAGGCCGACGCCAAGATCGAGGGCATCCAGGTTCAGCAGATGCTGGCCGGCGGCACCGAGGTCATTGTCGGCTCCATTACAGACGGCTCGTTCGGCAAGCTGGTGGCGTTCGGTCTCGGCGGCGTGCTGGTCGAGATTCTCAAGGACATCACCTTCCGCCTCGCGCCCGCGACCAAGGACGACGCCCTGTCGATGCTCGACGGCATCCAGGCCCATGACATGCTGAAGGGCGTGCGCGGCGGCGATCCGGTCTCTCGCGAGGCGCTGGCCGACATCATCGTCAAGGTGTCGCAGCTCGTCAGCGACTTCCCCGAAATCGTCGAACTCGATCTCAATCCGGTGTTCGCCACCAAGAAGGATGCGATCGCCGCCGACGTGCGCATCGTCGTCGATTTCGACTACAAGCCGCGCCCGGCGCCGCGCCCGACCGATGAAATCGTAGCGGCGATGAACCGCATCATGCAGCCGGTGGGCGTGGCCGTGATCGGCGCCTCCGCCGAGGACGGCAAGATCGGCAACTCCGTGATGAAGAATCTCATCAACGGCGGCTACAAGGGCGAGATCTATCCGATCCACCCGAAGGCCGCCGAGATCCTGGGCTACAAGGCCTACAAGAGCGTCAAGGACGTGCCCGGCGTGATCGACACGGCGGTGTTTGCGATCCCCGCGAAGTTCGTTGCCGGTGCGCTGGCTGAATGCGGCGAAAAGAAAATTCCAGGCGCCGTTCTGATTCCGTCGGGCTTTGCCGAAGCAGGCGCACCCGAATTGCAGGCTGAAATCGTCGAAGTCGGCAAGAAGTACAACATCCGCCTGATGGGGCCGAACATCTACGGCTTCTATTATACGCCTGCCAATCTCTGCGCCACGTTCTGCACCGCCTATGACGTCAAGGGTTCGGCGGCGCTGTCGTCGCAGTCCGGCGGCATCGGCATGGCGATCATCGGCTTCTCGCGCTCGGCCAAGATGGGCGTCTCCGCGATCGTCGGCCTCGGCAACAAGTCCGACATCGACGAGGACGATCTGCTCGCCTTCTTCGAGCAGGATCCGAACACCGCGATCATCGCGCAGCATTGCGAAGACTTGAAGGACGGCCGCGCCTTCGCGGAGGCCGCCAAGCGCGTCTCCAAGAAGAAGCCGGTGGTGGTGCTGAAGGCGGGCCGCACTTCCGCGGGCGCGAAGGCGGCCTCGTCGCACACCGGCGCGCTCGCCGGCAACGACAAGATCTATGAGGACGTATTCGCCCAGTCGGGCGTGATCCGCGCCCGGTCTTTAAGGCAATTGCTCGAATTCGCGCGCGGCGTGCCGGTGCTGCCGACGCCGAAGGGCGAGAACATCCTGATCATCACCGGTGCGGGCGGCTCCGGCGTGCTGCTTTCGGACTCGGTGGTCGACAACGGCCTGTCGCTGATGACGATGCCGCCGGATCTTGACGCCGCGTTCCGAAAATTCATCCCGCCGTTCGGCGCGGCCGGAAATCCGGTTGACATCACCGGCGGCGAGCCGCCGATCACCTACGTCAACACCGTGAAGCTCGGCCTGTCGGACGAGCGGATCCATTCGCTGATCCTCGGCTACTGGCACACCATCGTCACGCCGCCGATGGTGTTCGCCCGCAACATGGTCGAGGTGAAGAAGGAGATGGAGGCGAAGGGTTTTGTGAAGCCGATCGTCGCCTCGCTCGCCGGCGACGTCGAGGTCGAGGAGGCCGCCGAATATCTCTACCAGAACGGCATCCCGGCCTATGCCTATTCGACCGAACTGCCGGTCGAGGTGCTGGGCGCCAAGTACAAGTGGGCGCGCGGCGCGGGCCTGCTCTGAGCTGGACGATCGATGCCGCTTCGGTTCGCCGAAGCGGCATTTTCTTTTGACGCTCGACAAGAAGCGAAATTGCCAGGAATTCAGCGGCTCACGGTCTGATACCCGATAGAGGCAGGTCGCGATGAAGCGAAACGTGATCCGGCGCAAACCGGTCGAGCCGAAATCCGGCGCCGACAATGATTCCGATACCAGGGATGGCGGCGTCCAGTCGGTCGACCGCGCGCTCTCCATCATCGAAGTGCTGGCCGAAGACGACGAGGGATATCGGTTGACCGATCTCGCCGTTCGCACGGGGTTGTCGACCTCGACCGTGCACCGCCTGCTGGCGACGCTGGAGAAGCGCCGCTTCGTTCAGTTCGACCGTACCGAATCGAAATGGCATGTCGGCGCGCAAAGCTTTGCGGTCGGCGCGACCTTCACCCGCCGCCGCAATTTTACGGCGCAGGCGATGCCGTATTTGCGCAAGCTGCGCGACCTGACCCGCGAAACCGCCAATCTTGCCGTGGTCGACGACGAATCCATCATCGTGCTGACCCGCATGGAAAGCCGCGAGATCATGCGCTCGCTGACCAAGGTCGGCGGCCGCGTCGCCATGGTCGCTTCCGGGGTCGGCAAGGCCGTGCTCGCCACGTATTCCGATGCTGACGTCAACGCGATCATTTGCCGCCAGGGCATGCCGCGCCTGACGGAGAAGTCGATCGTGCGGCCGGGCGAGCTGTTCCGGGAGCTCGAGGTGATCCGACGCCAGGGCTATGCGGTCGACGATGAGGAGGCGCGCATGGGGCTGCGCTGTGTTGCCGCCGTCGTCTACAGCGACTGCAGCGAGCCGCTGGCGGCGATTTCTGTCTCCGGCATGACCACGCGCGTTACCGAAGAGCGCGTGCCCGAACTCGGAAAAATCGTGCGCGACGTTGCGGCCGAGCTGACGGTCGCGCTCGGTGGCGTGATGCCGGGGGCGAAACCGCTCACGTGAAGAGCGTCGGTCTCAGACCGAGCGCTGTCAGCGCCTGCCGACTCGATTGACGGGGCCGCCACGATTCATCGGTGTTCCACGCCGGACTCCAACACCTACGGCGCCGACGCCAGGGGTCACCACGGCTCGCGCGACCGGCCGCGGCCGCAGCACCACGCCGGGCCTTACAATGCACCCGGCAGGATACGAAACGTATTGGCAGTAAACGACGGCACTGGCCTGTTCGGTACTTGCGGCCACGAACCCAGCTACCAGCAGCGCCGACAACGTGATCGAAAGCTTCATTTGGCGTCCTTCGAGATATCTCGTCGTCCGTTTCATGGATGGCCTCCATTTTTGCGGCCTGCATCCGCACATCCCGACAGTGCACAACTTCGCACCTTTGCCGAAGCTACAGTCTATGTGCGCGGAGGACTATGAGAAACTAACCTGGAGAAATCGCCGCGGCGAATAAGCGGCAGCTTGGCTGCCCTAACTGATTTGGCATTGCGGGCTTCCAAGCGGTTTGGAGAAAGCCTACCATCGCGTTAGGTCAAAATTTGTTGAGGACATCACTGACTCCGACAGCCTTGGCCGAATAATGCCCGACCGGATGTCCCTGACGAGATAACTCATCGAGATCATGGGGGCGCCGATGCTGTTTCGTTTGTTCTCCGGGGCGGCGCTGGCTGGCGTTTGCGCCGCGACCGTGTTTGTAACGAGTGTCGCTGCGGAAGATCAAACCACGGATATCGGCACGCTCGACAAAGAGACAGCCGATAAGGCGTTCCCCACCAAGCCACCTTACTCGCCATATGCGGGGCGCAATTTCCCGACACGGCCCTACTTCGGCGACACGCACACGCACACCTCCTACTCGATGGACGCGGGCGCGTTCGGCGCTCGGCTCGGCCCAAAGGACGCTTATCGCTTTGCCAGGGGCGAGGAAGTTATCGCTTCGAGCGGACAACGCGCGAAACTATCGCGACCGCTCGATTTCATGGTGGTAACGGACCATTCGGACGGCATGGGCTTTTTCCCGCAACTGATCGGGGGCGATCCCGGACTGCTGGCAACCCCGCAGGGCCGGAAGTGGTACGACGAGATCAATTCCGGCAAGGGTGCCCAGGCAGCTATCGATATCATTACCAGCTTCGGCAAGGGGCAAATGCCCAAGGGCTTCCCCACCCCGGGAACGCCGGCCTATCGCAGCGCGTGGCGCGAAACGATAAAGGCGGCGGAAGAAGCCAATGAACCGGGCCGTTTCACTGCTTTTATCGGCTATGAGTGGACCTCGAACGCTGGCGGCAACAACCTTCATCGCAATATCATTTGGCGCGACAACGGAGCAAAGGCGAGTCTCGTCGAACCTTTCACCACACTGCCGCCGCTCGGCAGTCCAAATCCTCGCGATCTCTGGAAATGGATGGCGATGGTCGAGGAGAAAACCGGCGCTGAAATTCTTGCGCTGGCGCACAACGGCAATCTGAGTAACGGCCGGATGTTTCCGATCATCGAGTCGTTCAACGGGAAACGCATTGACCGCGAATACGCGGAGAACCGAACTCGCTGGGAGCCGCTCTACGAAGCCACGCAAATGAAAGGCGATGGTGAGACCCATCCATTTCTTTCACCCAACGATGAATTTGCAAACTACGAACGGTGGGACAAGGGTAACCTCGATCTGACAGAGGTAAAAAAGCCGGAGATGCTCGAATTCGAGTATGTCCGTTCAGCACTCAAGAACGGCCTCAAGATGGAAGCCGAGCTTGGCTTAAATCCCTACAAGTTCGGCCTGGTCGGCAGTACCGATACGCATACCGGGCTCGCGGCGGTCGAGGAGGACAATTTCTTCGGCAAGACATCTTCGTCCGAACCAAGTGCCGATCGCGCGATGCATCCGTTCGTCAAGACCGACAAGGCCGTCATCATGGGCTGGGAGACGACGGCGTCCGGCTATGCTGCGGTATGGGCCGCCGAAAATAACCGCGAAGCGATTTTCGACGCCATGAAGCGGCGCGAGACCTATGCCACCACCGGTCCGCGCATGGCCGTTCGCTTCTTCGGTGGCTGGGATTTCGAGGCCGCTGACGCCAACAACCGCATGCCGGCGCGGGTTGGCTACACCAAAGGCGTGCCGATGGGCGGAGACTTGAGCAACGCGTCAAACGGAAAGTCGCCTTCATTCCTTGTCGCCGCCTTGAAGGATCCGATTGGCGCCAATCTGGACCGCATCCAGGTCATCAAGGGCTGGGTCGGAAAGAACGGCCAGACGCAGGAGCGAGTTTACGACGTCGCGGTATCCGGAGGCCGCAAAATCGATGCCGACGGCCGCAGCAGGACATCCGTCGGCAGCACGGTCGATGTCGCCAACGCGACATGGACCAACACGATCGGCGCGGGCGAAATGATCACGGTTTGGAAGGATCCCGACTTCGATCCGGCGCAGCGCGCCTTCTACTATGTGCGCGTGATCGAAATTCCGACGCCGCGCTGGACGGCCTATGACGCAAAATATTTCGGTGTCAAAATGCCGGCGGAAGTGAGGAT
This sequence comes from Bradyrhizobium sp. 170, assembly GCF_023101085.1. Lineage (NCBI taxonomy): Bacteria > Pseudomonadati > Pseudomonadota > Alphaproteobacteria > Hyphomicrobiales > Nitrobacteraceae > Bradyrhizobium > Bradyrhizobium sp. 170. The sequence goes on along the minus strand of NZ_CP064703.1, from coordinate 5,704,884 downwards.
GACGACTACCGAACGCGCTTATACCTCGCCGATATGGTACACGCCTTGATTTCTCGGCTGCTGAGAGAGCCATTACCCCAGTTTCTCGCGCTTGGTGCGATGCTGTTCGCGCTCCACGGCCTCGTCGGCAAGCCAGGGACAGACACGCCCGAGAAAATCGTTGTTTCCGCCTCGCGGATCGCCAACCTCGGCGACGGATTCGCGCGGACGTGGCGACGGCCGCCGAGCGAGCAGGAACTGCAGGACCTGATTGAGGACTACATCCGCGACGAGGTTTTCTACCGCGAGGGCAGGGCGGCCGGACTGGACCGTGACGACGCCGTCATTCGACGCCGCGTGCGGCAGAAGATGGAATTTCTCGCCGAGGACATGTCCGTACCGGAGCCGAATGATGAGCAGCTTGCGGCCTATCTCGCAGCCAATCCGGAGCGCTTCAGAGCCGAGGACCATCTCACATTCCGTCACGTCTTCCTGAGTGCTACTCGGCGCCAAAATACCATCGACAGCGATAGCAAACAGGTTGCGAGCATCCTGGCTAGCGCCGACGCGACTGTAGATGCGACGGCACTCGGCGATCCCTTCCTGCTTGGCGAGGAATTTCGTGGCGTCTCGGCCACAAAGGTAATGAACCAGTTTGGTGAAAGGTTTGCCAAACGGATACTCGCTATGGAAGAGGGCCGCTGGCAGGGACCGGTTGCTTCGGGCTTTGGGCAGCATTTCGTTTTTATCAGCGAACGAGTGTCGGGAGGCCTGCCACCGCTCGATGATATCAGGCCAGCCGTCCGCCGAGAGTGGGCGAACGGCCGCCGCCTTGAGGCGGAACAGAAGCTTTATGCCTCGCTGCGGGAGCGCTACGAAATCGTTGTGGAGGCGCCTGCGGCCAAGGCGGCGTCGGCGGAAATCAGCCGATGAATCGTTTCCGCTCATTCTTTGCTGTTGTCGCAGTGCTGCTGGCGCAACCCGCGTTATCGGATGAACTTCGGCCGGGCTATCTTCAGGTGCGCCAGACCAGCCCCGACGCCTATAATCTGCTTTTCAAGATTCCCGCGCGGGGGGAGGACTTGCGGCTCGCGATCTACGTCAAACTGCCCGAGGGCACTCAAGATGTAGCGCCGCCTCGTGCGTCGTTCAGCGAGGGGGCCTATGTCGAACGCCGCAGCATTCGGCGGGATGGAGGGCTCGCCGGGCAGGCGGTATCGATTGAGGGCCTGTCGGCCACATTGACTGATGTACTGGTTCGGATCGAAAGCCTTGCCGGCGCAGTACAGACCGAGCGGCTGTCTCCGACGAAGACGACGTTCATTGTTCAGGCCACGCCGGGCGCGGGCGAGGTCGCTGCAACTTATCTTCGTCTTGGCGTCGAGCACATCCTTTTCGGCTTCGATCACCTGCTCTTTGTGCTGGCGCTGGTGATCCTCGTTCGAGGCTGGGCCCGCGTCGCCCTTACAGTGACGGCATTCACTATCGCGCACAGCATTACGCTTGCCGCGGCGACGCTCGGTTTCGTGAATGTGCCGGGCCCACCTCTCGAAGCAGCCATCGCGCTTAGCATTATGCTTGTTTCGGTCGAGATTCTGAACGCGCGGCGTGGAAAGCCAAGTCTGACGGCGCGTATGCCATGGCTGGTCGCCTTTAGCTTTGGGCTTTTACACGGTTTCGGCTTCGCCGGAGCGCTGGCGGAGGTGGGATTACCTCAACATGCGATCCCCGTTGCGCTGCTGTTTTTCAATATTGGGGTGGAGGTCGGGCAGCTTATCTTTGTCGCCGCAGTGTTGTCGGCAATATCGTTACTACGCTACGCTGCGTCCCAACTATTGCAGCCTGCGCCCTTGCAGCGAGCACTCGACCGGCTCAATGTGACGGTCGCCTACGCCATAGGCGTGGTGGCGGCCTATTGGCTGGTTGAGCGAACGACCGCCCTCTTCGCATAACAAATCGCCTTGCGGGCACCGCCTGCTTGCCGTCCTGGCTTCTCCACGGCTCGGGAGCGAAGCGGCTATTCGGCGACGCTGGAGACGGTACGCGGCCAGTGACCGATCAACGCTTGCCCGCGCGCCAGCCCATTTCCCAGAAGTCGGCTTCGAGCCGGGTGGCTTCCTTGAAGATCGCGACCAGCTCTGCCTCGCGCGCCGGCGTGGCGTAGCGATCGGCAAGGGCTTCCAGGTGCTCCCGCGCTTGCGCGGCGACCTCTTGATAGGGGCCTCCGGAATACTCGGCGATCCAGACGCGATACGGGTTCGCTGCAGCGAGCGCATCGGGTCGCGTGGCGAGCCGCGTCGCGATCTCTGCGTAGCCGATCACGCAAGGTGCAAGTGCCACCTTGAGCGCCAGCAGATCGCCGCGCATTCCGGCGTCCAGCACGTAGCGCGTATAGGCCAGCATCTCGACCGCCGGGGGTGCTTGTTCAAGATCGGTGGCCGACAGGCCCCAGCCGGCGCAGAGCTTCACATGCAGGTTCATCTCGACGTCGAGAATGGCCGAGAGGCCGCCAGCCGCCTCGCGCATGTCGGCGAGCGTGGGCGACTTGTAGACGGAGAGGGCGTAGGCGCGGGCAAACTCGATAAGGAACAGGTAGTCCTGAACGAGGTAGTGACGAAACGCCGCTTCTGCGAGCGAACCGTCTGCCAACCCTTCCGTGAAGGGGTGCTCGGTGTAGACCCGCCATTCGGCTGCTGCTGCTGTCTTCAGTCGCTCGAAGAAACTCATGAGCTCTTTCGCAAGGATGGCTTTCTCAGGGAGTGTTTTTGGCACGCCACCCAGTCAGGTTGAAGCGCTTTCTGCAGGGCTCTCAGAAATGGGCCTCTTGCGTCGCCTAGAGCGGGATGACTTTTCTTCGAATCGTCATCCCACTCTGTCTCTTTGATTTGAGCATGATCTTTTCGGAAAACCGGTACCCACTTTTCCGGATCATGCTCTAGTTGACGGGCCCGCCGCGACCTAAATGTTCAATGGCTGGCTCGGCTCTCGTCACCCCGGTGCTCCGGTTGACCATGATTGTCACGAGCCAAAGAACGATACCCACCCCGAGCAGGACGCCGGCGACGTGGTACTGAACAATGGCTCGGCCGGTCCAGGGACCCGTGAGGAAGGCACAGAACACGGCGCCCAGGATCGGCAGAATGGTCGGCGTGCGGAAATGCTGGTGATCCACAGGATCGCGCCGAAGCACCAGGACCGCAATATTCACCACCGTGAAAACGCATAACAAGAGAAGCGCGGTGGTGCCTCCGAGTGCCGGCACCTCACCGACAAACGTGATAAGGGCAAATGCCAGCAAGGTAGTGAAGCCGATGGCGACATAAGGCGTCCGCCGCGTCTTGTGTACTTTGCCGAGGGCTGGCGGGAGAACATGCTCGCGGCTCATGCCGTACACAAGGCGGCTGGCCATGAGCATATTGATGAGTGCGCTATTGGCCACGGCAAACATGGTGATGAAGCCGAAGATCCAAAGTGGAAAATTGGGCGCGCCTTGCTGGACCACCTGCAGAAGCGGGGTCTCGCCTTCGCCCAATTGCTCCGGCGCCACCAGCGTGATCGCCGAGATCGAGACAAGAACATAGATGAGACCGGTAATCACAAGGCCGGTAAGCAATACCTTTGGAAAGTGACGGGTTGGATCCTTGCATTCCTCGGCCATGTTGACCGAATCCTCGAAGCCTACCATGGCAAAGAACGCGAGCGTGGTTGCGGCAATCACCGGCCAGAACATGCCGCCGTCCGCGCTCGGACGAAACTGAATGACTCGCGAGACATCGCCCTGGCCCAACCCGATCGCCCAGAGGCCGATCACGATAATAATCAGCAGTCCTGTCAGCTCGACGCAGGTGAGGACGACGTTAGCCTTCACACTTTCGCCGACGCCGCGGAAATTGACCGCAGCAACGACTGCCATGAAAGCGAGACCGGTGGCGGTGATGGCAAAGCCCGACAGATTGAGGCCCATCGCATTCGACATGTTCGCGGCGAAAGCCCGGGAAGCCGTCGATGCCGAGGTGATGCCTGAGCACATCACCGCAAACGCAACGATGAACGTGATGAGATGGATGCCAAAAGCTTTATGCGTATAAAGAGCAGCGCCCGCAGCTTTCGGATATTTCGTGACCAGCTCGAGATAGCTGAACGCGGTCACAAGTGCGACCACAAAAGCGATCACGAAAGGCAGCCATACGACGCCTCCCACTTGCTTCGCAACCTGGCCAGTGAGCGCATAGATCCCGGTGCCGAGAATGTCGCCGACGATGAACAGCAAGAGCAACCACGGGCCCATGACCCTGTGAAGACTTGGTTCGGCGCCGCTTGCTTGAGTACCGGCGTTGACAGGGACATCGGTCATCGCACGTCCTTATTCGCTTTCGGTAACGCGTGCAGTGTATCGACAATCAGAGGTTTACTGCAATAGCCATCTATCCGTCTCGGGATGGACCAGCCGTCTCACCGACGATCGCCGCACCGGGCCGCGCCGTGCGCGATGTGGCGACCGAACTGGCGGCCGCGCCTGGCGACGTGATGCCTGCGGGAAATCTTCCTGAGTGGAGCCGGGAACATCGAAGTCCGTTCTGACTTCGACAACGTTCAAGTTCGATGCAGCCGAATGTCGCGCCGCGCTGCGCTGCAGTAACGCTCCGCTACCCGCGGATCGCCGCATTGGCCTTCTCGGCGGCGTTGGTCATCGCGATCTTCGCCGGTCGCGCGCCGGAGACCACTTCATTTACGCCGATCATGAACGCGTCCAGGATGGGTCTGGAGAGCGGATGGAAAAGGATCGCCTTGGCGCGGTCAACATCGGCGTTCTGCAGGTTGGTCAGCGCCGCCTCCGCGGCCTGGGCGCCGAACGCCTTCTTGAAGCCCTCGCTCGACCAGGCCGATACGCGCGTCGTCGCCAGACCCGCTGCGGCGGTCCGCAGCGAGGTCGGCTTGCTTGTCGCCCACAGCAGAAACAGGAAAGCCGCCCGCTTGTTTCGTGACCTGGAATTGATGCACGCCTGCCAGTGCGACATGAAGGGCACGGACGTGCGACCGGGGACATGTGGAAAGGCGGCAAACACGGCCTGGCCGGCAACGTGGCTTTTTGCCGGATTGGAGATGTCGGTAGCGAAGTTGCTGCTGTCGATCGCTATCGCCGTCTTGCGCTGAAGGAAGTCGTCCAGCACATGGTACCATTCGTAGCCGCTCACACCGCGAGATCCGGCTTGACTGAGCAGTCGACCGAACATCTCGATGGCCGCGATGGCCTCCGGGCTCGCGAAAGCAGCCTTGTTGTCCTTGACCATGTCCCCGCCATAGGAGAACACGAAGCTCATGGCCGGCACGGACGAATTGCCGCCGGCCTGGGCCCGCATGGCGATCCCGGACATCTCATTGGTCTTGACCGCGTTGGCGGTAACAAGCAGCTCATCGAAAGTCTGGGGAACCGGCAGGTTCTTGGCCGCCAGCGCATCGCCGTTGATGAACAAGGTCACCGCCTCGGACGTGATCGGGCACGCGTAGCGTTCGCCGTCCCGCCACAACGGGAAGGCTCGGGCGGTCTTGAGCAGGTCGCCCTCGTCATACCAGCCGAGATCGGTCAGCGACTTGTTGGAATAATGGGCGTTCAGCGGCTCGAGCCATCCGTTCGAGATGCCCTGGCCATAGGTCGTGTACATGAAGACGTCGGGTGTGCTGTCGCCACGGTTGAGCTGGATCGGCAGCGCGCCCAGGTAGGTAGTCTCCAATCGGAAGTCGGTAACGACGCTGATACCGGTGAGCTTGGTGAAATCCCACAAAAGCGGAGTGATCGCGTTCGACCAAGGATGGATCGCGCCCGCGAGCGTGATCGTCTGCCCCGCAAACTGCTTCCAATCCATCGCAGCCTTGGCATAGAGCGCGGTGACATCCTCTGCGATACCCCACCGCGGCAGCATGGCGAGGGCCGGCAAGGCCACCCCCGCCGCGCCCAATCCCTTGACGAAGCTGCGCCGGCTGGCCGACCCTGGACTGCTCGGCGAATTTTCACTCTGCCACTTTTCATCTGGAGCCATGTGGTTGCTCCCTGCCGGAGGATCGGCCTTGGCCTTCGCAACGCGCGGGCGGGCGGGCCTTACCCGTGACGTTTTTGTCCCTTGCGTGTAATCTGCGCGGTAGAGTGTGCCGGTTCCCGTCTTACCCACGCGGACCGTGGCTATATTTTCATTATACTAGCAATGCTCTGCGTCGGCATCAGAAAACAATCGCTCACGCGAGCATCGAAGACTTGGGAAGACAAGACCTGGGCCCATGTCAGTCATTCTGAGCCAGTCCTCTCGGTGGTTTGCGCGTCCGCTGGCGCTGGTGGTCGCAGTGCTTCTAACTGTGGTTGCCGGGACCGGGTTTCTCGGCCTCCGATATTGGCAGGAGCGACACGCGGCAAATCTTGCGCACGAGCGCAGCCGCCAGGTGCTCGAGACGCTGGATCGGCTGAAAACGATCATCGCCGACGTGGAGGCCCAAAGGCGCGGCTATCTGCTGACGCTCGACCCCTCATATCTCAAGGCCTACGGCGTCTCCGACGAAAGCGTGCGGCGGGACGCCCAGGCGCTCCAGGCTCTGGTCGTGGGCGATCCATTGCAGAACCATCGCGCCGGACATCTGGCGCTGACCGTCGCAGCGAAGCTGCGCGAGATCGATGACATCGTCAAAACTGCCCGAGCCGGCTCCGGGCCGGCGGCGCTGGCGATGATCCGCAGCCTGGACGAGATAAGATCGCAGATCGACCAGATGGTGGACCACGAGCGCTTCCTGCTGGTGGATCAGGAGAGGCGCGCCGAGGCACTCGAACAACGCAAAGCGTGGCTGATCGCGACGGCAGTCGTCATTGTCGCAGTCCTGGCAGGAGCGGCGTTGGCGCTTGCACGGCTCGAAGCGCTCCGGCGGCGCAAGGCGATCGCGGAGAACGTCGCGCTCCACAGCGATCTCGTGGCGCGCGACAAGAAGATCAGGCGCCTGGTCGACGCCAACATCGTCGGCATCATCATCTGGGATCTCGAAGGTCGCATTTTTGAGGCCAACGATGCGTTTCTCCATATGCTGGGTTACGACCGAGAGGATCTTGCCTCGGGGCGGGTGAACCGGACGGACCTGACGCCGGCGGACTGGCGCGACCGTGACGCACGCACCGTGGACGAGCTGAGGCGGATGGGGACTGTCCAGCCATTCGAGAAAGAGTACTTCCGGAAAGACGGCAGCCGCGTGCCCGTGCTAATGGGTGGGGCGATGTTCGAACAAAACCCAAATCAAGGTGTTAGCTTTGTTCTCGATTTGACCGAGCGCAAGCGGGCGGAAGAGGCGCTACGGCAGAGCGAGGAGCGCTTTCGCACGCTGGTGCACTTCTCCTTCGATGTGTACTGGGAGACCGATGCGCAACATCGCTTTACTCACCAGGAGTTCGCGGAGAGCCTTGCCGACGCGCCTGAGTCGGACTCCGAGATCGGTAAAACACGTTGGGAAGTGCCTTACCTGGAGCCTGATGAAGAGGCTTGGCACAAGCACCGGGAGACGCTCGATGCCCACCTGCCGTTCCGTGATTTTGAGCTCGCACGGCCTGCTCCCGACGGCAGCAAGCGTTATGTGTCCGTCTCCGGGCTGCCGGTGTTTGACGAGACGGGGCGCTTCGTCGGCTACCGCGGCGTCGGGCGGCACATCACCGAGCGTAGGCGGGCCGAGGAAGCCTTGCGCGCCATGCAGGCGGAACTCGCGCACGCCAATCGCGTCACCACGATGGGGGAGCTGTCGGCCTCGATCGCCCATGAGGTCAACCAGCCGATTGCCGCGACGGTTACCAACGCGCAGGCCGCCCTGCGCTGGCTCCGCGCCGAACCGCCCGATCTCGACGAGGTTCGCGCCTCCCTCAACCGTATCGTCGAGGACGGCAACCGCGCCGGTAACGTCATCGGCGGCATCCGGGCCCTCATCAACAAGGTGCCGCCGCGGAAGGATCGGTTCGACCTCAACGAAGCCATCCTCGAAATGATCGCGCTGACCCGAAGCGAAGTGCTCAAGCATGGCATCCTGCTGCGGACCGAGCTCGCGCCCGGATTGCCTGGGGTGGATGGCGATCGCACTCAACTCCAGCAGGTGACGCTGAACCTGATCCTCAATGCCATTGAAGCCATGGGCGGCATCGACGCGGGGGCGCGCGAGCTGCGGATCATCACCGAGCGGGAGGCCGCGGGCGGCGTGCTTGTCACGGTTCGCGATTCCGGCCCGGGCCTGGACCCGACGGATATGGAGCGCGTGTTCAAGGCGTTCTACACGACCAAGCCCAAGGGCATGGGCATGGGTCTCGCGATCTGCCGGTCTATGGTCGAGGCTCACGGCGGACGGATGTGGGCGAGCGCGAATGAACCCGGGGGCGCCGTCTTTCAGTTTACCCTGCCGCTGGAACGGGACGAGAGCATTCCAGCCCGGCACGTCCGGCCCAATCCAGCCGCATGACGAATGAACGCCTGCCTATGCATGGTCAGACCGTGCGGGAAGTAGCGGCGGAACTGACGGCCGCGCTCGGCGGCGTGAAGCCGGCCTGAACCGGATTTGCGCTCGGTCGTTGCCCCCCTTAAAGAATATAAGTCTACTTGAGGGGCCGGCCGGGGCTATCGCTGTCTGCCGGGGGTCGTTTACTGTTTGGGAAAGTCATGCCGTCTGAAACCCGCTCGCCCCGTCTCGCTGTTCTGATTGACGCTGACAATGCCTCCGCAAAGATCGCAGATGGATTGTTCGAGGAGATTGCAAAGATCGGCGAGGCGAGCGTTCGCCGCATCTATGGCGACTTCTCCAATGCGCGATCCAAGGGCTGGGCCGACATTCTTTCGAAGCACGCCATCATACCCCAGCAGCAGTTCGCCTATACGACTGGAAAGAATGCGTCAGACATCACCCTGGTCATCGACGCGATGGACCTGCTTCATAGCGGCCGGTTCGACGGATTCTGCCTGGTGTCGTCAGACAGCGATTTTACGCGTCTTGCCGCCCGCATCCGGGAGCACGGCGTCGATGTGTTCGGATTCGGCGAACAGAAGACGCCGGAAAGCTTCCGGCAGGCCTGCCGAAAGTTCGTCTACACCGAGAACCTGCTGACCGGTACGGCGAACATTCAGGATGCCGTCTTGGGGGCAAAGCCGCTCCAGCCCCCTGACGCAGCGACCTCGATCATCAAGAAGGTCATCACCCAGATGGAAAGCGAAGACGGGTGGGTAAGCCTTGGCGAGGTCGGACGACGGCTTGCCAACCTGGCTTCCGATTTCGATCAGAGGACCTACGGCTTCCGCAACCTGAGTGACCTCGTGCGGAAGACGAACGCTTTCGAGATCGATCAGCCCAAGGGCGGGTCCATACGAATTCGGTTGAAATCCGCTGCCGGATCACCTCCGAAGGCGCGAACCGCTCGAAAACCTGCGGGGTGAGTAACCGAAGGCTGCGAGAAGGGCGCAAACACGAGCAGCCCATGAATAGCGGCATGGCACAGGCCCGCTTTTGGCACAGAACGACCGGTTGGCGGGAAGCCCCGATCCGCTAGAGTGATTGCCAACGGATGAGCGGACGCAGTTGTGTCCTCCACCGCAAGAAAATGCGAGGGGAGAAGCATGGGTCGCAAAATCGCGATTGTCGGAGCGGGCGCCGTCGGCGGGTATGCCGGTGCCCACATGGTGCAGGCGGGTGAGGACGTTACGTTCATCGATCCCTGGCCCGAGCACGTCGAGCATATGCGCAAGCACGGGCTGCGCGTCACCCACGCCATGGACGTTGCGGAATTCTCGGTGCCCGTGCGGGCGCTCCACGTCGCAGATGCGCAGCAGCTCGCCAAGGAGAAGCCGGTTGAAATCGCCTTCGTCTGCATGAAGTCCTACGACACGGCCTGGGCGACCATGCTGATCCAGCAATATCTGGCGGCGGACGGCTATGTCGTGTCGCTGCAGAACTGCATGAACGAGGAGACGATTGCCGGCATTGTCGGCTGGGGCAAGACGCTGGGCTGCATTGCCAGCAGCATCACGGTGAACCTGCCTGAGCCCGGTCATATCCACCGCGGCGCCGGCAAGGGCGGGGCGGCGCACACGGTGTTCCGCGCCGGCGAAGTGCATGGCCGCATCACGCCGCGGGCGGAGGAAGTCTGCCGTTTGGTCGGCTACTCCGACAGCGCCAAGGTGACGGACAATCTCTGGGGTGAGCGCTGGTCGAAACTGGTCGCCAACGTCATGGGCAACGGGCTCTCCGCCTGCACCGGCCTGCCGGGCGCGGAAATCCTGCAAAGCGAGCCGCTTCGCCGTTTCTCCACGCGGCTCGGCAGCGAAGCGATCCGCGTCGGACAGGCGCAGGGCTATCAACTGGAAGAGATTTTGCATTTGCCGCCCGACACGATCGCGCGCGCCGGCGAAGGCGACGAGGCGGCGATGCGCGCCTGCGACGAGCAGCGTTTCAAGGACGGCAAGCGGACTTCCTCTCAGCAGCGTCCCTCGATGGGGCAGGACATGCAGAAGGGCCGCCGCACGGAGATCGAATTCCTCAACGGGCTTGTGGTGCGCGAGGGTGAGAAGATCGGCATTCCCTGCGCCGCAAATGCCGCGCTGACTGATATCGTCAAGCGCGTGGAGCGTGGTGAACTGAGCCCGGACCCGCGGCACATCACGGAACTGCGGCTGAACTGAGCGGCTTTACGTCAATGCGCGCATGGGAAATCACCATGGGAATAAAAAGCCATACTGCTGCGCCCACGGCAGCGCTTGCTCTCGGACTCTTTTTCACACCGCCAGCTTCCATCGCCACCGATGCGATCATCACTACGGTCGCGTCGCTCGCAGCAGTCGCCATCGGCAATCTCGGCTTCATGTCGCCTGCAATGGGTGAGCCGGCGGCACTCACGACAAAACAGTCGGATGCGCTCAATACATACAACAATTCACGAAGCCAGTTTGAGGCGATCCTGGGCCAGCGGCGCGCGCAGATCAATTCGAACCAGCGGTTACCGAACTTGCCGGGACAGGCACTCTACCTTGCCCGCAACAACATGATGAGCGCATACAAGGACCTCACCGACGCGCTTCCGGCCAAGATCGGCGGGCCCAATAAATACGGAATCCCTCCGGCATACTTTAGCGCCGACAACGAGCCACTGCTCGATGAGTACAGGAAACTCTTCGACCTCATGCAAGCGCCGCCCGTCAACGCGCAAAACTCAGATACGCCATTCAAGGACGTTGTCGATCTGGGCACTGCCATTGCGCGAGCCAGGGGCCTTGATTCGGTCAATGCCGAAGCGGCAGGCCGTATCAGCCTGGGGCTGTTCTTCGCCGAGACAAATGGCAATCAGAACATCGGGAATGCGCGCTCGAATAAGTACAAGGGCAGTTTGCAAGCAGGCGTATCCGAAGATCAAAGCGGGCGAAGGAAATGGGCGGCGATAAAGAAGTCGATAGCAGCCTTTGATCCTGCGCTGAACATTCGCGACGACAAGGAGGAGGCGCGGGCCGGCAATCTGGATCACCGGTACAACCACTGGACCGCCGTACGAGATGCCCTCATGAACGCACACGCGGATATTTTTCCGCAAGTACCGGCGATCGTGAAAACGCTGCCAGATCCGATCGATCAGATGAAGCTGTTTGAACTGATCCAGATTATTCCGAGTCCGACGAAGTCCGCACTCAAGTCAGGCAACCTGCTCAACTATAGAATTTCCGACCCGACGATCATGGGATACCTGCGAAACAACAGCGTTTTCACCTTTGGACAGGCTGACAGGGCCAAAACATCTGCAACCTTCCGCGAAATTCTCGATGCGATGTGGCTCTTCAATGACAAGTTTGAACGAGCGCTTTCCAAATACGACGAGATCAAGAAGCAGTCAAAAGGTTGAAGCCGGCAGGCCGGGAGCGAATGCGAGGCGGGGCAGCCACCGCCATCAGAGCGGACCGAGGATGCCCCATCGAGGCTCACAAAACTCCTTCACCGCCGCTGTGACACTGCTGCTGATGATGTCCCGGCGTTCAGGCGAACCCATCATGAGTTCTTCGTCCCGGTTGATGATCGAGCCCGCCTCCAGCAGGGCGGCAGCCATCCGGGTCTTTCTCAGCACAATGAGCTCATCGTAGCGATAGACGCCGGTTTCCTTGTTCAGCAGCGGACGCTGGTAGCGGCCCATGATGGCCTGGGTATATTGCCTGGCATAATCGAGGCCCTGGGCCTTCATCTCCTTGCCGATCAGTTCGGCGAAGGCCAAGCTCGTCTTGAAGTCCGGATTGCTGCGGGAGACGAAAACGGAATATCCGCTGAAGCGGTCGCTGAAACGGCTTTTCTTTCCCTCGAACTCCCAGTCCTCGAGGAATTTGTTGGGCACGGAGTCATGGTGGATCGACAGGAAGAGATCCGCGGCCAGATTGTTGGCGGTGGCGACGCGTTTGACGAGGCTGCGCCTGGCCTTGCCTTCGGTCAGGAGCAATCTGGTCTCGGAAAAACCTTCGGCCTTCAACTTCTCCTCAATCTGCTTCGCAAGGCGCAGATTGAAGACAAACTCGGAAACGTTGCGGGCGCTGATCGCGCCTTCCGATTCGGCGGTATGTCCCACATCCAGAACGATTCGGAACTTTGCGGGATCGCAACGGGTCGCGACCGGTTTCAAAGCGGCAGGGGGCAAGCCGACCGGCCCCAGGGCGGCAAGCTTTACGTTGCGGGGCTTTGGCGAGACGGCACGCCTCGCCAAAGCGGCAGGCTTGCGTGAGGTGACGTGCTTTGGCGATTTGGCTTGTTTTGTCGACTTGGCTTGCTTTGATTTGAAGAGATCCGACAGCCAGCCGGCATCGCTGGCCTCGATGGGCAGAAGCACGATTGCGGCGATCGCGGCGATGATGGTGCGGCGGCGGGGCCAAAATCCCGAAGCGACACTGCCGAGAACACAAATGAACCCGCGGCGCTTCATGCTCGCCCCTCCCCGAGAGGGCATTATAGCATTTCAGATCGCGATACCGGAAGAGGGCAGCAACACGGACTGCGGGTGCTCCGGGCACCCGGAGTTCCCCTGCGCCCTCTGTCTTTCATGGCGCAAGGATTCAAGCCGTCATTGCGAGCAACGGGTCGCGCGAATGCGCTCCCAATGACAGGGAACCATTGTCAAATGCGGATGTGCAGAGCCGTGATGACGAAAACATACAGGACGAAGGTTGCGATCGAAGCGAGGGCCAGGGCGACCCCGCCGCCAAACGACAGGCGTTCGAGTTCGATGGTGTGACTGCCACTGAGATAGCGCTGAAGCGCAAACAGCAGAAACGGAATCCCGATCAGAAACGATTGCCAGTATATGGCGAGGCCGAGGCCGGCGAGCAACCCGATCCAGGCCACGATCAGCGCGGACCTCCGGCTCACCGAGCCAATGAGGGCGTTGAGAATGAGCCCCCATCGAGGGGAAAGATCGGCAACAGATTGGCGGCGTTAATGACGGCAAACATCTCGACCGCCTGCCTTAATTGAATTTGGCCGGTGGCCCGGTAAATGGCGAAGAGGGCGAGCGTCGGAATGAGGCTGAGACCCGGTCCCATTAGCGCGATGAAGCCGAGCCGGCCTTCGGTTCGATAGGCTTTCTTGGGGACGGCAGCACCGCCGAAGAAGGGGATGAGGTAGACGCCACGTACGCCGACGCCCGTCATGAGCATCGCCGCGACGTGTCCGGCCTCGTGCACGACGATGACGACCGCAAGGAGCAGCCCCAACTTCCAGCCGAACAGGTAGCAAAAGCTCAAGAGGGCCACGGCCGACAGAAGCAATCCGTGGTTACCCAGGGCTGCGAGGCGGCTGGAGGTACCGGCATCCTTTTCGCATTGCTGCTTGATCAGGTTTCCCATCCGGCGCGGCGCCGTCGGATAGATGATGCGGTCGCGAAAGGAGCGCACGGTCAATTCGTTGAACATCGTAAGCGCCGTCCCCTCTGGCGTCGCTTCGACGATAAGTCCCGTTTCGATATCCCGCCCGCCCTCTGGCGGCTTGGATAATGGGTGCGCCACCAGCCGCGCGCGCATGATCCCCTTGGTCTCATCGCGCTCGAGCTCGTACGAGACGACCTGCGACAGCGGTTGGCCACTGACGGTGATACGTGTCAGCCAAAGGTCAGGGCTGTCAGGTAAAGGTTCGGATGACATCTCCACCGTCGGCGGCCCATCCAGCACGAAGTGATCGGCGGTACTGAGCCGCCACACGGCCTCGCGCGATGCGTTGATCAAGACCGTGAACTCGGAGCGCAGCCGATTGCGCGCTCTCAGTGCATCGACCAGACCCTGCAACGCATAGAAGGCGAGGCGCAACAATTCGATTGGCAGTGTCAGCAGTCCGAGCATGGGAGACTTTCTGGTGGGGCATCAGGTGTATGCAGCCGGCGCAAGGGTCATGACGCACGGCCAACGCCTGCGGCGAGGTGAGGTTGTCATGGACGAAAGCCGTCACTTGACGCCGTAAATTGCCAGTTCGTCCGCGACACTTGGTTTGAGGGCCAGCGCCGCGGAGATGTCGGCCTCGCTGCCGGCGATATCCCCCTTTTGCCGTTTAGCTATTGCGCGTCCGTACAGCGAGACCGCCTTTTTCGCATCGATCCGCAGTGCGGCGTCATAGTCGTCGACGGACTTATCGAGCGCGCTTTTTTTGAGGTAGGCAATGCCGCGAGTGTGGAGGATGTTGGCGTCGTCTGGCCGTATCCGCAGCGCTTCGTCGCAATCGGCTAGTGCGGCGTCGAACGTGCCGACGATCGCTCGGAACAAGCAGCGATTGCTCAAGGTATAGACGTTACGGGGCTCAAGCTTCAACGCCTGGCCGAGGTCTTCCATCGCACGATTATAGTCTTGCTTACCTCCATAGGCGCCAGCCCGACGCAAGAATGTCCTCGCATTTCCGGGATCCGGGTCCAGTTTGATCGCGTGGTCATAGTCGGCGTCGGCGCGACCACGGTCGCCCTTCAGCTTGAAGAGCAGCGCTCTCGTGAGATAGCCGGTTGGGCACTCGGGATCGAGCTTGATCGACTGGTCAAGATCTTCGATGGCCCGGTCGTATTCGCGCTTGTTCGCGTAGGTAGTACCGCGCGTCAGGTAGGCGCGAGCGTTACCGGGGAACAGCCTGATGGCTTCGCCGAAATCCTCGATCGCATGCTCATAGTCGGCCATTCTGACATAGGCCTCTGCGCGAGCGAGAAAGGCGAGCGAAGAGCTGGAGTCGAGGGCTATCGCACGATCATAGTCTTCGATGGCCTTGTCGAACTGCCGGTTTCCGGCATAGGCCGAACCTCGGTTCAAGCGGAAGTGAGGGTTGTCCGGATCGAGTTCGATAGCCTGGTTCAACCGTTCGATCGCCTTTTCAAAGCCGCCGGCGAACATCACTGGAGCCGCGCTTGCGGCAAGGCGGCCTGCCTCTCTGTTCTTGGGCGGCCCATCCGGAGTCTTGCCCGCGGCCGAGGGTGGGCTATTGCTGCGGCAGGCCGAGACGATCCGCTGTCGCTGCTGATCCTCCGCCCGAGCCGGATCAGCCATTCCACCAATGATGACCAAGCATGCCGACAGGGTGAAGGCCAGTTGCCTGAACGAGGCCGTTTGAAGGGGAAGCCGGTGATGCCAACGCCATAACTTATTGTCCGCGTACGAGCGGAGCACTCCACGACTTCCCAACCAAAGCATTTCGCAATTTCTTCCGCCGAACCCTGATACAACGTTAGCATGTATTGTTGCCAAGCAAACCAGTCTTCTCTAATGCACGCATTTCCATCTCGTGATGGAAGTAACCAGTTGAATTATTGTCACTTTCGCCACTCCCTTCCACTCCGCGGGAAATAAAATCAGCCGCGTTGAGATCGCACCTCGCCATCGCGAAGATCGCAGCCAGAGCCAACAGAGTTGAACGAGGCGCGACATGGCGAAGATGCGAGCGATCGATGCGGCCGTACGGATCCTGGAGAAGGAAGGCGTGACCATCGCCTTCGGCGTGCCGGGCGCTGCGATCAACCCGCTTTACTCTGCGCTGAAGAGGCGCGGCTCGATCGGCCACATCCTGGCGCGTCACGTCGAGGGCGCTTCCCACATGGCCGAGGGCTATACCCGCGCCAAGGCCGGCAATATCGGCGTCTGCATCGGCACGTCGGGGCCGGCCGGCACCGACATGATCACGGGACTTTATTCGGCGATCGCAGACTCGATCCCGATCCTCTGCATCACCGGGCAGGCGCCGCGCGCGCGGCTCTACAAGGAAGACTTTCAGGCGATCGATATCGAATCCATTGCAAAGCCGGTGACGAAATGGGCGGTCACCGTGCGCGAGCCGGCGCTGGTGCCGCGCGTGTTCAGCCAGGCGTTTCACATCATGCGTTCGGGGCGGCCCGGACCTGTGCTGATCGACCTGCCGCTCGACGTGCAGCTCGCTGAAATCGAATTCGACGACGAGACCTACGAGCCGCTGCCGGTCTACAAGCCGGCGGCCACGCGCAAGCAGATCGAAAAGGCGCTTGAGATGCTCAACGCGGCGGAGCGGCCGCTGATTGTGGCGGGCGGCGGCGTCATCAACGCGGATGCGTCCGAGTTGCTCGTGCAGTTCGCCGAAACCGTCAACGTTCCGGTGGTGCCGACGCTGATGGGGTGGGGCGCCATCCCCGACGATCACGTGCTGATGGCGGGCATGGTCGGCCTGCAGACCAGCCACCGCTACGGCAACGCGACCATGCTGCAATCCGACTTCGTGCTCGGGATCGGCAACCGCTGGGCCAATCGGCACACCGGTTCGATCGAGACCTACACCAAGGGCCGGACGTTTGTGCACGTCGATATCGAACCGACGCAGATCGGTCGCGTCTTCAATCCCGATTTCGGCATCGTGTCCGACGCCAAGGCGGCGCTGGAATTGTTTGTCGCGGTGGCCAAAGAGTGGCGCAAGGCCGGCAAGCTGCGGGAGCGGCAGGCATGGCCGGCGGCGTGCCAGGACCGCAAGCGCTCGATGCTGCGCAAGAGCCATTTCGACGACATGCCGATCAAGCCGCAGCGCGTCTATGAAGAGATGAACAAGACATTCGGACGCGACACCTGCTATGTCAGCGTGATCGGACTGTCGCAGATCGCCGGCGCGCAGTTCCTCGGTGTTTACGGCCCGCGCAACTGGATCAATGCAGGGCAGGCCGGTCCGCTCGGCTGGACACTGCCGGCGGCGCTCGGCGTGCGCGCGGCCGACCCGACCCGCGAGATCGTCGCGCTGTCGGGCGATTATGATTTCCAGTTCCTGATCGAGGAGCTCGCGGTAGGCGCCCAGTTCAAGCTGCCTTACATCCACGTCGTCGTGAACAACTCCTATCTCGGACTGATCCGCCAGGCGCAGCGCGGCTTCGACATGGATTATCACGTCCAGCTTTCCTTCGAGAACATCAACGCGCCCGAGCTCGGGGTCTATGGCGTGGACCACGTCGCGGTGGCCGAGGGACTGGGCTGCAAGGCGATCCGCGTTACCGACCCGAACCATGCGCAGGCGGCGTTTGCGACCGCGCGCGAATGGATGGCCGAATTCCAGGTGCCTGTCGTCGTCGAGTTCATTCTCGAACGGGTCACCAATATCTCGATGGGCACCGAGATCGACAACATCGTCGAATTCGAGGAGGTGCTCGATCTGCCGCTGGACGACACGCCGGCCAAATCGAGCGCGCCGCAATCCGGCAAGCTGCTGCCGGCATAAATCGAGGAGAGTAGATCGTGCCCAAATTTGCCGCCAATCTCACCATGCTGTTCGGCGAGCAGCCGTTCCTCGATCGCTTCGCCGCTGCCAAGGCCGCAGGCTTCAGCGGGGTGGAATATCTGTTCCCGTATGATTTCGACAAGGCCGAGCTGCGCGAGCAGTTGCACCAGCACGGGCTGACCCAGGTGCTGCACAACCTTCCCGCGGGCAATTGGGCAGCCGGCGAGCGCGGCATCGCCATCCTGCCCGACAGGGTGGAGGAGTTTCGCGACGGCGTCGCGCGCGCCATCGATTACGCCAAGGCGCTCGATTGCCGTCAGCTCAACTGCCTGGTCGGCATCGCGCCCGACGGCGTGGATGCGACCGATCTCAACGAGGTATTGGTAGGCAATCTGCGCTTCGCCGCAGATGCGCTCGCCAGGGAGCAGATCAAGCTTCTGATTGAGCCGATCAACACGATCGATATCCCGGGGTTCTTTCTGAACCGGACCGAACAGGCGCTTCAGATCATTGCGGACGTCCGCTCGAGCAATTTGTTCGTGCAGTACGACATCTACCACATGCAGGTGATGGAAGGCGACATTGCGCGGAGCCTGCAAAGACATCTGCCGCGCATCGCTCACGTCCAGCTCGCCGACAACCCCGGCCGCAATGAGCCGGGTACGGGCGAGATCAACTATCCCTTCCTGTTCCGCCATCTCGACGCTATTGGTTATCGCGGCTGGGTCGGGTGCGAATACAAGCCGAGGACGACGACGGTCGAGGGCCTCGGTTGGCACGCCGCGCTGACGGCCGATACCTGAACAAGAAACGACAAAGGGGAGTTGAAATGATCGATATCGGCTTTATCGGCCTCGGCACCATGGGGCGTCCGATGGCGGGTCATCTGCAGACTGCCGGCCACCGCCTGTTCCTGCACGATGTTGTGCCCATTGCACCTGAGCTGGTTGCGGCGGGCGGCGTGGTCTGCAAGTCGGGCAAGGAAGTCGCCGAGCGGGCCGACGTCGTCATCATCATGGTGCCCGATACGCCGCATGTGGAAGCGGTCCTGTTCGCGCCTGATGGCGTCGCGGCCGGGCTCTCGAAAGGGCAGATCGTCGTCGACATGAGCTCGATCTCGCCGCTTGCCACCAAGGAATTTGCCAAGAAGGTGGAAGCGCTCGGCGCCGATTATCTCGATGCGCCCGTCTCCGGCGGCGAGGTCGGCGCGAAGGCGGCAAGCCTGACCATCATGGTCGGCGGACCGGAGCGCGCGTTCAACGCGATGAAGCCGGTGTTCGACAAGATGGGCGAGAACGTCACCCTGGTCGGCGCCAATGGTGACGGACAGACGACCAAGGTTGCCAACCAGATCATCGTGGCGCTGACGATCGAGGCGGTCGGCGAGGCGCTGCTGTTCGCATCGAAAGCGGGAGCAGATCCGGCGTTGGTGCGGCAGGCGCTGATGGGCGGCTTTGCATCGTCTCGGATTCTTGAAGTGCATGGCGAGCGCATGGTGAAGCGCAATTTTGAGCCGGGCTTCCGTATCGAACTGCACCAGAAGGATCTCAACCTGGCGCTGGAGGGCGCGCGTGCGCTCGGCATTTCCTTGCCAAGCACGGCGGTCGCCCAGCAATTGTTCAGTTCCTGCACCGCCCATGGCGGCAAGGCATGGGACCATTCGGGCATGGTGCGCGCGCTGGAGATGATGGCGAACCACCAGGTCGCAAAAGGCTGATCGTCAAGACTGACTCCCCAAGACTGGACTCCCCCTAAGACTGGAACTCCCCTGTGACTGGAACCGCGTCGAAATTTCGGCGCGGCTCTTTTTGCTGCCGCATTGGAACCGGAACCTCTCACGCCGCCAGTGGTTGAAACGCATCGTCAATTTCGCTGGAGGATGCGATGAATAATCGTTTGGCTGTTTCATTGATTGCTGCCTCGCTGCTGGTCCCAGGCGCGGCATTTGCTCAGTCGACCACCGCCCAAGGTGCGGCGGAGGGCGCCGCGAGGGGTGGCGAAGTGGGCGGTCCGGTCGGCGCCATCGTCGGCGGTACGGTGGGTGCGGCGGTCGGCGCAGCCGTGGAAATCCCGAACGCCGTGATCACTTCGATCCCGCGCGATCGTTCTGTCGTGATTCGTGAGGAGGTGGTGGTGGGCGAGCCGCTACCGCCGACCGTCGCACTGCGGACGGTGCCGCGGCACACCGAATACCGCTATGCGGTCGTCAATGATCGTCGTGTGATCGTGGAGCCGCGTACGCGCAGGGTCGTCAGGATCCTCGACTAACGAAGACCGCGTTTCCAAAATAAATCCTCGCGGGGCGTTGTCTCGCGAGGATTTTTTGTGACGGGGGCTAAGGCAGCGATCGCTGGGTTCGCCTGATCATCCAGTCGAGCGCGGCAGCAGCCGCAAGGCCGAGGGATCCCGCCAGCGCGTCGACCACAAAATCTTCCAGGCGTGCGTGCCGGCCGGGCGCCAGGAACTGCAGCACTTCGATCAGGCCGGTGAAGGCGATGACGAGGGCAGCCGTACGCGGCCGGTCGCGCGTGTAGGCCAGTCCGAAGGCCAGTCCCAGCAGCACGAAGGCAAGCGCATGCTCGCCGTTCTGCCCCAGGTTTGAATGGGGCCGCTGTCCCGCCGGTCCGAGCGTTGCAAAGGCGATGGCGGCGGCCAGGCCCCAGGCGAATAGTCGAAGAATGATCGTCATCGCGGTGGCATAGCACGATTTATGGGGCCGGATACCACCATGCGCGCGAACCGGCGATGCCTGTGGTTAATTGCCCTTCAGAGAGGTTCCCGTACGCCCATACCGTGCATGAAGCGCTCCCGGATTTGCACGGGATCGCGGCGGGTGGTGCCTGTGCCCGGCTTGTCGTCGATCCGCACGCCGATCAGCGTCGGGCCTGTGGCCGACATGGACGCTTCGATCAGGCGCTCGAAATCGTCTTCGTCCGCCGCCCAGCTAGAGTGGGTGAGCCCGCTCGCGAGCGCGATGGCGACGATATCGGCGACGGCGGCGCCCGGCGTCGGTTGCGCGCCAGTGATCTGATAGATGCCGTTGTCCATCACCACCATGGTGAGGTTTTTCGGCGCCAGCGTCGCGATGGTCGAGAGCGAACCCAATTGCATCAGCAGCGAGCCGTCGCCCTCCAGCGCGAACACGCGCCGGTCCGGTTGCGCCAGCGCCACGCCGAGCGCGATCGGGAAGGCGAGGCCCATGCTGCCGAGCATGTAGAAATTCTGCGGCCGGTGGCCGGCGGCCCACAGGTCGAAATTGGTATTGCCGATGCCGCCGATCACGGCTTCCTCGTTCTTCAATTTCGAGATCAGCCGCGAAGTGAGATCGAAGCGGTTCATGACCTTGGTATTGCGGGCGGACGTGTCGCTGTTCATGAGATCGCTCATTTGTCGAAGACCTTGCCGCCGGTCAAAAGCGGCGACAGGATCAGCGCCACCGGCGCCTGTGTGGTGATGGCCTGCTTGATGGAGCGGCCGACGATGAACTCGAATTCGTCGAGCCGTGTGGCGGTGTGGTGCTCCATCGCGAGCGAATCCAGCACCGGGCGCATGGTGCGGCACACCAGCGACTGGCCGTAGTTGAATTCGCCGAGCGTGCCGCGCTCGGACACGAACATGATCAGCGGGATCTGATAGGGGATCGCGAGCGACGCCAGCACGTTCGCGAGCGTGGCAAATCCCGAAGTCTGCATCAGCACCGCGCCGCGCATGCCGCCCATCCAGGCGCCGGAGACGATGCCGACCGCTTCCTCCTCGCGCGCGGTGGGGAAGGTCGTGAAGAAGGGATCAGCGTGCAGGTTCCTGATCAGCGTGGTCAGGACGCGGTCGGGCACGTAGGGGACAAGACGGATATCGTTGCGCTTGAGGCTTTGCAGCACGATGCCATGCCAGCTCTTCTCAGAGGCTTCGGGCGAGGTTTTTTCCTCCGCAACCGCCATTTTGGTCTCCCGCGACGCTTATTCGTTGGCGCTCATCCTTGGAGCGGCGAAACTTGACGCCAGCGGCGAGATTGTCAACATGTTCCGAAGTATCCGTGCTCTGCGCCTCGCGCCGCTACAGCCGGTGTGCGACGATGTGAGATAAGTAAGAAAAGATATCGATCGGGAGGGGGCCATGGCTGGATGTATGCGGACTGCCGCCGACGCGACTGCGCTGGCCGCGGTCGCTCCGCCCGTACTTCCGCTGAGATTTGTCACCTGATCGTGGTCCCGAACGGCCATCCCGCCAATCAAGCTCCACGCTTTGCCGAACTGAAAGTTGCCAAGAAAAATGACCGTCAACAACAAGCGTGTGTTCTACGTCAAATATCTCGCCAATGAGATTTACGTTGATATCCTCAAGGCCCGCCCGGACGTGCGGCTCGACCGGCTGGAGAACGAAAGTCCCGATGCGCTCGCAGCGCCAATTCTGGCGGCGGCGCATGCCTATCAGGTCGGCGCGGCGCGTGACGAAATCGCCAGGCATTTCCATGTCGACAAGGACCTGTTGCGGCGGGCGCCGAACCTCCTGATCGTGTCCTCGAACGGCGCGGGCTTCGATCCCGTTGATGTCGATGCCTGCACCGCGGCGGGGGTTCTCGTCGTCAACCAATCCGGCGGCAACGCCAATTCGGTCGCCGAGCATGCGCTCGGCATGCTGCTGACGCTGTCCAAACGTATCCTCGAATCCGACCGCGCGCTGCGCCGCGAGGCCAACGTCAATCGCAATGCGCTGATCGGCAACGAGGCGCAGGGCAAGACCATCGGCATCGTCGGGATCGGCAATGTCGGCCGCCGTATCGCCGAACTCTGCAGCGGCCTGCTGCACATGAAGGTGATTGCCTACGATCCCTATCTGACCGCGGAAGAAATCGCCGCCCGCGGCGCTGAAAAGGTCGAGCTTCACGATCTGATGCGCCGCTCGGACTTCGTCTCGATCTCATGCCCCCTGACCAAGGACAATCGCCGCATGATCGGCGTCCGCGAGTTCGCGCTGATGCAGCCGCACGCATTCTTCATCACCACCGCCCGTGGCTTCATTCACGATGAGGAAGCGCTGTACGAGGCGTTGCGCGACAAGCGGATCGCGGGAGCCGGCCTCGACGTCTGGGACAAGGAGCCGCCGCCGCCGGAGCATCCGCTGCTGCAGTTCGACAATGTACTGGCGAGCCCGCACACGGCGGGCGTGACGAAGGAAGCGCGGGTGAACATGGGCAGGATCGCCGCCGAACAGATTCTCGATGCGCTCGACGGCAAGCGGCCGCCGCGCGTCGTCAATCCCGAGGTGTGGCCGGCTTACGTCAAGCGCTTCGATCGCGCATTCGGATTTGCGCCGAAATAGGCCATCACGTCAGCGAGAGACGATCCCATGATGGCCGAACCGGCAGAGCGCTTTTATGAGTCCCAGGGACTGCGGTTGCACTATGCCGACTGGGGCAACGAAGCCGCGCCGCCTTTGATCCTGGTCCATGGCGGGCTCGACCATTGCCGCAACTGGGATGCGATCGCGCGCGAATTGCAGCCGCATTTCCATATCATGGCTCCGGATCTGCGCGGGCACGGCGATTCCGAATGGGCGAAGGGAAGCAGCTACAGCCTGACCGACAATGTCTATGACCTCACCCGGCTGATGCGTTTTGCGGCGCTGCAGGATGCCGCGATTGTCGGCCACTCGATGGGCGGCATGGTCGCGCTGGCCTATGCCGGTACCTATCCGGAGAGGGTATCGCGTCTGGTCGTGCTTGACGGCGCTTTCCTATCGGGTTCGCAGCCTGCACCGATCGCCGAACAGATGTCGCGCTGGATCGACCAACTCGACCGTATCTCCAGGTATGAACCGAGTGCGTTCCGAACGATCGAGGAGGCGGCGAAGCGATTGTCGGCGCGCAACAAGCGGCTGACACCGGCGCTGGCGCTGCATCTGGCCGGCCACGGCGTTCGGAAGGGCGCTGACGGCCTCTATCGCTGGAAGTGCGATCATTATCAGCGGGCGAGGGCGCCGTATCGGCTGTCATCGGACGAATATGTCGCCTTGTGGTCGCGCATCACCTGTCCCACCTTGCTGATGTGGGGCGACGAAAGCTTTCTTCCCGATCCCGAGGCCGCCGGCCTGCTCGCGCATTTCAGGCAGGCCGAACTGCAGAAGGTCGCGGGCGCCGGACACTGGCTCCATCATGACCGGCTCGATGAAGTCCTCGCGTCGTTGCGGCAGTTTCTCGGCGCGCCGCAGCCCGTTCAAGCACGGTGAGATGAAATGTCAGACAAGATACGCCATGTCCGTCAGCTAAGTCCGGAATCCGCAGGCGAGGCGCCGGGCCGCGGGCGCCTTCGGGGCCGCAACATTCTGGTCGTCGGCGGCGGACAGCGGACGTTCGACGCCGCCACCGATCCGGTTGGAAACGGCCGGGCGATGTCGTTGCTGTTTGCGAGGGAAGCGGCCCATGTCGCTGTCGCCGATTTGAACCGCGCCAGCGCCGATGACACCGTCGGGCACATTGCGGCCGAGGGAGGCCAGGCGTTTTCGATCGAGGCCAACATCGCGCGCGAAGACGATGTCAACCGGATGATCGACGAGGCGATGGAGGGTCTCGGCGGCATTGATGGCATGGTGCTCAATGTCGGCGTCGGGGTCGGCGCGCTCGGCCTCGACGGCGTGGACCTCAAGGAGTGGAACGACACTTTCGCGGTCAACCTGACCGGTCCGATGCTCTGCTGCCGCAAGGCGCTCAAGCACGTCGCCGACGGATCCTCGATCGTGTTCATCTCGTCGATCGCAGCCCTTCGTTCCGGTTCGCAGCTGATCGCCTATGACGCGTCGAAGGCGGCGCTCGGCGGCCTGATGCGCAATGTTGCGAAGGAAGGCGCCAGGCGCGGCATTCGCGCCAACATCATCTACCCGGGCCTGGTCGATACGCCGCTCGGCCGGCACACCAGCGCCGGCCGGCCATCGCGAAGCGCGTCGGGCGTACCGTTCGGGCGGATGGCGACAGGCTGGGAAATCGCCTACGCGGCGCTGTTTTTCATTTCCGACGAGAGCGTTTACGTCAACGCGCAGGCGCTGGCGGTCGACAGCGGCATCACCGGGCTATGAGCCAAAATTCGGGGAGAAGATTTCATCCGCCGGTAGGTCGATCGGGGCAATAAATCCACTGCCGATCGGCGTCCGGACGAAGCGTACATTGCTATTTTCCCTGACATCTCGACTAGTTAGCCGCCTGAGACCATTTTCCGTGTGCGCCCTTTTTCCACCGGCGCCCATGGAAGATGTGAGATGCGACAGGTTCGTTCATTTCTGCGCAACGCCCCGTCCCGGATCGGACGCCGGTTGGCGCAGATCGTCGCCATCGCCGCCGCCAGCCTGCCGGCCGCCGGCGCGTAAAGCGCGCGTCCTTTACTCCTCCGCCATCAAGCTTAATTCCGCCAGCGCCTGATCGAGCGTCTGGACAAGCTGGTCGGCATGTTCGGTGCCGAACACCAGCGGTGGGCGGATCTTGAGCACGTTGCCGTGTGGTCCGGCGGAACTGATCAGCACGCGCCGTTCACGCAGCAAGTTCACGACACGCGCGGCCTCCGCTGCGGCAGGCGTTCCCGTTTGTCCGCCGTGCCGCAGTTCGACGCCGATGAATAAGCCGGCACCGCGGATTTCCGCGATCAGTGGATGTCGCGCCTGTAGCTGCCCGAGCAATTTGACCAGATAGCCACCGGTACGTTGCGCGTTCTGCATCAACCCTTCGGATTCGATCACGTCGAGCACCGCAATGCCGGCGGCGGCGGATACCGGATTGCCGCCGAAGGTGTTGAAGTAGCGCGACCGCCGGCCAAACTCGGCCAGCAGTTCTGGACGCGCGGCCATCCCGGCGACGGGATGGCCATTCCCCATCGGCTTGCCCATGGTGACGAGATCGGGAACGAGGCCGTGGCGGGCAAAGCCCCACATCTGTTCGCCGCAGCGGCCGAAGCCGGGTTGCACCTCGTCGGCGATGAACAGCGCGCCTTCTGTCCGGACGGCTTCGACCGCCGGGCGCAGAAAGCCGGGCGGGTCGGCGAACACGCCGTCGCTGGAAAAGATGGTGTCGACCAGGAGCGCTGCCGGGCGGATGCCGCTCTTCTTCATGTCGTTCAGTGCGTCGCCGACGTGACCGGCAAAGATTTCGCCGGCGTTGGCAGCCGAAACCGGCGCCGGCACCAGCCGCACGTGACTTCCTTCTGGAAGCGAAAGTCCGAGCGAAGGCGATAGCTCGGCCAGCGCGCTGGTGACGCCGTGATAGGCGTTTGCGGTGACGATGAAGCCGGTGCCGCCGGTGCAGGTTCGCGCGACGCGCAAGGCGAGGTCGTTGGCCTCGCTGCCGGTGCAGGTGAACATGACGTGGCCGATCTGGTGCGGAAACGTCGCAAGCAGTTTTTCCGCGAAGTCGAGCACGGTCTCGTGCAGGTAGCGCGTATGCGTGTTGAGCACGGCGGCCTGCCGCGCAATCGCCTGCACGACGTGCGGGTGGCAGTGCCCGACGGATGCAACGTTGTTGTAGGCGTCCAGATAGCGATGACCGGCGGCATCGTAGAGCCAGACGCCTTCGCCGCGGACGAACTGGACCGGCTGGTCGTAGAACAGCCGGTACGCCGGCCCGAGCAGCCGATTGCGGCGCGCGATCACGTCTTGTGTCGAAATGGCCTCATCGGCGGCGGGCATCTCTCTACTCCCCATCGCAGGCGCGTTGAATCTGAAATGCGGCCTGGTCTCTCGACAGTGTCGCCATGCGCTGCAGCCGCGCCCAGGCCGCAGCATTGTTGCGCAGAATGTAGTTCCGGTTAGCAGGATAACGGGCGGCTCGCCAACTGCTGATCACGACCGTCATGGCCATGCGCGTGGCGATCAGGTCGAACAGCACGCTGAATTCGGCCGGCTCGAGCGGCAGCATGGCATGGTAGGCCGCGATCATCTCGCAGGCCGGTGCAAGGGGATCGTCGTTGTCGGCAACCTGATACGCTGCCGTGATCGCGAGGTCGTTGACCCGTGCGGTGCAGGTGAGATCGCCGAAATCGATGATCCCGGCAACGCCGGCATGGGTTTCGGGGTCGACGACGACGTTATGCGGGTTGAGGTCGTTATGGACGGGCTGGTTCGGCAACTGCGGCAGTATCGGCAGCGCACGAGCTTCGAAGCCGCCGAGAACGTCCTCGACCAGACCGCGCCGCTCGGCCGGGACGGCGTCGATCAGCGGCCGCAGTTCGGCGGCGTGCTGAAGGTCCCAAAGCAATTTGTGATTGGCCCCGCTATGGCTGAAATCGCCAAGGCCCCGCGCGAGCCTTGCGGCGCACCGGCCGAGATCGCGCCGCAGCGCCGTCGACCCGGCGACCGCATGCATCGGGGTTCCCGCCAGAAACGACAACAGGCGCACCACGCGCGTCGAGCCGTCGTCGAACGCAACATCAAGCTCCGTCATGCCGTTCCGCGCCGGAAAGATGCGTGGGACCGGCAGGCCGGGGTCCGCGACGGCGAGGTGAAGCAGGGCCTCCGTCTGCAGGTTGGTCACCGCGCGATCTTCCGCGGGGTTGGCAATCTTCAGGACATATTCGTGGCCACTCAGCGCGCGCAGCCGAAAATTTTGATCGCGCTCGCTGTCGAGCCGGTGCACGGCGGCGATCAGGCCGTAGTGCTCGGCCGCCAGTTTTTGGGCCAGCGCTTCCGGGACGGCGGATGCGGCGCGGAGGGTGTCGATCGGGTGAGCGGCAATTGTCGCAAGCGACGAGTCCGGCACGAGAATATCCATTGCTGTCGCTCAGTAGCCGCGTTCGCGGTCGATGGAGTGCGGTGGGCGCCGGCCGGCGCGTATCGCTTCCGCCGTCGCCCGAAACGTCGCCCCGATCGCTTCCACGCTCACTTCGCAGGCATCGTGCGGCGTGACGACGATGTTGGGATGTCGCCAGAACGGATGCCGCGGGGCCAGCGGCTCGGTCGAGAAGACATCGAGCGCGGCGCCGGCAAGCTGGCCGCTCTCCAGCGCAGCGAGCAGATCGGCTTCGACCAGATGCTCGCCGCGGCCAACCTGGATCAGGTAGCCGCCACGGTACATTCGGGCGAACGTCTTGCTGTTGAGGATGCCCTTTGTCTCCGGCGTCAACGGCAGCAGGTTCACGAGTACCTCGGTCTGACCGAGCATGGCATCGAGACCTGCGGCGCCATGAAAGCCGCGCACGCCTTGCGGCGCAGGCTTTGCGGTTCGGCTCCACGCCAAGACCGGGAAACCAAGCAAAGCGAGATCGGCGGCGACCCGGCGGCCGATCTCGCCAAAGCCTAAAATGCCGACCGGCACGTCCTGCGCCCGGCGCAGGGCGATACGCTGCCAGCGTTCCTCGCGCTGTTGTGCCTGATAGGTCGCAAAGCGCCGCTGATGCCCGATGACGTGCCAGGCAACGAAGCCCGACATCATCTGCGCCTGCGCCGGGTCGACGACACGGATCACGTCGACTTCGGGGCGCAGGCTGGGACACGCCAAAATGTTATCGACGCCGGCGCCGATCGAGCAGACCGCCTGCAGATTGGGATAGCGTTCGAATGCGTCATCCGGAGGATGCCAGGCCACCGCCAGCCGGACGTCCGTTGTCGGCCCCTCGTGCGGATGGCTGACGATTTCGATACGGTCGGCGGCGCGCATGAATTGCGGGCCGAGATAGCCTTGAAGATCGAGGCTCTTGCTAACCAGGACGCAGCGCATCGTTCGTGATCCGGTTCATGCCGCCTTGGACGATGACGCCCGGCCGGGTACGGCGGAAAGCAGCTCGCGCGTATAGGCGTGCTCGGGGGCCGCGAACAGCAGGGAGGCGGATTTGAGTTCGACGATCGCGCCATGCTGCATCACGGCGATGCGGTCGCAAATCTGCGCGGCCACGCGAAGATCGTGGGTGATGAACAGCATCGACAGGCCCAGCCGGGCCTTCAAATCCTCCAGCAGGTCCAGCACCTGCGCCTGCACCGACACGTCGAGCGCGGAGACCGCTTCGTCGGCCACGAGGATTTCCGGGTCGAGCGCCAGCGCCCGTGCAATTCCGATGCGTTGCCGCTGTCCACCGGAGAACTCATGCGGAAATCGTTCCATCGCGCTGGCGTTGAGCCCGACGAGACTGAGCAGTTCACCGGCACGCTTTCGCGCTGCCGCCGGATCGACGCCATGCGCGATCGGTCCATCCGTAATGATGTTGCCGACTTTCCGGCGGGGGTTGAGCGAGGCGAACGGATCCTGGAACACCATCTGAATGCGGCGGCGCTGTTCGCGCAGCGTCTTTCCCCTGATCTGGGTGAGATCGACGTCGCCGATCCGGACGGTGCCGGCATCGGGTTCGATCAGGCGCATCACGAGCCGCGCCACCGAAGATTTTCCCGAACCGGATTCACCCACAAGTCCCAGCGTCTCGCCGCGAAAAATATCGAAGCTGACTTCCTTGGCCGCCTGCACGCGCCGTGCGGTGCGGAACCAGCCGCCGCCGGTGACATAGGTCTTGCCGAGGCCGACCACTTCCACGGCCTTGCTGCGGTCGAGCAGAGGCGTCCGCTGCGGTGGCTGCAGGGTGGGAACGGCGGCGAGCAATGCGCGGGTATAGGGATGCTGGGCGCGCAACAGCACGTCGTCGGCGGTGCCCTGTTCGACCACCTTGCCGTGCTGAAGCACGACCACGCGATCCGCAATCTCGGCGACGACGCCGAAATCATGGGTGATGAACATGACGGCCATGTTGCGGCGGCGCTGCAGGTCGCGGATCAGCTTGAGGATCTGCGCTTGCGTCGTGACATCAAGCGCTGTCGTCGGTTCGTCGGCCACCAGCACGGCGGGCTCCAGCGCCAGCGCCATGGCGATCATGGCGCGCTGGCGCTGGCCGCCGGATAATTGATGGGGGTAGGCGCGAACAATCCGATCGGGGTCGGGCAGGCCGACTTCGCCGATCAGGGCGAGGGCCTTTTGCCGGCGCTCCTTCGGTGTCAAGAGATCATGCGCCTCGAACATTTCGGCGATCTGGTCGCCGATCCGCATCAACGGATTGAGCGCCGTCATCGGCTCCTGGAACACCATGGCGATGCCGCGACCGCGCAGCGCGAGCCATTCCGTTGGGCTGAGCGACAACAGGTTCTTGCCCTCGAACTGGATCGCGCCGGATTCAGCCGCAACCGTATCAGGCAGCAGGCCCATCAGCGCATGGGCGCACATCGACTTGCCGGAGCCGGATTCGCCGACCACGCAGAGGATTTTTCCGGCTGATAGTTCGAACGAAACATCATCCACGGCATAGGCGCGGTCGCCACCGGGTGGCAGCGCCAGCTTCAGGTTCTTGATGACGACACTCATGCTCAGCGCCCCCCTTTGGCGAGGCGAGGGTTGAGCGCGTCGTTGAGGCCTTCACCGATCAGGTTCAGCGCCAGCACCGAGAGCAGAATGGCGATCCCGGGGAATACCGTGATCCACCAGGCCTGACGGATGACCGTGCGGCCGGCGCCGACCATGTAGCCCCACGACATCAGATTGGGATCGCCGAGGCCGAGGAAGGAGAGCGAGGATTCCAGCAGGATCGCGGTCGCGACCATCAGCGAGGCCAGCACGATGACCGGCGACAGCGCGTTGGGCAGGATTTCGCGCCAGATGATCCACCAGTTGGTCTGGCCGGTCACGATAGCCGCCTGGACATATTCGCGCGTGCGCAGCGACAGCACTTCGCCGCGCACCAGCCGCGCCACCGGGGGCCAGCTCACGATGGCAATGGCTGTAACGATCGATGCGATGGAGGGCTGCATGATCGCGACCAGCACGATCGCGAGTGCAAAACTCGGCACGGTCTGAAAGAACTCGGTAAAGCGCATCAGGGCATCGTCAACCCGCCCGCCGAAATATCCGGCCGCCGCGCCGAGCGGGATGCCGACCGCCAGCGACGCCAGCGTCGAGATCAGCCCGACCAGCAGCGAGACCCGTGCGCCATAGATGATGCCGGCCATCACGTCGCGCCCCAGCGCGTCCGTGCCGAGCGGCAGATTAGCCATCGTGAACGGCGGCAGGAACGGCCGCTGCACCATGCGCCACGGCGAGGTCGGAAACAGCAGCGGACCAAACAGCGCAACCGCAATCGCAATAGTCAGGATCGTGACGCCGATCATGCCACCGGGATTGCGCAACAGCATTCGCCAGACCTGTCTCATTAGGCGAACTCGATGCGGGGATCGACGGAGCGGTAGACAAGGTCCGTGATCAGGTTGAAGGCCAGAACCATCGCCGAGCAGACGACGAAGACGCCGAGCAGCAAATTGTAGTCGCGCTGCAGCAGCGCTTCGTACATCAGGCGGCCGATACCCGGCCACGCGAACACGGTCTCGGTCAGAACAGCGCCGCCGACCAGCGTGCCGGCCTGCAGGCCGGCGAGCGTGACCACCGGCAACAGCGCGTTGCGCAGCACGTGGCGGCGCTGGATCACGGTGTCGGAGAGGCCCTTGGCGCGCGCGGTCTTGACGAAGTCGAGCCTGACGACCTCGAGCATCGAGGCGCGCGTCATGCGGGCATAGGTCGCCATGAAGAACAGGCCGATGGTTGTCGCCGGCAGAATCAGGTGGGCGGCGACATCGAGGACGTGAGCCAACCCGGTATAGTTTGCGCCCACCGTCTCGTAGCCGAAGCTCGGCAGCCAATCCATCGTGACCGAAAACAGCAGGATCGCCATCAGCGCGACCCAGAACAGCGGTGTGGCATAGAAGATCAGCGCCGCGACCGTGATCGCGGTATCGGCCCAGGTCCCGGCAAAGCGCGCCGCCAATGCGCCGAACAGGATGCCGAAGGCGAGCGAAATCGCAAACGCGGTCCCGGTCAGCAACAGCGTCGCCGGCAGGCGCTGCAGGATAAGCGTCGAGACCGGCATCTGCTGACGAAACGAGAATCCGAGATCAAGGCTGAGAATGCCTTTGACATAGAGAAACAGTTGCATCGGGAGCGGCTGGTCGAGACCGAACTTCTCGCGCAGCTGAGCCAGGAAAACCTGATCGCCTGCGCCGGCTTCGCCCGCCATCACCAGCGCCGGGTCGCCCGGCGCCATCCGGATCAGGAAGAAGTTGAGAACAACGAGCGCAAGAAGGACGACGATGGCCTTCGCGATCCGCTGGGCGATGAAGGAAATCATGTTCTGTCGCTTGCGTTGGAGCAGTCATATCCGGGCGTCAGACCTGAAATCTGACGCCCGACGAACCGGCGATTACTTCTCGATCCAGGCGTCGCGGAAACCGTCGTTCACGCCGATGCCGGTCGTGATCAGGTTCTTGACGCTGCAGCGGGTGATGGTCGGGAATTGCAGTTCGAGCATCCACGCGACCGGCACGTCCTCGACCAGAATCTTCTGCGCCTTGGCGTAGATCTCCCCACGCGCCGCGTCGGGGAAGGCGACCGCGCCATCGGTGAACAGCTTGTCGATTTCGGGATTCGAATAGCCTTCGACATTGTTGAACGGCGAGCCCTTGGCGATCTGGCTGGACACGTAGTTGCGGCCGACGCCGAGCGCGGGATCGCCGTACTGATAGAGATAGGTAAAGGCGATGTCGTAGTCCCACTCGCTGACTTTTTGATTCCAGCCGGGGACGTCGGTCGCGACCATCTCGACGTTGATCCCGACGTCCTGCAGGTTCTGGCGAACCATTTCGGCCCAGCGCTGCCAGGTCTCGCCATAAGGCAAAGGCAGCATGCGAATCTTCTCGCCGTTGTAGCCGGATTCCTTGAGCAGCGCTTTTGCCTTGGTGGGATCGTAGTCATATTTCGGCACCGCGCCGGTGTAGTACTTGATCGCCGAGCCCGACGGGCCGGTGGCGACCTTGCCAAGGCCGTTCCAGACCACGTCCTTGGCCATGTTGCGATCGATCGCAAACATCAGCGCCTGGCGGAATTTCTTGTTCGCGGTGGGGCCGGAGCGGTTGTTCAGCCACAGCCAGGAATGCGGGCTGAAGAACTCCCAACCGGCGCCGGTGACGCAGGTGTTCTTGAGCTTGCTCAGGCGCGGCACGTCGAAATTTTCCACCGAGCCGCCGGGCAGCACGTCGACCTTGCCGGTTTCGTACGCGACCGAACGCGCGGCGGCATCTGGAATCACGTGCCAATAGATCTCGTCGATGTTGGGCTTGCCCTTGACGTGGTAGTTCGGATTCTTGACCAGGCGGATGAACGAGCCCTTCTGCCATTCCTTGAACATGAAAGGGCCGGTGCCAACAGGCGTGTTGTTGGCGGGATTGGTCTTGAAATCGGTGCCTTCGTAGATGTGCTTCGGAATCATCGGCAGCGAGCCGACCTCGAAGATGCCGATGAAGGGGCCGAACGGCTGCTTCAGCGTGAAGACCACCGTCGATTCATCTGATGCCTCGACCTTGTCGAGCTGCACCAGATTGCCACGGGCACGTGCGTGGGTCTGCTTGAGGAAATCGATCGAGAACAGGACGTCCGCTGCCGTGAACGGCTTGCCGTCATGCCAGGTCACGCCCTTCACGAGTTTGAACGTGTAGATCTTGCCGTCCTCGCTGACCGACCAGCTCTCGGCGAGGCCGGGCAGGGGATCCAGTTTGGGGCTGTAGCGCAGCAGGCCTTCATAGATGTTGCCGGCCACCATCTGCGTCGGGCCGTTCTGAACCAGGCCCACCATCAGGCTCGGCGGCTCCGGCTGAATCACGGCATTGACAACGCCGCCTGCCTTCGGCCCCTCGGCCACTGCCGCCGTGCTCAGCATGCAAAGCACGGCGAAGCTCATCAATATCTTTCGCTTGGACATTACTTACCTCGTTCAAAAAAGATTGGCCGGAGCGCGACCGGACTGAGAGTGGCGTTTGTCAGTTCGCAAAATCGGGATCGGTACGTTCAAGCATCCGCTTGAAGGCGGCCCATTCGCTGTCGGGCACGCCATTGGTTTCGATCGCGTCGTAGAAGCTGGCGTATTGGCCGGCCGTCTTGCGGGCCACCGCAGCCGATAGCTCGATGATCTCGGCGCCGGACGACTGCACGGCGAGCTGGGCGCGGCAGGAGCGTTCCAGATTGTGCATCAGCTTGAAGGCCTCGGCGACGGATCGGCCGCAGGTCAGCATGCCGTGATTGCGCAGCACCATCACGAACTTGTCGCCGAGATCGGCGACAAGGCGCGAACGCTCATCGAGATCGAGCGCGATGCCTTCATAGTCGTGATAGGCGAGGCAGTCGGTAAACTGCAGCGACCATTGATTGAGCGGCAGCAGGCCCCGCTTCTGGCTGGCAACGGCGATGCCGGCCACCGTGTGCGTGTGCAGGACGCAGATCGCGTCATGCCGCGCGGCATGGATCGCACTGTGAATCGTAAAGCCGGCCGGGTTGATGCCGAGGCCCATGGGGTCATCGATGACGTTGCCGTCGAGGTCGACGGTCACGAGGTTGGACGCCGTGACTTCCTCGAAGCGCAGGCCGTAGGGGTTGATGAGGAAGCGGTCTTGCCGGCCCGGAAGCCGGGCGGAGATGTGGGTGTAGATGCTGTCGTCGAGACCAAGCCGGTGAATCAGCCGGTAGGCCGCCGCGAGGTCGATCCGGATTTGGAGGGTCTGGTCTTCCACCGCCGCCGGCCATGCCTTTGCGGTGTTTTGCGCTGCACTTGTCATTTCTGCCTTCTGCCCACGTTCAACGTTTTCAGCTTGCGTGGGGCGTGACATTAGGGCAAGACTAAACTGTCGACAATCGACGATTAAAAAATATACACAGACTGACGCGGGTTTAGCCAATGCGACCTATGTCCCTTCCTGTTGGATTACCGGCACTTGCGGACAGCGATCTGGTCGGCCAGGTCGCTCGCATCCTGACCCAGGCGATCGTTCAGGGCCGCCTGCCGCCCGGTTCAAAAGTGGTGGAAGCGGGCATTGCCCGCGAATTAGGCATCAGCCGCGCACCGGTGCGGGAAGCGGCACGGCTATTGGAGAAGCAGGGGCTGCTGGTGGCAAAGCCGCGCCGCGGCTTTTTCGTGCGCAAGCTCGAAATCAGAAACATCGACGAAATCTATGATCTGCGGCTTTGCATTGAGCGCCACGCCAGTGTGCTGGCGGCGCGGAATTTGACGAGCGACGCGCGCGACGCCTTACGGCGGCAACTCGATATTCTGCACAAGACCGCGGATCTCGACGATCCCGCGCGGCAGGTGGAAGAAGACTATCGCTTTCACCGGCTGATCTTCGAAATCGCGGATAACAGGCGCCTGCTGCGGCTGTTCGATGATCTCGCGGCGGAGCTGCGCATGGTCATTGGCCTCATCGGCCGCCTGTACGACGATCCGCATGAGATCGCGCGGACGCACGAGCCGCTGCTGGCGGCGATCGAAGCCGGGCACCCCGAACGCATCACCGCGCATGTCGATCACCATATCGGTCACGCCTGGCGCGAGGTCGGCAGGCTGGTGCGGGAGCTGACGCCTCCGAGCAGCGATGCGGGCGCGGCGCCAGGCGGAATTCTATTGCCCACCAACGGAGTACCCGCGTGAAGGCCGTCTACACCGAACTGCATCGCAGCCACGATCCGCAATTCTTCCTGGTGCGCGGCGTTATCAAGCGCACCACCGAGCAGCCGGAGCGCGCCGATCGTTTGCTGGCAGGACTGAAAGCCGGCAAGCACGATCTGGTCGCGCCGACGGCTTTCGGTCAGGGACCGCGGGCGCGGGTCCACAGCCCGGAGTATCTTCGCTTTCTGGAGGAGGCGTGGGACGCCTGGAGTGCGCTTGGCGATGCAGGTCCTGAAATGATCGCCAACATGCATCCGGTGCGCTACGCCGCCACTTACCCGACCCATATCGTCGGTCGCCTCGGATGGCACACCATCGATACCTCGTGCCCAATCGGTCCCGGCACCTGGGCCGCCGCCTGTGCCGCGACCGATGTTGCCACAACGGCTGCCCAACTCGTGATGGACGGTGAAGACGCAGCTTACGCGCTCTGCCGCCCGCCCGGTCATCATGCCTACCGCGATCTCGCGAGCGGATTCTGCTTTCTCAACAACAGCGCAGTGGCGGCGGCTCAACTTAAGCTGAAGCACGAGCGCGTCGCTATCCTCGATGTCGATGTGCACCATGGCAACGGCACGCAGGGCATCTTCTACGAACGGCCCGACGTGCTCACGGTGTCGATCCATGCCGATCCGACTTTCTTCAATCCGTTCGTCTGGGGATATGCCCATGAACGCGGCGCCGGCCCCGGCCTTGGCGCCAATCTGAACATTCCATTGCCAAAGGGCACCGGGGACGACGACTACATCAAGGCGATCGGCGAGGCGGAAAAAACCATCCGCGCGTTTGCGCCCGGCGCCCTCGTGGTGGCGCTCGGTCTCGATGCCTCCGAGCACGATCCGCTCGCCGGCCTCGCGGTGACGACGGCCGGCTTCCGGCGCATCGGCGCCGCGATCGCTCGATTGGGCCTTCCGACTGTTTTCGTTCAGGAGGGCGGCTATCTCTCCGATATCCTCGGCGCCAATCTCACCGCTGCGCTCGGTGGCTTCGAGGAGGCCCGGTAGCCCGTACATACGGGCTCTCGCCGCATCTGCTGGCAGGTGTGGCACGATGTCCTGTTGGACAATTCTCGACATTGGCCAAGGGGCGATCTAGGCTCAGGGCGCGATGCAACGAAGAACGGTCCGAATGCTGTCAGCTTTGCGGGCTTTGCTGGCTCCATTCTGGAGCTATTCCCGAGAGCGGACGGCTGCGCAACGCGATGCGACTGACAAATCGGCCTCGCCACTTCTCGTTTACATTGTCGCTGTTCTTTTCCTGGTCCTGTCGATTCTAACCGTCGATATGCACCGCGACGAACTGCGGGCGCTCGGTCTTGTCGGCGGAGCGGAACGGATCAATCCGGTCTTCATGAGCCCGTGAAGCCGCCGCGCCGCGGCTACTCGATGACGATGCGCGGCGGGGGCCGGTGTGCCGCGCCGGTGACGATCGTGGTCCAGATATCGCGTGCCATGCCGATGTAGTGCTTCGCATGGACGCCGTCGGGCTCGATCGCGACGATCGGGCGGCCATCGTCGGAGGTCTGGCGGATCTGCATATCGAGCGGAATTTCGCCGAGATAGGGAATGCCGCGGCTTTCGGCTTCCGTCCGCGCGCCGCCGTGGCCAAAGATCGGCGTGACGTGGTTGCAGGTCGGGCAGCAGAAGCTCGACATGTTTTCGATCAGGCCCAGGATCGGAATGCTGACCTTCTGAAACATCGCGATGCCGCGCCGTGCGTCGATCAGGGCGATGTCCTGCGGCGTCGAGACGATGATCGCACCCGCCAGCGGCGCCTGTTGCGCCATGGTGAGCTGCGCGTCGCCGGTGCCGGGCGGCAGGTCGACGACGAGAATATCGAGATCGTCCCATGCGACTTCGCGGAGCATTTGCGTGATCGCCGAGATCACCATCGGCCCGCGCCAGATCATGGCGTTGTCTTCCTCGACCAGAAAGCCGATCGACATCACCTTGACGCCGAAGCGTTCCATCGGCTCCAGCATGCGCGGGCCGAGCTGCCGGGGCTTGCCGCGCAGGCCGAACAGTTTTTGTTGCGACGGCCCATAAATGTCGGCGTCGAGGATGCCGGTCTTCAGTCCGAGCGCAGCAAAGCCGAGCGCGAGGTTGCAGGAAGTGGTGGATTTGCCGACGCCGCCCTTGCCGGAGGCGACCGCGATGACGTGCTTGACGCCGGGAATGCCGGCGGCTTTCGACGTCGCGCGGGCCTTGAGATCTGGAGGGGTGGCGGACACAGGCTGCTCACGATCCAAGCGGATCGTCCTTCTTTACATTGCGCGCGCGCAAATAATCCTCCGTCGACATGATCGGCGGGCGTTGCGGCGCGGCATGCGGGTCGAAGCTTTCGTTCACCACCGCTTCGACGCGGCAATCCGCGCACATCTTGATGACGTCGAGGCGTTTGGCATTGGCGCCCTGGAACATCCAGTGCTTCTCGCCGAGTTTTGCAAGCACGCGGTCGATCGAACTCTTGGTGCCGAAGGGCTTGCCGCAGGCGATGCAGTTGAACGGCTCTTCCTCCTTCAGCACCCGCTGCGGCGTGTTCCAGGCCTGGAAGTCGAGACGCGGTTCGATGGTGATGACCTTCTCGGGGCAGGTGGATTCGCAGAGCCCGCATTGCACGCAGAGGCTCTCGGTGAAGCGCAGCATCGCACGATCAGGATTGTCTGATAGTGCGCCGGTCGGACAGGCCGTGACGCAGGCATGGCAAAGCGTGCAGCCTTCGACATTCAGGTTCACCGTGCCAAAGGGCGCGTCCGGCGCCAGCGGCACGACATCGACCGGCGTGGGCGCGGCGAGGTGAAGCTCGCGAAAAATCGTCTCCAGCACGCCGCGTTTCGCTCCGCGCGGCACGAAGCCGGCGGGCTTTTGCGTCGCGACGCCGCGAGGGGCCGCATCCAGCGTGGCGCGCAACTGGTCCGGATCGTCGGTCTCGATGATCTGAATGATGCCGGTACCGAAGCCGAGCGCGGTAACGATCCGATCCGAGGTCTCCACCGCGC
The DNA here is from genome assembly GCF_023101085.1 of Bradyrhizobium sp. 170. Taxonomy (NCBI): domain Bacteria; kingdom Pseudomonadati; phylum Pseudomonadota; class Alphaproteobacteria; order Hyphomicrobiales; family Nitrobacteraceae; genus Bradyrhizobium; species Bradyrhizobium sp. 170. Next base: position 5,666,715 of record NZ_CP064703.1, on the reverse strand, counting down.
GGCGGAGTGCCGTGATGTCGTGCCGGGGCCTGGCGCGCGTGAGCAGCGCGACGCCGCTGCCGCCATATGCGAAGACCGACGCGATGATCTCCGGCCCGAGCTGCGTCACTTCGTTGACGCGCAGTGGCAGCACATTGGCCGGCAAGCCCTCGCCGAACCGCGCCAGCGCATCGATGATTTCCTCGCCGTGCTCGCCGTCGTGAAACAATACGACCGCGTCGCTTCCGCCCGCCTTGCGGTAGGTCTGCAGCAGCGTCCGCAGCCGCCGCATCAGCGCGTCTACGCTTGGCAGCGCATAAGAGGCCGCGCCGGTCGGACATACCGAAGCGCAGGAACCGCAGCCGGCGCAGATATTAGCGTCGATCGCGACTGCGTTCCCGTTCGGCGTGATCGCGCCGGTCGGACACAGATCGAGACAGCGCGTGCATCCGGTGATGGACGAGCGCGAATGCGCGCACAGCGATGCCTCGAAATTGACAAAGCGCGGCTTGTCGAAGGTTCCGACCAGGCCGCCGGCATCCGCAATCGCGCGCTCGACGGCGGCTTTGTCGCGCGGATCGGCGCGCAGATAACCGGGCCGCAATTCATGCGCGGGAAACAGCGGCGTGCCGCCCGAAAGATCGAGGATCAGATCGCAGGTCGAAGTGGCGCCGTCGCGCGACGTTCCAAACACGAGCTTCGCACGCGAGGAAGGGGAGGGCAGCGCGTAATCGTCGATCACAAGCTCGAACTGGCCGAGATGTCCGCGGGCATTGCGGATCGTGCCCTTGAGAACCGGAAATTCGTTCGTGCGGCGCGGGGTCACGTCGCCGGGTTTGGTGAGCAGCACGGTAATGTCCAAACGATCGGCGAGACGCTGCGCCGCGTCGATCGCGACTTCGTCGCGGCCATAGATCAGTGCAACGCCACTGCTCTCGAGCGTGACCAATGAGATCGGCGGCATGTCTTCGCCTGCAGCCGCAATCAGCGCGGCTGCTTTCGGACCGGCTGCCGCGGCATCCTTCGACCAGCCACCGGTCTCGCGGATGTTGACGAAGGTGAGTTGGGCTTCCGGCGAGTTCTCCGCGACCTCCCGAAACAGCGGCGCTTCCTGGGTGCAGGCAACCGTGATCGGCTCGCCGCTGGCGAGCGCCTCCTTGAAGCGGTCGAGGTCGAGGCCGCAAAGCTGGTTTGCCTGCGTAACCTTGGCCGTGCAGCCACGACCGATCGCTGCCGCATCGAGCGGCATGGTCTTCTCGCAACTGCAAATCAGGAGGCGAGACGTCGCCGCGCTCATTCTAAAATACCTTGAACCCGATGCACCAAGCTGGGCGGTTGCTTCAGCCCACAGTTCTGCGGTAACCGCTCGGGCGGATATCTGCAAGATACAAAGGCCGCTCGCGCCGCCGGCTTGCGCGGGATAGCATACACCCGCAGGCTATGAAGCAATGAGGGAATAGTTCGTCGTGATCGCTCGTCTCGGGGATACGGAACAGACACTCGATCTGCCCCCCGGTTATACTTTGGTCGCGTTGCGCGAGCTCGGCGATGCGTTCGCCCATGGCTGCGAGATCGCGGCGGAGGCCGGCGCCGGGACACTCGTATGGGTGCGCCGCTACGACCTGGTCGAGTTCGCGGTGGTCCTTGAACCCGACGAACCGCTCCGCTCGGCGCGTCGGGCATTCTTTGCCGGCATGAATGCGCTGGCTGATGCGATTGCCGCCCATTGTCCGCCGGAGCGGGAGGTCACGTTCGACTGGCCTGATGCTGTCAGGTTCGATGCGGGGCTGCTCGGCGGCGGACGGCTGGGCTGGCCGGCCGAATGCACCGAAGACGACATACCTGAATGGCTCGTTTTCGGCGTGATCCTGCGCGCGGCCGCCATGGCGCATGTCCCGGAGGTGCAGGCGGCCTCGGGCGTGTCCTTGCTGAGCGAAGGTTTCGAGATGGTCGATACTGATGCGATCATCGAGAGCTTCACCCGCCACCTCATGACCGCCTTCGACCGCTGGAAAGAGCGCGGCTTCGAGGCGATCGCGCGGGACTATCTGGAACGGCTTCCCACGCGCAAGGCCGGCGAGCGCCGCGGCATCGACGTCAACGGCGATCTTCTGGTTGGCATGCCCGCCGGTAACGGAGCGCCGGAGCGGAGCAGTCTTAAGGATGCGCTTGGACGCGCCACTTGGTATGATCCGCAGGCGCGCGGTCCGAAATTCGGATGAGGCGGACATGTTGAAATTTCCGCGAACCATCAGGCTGGACCCGTCCGATACCTTTGTTTTCGAGCGGGCAGCCGAACCCGGGGAATGGGCGGTTTCCGGCGCGTTCGTGTTCTGGAACCGGGATCCGGCCACGCTCGGCCAGAAGCAGCGCGTGGCGCTGCGTTCGGGCTTTCTCGGAATCGACAGTCTCGGATGGTCGACCCTTGCCATCGTCACCGAAGCGAGCGAAGCGGAACGGCAGGCGATGATCGAGCGGCTCGCAGGGCAGTTGGTGGAGAAATTCGGGGCGCCTGATGCGGAGGCCGCGCGCCTTGCCGCCGAGGAGGAGATCGCGTTCGCAGCGTCGCTGTGCGAGCATCCGCCGCAGACCCTGCTGGCCGTGCAGCGCAGCGTCGAAAATGGTGAAATCCGCGAACGCTTTCGCACCCTCAAGCCGCGCCCGGTTGCCGCAGATGCCGACCGGTTGCACGCGCATGCCAGCGCCTTTACCTTCCATGAAGTCGAAGGCGATGTTGAACCCCAAGAAGAGGTCGATCTTCTCGGGTTGATCAGGACCGATCGCAAGACGACGGATCGCACATGAGAGAATTCTGGGTCGCTTCGGGCCATCACCTTACGCGCCGCGCCGACCACGGCGGGCTGGTCGCGACGCCTGAACTCATCATGGCCTATCTGGCGCGGCCCGAATTGATGCCGCCGACGGATGCCTGCGAGGCCGAGCGCGATCTGCATGCAAGCCTGATGGCCGATCCGCTGCGCGCTGTGTCGGGCGCGGAGATCGCCCGGCTTGCCGATGCCGACGCCCGCGAAAACTGGTCCTTCATGATGAATTTCCGCGACCGGCTGATGGCGGCGCCGTCGCTGGAGGCGGTCTATGTCGCGCTGGCCCGAAAAGGGGCCGGCGACCTGCCGCCGATCTTTCTGTCGCAACTGTGTCACCTGATCCTGCGCAACGCCCTCGAAGGCTGCGACGACCCTTATGTATTGCGTGCAGCGGAGCTGTTCTATCGCAGCCAACTGGCGGCCGTTCACGACGGCACGCTGCTGCTGGCCGATGCGGAGGTGATCGAGGCGGAGCAGCATGCCCAGCACGACCTGCATTCATCGCCGCTCACGGCCATGCTGCAACAGCCGAAGTCCTTCGGCGAGATGGACGTGATGGACGACGAAAACGCCTGGACCTACTGGTCCCGATCGGACGCGCACGCGATGGTCATGAATCTCGGCGGCAATGCCAAGGCGCGCGCCGCCTTGTGCCGGGTCATCGAGCGCTGGATCAGCCACCTGCTCGGCGTTACCGTCAGCGTCGAAACCATCGCCTCGATCGAGGATCGCGACTGGCGCTGGTTCGTCGGTCTCGACAGCGACGCGACGCGGATCGGCAACGCGCTGTGGCGCGGCGAGCGGCTGGAGGGCGGCGTTGCCGAGCGCATCGTGGCCTTGATGCGCCTGACCATCGAAGATAAGCGGCTGGTGGATGAGCGGGTCGGCGACAAGCCCGTCTACCTCATCCTCGCCATGGGCGCAGACAAGGTGGTGAGATTGAAGCCGCAAAATCTGGTCGCGGGGTTGCCGCTGGCGGCGGCCGCGAATGTCACATGATCCACCGGAGAGAGGATCGGGAATGGCCATGACTGAAGCATCCCGCGAGGTTGGTGTGGTGGTGCGGCGCCGTTCGATCGACAATCCCTGGATCGACCAGTTGTGGTCGCCGGCGATGATTTTGGACGAGGTGCCGTCAACGGCGCCGTGGACCACGCTGTCCACCGAGGCCGATACGACGACCTACTACGCGGGCTCGGCCAGCATCGATCTGTTCAGCGCGGAAACGGCGAATTATCGCGATAATCTTGCCGACGGCGCGCCGCGCATCTGGGTCGCGTTGCGGCGCCAGGACGGTGGCGCCGAGCTCGAACTGACCAAGGTCACCGCCGACCCGACCGAAGGGGAGGCCATGTTCGAAAGCGGCTGCGACGTGATCGGTACCGTGCCGATGCCGCCTGAGATCGCGTCATGGATTGCAGCCTTTGTCGATCGATTCCATGTCGAGCGCGTATTCCACAAGCGCCAGCGGGATCGCGCGAGCGGCGATCGGCCGCGCGTGCCGGGCGGCCGGCCGGATGAGGGAACGGGACGGCGATGAGTGGTCCGGACGAAGCCGATCGGGACAAGGGCTTTCTGGCGCGGTGGTCGCAGCGCAAGCAGGAGGCAAAACAGCCGGAGCCGGACGCGCCAGCTGGCGAAAGCGTCGAATCATCAGGCTCGCCCGCACCGCAAGGCGAAGACGTCACGCCGGAATTCGATCTCTCGACCTTGCCAAAGCTCGAGGAACTGACTGCTAGCACCGACATCACCGCATTTCTTCGCAAAGGCGTTCCCGAACATTTGCGGAATGCGGCTTTGCAAAAATCCTGGGCGCTGGATCCCGCGATCCGCAACTACGTCAATCCAGCGCTCGAATACGCTTATGACTGGAATGCGCCGGGCGGGGTCCCCGGCGGCGGCGAACTCGGCGCCGGCATCGACGTCACGCGGCTGGTGTCGCAGATCATGGGAGAACCCGCAGCCGAAACGACAGATTCCGGTTCAAATGCCGGAGATGAGGCGGCAGGTTCTCCGGTTGAGCCGTCCGAACGCGATCTGTCGGCAAAGCCGCAGGAAGATCTCCCGGAACAGTCTCTCAGATGGTCCGGGGAACCGGCGGTGGAGACGGAATTAGTTCCAAAGGCCGACGACGATGCCAGCGAACCCGCGCCGGCCGACGGATCCCAGCTCGCAAAGCCTGCTGCACCGCAGCAGCCCGTGCGACGTCATGGCACCGCGAAACCGATTGTTTAGACAAAAGTATTTGCGGAAATAAGCAAAGCCTATGATACAGATTCCCAACTTGGAATAATTCCAGTTCTAAGTTTGTACGCCCGAGGGACACGGGCGGGGGCGCGAATGGGCGGGGAGAAATCGGTAGCACCATGCGTGACGCCGGTCTGGAACTAGCAATCAGGGCAGCGGGTGGCGTTGCATCGCTGGCGCGAGGGATAGGCGTTGCGCAGCCCTCCGTCTCGGCGTGGTCGCGCATTCCCGCCGAGCGGGTTCTCGCCATCGAAGCGCTGACGCGGGTCAATCGATTTGTTCTTCGTCCCGATCTCTATGGACCGTCCGAGGACCAGGTGACATCGAAGGCCGAAGTCGACGAGATCGATCAACTGCGCGCCGCAGAATACGGCCTGTTGTCGCTGGTGCTCGGCAAGGCGCCCGATGCCGGGACGCTCAAGCGGGTTGCAACGCTGAAGGGCGATGGCTCCGAACTCGGCATGGCGCATGTCGAGCTTGCCGCCGCTGCCGCCGCGATGGACGACCGCGCCGTGAGCAAGGAATTCTTCGATCTCTTCATCGGGCTCGGCCGCGGCGAACTGCTGCCCTATGCCTCCTACTATCTGACCGGCTTTCTTCACGAGCGTCCGCTGGCGCGGGTGCGCGAGGATTTGCGCGGGCTCGGGATCGAGCGCGCGGGCATCTCGCGCGAGCCGGAAGATCACATCGCGATTCTGCTCGAGGTCATGGCTGGCCTCGCACGCGACGACTTCGAGGCTGAGTTCGCCGAACAGGCGCGTTTCTTCGAACGGCATCTCAAGCCGTGGGCGGCGCGGATGTTCGCCGATCTGGAGATGTCGCCATCGGCGCGCTTCTACCGCGCCGTCGGCCGCGTCGGCCGTGTCTTCATGGAATTGGAATCCGAGGCCTTCACGCTGTCCGAGTGACGGCGAAAAGGCAACGCGAAAACGGGAGATCGCAATGAGCAAACCATCTGACAGCAAGGGCAAGTCACGGGCCACAGGGGTGGATCGGCGCAGCCTGTTTCTGATGGGCGGTTCGGCGTTCGCAGCAGCAGCCGTTGTGCCGCTCACTGGCGGCGAGGCTGTGGCGGACGAGTCGCAGGCCGAGCGCGTCAAGGCGCGTTACAAGGAAACCGATCACGTCAAGAATTTCTATCGCGTCAACCGCTATTGATGGGACCACGCACATGTTGATGAAGCGAAGAGACGGATCCGCGGGCAGGGCGCGTTTGCAGGGTATCGCCGCCGGCCTCGCGTCGGGAGTTCTCGATCGCCGCACGTTCCTGCGGCGATCCGGTCTGGCGGCCGGTGCGGGCGCCGCAATCGGCCTGATGCCGCTCGGATCGGTGCGCAAGGCGCAGGCCGGTCCTGAGAAGGTCGGCGCCCCGACCGAAATCAGGAAGAACATCTGCACGCATTGCTCGGTCGGCTGCACCGTGATCGCCGAAGTGCAGAACGGCGTCTGGGTCGGTCAGGAACCGGCCTGGGACAGCCCGATCAATCGCGGCTCGCACTGCGCCAAGGGCGCTGCCGTGCGCGAACTCGTCCACGGCGACCGCCGGCTGAAATATCCGATGAAGCTGGTCAACGGCGAGTGGCAGAAGGTCTCGTGGGATCAGGCCATCAACGAGATCGGCGATAAGATGCTCGAGATTCGCGCCAAGTCCGGCGCCGATTCCGTCTATCTGCTGGGCTCCGCGAAGTTCTCCAACGAGGGCGGTTATCTGTTCCGTAAGTTCGCGGCGTTCTGGGGCACCAACTCGATCGATCACCAGGCCCGCATCTGTCATTCGACCACCGTCGCCGGCGTCGCCAATACCTGGGGCTACGGCGCGATGACGAATTCCTACAACGACATGCGCAACTCGAAGACGATCATCTTCATGGGATCGAACGCCGCCGAAGCGCATCCGGTTTCGTTGCAGCACATCCTCTCCGGCAAGGAACTGAACCGCGCCAACGTGTTCGTGCTCGACCCGCGCTTCACCCGCACCGCGGCGCATGCCACCGAATATGTGAGGTTCCGCGGCGGCACCGATATCGCCGTCGTCTGGGGCATGCTGCACCACATCTTCAACAATGGCTGGGAAGACAAGGAATTCATCAAGCAACGTGTCTACGGCATGGACCAGATCCGCGCCGAAGTTGCGAAGTGGACGCCGGAAGAGGTCGAACGCGTTACCGGGATTCCCGGCGAGCAGCTGAAGAAAGTCGCCGAAACTTTTGCCAAGCAGAAGCCATCGGCCTTTGTCTGGTGCATGGGCGGCACCCAGCACACGGTCGGCACCGCCAACGTCCGTGCCTATTGCAACCTGCTGCTGGCGACCGGCAATGTCGGCTCCTTCGGCAATGGCGCCAACATCTTCCGCGGCCATTGCAACGTGCAGGGTGCGACCGATATCGGCCTCGATATCGTGACGCTGCCGCTCTATTACGGCCTCGTCGAAGGCGCCTGGAAGCATTGGGCGCGGGTCTGGGAGGTCGAATACGATTATCTGCAGTCGCGCTTCGACGAAGTGCCGGCGAAGGCCGGCCGTCCGGCGCGCACCCGCAAGCAGAACATGGAATTGCCGGGCATCCCGTGGACCCGCTGGTTCGATGCGACGCTGGCCAACCCCGATGACGTCGATCAGCGCGATGTCGTGAAGGGCGTGGTCATCATGGGGCACGGCGGCAATACCGTGCCGCGCATGACCGAGATGGTGAAGGGCATCGAAAAGCTCGAACTGCTCGTGGTCGCCGATCCGCATCCGACGACGTTCGCCGCGATCTCCGAGCGCAAGAACGGCACGTATCTATTGCCCGCCTGCACGCAGTTCGAAACCTCGGGCTCGCGTACGGCTTCCAACCGCTCGCTGCAGTGGGGCGAGCAGATCGTCAAGCCGATCTTCGAATCCAAGGACGATTACGAGATCATCTACTTGCTTTCGGAAAAACTCGGCTTCGCCGACAAGATGTTCAAGAACATCAAGGTCGAGAACAAACATCCTTCGTCCGAAGACCTGCTGCGGGAAATCAACCGCGGCGGCTTCTCGACCGGCTATTCCGGTCAGTCGCCGGAGCGGCTGAAGGCGCACATGAAGAACCAGGGCAAGTTCGACCTGGTGACCCTGCGTGCCAAGGCGGACGAGCCCGAAATCGGCGGCGATTATTACGGCCTGCCGTGGCCGTGCTGGGGCACGCCGCAGATCCGGCATCCGGGCACGCACACGCTCTACAACACCAACCTTCACGCCAAGGACGGCGGCGGCACGTTCCGCGCGCGCTTCGGCGTGGTCTACGAAGAGAAGCAGCCGGACGGCTCGGTGAAGAACGTCAACCTTTTGGCCGAAGGCTCCTACAGCAAGGGGTCGGAGCTGACCGACGGCTATCCCGAGTTCACTTACGGCGTCCTCAAGAAGCTCGGCTGGGACAAAGACCTCACCGCGGACGAACTTGCCACCATCAACAAGATCGGCGGCAACAATCCCGATGGCGTCGGCTGGGCGGTCGATCTGTCGGGCGGCATCATCCGCGTCACGCTCGAGCATGGCGTGATGGCGTATGGCAACGGCAAGGCCCGCGCGGTGGCGTGGAATCTGCCCGATCCCGTGCCGGTCCATCGTGAGCCGATCTACACGGCGCGGCCTGATCTCGTCGCGAAATACCCGACGCGTCCGGACGGACGGCAGTTCCGCATGGCCAATCTCGGCTTCTCGGTTCAGAAGGCGGCGGTGGACAAGGGGCTTGCCAAGCAATTCCCGATCATCCTGACCTCGGGACGCCTCGTCGAATACGAAGGCGGCGGCGAGGAAACCCGGTCGAACAAATGGCTCGCCGAATTGCAGCAGGACATGTTCGTCGAGGTCAACACCTCTGACGCCGCCGAGCGCGGCATCAAGGACGGCGGCTGGGTCTGGGTGTTCGGTCCGGAAAACGGCTCGAAGGCCCGCGTCAAGGCGCTCGTCACCGACCGTGTCGGCAAGGGCGTGGCATTCATGCCATTCCACTTCTCCGGCTGGTTCCAGGGCGTCGACCAACGCGGCAAATATCCGAAGGGCAGTGACCCGATCGTGCTGGGCGAAAGCGTCAACACGATCACGTCCTACGGCTACGATCCGGTCACCGGCATGCACGAGGGCAAAGTGACCCTGTGCCAGATCCAATCGGCGTGAGAGGAGAATAGATCATGGCTCGCGTCAAATTTCTTTGTGATGCCGACCGTTGCATCGAGTGCAACGCCTGCGTGACGGCCTGCAAGAACGAACATGAAGTGCCGTGGGGCATCAATCGCCGCCGCGTCGTCACCATCAATGACGGCAAGCCCGGCGAACGCTCGGTCTCCATGGCCTGCATGCATTGCACCGATGCGCCGTGCGCCGCGGTCTGCCCGGTGTCGTGCTTCTACACCACGGCCGACGGCGTCGTGCTGCACTCCAAGGACCTCTGCATCGGCTGCGGTTACTGCTTCTACGCCTGTCCGTTCGGCGCGCCGCAATATCCGAAAGTCGGCAACTTCGGATCGCGCGGCAAGATGGACAAGTGCACCTATTGCGCGGGCGGCCCGGAGGCCGACTCCACGCCGGCCGAATACGCCAAATACGGCGCCAACCGCCTCGCCGAGGGCAAGCTGCCGATTTGCGCCGAGATGTGCTCGACCAAGTCGCTGCTGGCCGGAGACGGCGCGATCATTGCCGAGATCTACAAGGAGCGGGTGATGAAGCGCGGTTACGGCTCCGGCATGTGGGGCTGGAAGACCGCCTACAGCGATTCACCGACCGGCTGATGCCACGGCCGTCGCGCCCCGGCGCGGCGGCGCATGCGTAATTCCGATAACCGAAAGGGCGTTGTGCAAATGCCAGGCTCACTTTCAATTCTTAAGCTCGCCGGTTTCAAGCCTTTGTTCGCCGCGTTCGCGCTGATGTTCGTCCTGGCGCATCCTGCGGCGGCGCAACTGTCGTTCAAGCCGACCGCCGAAGCCGTTCAGGAAGACAAGCTGCTGAACGCGCTGAAGGAGGGCGACAAGATCACCGGGCGCGTATCGATTCCCGACGGGATGGCTGCCAGCCTGATCCAGCCCGCGGGGCGCGACTGGCGCGACTTCCAGCGCAACAAGCTGCCTTGGATCGGCGGCATTGCCATTCTCGGAATGCTGGCTCTGCTCGCGATCTTCCTGATGGTGCGCGGCCGGATTCGCGTGAACCAGGGGTTCTCGGGCAAGACGATCCTGCGATTCGCCAGCTTCGAACGCTTCACGCACTGGCTCACGGCAAGCTGCTTCATTATCCTTGCACTGTCGGGCCTGAACGTCAGCTTTGGCCGCACCCTGATTTTGCCGTTGTTCGGCGCGGACGCCTTTGCGGCCATGTCGGCCTGGGCCAAGCTGGCGCATAACTACCTGGCATTCCCGTTCATGCTGGGTCTCGTGATCATGTTCCTGATCTGGATCAGGGATAACATCCCCGGCAAGCTCGATCTTGAGTGGATCAAGCAGGGCGGCGGGCTTCTGTCCAATGACAAGCATCCGCCGGCCAAGCGTTTCAACGCGGGGCAAAAGGGAATTTTCTGGATCGTGATCATCGGCGGCGTGCTGATGTCGGTGTCCGGCTGGTTCCTGCTGTTCCCGTATTTGCCTGCCAACGTGACGGCGCTGCAATTTTGGACCGTGATCCATGCCGTGATCGCCATGCTCTTCATCGCCGCCATGGTGGCGCACATCTATATCGGCTCGGTCGGCATGGAGGGGGCGTTCGACGCGATGGGAACCGGCGAGGTGGATTTGAACTGGGCCAAGGAGCACCATTCTCTCTGGGTCGAGGAAGAGCAGGCGAAGGCCAGCGCTCCCCCGGATAGCCCGCGAGCCGTGCCGGCCGAATGATCCGGCTCTGCTCAAGTCAAATGTGAGGAAATGTTATGAAATCGTTTGTTGCGGCTCTGGCATTCGCGGTAGTTGCTGCCGTCGGCGTCGCGATGGTGCTCAACACCATCCAGCAGTCCAGTTCCGTCGCCTTTTCGACCAGCGGCGCCAGGGTCGGCGATCCCGGCCATAATCTGATTGGCCCGGGCTGACGCCGGCGGTGGGCGTGCCTGACGTCACGCTGGCGTGGCCGGTCGAAATTCGCCTGCCGAAGGATCGGCGCACGCTGCGCGTTTCCTTTGACGACGGCCGCAGCTTCGACCTCCCCGCCGAATTGCTCCGGGTGACCAGCCCGTCCGCCGAAGTGCAGGGGCATTCCGAAGCCGAGCGCAAGACGGTCGGCGGCAAACGTAATGTGACCATTCTTTCCGTCGATCCTGTCGGCAACTATGCCATCAGAATAGGGTTCGACGACATGCACTCGACCGGCATCTATTCCTGGGCGTTTCTGCGCGATCTCGGCCTGAACGCCGGGCGGCGCTTTCAGGAGTACCTCGACGACCTCGAGGCTAAAGGCCTCGACCGCGACAGACCGGGCGTGCGCTGAGGCCGATGCGGATGCAGCAAAGGATTGCCGCGAACGCTTCGCTCGCCAAGGCAGGCCGGTCCGCGCTTTTGGGCTTTGCGGCCTTGTTGATCGCTCTACCGATCGGAGCCACCTCAACCTTCGCGCAACTGCGCGGGCATGGCGGGCCGGTGCGGGCGCTGGCGATCTCGGCCGATGGGCAAGTCGCGATCTCCGGCAGCTTCGATTCGACCGCGATCCGCTGGTCGCTGACGCGCAATGCGGCCGAGCAGGTGCTTCGTTTCCATTCCGACGCTGTCAACGCGGTCGCGCTGCTGGGCGAGGGACGTGCAGCGACCGCCGGCGCCGACGGCCGCATCGCCATCTGGACGTTTGGCAAGACCGAGCCCGACGCGGTGTTCGAGGGCCACACGGCGCCGATCGTCGCGCTGGCGGCATCTCGTGACGGCGCTACGCTCGCATCCGCCTCGTGGGATCATACGGTGCGACTCTGGCCGCTCGCAGGCGGTGCGCCGCGCGTGCTCGATGAGCATACGCAGAACGTCAACGGCGTAGCGTTTACCGCGGATGGCCGCGCCCTGGTCAGCGTCAGTTACGATCTCAGCGTTCGCATCTGGCCTCTGTCGGGCGCGCAAACGCCAACCGCCGTACCGATGCCGACCCCACTCAACGCCGTGGCCACCGGCACCGATGGTGAAATCGCGGTCGGCGGTGCCGACGGCAAGGTTTACTTCCTGACCGCAGGCGGCGCGCGTGCCGGCGAGGTTGCGGCAGGGCCAAGGCCGGTGATCTCGATTGCGATTTCGCCTGACGGTGCGCTGGTTGCTGCCGCGGGCATCGGCGGCACCGTCGCCGTGATCGACCGCAAGGCGCGCGCGCTCACGCGCACGCTGGTCGGTCCGGGCCTGCCGGTCTGGTCGGTGGTATTCCTGCCGGATAGTCGCACGCTGCTTACGGGCGGCGCCGATAACATCATCCGGCGCTGGAACGCGGCGACGGGCGAGCCGGTCGATCCACTTCTCGTGGAAACGACGGGAGACCCGCTCGCCGCCTATGCCGGCGATCACGGCGCGGAGGTCTTTCGCGCCTGTGTCGCCTGCCATACGCTTGGCGCCGAACAGGCCAACCGCGCAGGCCCGACGCTCGCCGGGATCTTCGGCCGCCGGATTGCGACCGCACCCGGCTATAATTTTTCCGAAGCGCTCAAGCGGCTCGATATCGTCTGGACGCCGGAGACGGTTTCCAGACTGTTCGAGATCGGGCCGCAGGCCTATACGCCCGGCACCAAGATGCCGGAGCAGCGCATCGGTTCGGAGCAGGACCGCGCCGCGCTCGTGCAATTTCTCGAGCGCGCGACGAAGAAATAGCGACCGGTTGAATCAACCGCTATTTCTGCCTTTCGTCACGGCTTCGTCGGCGTCGAAAAGACCAGCGACATATCCTCGAACTCTTCGACCGGAAGCCTGGTTACGCCCGCGGCGGCCGGAGATTTCTTCGACAACGCCACGCCGGTGGTCACGGTGGACCGCTCGGCCGAAATGATTGAATGCGAACGAAATGTAGTTGCGACAGCGAGCAGGGCGACTGCCACGAATCCGGAAATCAACAGACGCTTCATGGAAAACTCCGTTGGCTCGATATGCAGTGTGGCTTGCACCACCGCATTACGGCCAACGGTCACGGGCGAATGTGGCCTGCGTCACCTATCACGATCTTGTTTATGACAATGTGCGCCGGTTCCATTTCGAAGCTCAGGGAATAGCGCGTCCACTTTATGTCGAAGTGAAACACTACCGCTCGCTGCGCGATAGGCAATGGATAGGGCGGCGGCGCCTTCGTAAATTGCGCGTGAATCGATTCTGCTTAAGGAGTCGGACGGCGGCCGGTCCGTGGATTGAGCGGACCCGTCGGCCGGCGCCTCAGCGCTTCCGGCAGGAATTCCTCGTCCGCCGCGGGAATGGCGCTGGAGCGGACATCTGCCGCGAATTGCGCGCGCTCGTGTGGAGTCTGGTTGTCGTTGAATTTTCGCTTCACGTCGACGCCATTAACGGGATCGTTGACGCCGTGCTGAATGTCCCGGAAGTCGTTCATGATGATCTCCCGACGTTCGTCGATCGGCACGGAAACGCGAATGGGAGAACAGCGTTCCCCTCGGTCCGGCGTGTATCACGGCACGCTCCGGGAATCCTTGGCGCCAAGCGCAGTCTTGTTGCCGGCCTCGCGACCGGGGACGCTGACGTGGACCTCATGGCCCTGGCGGATCGCCAGCGACGCGGCGGCGACGGCTGCTTCGAATGCCGCCTCCTTTGTATCGTAGTCGTGCTCCGCGGTCCCGTCATGGAGGACCGTCCAGCCCTCCGGCTTGGAAACGATCATGTATTCGGCCAATCCCATCGTTGCCTCCTTGCTGCCTGCCGGAGCAACGTTGAGACCTGTTCTTGGGTTCCGCTTTCTTGGGTTCCGCTGGCTTACCGCATGGGGGTGGCAAGCACTTGCATGCGGCTGCGCTCGCGGTTGCCATCGCAGACAATCGAAGGGACGGATTAGGTTTTCGGTGGGCGACCACGTTTGGCGAACGTCAGTCCCTGCATGTCGGCCGCATGCTGAAGAATACCAGCGCGCTTCAAAGCTTCGCTTCGTGCAGGACCATGAGGCATGGCGCGTGCTTGCTCAAGCGCCACGAGCGCCTCCATATGCAAGTCCCGCTGGGGCCGATCCTCGACCTTCTTCTTGTCCATTAAAAAAGACTAGGAGGGAACATCATCCACTGTCTGTTCGGTTCCGGACGTTGGAACCCTGAGTCCACAGATTCGTCAGGAACCAAACTGCGCGCTGTCCGCTTCCCATTCTGGAGGTGCCCAAATGAGCAAGGAAAAGCCCACCGATGATCCGCGTCAGCAGACGGACTGGGGATCGCACAAGCAGACCGACAAGCCCTGGAAGGGGAATCCGGAAAAGGAGCAGCGGCCGGGACCGTCAAAACCCGATCTGGAAAAGTGGCATGAGACAAACACTCATTAGCCGCTCGCATTTGCGCGACGGATGGAGGCGTTGCGAATGCTCGAGAGCTCCGACGGCCTCATCGTCGAGGGCAAAATCGATTTGGACGATCCGACGATGGTGATCGCGGGCGCCGTTGCAGGCGGGCCATGAAGCCTCCAAGGGGAAGCCTGCCTTCCGCCGGCAAGCTGGATCAGGAACAGAGATTGCCGCCGGACGTTCTCCCAAAAATGGTTGGACGTAGACATGACGGAACCGCTGCCCCTGCTGATTGAGAGCTCGATTGAAATCGCCTGGGACTATCTCAACCGTACCGGGGAGTTGGGCGATGCGATGGTGGCCGGCCGCTTTCTCAGCGACACGATAGAGATGATGGTGCGCCGTGGCGAACGGCGGCGGTTGATGCTGGCTAACAAGGCAATCGCGGCTTATCAGCAATTCAGGCGGCAGCAGGCCGTGCCTCCGGTGCTCGCGTCGGCGTGATGCCGCTCACGTGTTTGCGTCGGAACCCTTCGCGGGAGCGCAGGTTGAGGAGTCGCTTCAATCAAAGAGTTCCTCCTGAAGAAAACCATCTTGGCTTGCGTATGTGCCCTGTTGCTGTCGACTGGCAGCGTGTTCGCACAAATGCAGCCGGCCCCCGGCGCATCAAGCGAAGGCAACGTTGGCCCCGGCGCGACCAAGAGCACCACCAAGCATACGAACATGAAAAAGGGAACGACGACGGGGACAGCTACCGGCAAAATGAAGTCCGGTAGTTCGTCCAGCGGCAGTTCTTCCAGCATGGATGCCGGACCCGGCACCAAAAAATAACGACGGCCCGCAGCTTGGTGGCCGTTGGACGCTAGCGCGAATGCCGTTGTCTGCGCGCACCGGCATTCGCTTCGTTCGTACGTGACGAGATGCCGGTGTTCATTCCCGCGTGGTGCGGGGACTTGCTGTGGCCTCGGTAATGCCGGAGGCGGCGCCGGTCACGATAATGAGCTTCCTCTCAAAGCGGCGCAGATCAAACCTGTGCATGCTGCCCGCCGGGCCGTGAAATTCCGCACAACGCCGCGCCTGTGCCATTGCCGCCCCGGATCAGCGCAATGTCGCCCAGCGCGATGATGCCGACGAGCCGCTTGCTGCGATTGAGCACCGGCAGGCGACGGACCTGGATGTCACCCATGATCGCACTCACCTCGTCGAGATTCTGGTCTTCGTAGCAATACTTGACGTCGGCCGTCATCACGTCGCCGACCCGTGCCTCTGGTCCCCGGCCCATGCCGACACCGCGGATCGCGATATCCCGGTCGGAGATCATGCCAACCAGGCGCTCATTGTCGGTCACCGGCAGCAACCCGACGCCGAGCGCCGCCATCGCCTGCGCGGCGTCCTTTAACGTGTCATCGGGCGTGCAGAGTTGAACCTCAGACGTCATCGCATCGGAAACTTTCATGTAGCCTCTCTGTTCGGTCGTTGCTTCACCGGCTAACAGGACGCGCCCACCGCCGTTCCCGCGGGCAGATGAAATATTTCCCGACTCCGGCGGAGAGACTCCAGACCGCGCCGAAGTCTCTCCTGGGGGAGTCTCTCCTGGATTGTCCTACCAGCGGTCGTTGTCGACGCCGACGCCCACGCTCACGCCGGGTGCGCGGATGCCGACGCCGGCTCGCGGCCCGTCATCCCAATCGCGATAGCGGCGATGCTCGATATATCGCTCGCGCGGCGCATAGGCGTATGAATCGCGGACGATCACGCGGCTGCTGCCGCGGGTCCGATAGCAGCGTCCGTTGTCGTCACAGACCATGCGAACCTGCTGTATCAGGTCGGAGTTCGTATATTCGCTGCTGGTGTAGATGTCAGACGCATTTGCGCTGCCGGTCAGGAGCGCGCCCGCGCCGGCCAGCAGGCCGATTGCGATCTTCCTCATAAGTTCCTCCTTACTCGAATGCTGCCCTCGGGGCTCAAAGCATCGCACCCGCTTTGGTTCCGACGCGTGGAAGCGATGAGACCGGAGTTCCATCGTTGCGCGCAGGGAGCAGGCGGTGTTGAAATGCCGATCGTGGCCGGTGGCCTGGCGCCGTCGTCGCAGAGGCAACCACGCGGCGATTCATGCGTTGGCCCACATGGAGGCATCAAGTAATGACAACTGAATCTACCCCGGTCATCTCCCACAATGCACTCGTTCTGATCGGCGACGGCCAGAAGGCGCTCTTTCTGCGCAACAAAGGCACCGCGCATCGGGTCAAGCTCGAAGTCGAGCAAATCCTGGAGCAGGACAATCCGGCAACGCGCGAGCAGGGCACCGATCGTCCGGGGCGCTCGGTATCAAGCGTCGGTACGGCGCGAAGCGCGGTCGAGGAGGTCGACTGGCACCACATCGCAAAGGAGCGGTTCGCCGGAGAGATCGCAGAAGCGCTCTACCGTCATGCGCACGAAAATCATTTCGACAAGCTCGTCGTCATCGCGCCGGCGAAGATTCTCGGAAACCTGCGCAAGGCATTTCATGCCGAGGTTACGGACAAGATCGTGGGCGAGATTCCGAAGGAATTAACATCGCATCCGATACCGCAGATCGAAAGGCTGATAGCGGCCTAGCCATGCATCGGTTGGGCCATGGTGCTTGCAGCCTCGCGAGGGTGGCCGTCGCTATGTCACCGGGCCCGGGTTGAACAGCGCCAGCGAGTTGGTGAGCTTCCAGTGTTCGGCCCAGGTCTCGCGGCCGCTCGCCACGTCAAGCATGAGACGGAAGAGTTCCCAGCCCACGTCTTCGATTGTCGCATCGCCGGTTGCGATACTGCCGGCGTCAACGTCGATCAAATCGTGCCAGCGCTGCTTCAACTCGCTGCGCGTCGAGACCTTGATGACCGGCACGGCGGCAAGCCCGTAGGGCGTGCCGCGGCCGGTGGTGAAGACGTGCAGCGTCATACCCGAGGCCAATTGCAGCGTGCCGCAGACAAAATCGCTGGCCGGCGTTGCCGCAAAAATCAGGCCTTTTTGGCTGACCCGCTCGCCCGGCGCGAGCACGCCTGCGATCGGGCTGGTGCCTGACTTGATCACCGAACCCATCGCTTTCTCGACGATGTTGGAGAGGCCGCCCTTCTTGTTGCCCGGCGTGGTGTTGGCGCTGCGATCGGCTTCGCCGCCGGCGAGATAGCGGTCATACCAGGCCATCTCGCGCACCAGGGCTTCGGCAACGCCCTGGTTCACCGCGCGCGGCGTCAGCAAATGGATGGCGTCGCGCACCTCCGTGACCTCGGAAAACATCACGGTCGCGCCGGCGCGCACCAGAAGATCCGCAGCAAAGCCCAGCGCCGGATTGGCGGTCACGCCCGAGAACGCATCGCTGCCGCCGCATTGCATGCCGACCACCAGCGCCGATGCCGGGCAGGTTTCGCGGCGGCGCTTATTCAATATCTGCAGGCGCGCGTCGGCCATCTGCACGATGTCCTCGACGATCTCGCCAAAGCCGGTCAGGCCTTCGTCCTGCATGCGCATGATTTCGTCGTCGGCGTTCATGCCCTCGGGCAGCAACAATTCAGGCTGAAGTTTCTCGCAGCCAAGGCCAACGATCATCACCTCGCCGCCGAAATTGGGATTGCGGGCGAGGTTCTGCAGCGTGCGGATCGGGACGGCGGCGCCCGGCGCGTTGATCGCTACCCCGCAGCCATAGGCATGCGTGATCGCTACCACGTCGTCGACGTTGGGATATTTCGGCAATAGTTCCTTGCGAATCCGATCCAGCGCGAACTCGACCGTGCCGGCGACGCATTGCACGCTGGTCGAGATCGCGAGGATGTTGCGGGTGCCGACCGAACCGTCGGCATTGCGATAGCCTTCGAACGTGTAGCCTTCCAGCGGCGGCAGCCTGATCGCGCCGCCGTTTGGCGTCGGCAGATTGTCGAACGACGGCGCGTCGGGCATCTGCACCAGCGATTCCTTGACCCAGCTGCCTCTGGCGATCGGCGCGGCGGCATGGCCAATCACCTCGCCGTAGCGGCGAATGGCTTCGCCTTCTCCGATATCGGTGAGGGCAACCTTGTGGCCTTGCGGAATCTGCTCGATCAGCCGCAAGCCGCACGCGAACTCAGCGCCCGGGTGCAGGCCTCCGCGGTTCGCGACGATCGCGACGTTGTCGTCCGCATGCATGCGGATGTAGAGCGGCTTCGCGGTGACGGGCTGCATGTCGAATCCTTAGTTCACTGAAGGCATCAGGCAACGCGTAGCTGCGCAGCATGATCGAGGCAATCAAGGTCAAACCGCGCGTGCGATCAAGCGGCTCTTCGGACAAGAAAGCCGGCGGGTATGAGCGCGGCGTCCGGTGAGGGGGAAATAAATCCTAGGCAAACGACGGCGTCGGCTGAAACCAAATAGTCAAATAATATTACTAGTCAGAACCGATCTTCCGTGAAATATTCCCCGCGCTGCCGCCAATAGGCAGCTTCAAAGGTGCCTTGATACCGAATTCGGCATGCAGGCACCCTGAACAAACATTTTGGGAGAATGCGCCTCATGACCTCCAAAGCCCTCCTTGCGGCCACCGCCCTGGTCGCCATCACCCTTTCGCTTCCAGCAACCGCCGCTGAACTGACCGTCGGCTTTTCCCAGATCGGATCCGAATCCGGCTGGCGGGCGGCGGAGACGTCGGTCTCCAAATCGGAGGCCACCAAGCGCAAGGTCACGCTCAAGATTGCCGACGCCCAGCAGAAGCAGGAGAACCAGATCAAGGCGATCCGCTCCTTCATCGCGCAAGGCGTTGACGCCATCTTCCTCGCGCCTGTCGTGTCGAGCGGATGGGACGCGGTGTTGAAGGAGGCCAAGGAAGCCAAGATCCCGGTCGTGCTGCTCGACCGCGACATCGATCCGTCGGGCAAGGAGCTTTATCTCACCGCCGTCACCTCGGACAGCGTGCACGAAGGCGCCGTCGCCGGCGAATGGCTGGCGAAGACCGTGGCCGGCAAGGCATGCAATGTCGTCGAGCTGCAGGGCACGGTTGGTGCCAGCGTCGCGACCAACCGCAAGAAGGGCTTTGACAGCGTCGTCGCCAAGAACGCCAATCTCAAGGTGGTGCGCAGCCAGACCGGCGACTTCACCCGCGCCAAGGGCAAGGAAGTGATGGAAAGCTTCATCAAGGCCGAAGGTGGCGGCAAGACGATCTGCGCCGTCTACGCTCACAACGACGACATGATGGTCGGTGCGATCCAGGCCATGAAAGAGGCCGGCCTTAAGCCGGGCAAGGACGTCCTGACGGTGTCGATCGATGCAGTGCCCGATATCTTCAAGGCCATCGCGGCCGGCGAGGCCAATGCCACCGTGGAACTGACGCCGAACATGGCAGGTCCGGCGCTTGACGCCATCATGGCCTTCAAGGCGAAGGGAACGGTGCCGCCGAAGTGGATCCAGACGGAATCGAAGCTCTACACGGCTGCCGACGATCCGCAGAAGATCTATGACAGCAAGAAGGGCCTTGGTTACTGACACGGCCTTATGTCGTGCCGCCGGGTCCTGAACGGGCCCGGCGGCAAAAGCCTTCTCGACGAATCCGCCGCATGAGGCGAACATGCCGGGCGTTCGCGTTGACGCGAGCGTCGGTGGGAGTGATGCCGGCATGACTGCAAGTTCCGATCATGGCTCGGCCCTGCTGGAAGTGCGGGCCTTAAGCAAAAGCTTTGGCACGCTGCGCGCCCTGCAGGAGGTGGATTTCACCTTGCGGGCCGGCGAAATTCACGCGCTGCTCGGCGAGAACGGCGCGGGCAAGTCCACTTTGATCAAGGCGGTGACCGGTGTGTTCCCGCGTGATGCCGGCATCGTCAGGCTCGGCGGCGCCGAGGTCGCGCCGCGCTCGGCCAAGGCGGCGGTCGATGCGGGCATTGCGACCGTCTACCAGGAGGTCAATCTGCTCCTGAACCTGTCGGTGGCGCAAAATCTCTATCTCGGCAGGCAGCCGACGCGGTTCGGCCTGGTGCGCGAGGCCGAGATGCGCCGCTGCGCCATCGCGCTGCTTGCGGAGTTCGATCTGCATATCGACGTCGCCGAGCCGCTCGGAAACTATTCGGTCGCGGTTCAGCACATCACCGCGATCGCGCGCGCCGTCGACCAGTCGGCGCGGGTTCTGATCCTCGACGAGCCGACCGCGAGTCTCGATCGCCACGAGGTCGAAATTCTCTTTGCGGTGATGCGCAAGCTCGCGCTGCGTGGCATCGGCGTCGTCTTCGTCACCCATTTTCTCGATCAGGTCTATGAGATCTGCGACCGCATCACGGTTTTGCGCAACGGCCGGCTGATTGGCGAGCGGACGACCGCCGAACTGCCGCGGATCGAATTGATCCGCATGATGCTCGGCCGCGAGCTCGCCGAGACAACCAGCGAGCGCGCCGCGGCGCATGGGCGGCAGGTCGGGGAGATCTGCGCGCGCTTCGAGGGCTATGGCAAGGCCGGATACCTTGCGCCGTTCAATCTTGCGCTTTGCCGCGGCGAGGTGGTTGGCCTGGCCGGCCTGCTCGGATCGGGGCGCACCGAAACCGCACGGCTGGTGTTTGGCGCCGAGCGCGCCGACAGCGGCAGCGCCACCGTCGAAGACAAGCCGGTCCGGCTGCAATCGCCGCGCGACGCGGTCGCCCATGGCTTCGGCTATTGCCCGGAAGAGCGCAAGACCGAGGGCATCATTGCTGACCTGACCGTGCGCGAAAACATCGTGCTGGCGCTGCAGGCCAAGCGCGGCCTCGCAAAGCCGCTGTCTCGCTCCGAGCAGGAAGAGATCGCGATGCGTTTCATCAGGCTGCTCGACATTCGCCCGCCGGAGCCGGAGCGCCCGATCGGCCTATTGTCCGGCGGCAATCAGCAGAAGGCGCTGCTGGCCCGCTGGCTCGCCACCGCGCCGCGCGTTCTGGTGCTCGACGAACCGACCCGCGGCATCGATGTCGGAGCGCATGCCGAGATCATCCGCCTGATCCGCGAACTGTGCGACGACGGCCTGGCGCTGCTGGTGATTTCCTCCGAGCTCGACGAGATCGTGACCTATTCGGACCGGGTGATCGTGCTGCGCGATCGCGCCCATGTCGATGAGTTGGAAGGAGAAGCTATCGACGTCTCCAACATTCTTGCGTCGATTGCCGCAGCAAGCACCGCCGGTGCGGAATCCGGGGCATCATGATGCCGAGCCTGCTGCAAAGACTGCTGCAACGCCGCGGCCTTGCCCAGATCATCGCCTTGCTGGTGATCCTCGCGGTTGATCGCGCGGTCTCGCCGCAATTCTTCGATCTGCGGATGCAGGACGGACGGCTGTTCGGAAGCCTGATCGATGTCCTGAACCGCGGCGCGCCGGTCGCGCTGCTTGCACTCGGCATGGTGCTGGTCATCGCCACGCGCGGCATCGACCTCTCGGTTGGCGCGGTGATGGCGATATCAGGCGCGATTGCCGCGAGTCTCGCCGACGCCCATGGCCTGCCGCTGGCGCTTGCCGCTGCGCTCGGTGCCGGATTGTTATGCGGGCTGTGGAACGGCTTTCTCGTTGCCGTGCTTGGCATCCAGCCAATCGTCGCCACGTTGATCCTGATGGTGGCCGGCCGGGGCGTCGCGCAACTCATCACCGAGGGCCGCATCGTCACCTTCACCGCGCCCGATCTGGTCTGGCTCGGCAACGGCGCCGTGCTTGGCGTGCCGGCGCCGGTTGTGGTCGTGCTCGGCATGTTGATCGTCACCGGTGCGGTGGTCCGCGGCTCTGCGCTCGGCCTGTTGATCGAGGCGACCGGCGGCAATGCAAAGGCGAGCGAACTGGCCGGGATCGGCACGCGCGGCATGATCCTCGCGGTCTATGTGTGGTGCGGCCTGTGCGCGGCGCTCGCCGGAATCATCGCCGCCGCCGACATCATGGGCGCAGACGCCAACAATGCCGGGCTCTGGCTCGAACTCGACGCCATCCTTGCGGTGGTGATCGGCGGCACCTCGCTGTTCGGCGGGCGCTTCAGCCTGGTGCTGGCGATGGTCGGCGCGCTGATCATCCAGGCCATGAACACCGGCATTTTGCTGTCGGGCTATCCGCCGGAGTTCAATCTCGTGGTGAAGGCGGCCGTGGTGCTGATCGTCCTGCTGCTGCAGTCGCCGCGCTTCGCCAATGCCGGGGCCGTGCTGGGGAGGGCTCGCCAATGAGGGGCCTGCCGCCGGTCGCGATCACGGCCATCGTTTTCGTCATCGGATTTGCACTCTGCACGGTGCAATTTCCCAATTTCGCTTCCACCCGGGTGGCGGCCAATCTGCTGACCGACAACGCCTTTCTCGGCATCGTCGCCACCGGCATGACCTTCGTGATCATTTCCGGCGGGATCGACCTGTCGGTCGGCTCGGTGATCGGCTTCACCACCGTGTTCGTCGCGCTGGCGATCGAGCGGCTCGGCGTGCCGCCGCTCGTCGCCTTCGCCGCGATCCTCTTGCTGTGCGCCGCCTTTGGCGCGGCCATGGGCGCCATCATCCACGTCTTCGATATGCCGCCGTTCATCGTCACGCTGGCGGGCATGTTCCTCGCTCGCGGCGCCAGTTTTCTGATGTCGACGGAATCGACGCCGATCAGTGCGCCGCTCTATTCGACGGTGTCGGATTTCGCGCTGCGGTTGCCCGGGGGAGGCCGGCTCACGGCCATTGCCCTCATCATGCTTGCGGTGGTCGCGGCGGGAGCCGTTCTGCTGCATTTCACCCGCTTCGGGGCCAACGTCTATGCGCTCGGCGGCAGCCGCGCGACCACCGCCCTGATGGGCATTCCGGTCGGGTCCATGACGGTGCGCATCTACATGCTGTCGAGCGTCCTTGCCGGGCTCGCCGGCATTGTGTTCTCTTTCTACACTGCGGCGGGCTACTCGCTGTCCGCCGTCGGCGTCGAACTGGATTCCATCGCGGCCGTGGTGATCGGCGGGACCTTGCTGACCGGCGGGCAGGGGTCGGTGGTCGGCACATTGCTCGGCGTGCTTATCCAGGGCCTGATCCAGACCTACATCAATTTTGATGGAACCTTGTCGAGCTGGTGGACGAAGATCGTGACCGGTGTTCTGCTTTTCGCTTTCATCGCCCTGCAGCAGGCGATGCTGGGCATCGCCCGCCGGGCCGGCCCCCGTAAGGCAGGAGTTCTCAAATCATGACGTCCCGGCTTGTCGTCATCCCGACGCGGCGCGCGCATTCCAACCACGCCGAGGTTGCCCGCAGCATCGGCGTTGACATCATCGCCGGCCGTTACGCCGAAGGTGGCCGCCTGCCGGGCGACGTCGAACTCACGGCGATGTTCGGCGTATCGCGGCCGGTGCTGCGCGAGAGCGTGAAAACGTTGGTCGCCAAGGGTCTGCTCACCACCAAGGCACGGGTCGGCACCGTGGTGCGCGAGCGCGGCGCCTGGAACATGTTCGACGCCGACGTGCTGGCCTGGCATCTCGATGCCGGTATCGACCGGCGCTTTCTCAACGATCTCGCCGAGATTCGCCTCGCCGTCGAGCCGCGCGCCGCCGCGCTCGCGGCTGGCCGGCGCTCGGAGGCCGACATCGCCGAACTCCGCCGGAGCATGGCGCGAATGCGGGCGGAGGCTTCCGACTCCGTTGGTTTTGCCGACGGCGATCTTGCCCTGCATCTGGCCGTCGCCAATGCCTCCGGCAATTTGTTCATGCGCTCGATCGGCAACGTCATCGAGGCGGCGTTGCGCGCCTCGTTCCTGCTCAGCGCGCCGGTGGAAACGCAGGACCGCGAGACGGTGCTGTTGTGGCACCAGCGCATCGTCGATGCGATCGAGAGCGGCGATGCCGGGGCAGCCACCGCAGCCATGATCGAGGTGATCCACAATGGATTGCGCCGTCATGAGGGAACGCCGGCGTCGTCCGGTGTTGCGCCTGCGACATCAGCTGCAGCCGAGTCCGGAGAGCCATCATGAGCCCGCTTCGCGTCGCTATCGTCGGCTTTGGCAAGATCGCGCGCGATCAGCATGTGCCGGCCATCGCTGCGACTGACGGTGTCGAACTCGTTGCCGTCGCCAGCCGCAATGCCTCGCTTCCCGGCGTGCCGCATGCGGCGACGCTCGATGAGCTGCTGCGCGACGGTCCACCGATCGACGCGGTGGCGCTGTGCACCCCGCCGCAGGTTCGCCACGCGCAGGCGGCGATGGCGCTTGCCGCCGGCAAGCATGTGATGCTGGAAAAGCCGCCGGGAGCTACAGTCGCTGAAATCGCTCCGCTCGTGACCGCCGCAAGGGCCGCGCAACGCACGCTGTTCGCCACGTGGCACTCCCGCTTCGCTCCGGCTGTCGAACCGGCGCGGCAATTGCTGGCCGGCCGGCAGGTCACATCCGTCAAAATTACCTGGAAGGAAGACGTGCGGGTCTGGCATCCGGGTCAGGCCTGGATTTTTGAGCCGGGCGGGCTCGGCGTGTTCGACCCCGGCATCAACGCGCTTTCGATCCTGACGCGTATCCTGCCGCAACCATTATTCGTGACGTCGGCCGATCTCGCATTCCCCGCCAATCGCGACGCGCCGATCGCCGCCACGCTTGCGCTCAGCGATGCGCAGGGGCTGAGCATCACGGCCGAATTCGACTTCCTCCAGACCGGCCCGCAAAGCTGGGACATTGATCTCGACACCGACGGCGGCCCGGTCACGCTTTCCATGGGCGGGGCGAGGTTGAGGGCAGGGGGCAAGCAGCTCGTCGATGCCGCGGACGCCGAATATGCCGGGCTCTATCGCCGCTTCCGCGAACTCTGCGCAACCGGCGAGGCCGACGTCGATCTCGCGCCGCTCCAGCTTGTCGCCGACGCGCTCCTGCTGGGGCGACGCCGCACGGTTGAACCCTTCGAGGACGCGACATGAACGTGTCTTCTATGCCTCGTATCGTGCGTTCCACCTTCGGGATGCTGCCCGATGGCACCGAAGTCGAGCGCGTGACCTTGCACGCCGCGGATGGCCTGGAAGCGCGCATCATGACCTATGGCGCATCGCTGCAGGCATTGCTGGTGCCGGATGCGGCCGGACGCCGCGACGACATCGTGCTCGGGCATGACACATTCGAGGGATATCTCGCCCGGCGGCAGTTCTTCGGCGCGACGGTGGGGCGATATGCCAACCGCATCGCCGGCGCGCGCTTTGTGCTCGACGGCACTGAGGTGCAGCTCGCGGCAAATAACGGGGTCAATGCGC
Organism: Bradyrhizobium sp. 170; assembly: GCF_023101085.1. Lineage (NCBI taxonomy): Bacteria > Pseudomonadati > Pseudomonadota > Alphaproteobacteria > Hyphomicrobiales > Nitrobacteraceae > Bradyrhizobium > Bradyrhizobium sp. 170. The sequence continues at coordinate 5,641,119 of NZ_CP064703.1, read as the reverse complement.
TGCATGGCGGGTTGGACGGTTTCGATCGCCGCAACTGGCGAATTATCGCGATCGAGGATGGAGATCATCCGGCCGTGACGCTTGCCTACACCAGCGCTGATGGCGAGGAAGGATATCCCGGTACGCTGGACGTGGAGGTGACCTGGCGCCTCGCCGGACCGATGGAACTCCGGCTCGACATGACGGCGCGGACCGATCGCCCCACCATGGTCAACCTCACCAATCACAGCTTTTTCAACATGGCCGGTGCCCGCTCGGGCCGGAATATTCTCGATCATCACCTGACCGTGGCGGCGGATCATTTCCTTGCCATCGATGCCGGGGCGATCCCGCTGCCGCAGCCGCCTAGCGCCGTCGCCGGTACGCCGTTCGACTTCCGGGCAGGCGCCGAGGTCGGCGCACGGATCCGCAACGACCATCCGCAACTGCGAGTGGGCCGCGGCTATGACCATAATTTCTGCCTCGCGTCGGCAGGCGGCGAGCCTCGCTTCGCTGCGCGGCTCGCGGAGCCTGCGTCCGGCCGCGTGCTCGAACTCTTCACCAACCAGCCCGGGCTGCAGGTCTATTCCGGAAACTTTCTCGACGGCTCCACCGCCGGAAAGGGCGGCCGCCTCTATCGGCAGTCGGACGCCATGTGCCTCGAGCCGCACGCGTGGCCCAATACGCCCAATCGGCCCGACTTCCCGACCGCACGGCTTTCGCCTGGCGAAGTCTATCGCCACACCACGCTGTACCGCTTTTCGCATGCAGATCACGGCGCAATCGGGACACAATCCGAGGTAGAGTTACCTGGAGAGGGCGGGCAATGACCGGCGATCACAAAATGGAAGAGGAGGTGCCGACGACCGTTCTCTGTAACGAGCGATGCCATCTCGGCGAGGGGCCGACCTATGACGCGACCACCGACACGGCCTGGTGGTTCGACATCGTCGAGCGCCGGCTGTTTGAGGCGCGGCTTGATACCGGCCGGACCACCATCCATTCGCTCGATGTGATGGGCAGTGCGCTTGGGCGGATCGACGCGCATCGTCAGCTCCTCGTCGCCGACGACGGCCTCTACATCCGCGACCCGGCGGATGGACGGATGGCGCTGTACCGTCCGCTCGAAGCCGACGATGCCGCAACGCGTTCGAACGATGCCCGGGTTCATCCATCCGGTACCTTCTGGATCGGCACCATGGGCCGCCGGGCCGAGCGGGGGCTGGGCGCCATCTATGCGCTGCATCGCGGCGAGCTGTCGCGCCTCTATGACCACATCACGATCCCGAACGCGATCTGTTTCTCGCCGGACGGGACTGTCGGCTATTTCGCCGACACCGGTAAGAACATCTTGTTCCGCGTCGACCTCGATGCGGCGACTGGCCTGCCGCGCGGCGCGCCGGTCGCGCTGGTCACCCGGCGAGGTGGCGGCGGTATTGACGGCGCGGTGGTCGATGCCGACGGGCTGATCTGGAATGCACGCTGGGGCGGCGGCTGCATCGATGTCTACAGTCCGCAAGGCGAGCATCTGCGCACGCTCCGTGTCCCGGCGCAGCAGTCGAGTTGTCCTGCCTTTGTCGGGCCGGATTTCTCACGCCTGCTCGTTACCTCGGCCTGGCAGGGGATGGGGGAAGATGCGAAACGCGCCGATCCCGATCATGGCCGCACCTTCGTGCTCGATGTCGCAGCGCGTGGCCGCCCTGAACCGGACGTAAAACTTGCAACGGGTTGATGGAGGAAGACGAGGCGCGGCAGCAAAACGCGCGAGAAACGACTGAGTTTCAAGAACCGCATTCAGCGGTCCGACAATCCAGGAACCATAGATCCTCTGATATCAAGGGAGTGAAGCATGACTAGTCTGAAGACCACATTGTCGGCGTTGGCGCTGGCAGCAACCATGGCCGCAACGGCGGTGACCGGCGCTTTCGCCCAGAGCAAGGGCACGGTCGGCATCGCCATGCCGACAAAATCCTCGGCACGCTGGATCGACGATGGCAACAACATCGTAAAAATCCTGAAGGAGCGCGGCTACGGCACCGATTTGCAATACGCCGAGGACGACATTCCGAACCAGCTCTCTCAGGTCGAGAACATGGTGACCAAGGGCGCCAAGGTGCTGGTGATCGCGGCGATCGACGGCACCACGCTGTCGGACGTGCTGAAGCAGGCCAAGGCCAAGGGGATCACGGTCATAGCCTATGACCGGTTGATCCGCGACACGCCCAATGTCGACTACTACGCCACGTTCGACAATTTCCAGGTCGGCGTGCTGCAGGCGCAGTCGATCGAGCAGGGGCTGGGATTGAAGGAAGGCAAGGGACCCTTCAACATCGAACTGTTCGGCGGCTCGCCGGACGATAACAACGCCTACTTCTTCTACAACGGCTCGATGTCGGTGCTGCAGCCCTATATCGACAGCGGCAAGCTGGTGATCGGCAGCGGCCAGAAGGGCATGGACAAGGTCTCGACCCTGCGCTGGGACGGCGCCACGGCCCAGGCGCGGATGGACAACCTCTTGAGCGCGTTCTACGGCCGCAAGCGGGTCGATGCGGTGCTCTCTCCCTATGACGGCCTGTCCATCGGCATTCTTTCGTCGTTGAAGGGCGTCGGCTATGGCAGCGGCAACATGGCGATGCCTGTCGTCAGCGGCCAGGATGCCGAGGTGCCGTCGATCAAGTCGATGCAGCGCGGCGAGCAGTATTCGACCATCTTCAAGGACACCCGCGATCTCGCCCGCGTCACCGCCGACATGGTGGACGCCTCGCTCAGCGGCAAGGAAGTGACCGTCAACGACACCAAGACCTACAACAACGGTGTCAAGGTGGTACCTTCCTATCTCCTGAAGCCCGTCGTCGTCGACAAGAGCAACTGGGAGAAGGTGCTGATCGACGGCGGCTACTACAAGCGTTCGCAGTTCGATTGACATGCAATGGCGGCGCCGGCGATGACCGGCGCCGCCACCTGCCGCAGCGAGATAGACAGACAATGGACGTGATGGCGCGATGACCGCAATTCTCGAAATGCGCGGCGTAAGCAAGAGCTTTGCCGGCGTTCAGGCCCTGCGCGACGTGAACTTCACGGTGGAGGCGGGGCAGATCCATGCGCTGGTCGGCGAGAACGGCGCTGGCAAGTCTACCCTGATGAAGGTTCTCAGTGGCGTTTACCCACACGGCGATTACGAAGGCAGCATCATCTTCGACGGCGAGGAGCGGCGCTTTCGCGACGTCAATGATTCCGAGGCGCTCGGTATCATCATCATCCATCAGGAGCTGGCGCTGATTCCTTTGATGCCGATCGCGGAGAACATCTTCCTGTCGCATCCGCCCTCGCGTCTTGGCGTGATCGACCGCGACACGGTCTACCGCCGGACCAAGGAACTGCTCGCCCAGGTCGGCCTCACCGAGATGCCCGATACGCTGGTGACGGATCTCGGCGTCGGCAAGCAGCAATTGGTTGAAATCGCCAAGGCCTTGTCCAAGCGGGTGCGACTATTGATCCTCGACGAGCCGACCGCCAGCCTGAACGAGAACGACAGCGCGGCATTGCTGGATCGCCTGCTGGCTTTCCGCGCCCAGGGCATCGCTTCGATCCTGATCTCGCACAAATTGTCGGAGGTCGCGCGCGTCGCCGACCGGATCACGGTGCTGCGCGACGGCCGCACCGTCGACAGCATCGATTGCCGCGCCGAGCCGGTGGAAGAGGACCGGATCATCCGCAGCATGGTCGATCGCGACCTTGCCCATCGTTTTCCGCAACGCACCGCCACGATCGGCGCACCTGTTTTCGCCGTCCAGGACTGGACGGTGCATCATCCGCTCCACAGGGAACGCCGCGTGATCAAGGGCGTCGATTTCGAGGTCCGGCGCGGCGAGGTGGTCGGGATCGCCGGGCTGATGGGGGCCGGCCGTACCGAATTCGCCATGAGCCTGTTCGGCCGCGCCTGGGGGGACCGGATCAGCGGCCGCATCTGGCTCGATGGAAGGGAAGTCAACCTGTCGAGCGTGGCGGCGGCGATCGATGCCGGCCTCGCTTACGTCACCGAGGATCGCAAACAGCTCGGCCTGATCCTGGACAGCGACGTCCGCAAGAATATCACGCTGGCGAGCCTCGGCCGCGTGGCGCGGCAAGGCATGATCGATGACATGTCCGAATTGCGCATTGCGAGCGACTATCGCAACCGGATGCGGATCAGGTGTTCCGATGTCTATCAGGAGACCGGCCAGCTCTCCGGCGGCAACCAGCAGAAGGTGGTGCTGTCGAAATGGCTGATGACCGATCCGAAAGTATTGATCCTCGACGAGCCTACGCGCGGCATCGATGTCGGGGCAAAGTACGAAATCTATTGTATCATCAACGAGCTTGCCGAGGCGGGCAAGGGGGTGGTGATGATCTCGTCGGAGATGCCGGAACTGCTCGGGGTCTGCGACCGCATCTGCGTGATGAATGACGGCGCCTTTGTCGGAGAATTCGCGGCCGCCGAGGCCACCCAGGAAAGGATCATGCGGGCCATCATGCGCAACAAGGAAATGGACAAGAAGGTACTTCAGGGAGATTTGCGGCCATGACCGACAAGGCGGTTGCGCTGCCCGGGCACACCGGCTTCATCAAGAACAATCTGCGCAACTACGGCATGCTGCTGTCGCTGTTTGCGATCATGCTGTTCTTCCAGGTCATGACCGACGGCACGCTGCTGCAGCCGCTGAACCTGACCAATCTGGTGCTGCAGAACAGCTACATCGTGATCATGGCGCTCGGCATGCTGCTGATCATCGTCACCGGCCATATCGACCTGTCGGTCGGCTCGGTCGCGGGCTTCGTCGGCGCCGTCGCCGCGGTGCTGATGGTGCGCTATCACATTGCCTATCCGCTGGCCTTCCTCGCCTGCCTGCTGGTCGGCGCGGCGATCGGCGCCGCACAGGGCTATTGGGTCGCGTACTTCAAGATTCCGTCCTTTATCGTGACGCTGGCCGGCATGCTGGTGTTCAAGGGACTTGCGCTCGCGATCCTGGCGGGCCAGTCGGTCGGGCCGTTTCCGCCGACCTTCCAGAAATTGTCCTCGGGCTTCATTCCGGAATTGTTCCCCGGCGCCGGCACGCTCTATCCCACCTCGCTGTTGATCGGTGCCGTATTGGCGGTGGCCCTGGTCTATACCAGCGCCAAGAGCCGGGCGCGGCAGGCGTCGCACGGCATCGAGGTTGAGCCCTTTGGCTTCTTCGTCGCCAAGAGCGCGGTGCTGTTTGCCGTGATCGTGTTCTTCGCCGGCCTGATCGCCTCGCATCGCGGCCTGCCCAACGTGCTGGTGATCATGACGGCGCTGATCGGGCTCTATGCTTTCGTCACCACCCGCACCGTGATCGGCCGCCACATCTATGCCATCGGCGGCAACGCCAGGGCTGCGAGCCTGTCCGGCATCAAGACCGAACGGCTGACGTTTCTGACCTTCGTCAACATGGGAGTGCTGGCGGCACTCGCCGGCCTCGTGTTCGCCGCGCGGCTCAATACCGCGACCCCGAAGGCCGGCGCCGGCTTCGAGCTCGACGTCATCGCGGCCTGTTTCATCGGCGGCGCGTCCGCCTATGGCGGTGTCGGCAGGGTCGGCGGCGCGGTGATCGGGGCTATGATCATGGGGGTCATGAACAACGGCATGTCCATCCTCGGCATCGGCATCGACTACCAGCAGGTGATCAAGGGGCTGGTGCTGCTCGGCGCCGTCTGCCTGGACGTCTATAACCAGCGGCGATAGGGCAGTGGCGGCTAAGCGGCCGCCAGCTCGCGCTTTGCGAACTCGCAAGTTTCGAGACGCGCGACGAGTGCCGCCAGTTCCTCGGTCTCCGCCGGCGTCAGGTCCGTCAGGGGCGAACGGACATGGCCGCTGTCACGGCCAATCACCTTCATGCCAGCCTTGATCATTGAGACGGCATAGCCGCGTTTGCGATTGCGGATTGCGATCAGGGGAAGGATGAAGTCACGCAGCCCGGCCTGAACCGTCTCGCGGTCGCGGCGGCGCACGGCCGCGTAGAACTTGGTCGCGAACTCCGGGACGAAGTTGAATACCGCGGAGGAATAGGTGGTTACGCCCATTTCCAGATAAGGCAGTGCAAAGGTCTCGGCCGTGGGCAACCCGCCGATATAGGTCAGCCGGTCGCCCATGCGCAGATGGATGCGGGTCATCAGCTCGATGTCGCCGATGCCGTCCTTGTAGCCGACGAGGTTGGGGCAGCGCTGGCACAGCTTTTCGAGCGTATCCTCGTTCAGGATCGCATTATCGCGGTTGTAGACGATGACGCCGAGCTTTGTGGCGTTGCACACCGCTTCGATATGGGCCGCCAGCCCCTCCTGTTCCGAAAAGACCAGGTAGGGCGGCAGCAGCAGCACGCCATCGGCGCCAGCCGCCTCGACCGCAATGGCGAGTTGCGTCGCCATCGCCGTACCGTGGCCGATCCCGGCGAGGACCGGCACGCGTCCCTTGGTCTGGCTCACGGCCGTTGCCACGACCTTCGCGACCTCGGCCGGGTTCAGCGAGAAGAATTCGCCGGTGCCGCCGGCGGCAAACAGTCCTGCCACCTCATAGCCGCACAGCCAGTCGAGATTGGAGCGGTAGCGGACCTCGTCGAACGTGTTGTCGGGCCGAAACGGCGTGACGGGAAACGACAGCAGGCCATTGCCGATCCGGCTGGCCATTTCCTTGGGGGTCATTCTGCTCATGCTCTGATCCTTCAGCGGCTTGCGCTGAAGGATTAATGCAAGATGGCTGCGGATGGAGACCCAATCACTGTATCGATCGATCCATTGATTGGATCGAGCTGGCCTCGGCGGCAAGGTCTCGGGCGATGCCGGCAATGACGGGTAGAAGCGGATTGTCGTTGTCGCCGCGCCAGACAAAGAACAATTCGGCCGGCCGCTGCCACTGCATCAGGACGGGGCGCAGCACCACGCCGCTGAAACGGAGATTCTGCGCTGTCTCGGGGACCAGCGCCACGCCGACGCCGGAATGCACCATGGCGAGGATCGAATGGATCTGGGCGAGATGCTGCACGTAATTCGGCACCAGATTTGCGCGTGAAAACAGCTCGACCAGGAGATCGTGGAAATAGCGGGCTTCATAAGGCTCATACATGATGAAGGGCTCGTTCGCGAGATCCTCCAGACGCAACTGGGCCGCCTGCGCCAGCGGGTGGCCGCTCGGCAGCGCCGCGACCAGCGGCTCCGCCGTCACACGGAAGGCGTCAAGATTGCCGCGCGGAATCGGCGGGCGGAGCAGGCCGATATCGACCTCGCCGGAATCGAGCCGTTTGAGCTGGTCGCTGGAGACCATTTCCTTCAGCGATATCTCGATATCAGGCAGTTCGCGCCGGCAGGCCGCGACCAGCGCCGGCACGTAGCTGTAGGCGGAGGTCGCCGTGAAGCCGATATTGATCGATCCCGCTTTGCCATTTGCCATCCGCCGGGCCAGCACGGCCGCGCTTTCCGCCAGCTTGAGCAGATGCCGCGCATCGGTCAGAAAACGCTGCCCGGCAGGCGTCAACCTGACCGCCCGGTTGCTGCGTTCCAGCAGCGTCACATCGAGAACGCGCTCGAGAATCTGGATCTGGCGGCTGAGCGGCGGCTGCGTCATGTTCAGCCGCAGCGCCGCACGCCCGAAATGCAGTTCTTCCGCAACTGCAACGAAGCAGCGCAACTGGCTCAACTCAAACATGAAACCCGTATTTTCAACTTGAGACGAGGGGCCGGTCACCGGCCGGATGCCCTGCTTCTATAGGCTGAGACAGGGCCGATCCATCCAAAAAAGGTATCGACCTATCCGCAGACTAGTTCATGGACGGCCATGCCCATGACCTATCATTTCTCCCAACGCAGCCTCGAAGGCCTGCAGCCTGCCGGTGAAACGGCGGGATCGCGCGTAACTGCGCTTTGAAACGGAGGAAGACCGATGTCTATGCCATCTCTCGCCCGGGCGATCGCGGCCGCAGTCCTTTCGGTGTCTGCTTTGGCATCAAGCGGGGCCGGGGCCCAGAATTTCGAGCGGCCGGTGCGGCTGATTGTGCCTTTCGCCCCCGGTGGCACCTCCGACATTCTCGCCCGCCTGATCAGTCCGAAGCTATCCGCCGCCATCGGCCAGTCGGTCGTGGTTGAGAACAAACCCGGCGCGGCCGGCAATCTCGGCGCCGACGCCGTCGCCAAGTCGCAGCCTGACGGACACACTTTGCTGCTGATGGATGTCGCTTCGCTCGCGACGGCGCCCAGCCTGTTTTCCGATCTCACTTTCGACGTCCAGAAGGACCTTGCGCCCATTTCCATGGTGATGTTCGGCCCCTACGTCCTGGCCGTCCATGAATCGGTCCCGGCGAAGTCGACGAAGGAGCTGATCGAATACGCCAAGGCCAATCCGAACAAGCTCACCATTGCCAATTCAGGCGTCGGTGGCGCCACCCACATCACGGCCGTGGCGATGGCGAAGCAGCTCGGAATTCAGTGGAAGAACATTCCCTACAAGGGCGGGGCGGCGGCCTCGCGCGCCGTCGTATCCGGGGAGAGCGGCGTGATCATCAACGGCGCTGCGGCGACGATGCCCTTCGTGGTGAACAAGCAGCTTGTCGGACTGGCCGTCACCGGCGAGCAGCGCATTGCGTCGGCCCCCGATCTGCCGACCTTCAAGGAGGCGGGCCTGCCCGGCGGCGATGCCGGGACCTGGCAGGGCATCCTGACCACGGGCGGAACGCCGCCTGCCATGGTCGCGCGATTGAACGCCGAGATTCGCAAGATCCTGGCAGAGCCCGAAATTCAGCAGAAGATCGCCGAGCAGGGCGGCGTCGTGAAGGCCCAATCGCCGGAGGAGTTCCGCAGCTGGCTCAACGACGCGACGGCCCGCTGGGGGACGATCATCCGCGAGGCCGGCATCAAGGGCAGCTGAGGGCGGGCCGATGACGCGTTCCCGGATCGACCTGCAGGATCTGCTGTTCGGCCTGTTTCTGGTGGTGGTGGCGGCGGGTACCCTCGTCGCCACGCGCAAGCTGGCGATCGGTCACGCGGCCGATATGGGACCGGGCTACATGCCCCGCGTCGTCGCCGTCGCGCTGATGGGATTCGGTCTCTTCTTCAGCGGGCGCGGGCTCTGGCGCATGCGCGTCGGAATCGCGCCCGTTCAGTTGCGGCCGCTGCTTGCGATTCTGGCTTCTGTCGGTGTTTTCGCACTGACGGCCGAGCGCCTTGGCCTTGCGATCGCCTCCGTCGTCGCCGTGATTCTCGCCAGCTTCGCCACGCGGGAAGGGCGGCTCATCGAAGCGATAGCGTTTGCCATCGTGCTTTCAGGCGCCGCGGTGCTTCTGTTCGTCAAGTTGCTCGGCTTGCCGATCCCGATCTGGCCCCGCTAGGGTGGCGGGCTTCGCAGGCAGACGCTTATGGAACTCTTCAATAATCTGCTGATGGGCCTTTCGACGGCCCTCGAGCTCAACAATCTGCTGTTCTGCCTGATCGGCGTGGTCATTGGCACCGCGATCGGCGTGCTGCCCGGCATCGGCCCAATTCCGACGGTGGCGCTGCTGTTGCCCTTCACCTTCGGCCTGTCGCCCCCCAGCGCCATGATCATGCTGGCCGGCATCTTCTACGGCGCGCAGTATGGCGGCTCGACCACTGCGATCCTGGTCAATGTGCCGGGCGAAACGTCGTCGGTCGTCACCTGTATCGACGGCCACGAGATGGCCAAGCAGGGCAAGGCCGGAACTGCGCTCGCCATTGCCGCCATCGCCTCGTTCTTTGCCGGCACGACGGCGACGATCGTGATTGCGGTGCTCAGCGTGCCGCTGTCGATGCTGGCGCTCAAGTTCACCGCGGTCGAATATTTCAGCCTCCTCGTGCTTGGCCTGATCGCCGCGGTCGTGCTCGCGCATGGTTCGGTCGCCAAGTCGCTTGCGATGGTGCTGCTGGGGCTATTGCTCGGTCTCGTCGGCATCGATGTCAGCTCGGGCGTTGCGCGCATGACCTTCGGCATCGCCGCTCTGTCGGACGGTCTTGATTTCGTGCCGATCGCGATGGGCCTGTTCGGGCTCGGCGAGATCATCGCCAATCTGGAGAGACCTGTTGAGCGCCGCGTCGTCAGCCAATCGATCCGCAGCCTGATCCCGAGCCAGGAGGATTTTCGGGCCGCCTTTCCGGCCATGGTGCGCGGCACGGCGCTGGGCTCCGTGCTGGGGGTGTTGCCCGGCGGCGGGGCCGCGCTGCCGCCGTTCTCCTCCTACGCGCTGGAGAAGAAGCTCGCGCGCGATCCCTCGCGCTTCGGCAAAGGCGCCATCGAGGGCGTTGCCGGTCCGGAGGCCGCCAACAATGCCGGCGCCCAGACCAGCTTCATCCCGCTGCTGACGCTCGGCATTCCCGCCAACGCCCTGATGGCGCTGATGATCGGCGCGCTGATGATGCAGGGCATCCAGCCCGGCCCGCAGATCATGACCGAGCAACCCAAGCTCGTCTGGGGCGTCATCGCCAGTATGTGGGTCGGAAATTTGATGTTGCTGGTGATCAACCTCCCGTTGATCGGCCTGTGGGTCTCGATGCTGAAGATTCCCTATCGCCTGCTGTTTCCCGCCATCGTCCTGTTCTGCTGCATCGGCACCTATGGCATCGCCAACAGCCTGTTCAACGTCTGGTTGATGATGGGGTGCGCCCTGATCGGCTATTTCTTCATCAAGATCGGCGTCGAGCCGGCGCCGCTTCTGCTCGGCCTCGTGCTCGGTCCGCAGCTCGAGGAAAACTTCCGGCGCGCGATGCTGATCGCGGACGGCGATTTCGCCGTCTTTCTGTCACGACCGATCAGCGCGGTCATTCTCGGCGTCGTCGCCATTCTGTTGCTGGCAATGCTGTCGCCGCAAATACTGAAAACACGGAAGGAAGCGCTGGCGGAATGAGGGGCAGCGGCGTCAGTCCTGCAATTGCCAGCGGCCAATGACGCGAAACCGCGAATTCGGATTGTCCTGACGGCACAGGGCAATTGCGTCGATCGCGAGCGGGCCGATGCCCGTTGCTGTAAATCTCTCGCGCAGCATCGCCACAACCTGCTCGCGCCGTTCTGCGGCAAGTCGCCCCGTCAGCGTCATGTGGAAGCGAAATTCTTCGAAGACGTAAGGGTAGCCCCAGCGGTCGAGATAGTCGCGCTGCCGCGGCGTCAGCTTGTCGGGATTTCGCCGCGCACGATCTTCCGGGCCAAGGGGGGCACGGAACGGATCGAATGCCTTGGTCGCCTCGGCGGCGAGCAGTTCGAGCTCTGCCGACGGTTCGGCCGGAATCACCGCGATGAAACCGCTGATCGAATCCACGACCGGTTGGATCACCGGCACCGGCCGGGCCAGATCGGCAAACAATTCGCATGCCGCGGCAAGCTGCGCCTCGGCCTTGCGGTCGGCCAGCGCCATCGGTGCTTTCAGCGTGGCATGAAAGCCGTATTTGCGGGGATCCTGCGTCAGGTCGCGCCAGTCCAGTGGGAGCCCATCCGGAAAGGGCAGGTCGCCGCCGCCATAGGTGTCGTAGCCGAGCAGCGATGCGCCGAACCGGTCGAGCGCGCTGTCTTGTGCAGAGGTGTAGTAGATTGCGTAACGGGGGTAATTTGCCATTGCACCAGAATAGGGCCGCTTCACGCGGCTGCAACTGCCTTGCGGGGAGCGACGGACGAACGGACGAGACGGTGCACCTCCGTCAAATGCACCAGACGCCCCGCGGCAACGACCGCGACGATTCGCGGCCGTAGCGGCGCCGTATCATCGACCAGAATGATGTCGGCGCGCTGTCCCGCGGCGAGCGTGCCGCGATCGGCGAGGCCGGCGGCGCGCGCCGGCGCCGACGAGATCAGTTGCCATGCCGCGGCCAGCGGCAGCACGCCGTCAGCCGCGAGCCGGAAGGCGGCCAGCAGCGGCGCCGGATAGTAATAGTCCGACGCCAGCACCGAACACAGGCCCTTGGCGATCATGTCGGATGCTTTGGTCCAGCCGGTGTGGCTGCCGCCGCGCACGACATTGGGCGCACCGAACACGATGAAATCACCGGCTTCGGCGGCGTCGCGGGCGGTTTCCTCGTTGACTGGGAATTCGGCGATGGCAACGCTCTGCGCACGAAAGGCCTGCCGCATCGTCGGGCTTTCGTCGTCATGCGAGAGCATCCGGACATCAGCCGCGCGCGCCGTCTGCGCCAGCCGGGCGATCGAAGCCGGCACATCGTGGCTGCGGGTGACCACGCTTTGCACCAGGCGGTCGAACGCCTCATTGGTGAGCCCCGTGCGCTCGACCATTCGGCTGCGCTTCAGCGGTTTGGTGAGGCTCGCAACCGTCGAGTCCATGTGGTCGTTGAATGCGAACAGGTCGACGCGGCCTTCCGACAGCCAGTCGATGATTTCGCCTTCGGCGTCGAGATTGTAGGTCTCGTGGCGCAAATGGAAGCGGGTGTCGGCGGCGAGCTGTGGCCGCATCTGCTCGATCGCCTCCAGCAACTTTCGCGCATTGTCCGCGCTGCGCAGGCCAGGCTCCCACGACCAGGTCGTGGCGTGATAGACGGTCGTGATGCCGTTGCTGACCGCCTGCCGGTCGCTGTCGACCAGTGCGACGTCGATCGGAAAATCAACCCCGGGGCGCGGCATCATCTGCCGCTCGAAGGCATCGCCATGCAGGTCGACAATGCCCGGCAGCACAAGCAGTCCGTCGGCATCGATGCTGGGCGAGCTATGGCTGTTGTCCGTACCCACGGCAATGATCTCGCGGCCGCCAATCCGCAACGTGGTTTCGATGATTTCGTTGCCGAGCAGGGCCCGGCCACCTTCAATGAACAGTTCGGTCACGATGCAGCACTCTGGTTGAAACGGAGGCGGCCAGATGCGGCAGCGGCTTCGTACTTGTCGAGAAAGCTCTCGACGTCGAGCTTGCGGAAATCGGGCAGGGCGCGGCGAAGCGTCTCATGGTCCCAGTCCCACCACGCAAGCTCCGCAAGCCGTCCGGCAATGGATTCCGGAAACCGCCGCTTGATCGGCCGGGCCGGGTTACCTGCAACGATCGTATAGGCGGGGACGTCCTTGGTTACGATGGCGCCGGCAGCGACCACCGCGCCGGTGCCGATCGAACGGCCGGGCAGGATGACCGCGCCGTGGCCGATCCAGACGTCATGGCCGATATGGACGTGATGCCTGCGCCGCCATGCAAAGAATTCGGCATCGTCGCTCTCGCCCGGAAAATAGCTGCTGGCGCGATAGGTGAAATGCGCCTGCGAGGCCCGGTGCATCGGGTGATTGCCCGGGTTGATCCGCGTTATCGCCGCGATCGAACAGAATTTGCCGATCGTCGTGTAGGTGATCTGCGCGTCATTCACGACGTAGGAATAGTCGGCCATCGCGACTTCGAGCAGGATGGTCCGCGCGCCGACCTCGGTGTAGGCGCCAAACTGGCAGTCGCGCACCGATGCGGTGGGATCGACGGCCGGTTCAGTGGAAAGCATCTTGCCGGCCATCGGTGGTGTCCATCAGCAATCGAGGAAGGATCATTGGCGTGCGTTCGTCTTCGATGCGCTTGATGACAAGATCATGACAGATGCGTGACGCCAGCCAGCGCTGTGGACGAACGCCGCACCGCGGCATCCGTGTCACACAACTGTTAGATCGAGCCGTTAGCGATGCTGCACGACTGGAACTCTGGAGCAGTGCATGCTGGTGGTAGAAGGTTTGACGTGCCGGTTCGGCACCAAAGCCGCGGTGGATAACGCGTCATTCTCGATCGCGCCCGGCAGCTTCGTCGGAGTGATCGGCCGCTCCGGCGCCGGCAAGTCGACGCTGCTCCGGATGATCAACCGCCTCGCTGAACCGTCCGAAGGGCGCATTCTGTTTGAAGGCGTCGACGTGACCGCATTGCGCGGCAAAGATCTGCGGCAATGGCGTGCGCGCTCCGCGATGATCTTTCAACAGTTCAATCTGGTCGGCCGGCTCGACGTCCTGACCAATGTGCTGATGGGGCGGCTGGCGGAAATTCCGTCCTGGCGCTCGCTGACACAGCTCTGGCCGGAAGAGGACAGGGCGCTGGCGCTGTCAGCGCTGGACCAGTTCGATATGGCAGGGGTCGCCGCCCAGCGCGCCGACCAGCTTTCCGGCGGCCAGCAGCAGCGCGTCGCGATCGCGCGGGCGCTGGTGCAGGAGCCTGACATTATTCTTGCCGACGAGCCGATTGCTTCGCTCGACCCGCGCAACACGCGGATCGTGATGGACGCGCTGCTGCGCATCAACAAGCATTTCGGCATCACCGTCGTCTGCAACCTGCATTCGCTCGATCTGGCGCGAAGCTATTGCGACCGGCTGATCGGCATGGCGGCCGGTCGTGTGGTGTTCGACGGTGCGCCCGAGACGCTGACCGATCGCATCGCGCGCGAACTCTACGATCTCGAAGCCAACGACGTCATGGGCACCGCGCCCGCGCAGGTGCCGGACGGCGCGGCGGTGCCTGAACTCGGCACGGCTGCCGCAGCCTGAGTGTCATTTCTGTACAGGGTAGCCGGTTGCAAACCTGCAATCGGCGAACAGGCGTAACCACAACAAGAGGGCTCACCATGATCACTCGTCGTATCGTTCTGGCCGGCGCAGCCGCGCTGGCGTTCACCGCTTCCGCCTCGGCGCAGGACTGGAAGAGCAAATATCCGGAACTGACTTTTGCGGTGGTGCCGGCCGAAAACGCTTCGGGCGTGACCGAGCGCTGGACGCCGTTCGTGGCCTATTTGTCCAAGGAACTCGGCGTCAAGGTCACGCTGCGCATCGCCAATGACTATGCCGCCGTCATCGAAGGCCAGCGCGCCGGCAACATCCATATCGCAAGCTACGGCTCGGCATCGTTTGCCCGCGCCCGCCTGACCGGCGTCAAGACCGACGCCTTCGCCAACGACATCAATGCCGATGGCTCGACCGGCTATTACTCGGTGTTCTTCGTCAAGGCGTCGAGCCCCTACAAGAATATCGATCAACTGAAGGGCAAGAATCTCGGCCTGGTCGATCCGAACTCGACCTCGGGCAACAACGTGCCGCGCTTCGAGCTCGACAAGCTGGGTATCTCCGACGCTGACGGTTATTTCGGCAAGGTCGTTTTCACCGGCAGCCACGAGAACGCCATGCTGGCGCTGTCGCAGGGCACCGTCGAAGTCGCCGCCAATCAGTGGACCAACGACGGCGACTCGACGCTCGCCCAGATGCTGCACAAGGGCATGCTGAAGAATGCCGACGGGTCGCCGATGAAGAAGGACGACTTCCGGATCATCCACAAGTCGGCCCCGATCATCAACGGACCCTATGCCTGTAATTCGGACCTTCCGGCAGATCTGAAGGCGGCGATTGCCAAGGCGTTCACCGAAGCGCCGACCAAGGACAAGGCCGCGTTCGACCGCCTGTCCGACGGTCAGAAGAAAGGCTTCAACCCGGCAACCACCAAGGACTGGGACGGTACTATCGAGTTGATCAAGTTCGTCGATGCGTTGCGTAAGAAGAGGGCGTCCTGATCGATCGGTAGAAACAAATGAGGCCGGGTCCGCGTGGCCCGGCCTTTTTTTGAATTAGGGCCCCGGGCAGAACGCCTCAATGACATCAGCCGTATCCATCCTTCCAGGCGCGCAACTGGCCGTTCTCAACGCGGCCTATCGCGGGGCGGTGGCGCGCAAGCGGTTGCGGCTGGCGCTGGCGGCGGCGGCTTTTCTTGCAGCGCTTGTCGTCGCGGCGTTCGGCGCGGAAGTGAACCTGCGCACCCTGTTCACTTATTTCGGAAACTTCGTCAGCTATTTTGACCGCATTCTGACGCTGGAAGACGGCACCAGGGTGTGGAGCAATCCGGCCGAGTGGTTCTGGGGCTGGCGCAAATGGCTCTGGATGTTGGCCGAGACCATTCTGATCAGCTATGTCGGCACCATGATCGGGGCGGTGCTGGCCTTTGCACTGAACTTCTTCGCCGCCCAAAACACCTCGCCGGCGCGGTGGCTTCGTTTCGTCATTCGCCGCTTGCTGGAATTTGCCCGCACCGTTCCCGGCATCGTGTTCGCGCTGATCTTCGTCATCGCCTTCGGTCTCGGCCCGATGGCCGGCGTGCTGGCGATTGCGATTCATTCCACCGGGGCGCTTGGAAAGCTGTTTTCCGAGATTGTCGAAAATGCCGACATGAAGCCGGTCGAAGGCGTACGCTCGACCGGCGCAAGCTGGCTGTCCTGCATGCGGTTTGCCGTGTTGCCGCAGGTGGCAGCCGGTTACGCCAGCTATGCCCTGCTGCGCTTCGAGATCAACGTTCGCGAAGCCTCGGTGATGGGATTTGTGGGGGCCGGCGGCATCGGGCAGGAACTCGTGGTCGCGATCCGAAAATTCTACTACTCCGACGTCAGCGCCATCCTGATTACGATCATCGTCACCGTCTTCATCATCGATATCGGCACCGGCTGGCTGCGCGGCCGTCTGTTCGGCGGGGATGCGCGGGCATGAGCCAGTTGCCGAAGCCGGACCGAGAGCAATTGCGGGCGAAATATCCCGATGTGTTCGACAGGCCCGCCGGGACGCGGCTCGCCACGCCGGCAATGATCGTCGCCGCCTTCGCCGTTTTCGTCTTCGGGCTCGTCGATCTCGACTTTTCACCGGCGAAGCTGTTCGCCGGGCTGAGCCAGCTCGGCTGGATCACGCTGATGATGATCCCGCCCGATCCGGGCTCATCATTGCCGGCCTATCTCTCGGCGCTGGGGGAAACCCTGTCGATTGCGCTGCTCGGCACCACCATCGCCGCCGTCCTGGCGCTGCCCGTCAGCCTGCTGGCGGCGCGGAACGTCATTCCCTCGGGGTGGCTACGCTTTCCGGTGCGCCGCGCGTTCGATTCCATCCGCGGTGTCGATACGCTGATCTGGGCGCTGGTGTGGATCAACGTCGTTGGCCTCGGCCCGTTTGCCGGTGTGCTCGCGATTGCGGCGGCGGATTTCGGTGCCTTCGGCAAATTGTTTTCCGAGGCCATCGAGGCCGCCGACAAGAAGCAGGTCGAGGGCATCAGGGCTTCCGGCGGCAACGCGCTGCATGAAATACGCTTCGGCCTGATGCCCCAGGTGCTGCCTGTTATCGCGGGGCAGGTGCTCTACTTCATCGAATCGAATACCCGCTCGGCCACCATCATCGGAATCGTCGGCGCCGGCGGCATCGGTCTGCAGCTGGCCGAGCAGATACGTGTGCTGGAATGGCAGAAGGTTTCGTTCCTGATCCTGATGATTCTGGTCGCGGTGGCCGCGATCGACTGGATCTCAGGCAAACTGCGCTTTGCCATCATCGGACAGCGGGCGTTGGCGTAGTTGCTCCGTAGGGTGGGCAGAGCGAAGCGTGCCCACCATCCCACCGAAATCGTTGGTGTCAATGGTGGGCACGCTTCGCTTTGCCCACCCTACGAGCCGTCAACTATTCTCCACCAAAAACTCGACGCGCTCCGCCGCAAAGCGCGAGCGTTTGGTAACCAGCGGCGTGCCGTCCGTATCGACGTCGGTGCTGTCGACCACGAGCACGGGACGTCCGAGCGCGAGGTCGAGCCGCGCGGCGTCAGCCCCGTCCACGATACCGGCGGTGATCCGGGTCGAGGCGCGGCGAAAATCCCGGATGCCGTAATGCGCCAGCAGCTTGGTCATCGAGCGCATATTGGCGAACACTTTTCCGGCGTCGGGGAAGCGTTCCGCCGAAAGCCACGTGGTGCTGACGCAGATCGGCGCGCGGTCGGCAAGCCGCACGGATTCGATCCGGATCAGGGACGCTCCGGTCTTCAGTCCAAGCTCCCGCGCCAGCTCGCGCGTGGCTTCTTCCTCTGCCGCATCGATGAATTGGCCGCGCGGCTCGCGGCCGCCGGCACCGACGATTTCGGAAAACCGCGTCCGTGAGCGCAGGGGGTAGGCGAGGCGCCGGGTCTCGACATAGGTGCCGCTGCCGCGCTCGGCGCGCACCAGGCCGCGTTCGGCGAGCGTGGCGAGCGCCCGGCGAACGGTGTGGCGGTTGACCCGGTAGGTCTCGGCGATCTCGATCTCGCCCGGCAGCTTTTCGCCGGCGACAAAGCGGCCGTCGGCGATGCCGCGCTCGATGCCGTCGGCGACCTGCCGCCACAGCGCAACGCCGGAGGGCGCGTCCTGGATGCTCATGGAACGAAATGGGGCATCGGCAAAAATCACCTCGGTGTCACGAAATCGTCATGGCGCTTCGTTATCAAGTTGTCTAGTATCATAGACAACTTGATTCCGGCAAGGCCGATATGATGGCGAGTAACGAAAGTCTGGCAGACGAACACGGCGCCCAGGCGCGGCGCAAGGCCGTGATGGCAGTGCTGGCTCATTCCGCAACGGCCGACATAGAAGGGCATCTCGCGACGGTGGCGTTGCCAGCGCACGAAGACCTGCGCGAGCCCGAGAATGGGCTCGTCATGGTGCGCGGCCGCGTCGGAGGCGACGGCGCGCCGTTCAACCTCGGCGAGGCAACGGTGTCGCGCGCCGCGGTGCGGCTGTCGACCGGCGAGGTCGGATTCGGCTACACGCTGGGCCGAGACCACCAGAAGGCCAGGCTGATCGCGCTGTGCGATGCCATGGTGCAGTCGGCTGAACTCGCCGGCGCAATCGAAACCCAAGTCGTCGCGCCGTTGCATACGGCGATGATCGAAAGGCAAAACCGCAAGGTCGCGGAGGCCGCTGCAACGCGGGTCGATTTCTACACGCTGGTGCGGGGTGAGGGCTGACATGACGAGCGTTGCCGAACTGCCCGCAGGATTTGCCGACAAGGTGTTGTCGGCGCAATCGACCTTCCGGACCGTCATGGATGCGATGGCGCGTCCGGGCAGCATTCAGCGTATCGCGTCCGCGGCCGGCGCGCCGGGTGGGATGATGCGCGGCACCGCCGCGATTGCGCTGACCTTGTTCGATCACGATACGCCGGTCTGGCTCGACGGCCGAATGTCGGCGACGGCTGATGTCGCCAAGTGGCTCAAGTTCCACACCAGCGCGCCGGTCGTTGCGGATTCGTCGATTGCCGGTTTCGCGCTGGTAGGCGATCCCCAAAACCTTCCGTCGCTCGATCGCTTCGCGTTCGGCAGCAATGAATATCCGGATCGTTCGACGACGTTGATCCTGCAGGTCGAAAGCCTGACGGATGGCTCCGTTGTCGAGTTGCAGGGCCCCGGCATCGACGGCACGACGGCACTCCGCGCTTTGATCCAGCCGAGGGATCTGTTCGAGCGGGTGACCATAAACGCCGTACTGTTTCCACGCGGCATCGATGTCGTGCTGGTTCATGACGATGCCGTCGTTGCCATACCGCGCACGACACGGCTCATGAGGGGAGGCTGACCATGTACGTTGCCGTCAAGGGAGGCGAGCGCGCCATAGAGAACGCCCATCGACTGCTGGCGCATGAGCGGCGCGGCGACCGCGACGTTCCCGAACTGTCGCTGGCTCAGATATCCGAGCAGCTTTCGCTCGGCGTCGACCGCGTCATGACCGAGGGCTCGCTCTACGACCGCGAACTTGCGGCGCTGGCCATCAAGCAGGCGCGCGGTGACCTGATCGAGGCGATCTTCCTGGTCCGGGCGTTCCGCGCCACGCTGCCGCGCTTCGGCGCGACCGAGTCAGTGGACACCGGCGCGATGCGGGTGCAGCGACGGATTTCGTCGACGTTCAAGGATATTCCGGGTGGACAGATTCTTGGTCCCACCTTCGACTACACCCATCGCCTGCTCGACCCCCAGCTCGCCGAGGGTTTAGCGCCCGAGGCTCCCGCGACAGGGGATGCTTCTGCCGCAGCGACCCCGCGCGTGACCGATATTCTGGGCCGTGACGGACTGATCGAGCCGTCGCCGGTCGCGGATGCTGACGCTCCCGTCGGTGACCTGACGCGCGAGCCGCTAAATTTCCCAGCGGACCGCGATCTGCGCCTGCAAAACCTGGCGCGCGCCGATGAGGGTTTTCTGCTGGCGCTCGGATATTCCTCGCAGCGCGGCTATGGCCGCAACCATCCCTTTGCCGGCGAGATCAGGTTCGGCGAGGTGGAGGTTGAATTCATGGCCGAGGATGCCGGCTTTGCCGTTCCACTCGGTTCGGTCGCGCTGACGGAATGCCAGATGGTCAACCAGTTCAAGGGCTCGGCGACGGAAGCGCCGTGTTTTACGCGCGGCTATGGCCTGGCGTTCGGGCAAAGCGAGCGCAAGACCATGTCGATGGCGCTGGTCGATCGCAGCCTGCGCGCCCGCGAGCTCGGTGAGGAGGTGATCGCGCCCGGCCAGGACGAGGAATTCGTGATGTCGCACTCGGACAATGTGCAGGCGACCGGCTTCGTCGAGCATCTCAAGCTGCCGCACTACGTCGATTTCCAGTCCGAACTCGGCCTGCTGCGAAAATTGCGCAAGGAGTTTGCCGAGGCTAATGAGGGCCCGCAAATGCAAGAGGCCGCCGAATGAACGCGCCGGCTTACAATTTTGCCTATCTCGACGAGCAAACGAAACGGATGATCCGCCGCGCGATCCTCAAAGCGATCGCGATCCCCGGCTATCAGGTGCCGTTCGCCAGCCGCGAGATGCCGATGCCCTATGGCTGGGGCACCGGCGGCGTGCAGGTGACGGCGGCGATCCTCGGCCCTGATGACGTGCTGAAGGTGATCGACCAGGGTTCCGACGACACCACCAACGCGATCTCGATCCGGAAATTCTTCGGCAAGACGGCCGGTGTCGCGACCACCACGTCGACGGCGGATGCCACCGTGATCCAGACCCGGCACCGGATTCCCGAAGCGCCGCTGCATGCGGGACAGGTGCTGGTCTATCAGGTGCCGATCCCTGAGCCGCTGCGGTTCCTGGAGCCGCGCGAGACCGAGACGCGGCGCATGCATGCGCTCGGCGAGTATGGCCTGATGCATGTCAAGCTGTACGAGGATATCGCGCGCTTCGGCCATATCGCGACTTCCTACGCCTATCCGGTGAAGGTGAATGCGCGCTATGTGATGGACCCGTCGCCGACGCCGAAATTCGACAATCCGAAGATGGACAATTGCCCGGCGTTGCAACTGTTCGGCGCGGGGCGCGAAAAGCGCATCTATGCGATTCCGCCGCATACCAATGTGGTGTCGCTCGATTTCGAGGACCACCCGTTCACGCGCTACCGCTTCGACGCACCCTGCGCGCTATGTGGCGCCGGCGATTCCTACCTCGACGAAATCGTCACCGATGACAAGGGCGGGCGAATGTTCGTCTGTTCCGACACCGATTACTGCGAGCAGCGTCAGCAGGCCGGCCATCGCGGCAGTGAGAGCGCCACGCCGCACAGGGAGAGGGCGCATGGCTGAGCCGAGAAATCCGGTGCAGAACGACGAGCCGCTTCTGGTCGCAGATCACGTTGGCAAGACCTACGGTCGGCTGACCGCCTGCCGCGACGTATCCTTTGCGCTCTACCCCGGCGAGGTGCTGGCGGTCGTCGGTGAGTCCGGATCGGGCAAGTCGACGCTCTTGCAACTGTTGTCGGCGCAACTCGCGCCGAGCGCCGGCTGCGTGTCGTACCGGATGCGCGATGGCGCGTTGCGCGATCTGGCCGCGTTGGGTGAGGCAGAGCGCCGTTTTCTGTTCCGCACCGACTGGGGCTATGTGCATCAGGACCCCGCGCTGGGCCTGCGGATGGCGGTTTCGGCCGGCGCCAATGTCGGCGAGCGGCTGATGGCGGTGGGCTGGAATCACTACGGCCGCATCCGCGATACCGCCTCGTCCTGGCTGGAGCGGGTCGAGATTGATACCGCGCGCATCGACGACGCGCCGCGGACCTATTCGGGCGGCATGCGGCAGCGGCTGCAGATCGCGCGCAATCTGGTGACCGAGCCGCGCCTGGTGTTCATGGACGAGCCGACCGGCGGGCTCGACGTCTCGGTGCAGGCGCGTCTGCTCGATCTGATGCGCAATCTCGTCAACGAGCTCGGGCTTGCCGCCATCGTCGTCACCCATGATCTCGCCGTGGCGCGGCTGCTGTCGCATCGCGTGATGGTGATGAAGGGCGGTCGTGTCATCGAAACCGGCCTGACCGATCAGGTGCTCGACGATCCCCGCGAGCCCTACACCCAATTGCTCGTTTCCTCGATTTTGCCGGCATGAGCGCGCCAATGACTGCGATGATCGACATCACCAACGCCGAAAAGACCTTCACCATGCATCTGCAGGGCGGCGTCGAGTTGCCCGTGGTACGCGGCGTCTCGTTCCATGTTGTATCAGGCGAATGCGTGGTGCTGTCAGGCCCATCAGGCGCCGGCAAATCCTCGATCCTGAAAATGATCTTCGGCAATTACCGCTGCGATGCGGGGCGGATCGGCATCCGGCACCGAGGCACGGTGATCGATCTTGCCACGGCCGAGCCGCGGCAGGTGCTCAGCGTGCGCCGCTCGACCATCGGCTATGTCAGCCAGTTCCTGCGTGCGGTGCCGCGGGTCGCCACCATCGATGTGGTGGCGGAGCCCTTGATTGCGAACGGATCTGCACGCGCGGAAGCTCGCGAGCAGGCGGGCGCGCTGCTGCGCCGCCTCAACATTCCCGAGCGGCTGTGGGGACTGCCGCCATCGACGTTCTCCGGCGGCGAGCAGCAGCGGGTCAACATTGCGCATGGTTTCATCTCGGACCTGCCGATTTTATTGCTGGATGAACCGACCGCCTCGCTCGACGCTGCCAATCGCGCGGTCGTCGTCGAGTTGATTGAAGAGAAGAAGCGTCAGGGCGTTGCGATGGTGGCGATCGTCCATGACGATGAAATTCGCCATCTGATCGCTGACCGGATCGTCGACGTGACATCATTTGCCGCCGCGGCATGAAGGAAGAATGTGAGATGACTTCGAAGCACGAAACCATCCTCGGCAACGCCCGCATCGTGCTGGCAGATCGCGTGATCGAGCGCGGCTGGGTCGCGTTCGCCGATGGCCGCATCGCCGAATACGGCGAGGGCAGTGCGCCGTCAGGCAGCGAGGACGCCGGCGGCGACCTGATCATGCCCGGCCTGATCGAGCTGCACACCGACCATCTCGAAATGCACTATGTGCCGCGTCCGAAAGTATTCTGGGATCCGATCGCGGCGGTGGTTTCCTACGACGGGCAGTTGGCCACCTCCGGCATCACCACCGTGCTGGATTCGCTGCGGGTCTGGCGCGAGGATGGCGCCGAGGAGGTTGACGGCAGGGCAGGCGTGCTGGCGGAGGCGATCACATCCGCGCGCGACGCTAACCTGCTTCGTGCCGATCACTTCCTGCACCTGCGCTGTGAAATCCCGATGCCCAGCGTGGTCGAGGAAGCCAGGGAATTGATCGACCGGCCGGACGTGCGGCTGATGTCGCTGATGGACCACACGCCGGGGCAGCGCCAGTTCCGCGACGAGGTCAAGCTGCGCGACTATTATCGCGGCAAGGGGGGCGGCAAGACCAACGCCGAACTCGATGCGCTGTTCGAGAAGCGCTTCCACTATCAGAAGACGTATGCTGCGAGCAACATGCGCGAAATCGTGGCCCTTGCGCATCAATATGAAATCCCGCTCGCCAGCCACGACGATACGACCGAAGAAAATGTCGCTGACGCGATCCAGGATCGCGTTTCGGTGGCGGAGTTTCCGACCACGATGGAAGCCGCGCGTGGGCTGCATCAGGCCGGCATCGGCATTCTGATGGGAGCGCCGAACGTGGTCCGTGGCGGTTCGCATTCCGGCAACATCGCCGCCATCGATCTCGCCCGCGAAGGATTGTTGGATATCCTGTCGTCCGACTACATCCCCTCGAGCCTGTTGATGGCCGCACTGCAGTTGCCGCGACACGCGCCCGCGATCGATCTGGCGTCGGCCGTTCGCACGGTGACAAAAACGCCGGCCGAAGCCGTGGGCCTTGCGGACCGTGGCGAGATCGCGCCCGGCAAGCGCGCCGACTTGATCCGGGTGCATGTCGCGCGCAACATTCCGGTGGTGCGCAGTGTCTGGCGCGAAGGGCGGCGGGTCGCATGACGGAGACGCTGACGACCACAACAGCAGATCAGACCGCTGCCATCGGGCCGGGCCGGTTGGTGCTCGTGGTCGGCCCAAGCGGCGCGGGCAAAGATACGCTGCTGAGCCTTGCCAGGGCAGCCTGTGCCGATGATCGCAACATCGTGTTTCCACGGCGTGTGATTACGCGCGAAGCGTCGGCATCGGAGGAAAACCAGGAGGCCAGCATCGGCACGTTTCAGGAGGCGTTGATGCGTGGCGACTACGCCATGCACTGGGAAGCCCACGGCCATTGCTACGCGCTGTCGCGCGCGATCGACGACGAAATCCGCGCCGGACGCACCATTGTTGCCAACGTGTCGCGCACGGTGATCGGTGCGATGCGCCGCGCCTATGCCGACGTGGTGGTGATTTCAATCACCGCGCCGCCAGACGTTCTGGCCGAACGGATTGCAATGCGCGCACGAAGCAGCGACGGCATGGTCGAAAACCGCCTGCGCCGCACGGTCGAGGACGCATCGGCCGCGCCCAACGTGACCATCGTCAATATCAGCAGCGCCGAATACCATGCCCGCCAACTCGTCCGCGTTATCAAGGGCGAGAAATGGGACGATTGAAAGGAAACCGGAAATGACCGTTGTCGCGACCATCGAGCAGCTCGAGGCCATCTACGGCTTTCCCAACGATGCCTCGACCGTCAAGGTCGCGGACAGGGTCACGCCGGCCTATCGGGCGTTGATGGACAAGTCGCCGTTCGTGACGCTCGCAACCTGCGGGCCGGAGGGGCTGGACTGCTCGCCGCGTGGCGACCAGCCGGGCTTCGTTCGCGTCCACGACGAGAAGACGCTGATGATGCCGGACCGCCGCGGCAACAACCGCTGCGATTCGCTGCGCAACATCGTGCGCGATCCGAGGGTGGCGCTGTTGTTTCTCATACCGGGCTCCGGCAGCACGCTGCGCATCAACGGCCGCGCGCATGTCTCGGCCGATCCGGAACTGCTCGCGTCGTTCAAGATGGAGGGCAAGGCGCCGCGCACCGTCATCGTCATGACGGCGGAGGAGGTTTACTTCCAGTGCGCGCGCGCCATCGTGCGCTCCGATCTCTGGAATCCCGACACGCGCGTCGACCCCCGAAGCTTGCCGACGCCCGGCCAGATCCTCGCCGAGATGAGCGACAACACCGTCGGCGGCGAGAAATACGACCGCGAATGGCCGGAGCGCGCGCGGCAGACGATGTGGTGATGCGCCGATATCGCGTCGCGATCTTGCGGCGGGCATACGGTAAGCCATCCAGAACGAGCGACGCGGGCACCTTAAAGCCGATGGTGTCAGGCGTAGCGGATCACCTTTTCCGCGCATTTGAGGAAATTCCGGACCAGCGGATTGAGAGAATCCCGGCGCCAGCAAACCGCGACGTCGATGGCATCGTCGGCGTCGAGGAAGGGCCGGAACACGACGCCGGTCGGGCATCCGAGCTGGGCGCAGGCGGGAAGGATCGCCATGCCTTCGCCGGCAAGGACGAGGCTGAGCGCCGAGTGCACCGTCTCGACCCGGTTCGCGACCGTCATGCTGACCTGATGCCGCCGGAGCAGCGACGCCACAACGGAGGCCGCCGGATCCTCGGCAGGCCCGGGTAAACTTATCAGCGGGCGGCCTTGCAGCTTTCTCACCGGCACGGCCGCCGAGCGCGCCAGCTGCGAGCCGGCCGGCATGGCCAGCATCAATCGCTGCTTTCCGATCGTGGAGACCTCGATCTCGCTGTGGCGAATTGCGGGCATGCACAGCGCGACAGTCACACTGTGATCCAGCAGCCGTGCCTCACGCGTCGATGCGCTCAGTTCGATGAACTCCAGATCGACCTTGGGTAGGGACCTTCGAAGCTCCGGAACGAGCCTCGGCAGCACGGCGTGGGCAAGCGCGAACATGTAACCGACCGACAATCTTCCCCGGCGCCCCGCCGCCACTGCGCGGGCGGCCTCAAAACCTTCAGCCGTCAGGGCCAGCGCTTCACGCGCGCGCGACAGCAAGGCGCGGCCGGCCGCCGTCAGCTCCATTCCCCGCGCGCCTCGACGAAACAGCGGCGTTCCTACTTCCGATTCCAATTTGCGGATCTGGACCGACAGTGGCGGCTGCGCCATGCGCAGGCGTACGGCCGCCCGGCCAACGCTTCGCTCTTCGGCTACGGCAACGAAATAGCGGAGACGCCGAAGGTCCATTTTTGCTATACCGAACTCGTATGGGTCAGTTGTGCGATGGTATTGGACCTGAAGTCAATCTGAATGTCATCTTTGCGTCATTCGACCCAGGGGACTTTCGCGATGAGCGATGAACTGTGCTTCCTGCCTGCGACCGAACTCCGCGCGCGGATCGTCCGCAGGGATGTTTCACCGGTCGAAATTACGCGTGCCGTGCTTGCGCGTGCCGAGCGGATGCAGCCCGAGTTGAACTGCTTCATCACGCTGTGTGGGGATGAAGCCATGGCCGAGGCGAGGAACGCAGAGCGTGAGGTGATGGCCGGGAAGCCGCTGGGCCTTCTTCACGGCATCCCATTCACCGTGAAAGATATTGTCAACACCAAGGGGGTGCGAACGACCTTCGGAGCGATCCCCTACAAGGACAACGTGCCTGACCATGATGCGGTCGCCGTGGCGCGAATGCGGGCAGAGGGTGCCATTCTCGTGGGCAAGACCACGACGCCGGAGTTCGGCACCAAGTGCCTGACGGATTCGCCGTTGTTCGGCCGCACGCGCAATGCCTGGAGTGGCGCGCGCTCGAGCGGCGGTTCAAGCGGGGGGGCGGCGGTTGCGGTTGCAAGCGGCATCGCGCCGCTTGCCATCGCAACCGATGGCGGCGGCTCGACTCGGATTCCGGCAGCCTGCAACGGCGTTGTTGGCCTGAAGCAAAGCAACGGCGCTATTCCCCACAGTCAGGTGCAGGACGCGTTCGGCAATCAGACCTACGTGACGCCTACGACGCGCACCGTCGCAGACACCGCCCTGATGATGCAGGCGATGTCGGGAGAAGACGCTTCCGATCCGTGGTCGATCGGATTGCCGCCGTGGAATTTTGTCGAGGGATCGGCGCCAAACGGTGATCTGCGCGGGCGCAAGATTGCATTCTGCCTCGCGCCGCTCGGCCTGCCAGTTGCGGCCGATGTCGTCGCGGCATTCAAGGTCGCGCTTGCCAGGCTGGAGGCCCTCGGGGCCGAGGTCGAGGAAATGTCCGGCGACGGATTTGAGGTGGAGCCGATCTGGCGCGCCATCAATCACACCGCCTGGCGCGCGCGGTTCGAGAAGCTTGCCGCCGATCATGGCGATGAGCTGAGCGAGACCTTCATGAAGCAACTGGCGCTGGCCACGAAGGTCAGCGGTGTTGACTATCAGCGGGCGATGTTTGACCGTACGGCGCTGTTCCGGCGGGTTCAGACATTGCTGCAAAGGGTCGACATTCTCGCGATGCCAACCATAACCCGAACCGCGCTGCCGATCGATCAGGACCTGTTCGGCACGATAGACATCGACGGGCGGGTATTCAGCGACGTGCGGCCGAGCTGGTTTCCCTGGACAATGCCGTTCAACATGACCGGTCATCCTGCCGTCAGTCTGCCCTGCGGCTTTGACGCGGACGGCCTGCCGATCGGCATCCAGTTGGTCGGACAATTCCGTGGAGACGTCGAATTGCTGCGCGTCAGCGCGCTGTTTGAGGCCTCGCAAGATCTTCTCGGCCGGTGGCCGAATCTAGCCGGCTAAGCGAAAATGCGGCCGCCACCACGCTTGATCGCTAACAAGGGACTGGCTGCTAACAAGGGAATCGGGACTTGAGCGTCTTCATTTTCCGCCGCTTTCTGACGCTGGTAGCGACGCTGGTCGGCGCGTCGCTGATTATCTTCCTTGTCCTGGATGCGTTGCCCGGCAACGCTGCACAGATGCTGATGGGCGCGGATGCCTCGCCTGATGCGGTCCGGGCGCTGACGGTCAAGCTCGGGCTGGATCAACCGCTGCACTATCGGTACGTCCATTGGATCGCGGGAATGCTGACGGGCGATCTCGGCAACAGCTATGCCTATGGCACGCCTGTTGCAGCATTGATTGCTGAGCGTCTTACGCTGACAATTCCATTGGCGATCATGTCCATGTCCATGACGGTCGTGCTGGCTCTGTCCGCCGGCATCTATACGGCGGCAAATCACAACAAGCTCGGCGATGTGGGCGTGATGTCGCTGACGCAGTTCGGCATAGCGCTTCCCAACTTCTGGTTCGCCATCCTGCTTATTTTGCTGTTCTCGGTGAAGCTGCAATGGCTTTCGGCCGGCGGATTTGCGGGCTGGGATGAAAGCATCATTGCCGGGATCAAGTCGCTGCTGTTGCCTGCGATCTCGCTATCGGTGGTGCAGGCGGCGATCCTCGCACGGGTCACGCGCTCCGCGGTGCTTGAGGTGCTGCGCGAGGATTTCGTGCGCACCGCGCGCGCCAAGGGCTTGAGCAAGCGCGACGTATTGTGGCGGCATGTACTGCGCAACGCGATGATCCCTGTCATGACGATCATGGGCCTTCAGTTCGCCAACCTGCTGGCGGGGACGATCGTGATCGAGAACGTGTTCTATCTGCCGGGTCTCGGCCGACTGATTTTCCAGTCGATCGCCAATCGCGACCTGATCGTGGTGCGCAACTGCGTGATGCTGCTGGCGGCCGTGGTCGTCATCGTCAACTTTGTGGTCGATGTGCTCTATGCCTTCATCGATCCGCGCATCAAGGTTCACAACCTATGAGCACCCCGCTGAGCGCCTCAGTCGAGGTTGCAGCCACCGTCGCGCGTCCGCGGCTCGCGAACGGCTTCTGGCGTCGCGCGCTGCGCCATCGCAGCTTCGTTGCGGGCGGCACGCTCAGCCTGATGGTGCTCTGCGCCGCCTTGCTGTCGCTGGTCTGGACGCCGTGGTCGGCCTATGAAATCGACGTGGCCTCCAAGCTGCGGCCACCGTCGGCCGCGCACTGGCTCGGCACCGACGTGCTCGGCCGCGATATCGTCTCGTTGCTGCTGGTCGGCGCCCGCTCTACCATCATGGTCGGCATCATCGCCGTCGGGATCGGTCTCACCTTCGGGGTGTGCCTTGGGCTGATTGCCGCCGCGCGCAAGGGCTGGACCGAAGAGCTCATCATGCGGATGAGCGACTTCACCTTTGCGTTTCCTGCGGTGCTCTCGGCCATCATGCTGGCGGCCGTCGCCGGCCCGGGCATGGTGACCTCGATCATCGCCATCGGTATCTTCCAGATTCCAACTCTGGTCCGGCTGACCCGTGGATCGGCCAATGCGATCTGGGCGCGGGAGTTCGTGCTGGCCGCGCGCGCCTCTGGCAAAGGCGGCTTCCGCATCACCATTGAGCACGTGCTGCCGAACGTCCTGCCGATCCTGATCGTGCAGGGCACGATCCAGTTCGCGCTCGCGATCCTGGCCGAAGCGGCGCTGTCCTATCTCGGCCTCGGCACACAGCCGCCGCAGCCGTCCTGGGGCCGCATGCTGAACGACGCGCAGACGTTGCTGTTCCAGTCACCGATGCTCGCGGTCTATCCGGGCGCTGCGATCGCAGTTGCCGTGCTTGGCCTCAATCTGCTCGGCGACGGGTTGCGCGATCTGCTCGATCCCCGGCTGGCGCGGGAGCGTTGAACATGAGCAAGTCCGCCAACGCGCCTTTGATCGAGGTCAGGGATCTCGGCGTCCGGCTCAACACCAGCCGCGGTCCGGCGCAGGCCGTTCGCGGCATCAGTTTCTCGCTGAAGCGCGGCGAAACCCTGGGTCTCGTCGGTGAATCCGGATGCGGCAAGTCCGTCACCGCGCTCGCGCTGATGGGCCTGCTGCCCGACAGCGCCGTCGTCAGCGGCAGCATCCGGCTCGACGGCAGCGAACTGGTGGGCCTGTCGGATGCGAATTACTGCAAGCTGCGCGGCAATCGCATCAGCATGATCTTCCAGGAGCCGATGACTGCGCTCAATCCGATGCACACGATCGGCCGTCAGGTGGCCGAGCCGCTGCGGCGTCACACCAATTGCTCGGCGGCAGAGGCCCGCAAGGAAGCCATCGCCTTGCTCGATCGTGTCGGGCTTCCCGATGCGGCGAAACGCGTCGATGCCTATCCGCACCAGTTCTCGGGGGGCCAGCGGCAGCGTGTTACCATTGCCATGGCGCTGGCCTGCCAGCCCGACGTGCTGATCGCCGATGAGCCGACCACGGCGCTCGACGTCACCATCCAGGGACAGATCCTCGATTTGATCGCAGACCTCGTTGCCGAGCGCGGCATGTCGATGATTCTTATCTCGCACGATCTCGGCGTCATCGCCGAGAATGTGCAGCGTATGATGGTGATGTATGGCGGCACCGTCGTCGAAAGCGGCGCGACGGATGCCGTGTTCACGCGCATGGGGCATCCCTACACGCAGGGTCTGTTTCGCGCCCGCCCGCGCCTTGGTGCGCGCAAGGGGACCCGGCTGCAGACGATCGCCGGCACCGTACCCGAGCTTGCCGATCTGCCCTCGGGGTGCACCTTCGCTGACCGCTGCGCGATCGTCGAGGATCGTTGCCGCGTGGCGCTTCCGGCCGCGGTGGACGTCGGCGCCGGCCATGGCGTGCGCTGTCTCAGGACGGATGTTTCAATGGCTGAGGCGGTCGGAGTTTTGGGCGCATGACCATGCTGGACCAATCGTTACCGTCCGCCGAACTGCCGCTGCTCGATGTAAAGGATCTGGCGCAGCGCTACACGCTGCCGCGCGAAAGCGTGTTCAAGCCGGCCGGGCAGGTGCACGCGCTCAACGGCGTCACCGCGCAGGTGATGGCAGGCCGAAGCCTCGGCGTGGTCGGCGAGTCCGGATCGGGCAAGTCGACCTTCGCGCGGCTGGTGATGGCGCTGGAGCAGCCCTCGTCGGGGTCGGTGTCGCTGATGGGCCGTGACCTGCACCGGATGCCGGCTGGCGAATTGCGCCGCGCCCGGCGTGATTTCCAGATGGTGTTTCAGGATCCCTATGGCTCGCTAGACCCACGACAGACCATTGCGCGTATCGTCGCGGAGCCTTTGACCGCGCTCGGGCGCATGGATCGCGCCACGCTGCGTCAGCGCGTTGCCGGCGTGCTGGGGCAGGTCGGGCTGCGCGACGCCGACATGGACAAGTTTCCGCATGAATTCTCCGGCGGCCAGCGTCAGCGCATCGCGATCGCGCGTGCGCTGATCACCCAGCCAAAACTGATTGTCGCCGACGAGCCGGTCAGCGCACTCGACGTCTCCGTGCAGGCGCAGGTGCTCAATCTTCTGCAAGACCTGCAGGATCAGTTTGGGTTGAGCTACATCCTGATCAGCCACGATCTCGCGGTGGTGGATTATCTCTGCGACGAGATCGCGGTGATGTATCTCGGGCGGATCGTCGAGCAGGGGAGCCCTGAGGATCTGTTCGCGCATTGCGCCCACCCCTACACGCGGGCGTTGCTCGAGGCCGTGCCGCGCGCCCGCGCCGGTGGGGTACGCCGCCGCCGCGGCGCCCAGTCGATCGCTTCGCAGTCGACCGGCGCGACAGGGTGCGCCTACGCATCGCGCTGTCCACTGGCCGACCAGCATTGCCGCGACACCGCGCCGGCGCTGCGCAATTTCGGAACGGCGCACCTTGCGGCATGCCACCACGCCGAGGCCGTGATGGCATTGCCTCCAGTGTCGTCGGAGGAGAGTTAGTCTTTTGTGCGGGACTGGCTTAGTCTGGTCACGCGATATGTCAGGGGAGCAAGTGAATGTTCAGGAAACTAGCTGTTTTTGCACTTATCGCCGCGTTCGCCGCAACGCCGCTGCCGAGCCTCGCGCAGGGCAAGAAGGACAGCGTCGTCATGGGCATGGGGCTGGAGCCGCCGGGGCTCGATCCCACC
The DNA here is from genome assembly GCF_023101085.1 of Bradyrhizobium sp. 170. NCBI lineage: Bacteria > Pseudomonadati > Pseudomonadota > Alphaproteobacteria > Hyphomicrobiales > Nitrobacteraceae > Bradyrhizobium > Bradyrhizobium sp. 170. Next base: position 5,609,280 of record NZ_CP064703.1, on the reverse strand, counting down.
AACGCAGCGGCTGCGGCGATCGCCGAGGTCACGCTCTATAACCTCTATGAGACCCTGACCAAGATCAACGAGGACGGTTCGGTATCGCCGTTGCTCGCCGAGAGCTGGCAGGCGTCGGCCGACCTGAAGACCTATACATTCAAGCTCCGCAAGGGCGTCAAATTCCATAACGGCGAGCCGTTCGATTCCGCGGCGGTAAAGTTCTCCTATGATCGCAACGCGGTGCCGACCAGCACCAACAAGGACAAGAGCCTGTACCAGGCGTTTGAGCAGGTCACCGCGCCCGATGCGGAGACGATCGTGGTCGCGCTCAAATATTCCGAACCGAACCTGCCGTTCCTGCTCGGTCAGGCGGGCGGCTCGATCGTCGAGCCGAAGAGCGCGCCGACCAATGCGACGCAGCCGGTCGGCACTGGACCCTATACACTCGGCGCCTGGGCCAAGGGATCGTCGATCACTCTGAGCAAATGGCCCGATTATCGCAACGCCGCCGCGATCAAGCTTTCCAAGGTGACCATCCGCTTCATCAGCGATCCCTCCGCGCAGGTCGCGGCGCTGCTGTCGGGCGACATCGACGCGTTTCCGCGCGCCGCAGTGGCGCGCAGCGTGGCGCAGTTCAAGGCCGATCCGCGCTTCAATGTGTTGATCGGCGGCTCCAGGGCCAAGACCATCGTCGGCATCAACGAACGGAAGAAGCCGCTCGACGATGTGCGGGTTCGCCGCGCCATTCTCGCTGCCATCGATCGCAAGGCGATGATCGACGGCGCCGTCGATGGCTTTGGCGCGCCGATCGGCAGCTTCTATACGCCGGGATCGCTGGGTTATGTCGACACGACAGGCATCAATCCCTACGACCCCGAAAAGGCCAAGAAGCTGTTGGCGGAGGCCGGCGTGAAGACGCCGCTTGAGCTCAGCCTCAAGCTGCCGCCGCCGCCTTACGCGCGGCAGGGCGGCGAAGTCCTCGCAGCCCAGCTCGCCAAGGTCGGCATCATCGCCAAGATCGAGAACGTCGAATGGGCGCAGTGGCTGTCGCAGGTGTTTGCCGGCAACGGTCCGCACAATTTCGATCTCACCATCATCTCGCATGTCGAGCCGTTCGATCTCGTGAAGATAACCGAGTCCGACTATTATCTCGGTTATAACAACGAGGCCTTCAATGCGCTCTACCAGCAGATCAGGGCAACACCGGCCGAGGCCGAGCGCGCCAAACTGCTCGGCGACGCACAGCGCATGCTAGCGACCGACGCGGTCGCCGGCTTCCTGTTCCAGCCGCAATGGATCACCATCGCGAACAAGAAGCTGAAGGGCGTGTGGAAGGAAGTCCCGCAATTCGAGAACGACTTCTCCGCCTGGTCCTGGGATTAACCGCCTGGGATTAACCGCGGCGGGCACGACGAGCCGCTGCTTTGGTCTTCATCGCAGGGCTGATGCCGTGTGGCTGAACCGTGGCGCTGCGTGAGTTCATCTCGGTGCGTCGTGTCGCGGACAAGGGCGACAGCGCTGGACCATATTGCTTGCGCAGCCGTGCCCTTTCTCCGTCGTCGCCGATCATCCCGACGGAACATGCGGGCAGATGCTGGATCGTGGCCTGCTCCCGCGCTTGTCGATCGGCACGTTGCAATTGTCGATCCGTTGCTCGTCCATCCACTTCCTGCCCATGCGTTCTTTTCCGGTCAATGACGGCCCGTTGGCGGGCGCGGCGGTCTCGGCATTTGGCGCGGTTTGGTCAGGCTGCCTGTCCTGCGCAAAGGCTCCCGACACAAGGCCCAACGCGAAAAGAAAACTGATCAACCTTCGGTGAATCGGTTCCATGGGCTGTCCTCGTCAAAAAAAATCGTGCGCCAGATTAAACATGTCGAGATTCGCGTAACCACCCGGAACCTGCAGACAACGTGTCGGTTGCCCCTCATCACGGTGTGCGTGCTTCACGAGAACAGGAGAGACAGATGAAAATGAAACAGTTCATGATTGCTGGTTGCTCCATCCTGGTTTTGAGCACCGGCGCAGCGTTGGCAGGTCCCTGTGATACAGGCCGATCCGCCAGCCTGAAGGACGCAGGCTCCGGGCCGGCCAAGATGGGCGACAGCCAGACGACGGGTATGGCCGGCAGCACCGATCGACATCCGCCGACCGAAACGATGAATCAAAAGACCGGAGACGTTGCGGCGTCTTCGCAGGATACGCAGCGGCAGATGCAGGGCGAACCACCGGCGGCACAGCAGGCCGAAGGCGCCAAAGCGGACAGCAAGACCGCAGACGCAGACAAGGATTGCTGAGGGCGTGTAGCTCAGGCGGTGTCGGATTGTCGGCGCTTCGGCCGGCTCTCCGACATCCCCGAAGTGTCCGACTGCAACAGACAGGTTTTGTTAGGCGAACCGAATTCGCCAATCGTGACCGACGCGACGTATACGTCGATTCGTCGCTTTCGCTCGTTCGCCTTGTCCAAGAGCGAAGTGGCTTTGCCCAAGAGGGAAGTTTCCGGCGTCAGATGCGCCGGTATGCCGTCAATGTCTGATGTTCCGAGCTTGCGCTACGTTCGAGGTCAACCTAGTTTTGGTGCCGGCACGAATGTCGTGCCAGCACTGCTTGGGAGAAACCCTGATGAGTTGGAAAACTCCGAAGATTGTGGAAGTGCCGGTGGGCATGGAAATCAACATGTACGCCTGCGCGGCGCGTCAATAGACGCGTCGAAACGGTCTGCCCGGCTCCGGCAACGGTCTGTTGCTGCGGGTCGGGCAAGCTGTACGATCTCAAGCTGTATGATCCTTGGAAGTTCTCCACCACCTGCATCAAGAGCAGGGCGCGAATCCCAATGTAGACGGTCGCCCGGATGGCGATCCCGTCCCGATTTCTCTTTCCCACATGTTCCCGTGGCTCGCCGATGGTCCCAGCATCATGCTAGGGTATGTCCTCGGCCGACTCTGCCGGATTTTACCGGTTCAACCCCATGACCCGCTGAATGCGAATATCTGCGCGTGCAAAGACCCTCCAGGCGGCGGTCGTGTCTCTTGCTGCGCTGCTGCCGGCCTGCGTCCATGCCGAGGGCATCGATACCGAGCATGTGTTCGGCTTCATGATCGGAACCGATGTCGGCAATGTCGGCGAACGGGAGTTTCAAAGCGAGACGACCGGACGCTTCGGCAAGAACGGCGGCCGTTATCGGGCCGTCGGCCAGGAGTTCGAGCTGGAGTTTGTGCCTGTCCGGAATTTTCGAATAGAGATCGGAAGCACGTTTGCGTCGCACCTGATCAGCGGTGTGCCAGGTCTTGACGACCAGCGCCGGCTGTCGTGGCAGGGCGGGTCGCTCGATTTGCGCTACCGCTTTCTCGACCGGGAAACGGCCCTGTTCGGGCTCACTTTCGCGGCGGAAGCGCACGCGCATCGTGTCGATGAGGCGACGGCCGAAACGGTCCGGAGTTTCGGAACGGAGTTCAGGCTGGCGTTCGACCGGGAGCTCGTGCCGAACCGCGTCGTTGCGGCGTTCAACCTGATCTACGAACCGGAGTGGACGCGCCTTGTCGGCAGTGGTGTGATGGAGCGGGAATCCACCGCAGGTGTGGCACTTGCGCTGATGGCGCAGTTGCGTCCCGGTTTCCTCCTGGGCGGTGAAGCGCGTTACTTGCGGAAATACGAAGGGATCGGTTTGGAGGAACTTGCAGGGCAGGCGTTGTTTGTCGGTCCAACGGCATACTTCCAATTGTCGAAACGCTCGCGGCTGACCGCAAGCTGGAGCGTTCAGGCGTGGGGGCGTCCGGCGGGGTCAATAGCCAGCCTTGATCTCGTCAATTTCGAACGCCATCAGGCACGCTTGATATTTGGTGTTAACTTTTAGGGCTGGAGGCGACTTTTAGAGCTGGCGGCGCCGCGCGGCCCGGTTCCGGCTTTTCACGGGGTAGTGAAACTTTACGCACCCGTTACCGTAGCTTTTTGCGTTATTAATTCGGGAGCAATTCAAGGGATATCAGCCATGACTCCGATAGATTTGATCGTGACCGTTTGTGCGGTGCTCTCGCCGACCACCTGCGAGGAAACCCATCTGGTCTTTTCTTCAGATGTTTCGTTACGGCAGTGCGTCATGGCTGCGCAGCCCTACATCGCGCAGTGGGTTGGCGAGCATCCGAAATGGACCGCGGTGAAATGGCGCTGCGAATATCCACGTAACAACCAAAAGGCATTCCAGGACGCCGTGTGGTCCGCAGGCTGAACCATCGTCGGCGAGAAGGCTGTAGCGGCTACTTGTTGCAGTCCTTCAAATCCTTGTCCGCGATCGAAAACACGGCGTCGGCCTTGATCTCGATGCCGCGCACAAAGCAATGTTTCGAGCCGCGATAGCCGACCTTGGCGTCATAGCGTCCCGGCTCCACCCCCGTGATGCGCAGACGTTCGTCGTGGTCGACTTCCTTGTCCTTGTCGTTCAGGGTCTGGTTGGGACCCCAGTCGTTCTTTCCGGGCAGGGAAAGCTGAAACTCCGAAATGGTCGCGGTGGTCAGATTCCACAATCGGACGCCTTTTCCCTGCGCGGCCACTTCATTGGCGCTCGCTGACAGCAGGGCCGCCAAAGCCAGGGTCCATCGCATCGGGCAATCCTTTCATCGCGGAGCGTTCAGAGCCGTCATTGCTTTATCAGACGGTCTCGATTTTTGGCCTTATCGAAATTTCTCGCCCGGTCGAGGCCGATTGGGGCGATCAACCTGGCTGAATCGAGATCGGCACCATCGAAATCGGTATCGATGACGGTGATACCGGTCAAGTCGGCTCCCCCGAGTTGGGCCCTCTTGAGCGAAGCACCCGTGAGGTCACCGCCCTTCAGCACGGCAAACTCAAGATCGACGCGCGACAGGTCGGCGCCGCGTGCGTTCAGCCGTTCCAGATTGGCGGATTTCAGAATTGCGCGCATCAGGCCCATCGACTGGTTGCGCATGTCGGCGCCCAGATTTGCATCCGCGATCGAAGCTCCGACGAGGCTCGCGCCGGTGAGATCGGCAGCGATGCGTGCTCCCGAGAGATCGGCGCCGTCCAGACGGGCGCGAACCATCTGCGAGGCGAACAGGTTTGCGCCCTTCAGGCTTGCGCCGGTCAGGTCCGCCTCGAGCAGCCATGCCTGGTCGAGGATTGCACGGTCGAGCTTGGCGCCGGCGAGCTTTGTCCTGTTGAGACGTGCCGCGCGAAAACTCGCGCCGGACAGGTTGAGCCCGGAGAGGTCGAGACCGGATAATCTCTTTCCTGTGAAATCGGCGGGCGCGGTGGCGGTCGCCGCAGCGAGCGCGGCCTCGACCTCTCCGCGGGTCATTTCGGCCGAGACCATATCGGGTGACGACAGGTCCACGTGACGCATCATGTCCTGCGCCGTTGCCGTCATGGTCAAAAGAGCAAGACCGAGCGCTGCGGTTCCGATCGAGCGTTTCATCTCTAACCCCGCCTGTGACGTAATCCTAGCACCGGCCTCAAGCACTGCCTATGAGCTTTCCTGCCCGGGGGGATCGCCATTGATCCGCCGCATGACGTCCAGCTTGATTGCGGCGATCTCGGCATCTCCGCGCTCGCCGCGCGGTGTGCGGACAGGCAGGTCGGCGACAATCCGGGCCGGTCGCGGCGACAGCAGGAACAGGCGGTCGCCGAGGCGAACCGCGTCGTCCACGTCATGGGTAACCAGCAGCGTTATCATGGAACGGTTGTCCATCAACATGGCGATCTGATCGCGCATACGGGCGGCGAGGGCGGCATCGAGTGAGGCCAGCGGTTCGTCGAGAATGAGGAAGGCCGGCTCGACGGCGAACGCTCGGGCGAGCGCGACGCGCCGGGCCAGACCTAGCGATAGTTCGCCGGGAAAATGGTTGCGATGCGCGTTCAATTCCAGAATCTCGAACAGCGCTGAAAGTTTCGCTTCATCGGCCAGGGGCGCGGCAAGTCGTACATTTTCTTCGACCGACCGCCAGGGCAGCAGCCGCGGCTCCTGGAACACGAAGCCGATCCGCGCGCCGGCAGGACGCGAGACGCGCCCCTGAAAGTCGGGGTCGAGGCCGGTGAGAATCCTGAGCATCGTACTCTTGCCGCAGCCGGATGGACCGACCAGTACACCAACCTCTCCGGCATCAAGCGCGAAGGCCACGCCGGCGATCACGTCGTGCTGTTCGCCCGCTGCGTTCTTGAACGTCTTGCTGGCGATATCGACCTCAAGCCGCACGGGGACGCCACCGGGATAGCCGGGCCTCAAATGGCTGCACCAACAAGGTTTCAATGAGGAGCACGACCGCCGCGAAGCTCAGTGAATAGGCAAGCAATAGCGGAATGTCGAACAGCTGGAACGCCACGCCAATCTCGAAGCCAACACCGTTCGGACGTCCGAGTAATTCCGCAACAAGGACGATCTTCCAGACCAGGGAAAGCCCTGATCGCGCGGCGGCTGCGATATAGGGCGACAGTTGCGGCAAAATGACGTGCCGGAACTTCTTCCAGCGCGGCAACGCAAACACTGTCGCCATTTCGTCGAGCGCCGCGTCGAGGGCACGCGCGCCCTCGCGCAGCGTAACGACAGCCGTCGGGAGCTTGTTGATGGCGATTGCGGCAATAGCGGCGACTTCAGTCAATCCAGCCCAGATGTAGGCGAGCACGATGACCACGAGCGCCGGCAGATTGAGCAGCAGGATCAGCCAGGGGTCGACCAGCCGATCGGCAAGCCGTACCCGGCCCATCAGGTATCCGATGGCGGCGCCCAGCGTCATCGCCAGCGTGAAGGCGAGCGCAACGCGCACCAATGTCACGCCGAGATGGAAGAACAAGTCACCCGACCTCGCTTCCGCAATCATGGCCGTGAGCACGGTGGGGGGAGGTGGCAGCTTCGCGTCTCCGGCAAACAGCGAGGCGATCCACCAGGTTGCGAGCAGCACGGCGAATGACAGCAGACGCGGCACCTCAGTCTCCCGGGATCGCGTGATAGAATGTTCCGGAATCGAGTTCACGCGCCGGCCCGACAAGTTCGCGGCCGCCGATGTCAGCCAGCACGCGGTAGAGAATGCGTGCGTCGGCTTCTTCGTCTGCGACCGGGCGACGCGGAATTCCCTCCCGATAGCGATCGCGATAGGCGCGCAACGTTGCGGCATCGGGAGCGCCGGTCAGTGGCGCAATTTTCTCCCACTCCGCATCCGAGGTCGACAGGATCTCTTTCGCCGCGCGGGTCATGGCGATGAAGCGGGCAATCTTGTCCTGGTTTGCGTTCGCCCACTTTTCGTCGAAGACGTAGCCGATCATCGCGGTGCGGCCCTTGGCGCCGAGTTTCGGCAGCAGATCCTCAATGCCGGCGACGCGGCGAAAACCCTTCGCTTCCAGTCCGGCGCAGAAATTCCAGTAGTTCAAGGTCGCATCCATTTCGCCGCTGAGCGTCTTCGCAGCCAGCAGCGGTGGCGCGCCGTACGCGATTGTCGCCTCCGACTTCAGGTCGATGCCGCCCTGCTTCAACCACGCCAGCAGCAGCAGCCAGCTCTTGTCGATCGGCCCACCCGCGACGGCGAGCCTGCGGCCCCTAAGATCGGCTAAGCTCTGGATCGGTGATGCGGCAGGCACCATTACGGCGCCGAGCGCGCTCGAATAAGGATAGAATGTCAGTTTGGCGCCAAGTCCGCGTTCGCGGGACACCCAAAGCCAGTCGGTGACCACAATGTCGGCGTTTCCGGCGCGAAGCGCGATCTTGCCCGCCTCGGGGCTCGCCAGTTCGAGAACCTGGACCGAAAGGTTGGCCCGCTTGTCGAGGCCGTGCGCGCGGATCACTGCGAGTTCCCAGGCGAATGTTCCGGTCTTCTGCACCGCAACGCGTAAAGCCTCGGCGCTGCAGCACGTGCCGAGCGAGACCAGAACAATCGTAGCAAGCAGCATGCGAACAAGAAGTTTCATGGTCCGTTGAGCCGTTTCCTCTAACGTCTGCTTTTCAGCAGGGCAGTCATAGCATAGCTTCCACGGTTAGCAGTGGGAGGAAGACGATGATGCTTGTCGGATCGGTACGACGTATTGTCGCCGCGTTGATAGCGCTGATGACGATGGCCGTGACCACGCACGCCCAGGACATCAACGACTATCCGACATCGGCGCGCGTCGAATATGTTTTCGGTTGCCTGAAAGCGAATGGCGAGACGCGGCAGGCGATCGAGCAATGCTCCTGTTCGATCGACGTTGTCGCTTCGCTCGTGCCCTTTGCGCGGTATGTCACGGCCGAAACCGTCCTCAGCATGTCGCAGGTCCGGGGAAATCTGGGCGGGCAGTTCCGCACATCAGAGCAGGCGGCAAGCGCGCTCAACGAACTCAGGCGGGCCCAGGCCGAAGCGGAAGTGCGCTGTTTCTGAGGCGTTATACGCGGCTCGGCGTCAAATCCCGGAATCGTCGATCTTCCACTCGCGCTGGAAGACGTGTCCCTCAGTATCCTTGGCCTCGGCGCGGAACTCTTTCGCGCCATTCGACGCGTAGGTGAACCTGATATTGGGATCTTCCGAAATTGAAATGCCGCCTTCCATGGTCAACACCAGGCTGTCGTCCTGCCAAAGCCGCAGTTCGTTGACGAAGAAGGCCGGGACATAGAGGTGCGTGACCTGGTCCATCTGCAGGCCGGAATTGTTGGGATGCCCGATCATGATCTGTGCCTCGCGCATGCCGCTGGCGGGGCCTTCACCGGCTTTTCCGAACTGCCGGTAGCGCATCTGGCCGAGCCTGCCCTTGGCTTCGTCGGCGTTCTTGGCGGCAGGCGCCGAGCAGCCGCCGGACGCCTTCACATAGGTCTTGACCATGTAAAGTTTGCCGTCGCTGAGCTCGGCTACCGCATGAACATCGGTGTAGTTGTTGACGCGGACGCGGGTGGAGATCTCAGACACTTTGGCGTCCGGCCCGAGCTGGAATTTTGCCGCCATCGGCGCGGGGTTCTGGTCGATGACCAGCGTAATGCTCAACACCTGCCTGATATCACCGGGCGAAAGCTTCGTTCGCAAGGTCACCGGCACGATGGCGGCATCTTCGGCTCGGGACGGCATTTCGATGGCGATCACGTCGCTGCCATCGTTGATCGGCCGGTTGTTAAAGATGTCCTGGACCAGGCCGGGCCAGGGGTCGTTTGATGTTGCCGCAAGCGTCAGCGGCGCGCCGAACAACAGCAAGCCAGCGACGCCGAGCAGGCGGAAAAGAGATCCGGGCATGCACCACCTTCATTGGAATGGAAGCAACGCACGCAATATAGGGCAACGCGCGCGCTATTCCCATTCAATTTCCGAAAATGCTGCGGTTGCGTTGCGGGTGTTGAAGTCGTCGAACAATTCCCATCGGGATCGCTCGGAGTTCGCTGCCGTGCCAGCCGCCGCGATCGGCTCACCGCGGGCGACGAGCCCGCGTACGTCTGAGGCCAGCGTTTGGAGATAGCGGCGCTCGTCGGCGAGCGCGCCCGGCCATCCGCTCACAGGACCGTGACCGGGAACCACGCGTTGTGCTGATAGGGCGCCGAGCTCGCCGAGTGCGGCCAGCCAGCCGCGGATGCTGCCGTCCAGTACGGGCGTGTGGGCCAGAAACACCAGATCGCCCGCGAACAGAGTTCCGGTTTTTTCATCGAGCACCGTGAGATCGCAATCGCTATGCGCGGCAGGCCACGCCCGCAAGACGAGGGTTCGTCGGCCGAGGTCCAGGTTGAGCGTGCCGCTGACGAGCAGCGTTGGCGGCACGATCCGTATCTCGTCGATCAGCTCGTCGCCCATGGTCCGGCGAAATGCATCGAGATAGAATTGTCCGCGCGCGGCCAACGCACGTGGCAGGTTTGCGTGGCCGACGAAGGTTGTGCCATCCTGCACGAAGGCGCCATTGCCGAAAACGTGATCGGGATGGCCGTGCGTATTGATGACGTAGCGGATCGGCTTGCCGGTCCGGGCACGAATGGCAGCAATCAATTGTCGTCCCTCGCGGAGGCTGCCACCCGTGTCGATCACGGCGACCGCATCCTCGCCAACGATGAAACCGACATTGGCGATCGCGCCGTCGTTCTCGCGCGTCATCTGTGCGGTGTGGCCGTTGTGCACGAACACGCCATCCGCAACGGAGTTCACGGGCAACTCCCGCTGCTGCGCGAACGAAGCTGTCGCCGTAGCGAGCATCGCGAGCGCGGCAAGGATCAATGCGGGATGAGCCATATTTCGGCCTCCGTCTCACCACGAAATGCTATCGGCAGTTTCATGCTTCATCGCGCCTACGTTTGCGTCGCAGCACAGGCAATGAGGCCGCTATCGGGATTATTCCAGTTGCACGCGCCAATTGACAAGCTTAGCATTTTGCTTGTCTGCGGCTTCAACGGAACTTCGTTCGTCGGGGTTGCCGATACTTTTCCGAAGTTGGCAACAATGGTGGGCCGGAAGTGCAGCAGCTTTTGATGACATATGCCGGGCAGAAGCGCTGGCTGACGATTTCGATACTGACGATCTTCGCCGTGCTCATCGGGCGCGATGTCGCACGCGCGCAGATCAACGAAACCGGCGATTTGTCGATCGAACTCGTCGATCCCAAGGTGCTGCGTGTCTGTGCCGATCCGCACAATCTGCCGTTCTCCAACGAAAAGGGCGAGGGATTCGAGAACAAGCTCGCTGAGCTGTTCGCGGAGAAACTACAGAAGAAGCTGGACTACATGTATTTCCCGCAGGCGACCGGCTTCGTCCGGATGACGCTCGGGGCGCATCGTTGCGACGTCATTATGGGCTTCCCGCAAGGCGACGACCTGGTCCAGGGTACCAATCCCTATTACCGCACCGCCTATGCGCTGGTTGCCAAGCGGGGCAGCGGCCTCGAAGACGTTGCGACGCTGGAAGACGAGCGCCTGAAAGGCAAGCGTATCGGCATCGTGGCCGGCACGCCGCCTGCCACGAACATGGCGGTCAACGGCCTGATGACGAATGCCAGACCATATCAGCTGATGGTCGATACCCGCCTGGACTCGTCAGCGGAGGCCATGATCGCCGACCTGATGTCGGGTCAGATCGACGCCGGCATTCTGTGGGGACCGATGGCGGGCTTCCATGCGAAGAAGGCGAACCCGCCGCTCCATGTCACGCCCCTCGTGAAGGAAAAGACCGGCCCGCGATTGGCGTTTCGTATCGGCATGGGGGTGCGCGGGGCGGACCAGAACTGGAAGCGGCTGCTCAACCGCCTGATCCAGGAGAACCAGCCCGCCATCAACAAGATACTGCTGGACTTCGGCGTTCCCTTGCTCGACGAGAACGACCGGCCGATCGGTGCGGAGACGGCAACGAAGGCGCCATGAAGGAATCGCTCGCAGGTCTGATCCTTGCGGCATTCACATTCAGTGTCTCGGCATCAGCGCAGGAAGGGCCTCCCGAACCGGACGGGTACCGCATGGAAGATTACCGTGCGCCGGTTCCCGCGACGCTCTCAGGCGCGCGTGTTCTGACGACCGCGGAGGCCGGCGCGATCTGGCAAGCAAAAGCGGGCGTGTTCATCGACGTAATGCCCCGCGCGCCGAAGCCGCCAAATCTTCCTCAAGGCACGGTCTGGCGCGACCAGCCGCGGCTCAACATTCCCGGCAGCGTGTGGCTGCCGGATACTGGCTACGGAAAGCTCGCGGCGGCGACGGAAGACTATCTGCGGCGGGGGCTCGTCCGCGCGACGGCGGGCAACACTACCGCGCTGGTGGTGGTTTACTGTCAGGCCGATTGCTGGATGTCCTGGAACGCGGCAAAGCGAATCCTAACCTACGGCTACGCCAACGTTGCGTGGTACTCCGAAGGAACGGATGGCTGGGAACGGGCCGGGCTGGCGTTGATGGAGGCGCAGCCGGAACCGCGGGCAGGCGAGGCGGCGCCATCGGTGCATTAGGGCGGGACACAAAATGTCGAAAACAACCCCATGCAAAGTAGAATAGGGCTGGTCTCGCAGCACTCCAGCCGCTTGCGTCCGGGGCACGGGATGGTCCGTCGTCTCGGCCCAACTTGGTCTCATCCTGCCAGCGGCTATTCGATTTCCTGCTGAATCGTTCGTCCGAGGGCGAACAGACGCTGGTCGATCGCCGTCGGCACCTCGCAGACGAATTTGATGACGCGCTGCCGGTCTTCGAAGATGCGCGTCTGCCAAACAAGCTGATTGCCGAGGTCGTCGATCTTGGCTTGATCGCGCTGGGACTCTCCCTGCAGCGCCTGCAGGGAAAGCGTATCAGCGCGTATTTTGTCGGCCGCCTCGCGCTGCTTGCGGGTCACGCGCTCCAGCCCGTTCAAGACCTGGGAGCGTTGGGCATTGAGCGAATCGAACAGGCCGGCAAACAGCAGTTTTCCGCTTCCGGTCTTGTCGGCTGCACCGTTCAGATATTCGGTGATTGCCTTCTGCGCTTCCTCGAGAGGGGTACGCCTCGCCGCCAGCTTTGCGACCAGCGTACTGACCTTGGCATCGTCCTTCCACTTGCCGGAGACGTCGTCGAGCGGTGGGCCTGCCCACACCGCGGCAAGCGAAATCTCGGGCACCTTGGCCTGCACGCATGGCCAGTCCGGATAGCGCGGATCGGCGGCATGGCAGATTCCGCCGGTCACCGTAGCGGCGAGCAATGCCGCGATTGCGATCCGATGCCTCATGTCTCGCCTCCGGCCGGCCCGCGACGTATCAGGCCGCGCGATGGATCGTAGGCGTAAATTGCGCCGACCATGAAGGCGATCGTGCAGCCGCCGACGACCGCGAGCGCGATCCAGTTCACTTGCCCATATAGCGCGAAACGTATCAGCTCCACGGCATGCGTGAACGGATTGAACAGGCAGACGTAGTAAAGCATCGGGCTGCTCTCCAGGATGCGCCACAGCGGATAGAGCGCTGACGAGGCGAAGAACATCGGGAAGATGACAAAGTTCATCACGCCCGCAAAATTCTCAAGCTGCTTGATGCCTGAGGAGATCAGCATCCCCAGGGCACCGAGCATCAGGCCTGATAGCACCAGCGCCGGCAGCACCGTGAGATAGCCGGCCGGCGGCGGCGCGATATCCCAGAACCAGGCGATCAGCAGGAAGGCATACACCTGAAGCAGCGAGACCGCGGTTCCCGCCAGAAGCTTGCAGGACAGGAGAAACCATCGCGGCAGCGGGCTCACCAGCAATGTCCGCATATTGCCCATCTCGCGGTCATAGACCATGGAGAGGGAAGACTGCATGCCGTTGAAGAGCTGGATCATCGCCATCAGGCCGGGCGCGATGTAGACCTCGTACAGGATGTAGGTTTCGTATGGCGGGATGATGGAGAGGCCGAGCACCTGACGGAAGCCGGCGGCGAAGATGAACAGCCACACCAGGGGCCGCACCAGCGCCGAGATGAAGCGTTCGCGCTGATGCAGGAAGCGAAGCGCCTCGCGCCAGACAATGCCGCTCAGGCAGGTGAAATATTCGGCGAGCGAGAATCCGCTTCGGACCGGCCTCATGGCTGCTGATGTCATGACGTTGGGCTCCCGCTCTGCGCGGTGGAGCCGGTCAGCCGCATGAACGCCGTGTTGATATCGCTGCCGCCGGTATCGGCGATAACCCGCGCCACCTTGCCCTGAGCCAGTACGCGGCCCTGATGCAGCACTACCAGATCGTCGTTTGAACCGATCTCGTCGAACAGATGCGTCGCCCACAACACGCTTATTCCCTGTTCGGTAACAAGCTGGCGGACGTGGTTGAGGATGTCGGCGCGGGCCTTGACGTCGAGGCCGACGGTTGCCTCGTCGAGCAGGAGCAGACGCGGGCGGTGCAGCAGTGCGCGTGCGATTTCCAATCGCCGCATCTGGCCGCCGGAGAGGTCGCGCACCTTGCTGCCGGCGCGGTCGGCAATGCCGATGCGGGCCAGCACTTCGCCGCTGCGCGCGCGCGCATCGCGCCTGGCGATGCCGTGCAGGGCGGCGTGATAAAGCAGGTTCTGCGTTACCGAGAGGTCGAGATCGAGCGTGCGGGGCTGAAATACCACGCCGAGCAGCCGCAATGCTTCGCCGGGTGCATGTGCGACGTCATGGCCGAAAATGCCGATACGCCCGCGCTGGATTCCGAACAGCCGCGTGATCAGCGAGAACAGCGTGCTCTTGCCGGCGCCATTCAGGCCAAGCAGCGCCGTGAAACTGGCCGGCGCAACCGTGAAGCCGATGTCGATCAGCGCCTGTCGCGCGCCGTAGGTATGGCTGACGCCGTCGATCGACAATGCCGGCATCTCCGCGGCGTCTAGCCGGGAAGCGATGTCCTGCGTGTTCTGACCGGCGGAAAATGCGTCAGTGGCCGTCATGGTTGTGCAATCGTGATACCCCAGGGCAGCTCGCCGACCTGGATCGTCTTGATGACCTTTTGCGCGGCGACGTCAATCACCGAGACGTCGTTCGAAACGCCGTTGGTAACCATCAGATATTTCTCGTCCGGGGTGAATGCCATGTGCCATACCCGCTGACCCACCAGCAGATATTTGGTGACCTTGTGGCTGGTGGCATCGACGACCGCGACGCGATTGGCGGGACCGAGCGCGACGAAAGCGGTCTTGCCGTCCTTGGTCATGCCGATGCCGACCGGCTGGATGGCTTCGCTCCGCAGGCCTGGAATGTTGAATGAAATCTTGTCGGTCACCACCCGCTTGACCGGGTCGATCACCGAAACGGTGCCGCCGATCTCCGATGATACCCACACCTCGGAATTATCGCGCTTGAACTCGGCGAAGCGCGGGCGGGCATCGACCAGTACATTGGCAATGATCTGGCGCGTCGTGGTGTCGATGAAATGCGCCATGTTGGTGGTCTCGGAAGTATTGATCAGGATCTTGCCGTCCGGGCTGATGGCCATGCCCTCCGGCTCGACGCCGACCTGGATCTCGCCGAGGCGGGCGCGCTTTTCGACGTCGATGATGGTCACCGTGTTGTCGTTTTCGTTGGCGACGTAGAGGATCTTGCCGTCGGCATCCAAGGCAAACAGTTCGGGATCCGGGCCGGAGGGCAGGGTGTCGACCACCTCCTGCTTCGCAACGTCGATGACCTGAATGCTGTCGTCGTCGCCGACGGCCACGAATACAAACTTGCCGTCCCGCGTGAACTCGATGCCGCGCGGCCGCTGGCCGACCTTGATGGTCTTGGTAACGGTCCAATTGTCCGTATCGATTACCGATACAGTGTTGCTCTTTTCGTTGGACACATAGGCGATGAAGGCCGAGGCGGGGGCCGCCGCCGCGAGCCAGACAGCCATTCCTGAAAGCAGGCAGCGATGCCACATACGCAATCCATCCTCCTTCATTGCAGCCTGCACTTGGTTTCGGGCCGATCGACGCCAAGCGTATCGAGCTCCGACACCTGGTGCAAAAATCCCTCCTGCGGTGAAACCGAGACTACCATGCGTCCATCGACCAGCAGGATCGGTTGACGAAGCTGCAGGTTCCAATCCCGCAGCGTCAGCCGCCGGCCCTTGAACGCCGCAATGGAAAAGTCGGGTCCCTTGAGGAAATCCGATACCGCCTTTGGTTCACCGGACTTCGTGCGCGACGCCGCTTCGCCGATTATGCGCACTGCCATCCATGCTTGCATGTCCAGTGCGCTCATGTGTCGCAAATTCAATTTTGCAAACCGGTTCTGGATCTGGATCGCGCCCCACTGGTCCTGCGCCGCGTGCCAACTGGTCGGAACCAGCCCGGCCGAACCGGCAACCGGCCGCGGGTCCCAGGTGCGGTAGGGCAGGTAGGACGCAAAAACCTCGCTTTCGTCAGCAGCGACGAGGACGTCATAGGCGGGCGCCTGCTGGGTGAACACCGGGATTTGCCGCTGGATCAAGGTGACGCCGCTATCGGTCCGCCGGGCGCCGCCGGTATCCTCAAAGATTCGTTCCTGAACGATCTTGGCGCCGAAGCGCGTCGCTGCGCGGCGCAATGCGTCGGCGTACAACTTGTCCTGGTCATGCGAACCGACGACGAACAGCCAACGTTTCCATTGCTTCCACACCAGATACTGGGCAAGCGCATCCGCCAGCATCGAACGCGTCGGCGCGACATGGATCACATTGGCGCGACAATCCTGCTCGCGCAACCGGTCGTCGATCGCGCCGGCATTCAACAGCAGCGTGCCGCGATCGCGAAGCGTGTCGGCTGCCTTCAATAACTCGTCCGCCGGAAGGTCGGCAATGATGAAGCCGGTGCGCGCGGCAAGCGCTGCTGCTGCCTTCGCGACATCCTCATTGTCCTTGAGGCGGACTTCCTCCAGCGTGAAGTGCTGGTTGAGGAATTTTCCCGTGGTGTTGTTGTCTTCGATCGCAAGGCGTGCGCCGGCAAGGCCGTCATTCTCGGCTGGCAGTTCGACCAGCGACAATTTCGCCTTGACGCCGGTGCGGCCGAGATAGCCGATGCCGATCTCGATGGGGTCGGCCGCGAGCACGGGGGTGGCCGCGATGCAGAAACCGATCGCAGCGACCAACCATCGGATCATGGCTCCTCCCTGACAGGCCTTCTCGACTTCGCCGTATCGAAGGCCGTTGGCTTGAACCATGACCGAATTGTCTTGGCTTGCAACCCAATTCTCGGTTGGGACGGCTTCACGCCGTTTCAGCCCTTCAGGCGCTCCGCGTGCCAGCGCAGATGATCGGACATGAACGTGGAGATGAAGTAGTAGCTGTGGTCATAGCCGGGCTGCCGGCGCAAGGTGAGGGGGATTTTGGCTTTCTCGCATGCGCCCTGCAGCAGCTCCGGGCGGAGCTGTTCGGCCAGAAACTGATCGGCGTCACCGTAGTCGACCAGGAGATCGGACACTCTGGCGCCATCCTCGATCAACGCCACCGCATCGTGCTTGCGCCATGCTTGCCTGATGTCGCCGAGATAGCCGCCGAGGGCCTTGATACCCCAGGGCACCTGCGAGGGCGCAACGATCGGCGAAAACGCGCTTGCCGCGCGATATCGATCGGGATGGCGCAGCGCGACCGTCAGCGCGCCGTGACCGCCCATGGAGTGGCCGAGAATGGATTGTCGATTGGCGTCGACCGGAAAGTTTTCAGCGACCAGTTTCGGCAGCTCTTCCGTGACGTAGCTCCACATGCGGTAATTGCGGGCGAATGGTTCCTGTGTCGCATCGACATAGAAGCCGGCGCCAAGCCCGAAATCGTAGGCATTGGCGGGATCGCCGGGCACGCCTTCACCGCGCGGGCTGGTGTCGGGCGCAACGAAGATCAGTCCAAGCGCGGCGCAGGCGCTGCGGAATTCGCCCTTTTCCGTCACATTGGCGTGGGTGCAGGTCAGGCCGGAGAGATACCAGACCACCGGCAGCCTGGCGCCGCCGGCGTGCGGAGGCACATAGACCGAGAAGGTCATGTCGGTGCCGGTTTCGCGGCTGGCGTGCTTGTAAACGCCCTGCACGCCGTTGTGCGATTTGTTGAGCGAAACGGTTTGCATCGTCATGAATTAACCACTCCAGCGCCGCGCTGCGTCATCATCTCAAGCCACGCGGTTCTCGATTGCTAACCGCACCAGTTCGGCAGATGTACGCACGCCGAGCTTCTGGCGCATAATCGAGGAGGTATTGGCGACCGTCTTGTAGGAGGAATGGACCATCCACGCAATTTCGGACAGGCTTTTGCCGGCACTGAGCAGGCGCAATATCTCCATCTCGCGCGAAGTCAGTTTTGAAAGCGGGCTCTGGGCGTACGAGGGTCTCGCGAATGCAATACTTCGCGCCATCGCCGGCGGCAGATAAGCGCCTCCCTTTGCAACTTCACGGATGGCCTCAACCAGGTCCTGGGGATCCCCGGCTTTGGAAACATAACCCTTGGCGCCGACTTCAATGGCGCGCGCGGCGAATACCGGATCATCGTTCATGCTGAACATGATGATACGTGCCGAGGCATCGCGCCCGAGGAGGCGTCGCGCCAGTTCAAACCCGGACACCGTCGGCAGGTTGATATCGAGCACGCAGATATCCGGATGACGTTCGCCGAACACGCGCTCGCCACTCTCCGCGTCGGAGGCCTCCAATATGTCGATCTCGGGGTCGTCCGCGAACAGGGCACGGCACCCCGAAGCAACAATTCGATGGTCATCAACGATCAGCACGCGCATTGGCATTGGTCCCGAATACCCGCGTCAATCCTGTTGCTGCACCACATCAGGTGAGACGCGGCACCGATGTCGGAGCGATACTCGCCGTCGACGGTTATGCAACCCGAGCGATGTTGCTGTACGCTTCGATTAGATAGACGCCTATTTTATCTGTCAACGCTCCCCTCGATGCGGAACTGAAGACGACTTCGCTCCCAGACAAAGGCGATTTCACTCCTGGACAAAGGCTATGTGGCAAAAATTTTCCTTGCGCGCCCGGATCAACGTGCTGCTCGCGCTCGTCCTCACGCTCGGCCTGGCGATCAATGTTGCGCGGCTTGTGCTCGAGGCCGGGCCCCGTGTTCAGGCCGAAGATCAAAGCGTCATACGGTTGGCGCGTGAGTTCATCGATACGATCGTTGCAGGACTGAACGAGGCGCCGGACCCGGAGGCGCGGTTGAACCAGATTGTTCACGACCTCAACCGGCTGCGCCACGTCAGTATCACGCGGCAGGGCGAAGCGGTCGAGAGACCCGGGCAGGCGGACAACCCTGACGGCAATGCCGATGCACGCTCGCCGCCGGCATGGTTTGTCACGCTGGTTCACCCCGAAAAGACCACGGTGGACGTGCCGATCTCGATCAAGGGAAAGCCGGGTTCGTTGCTGATCACGTCGCATCCGAACGACGAGATGGCCGAGATCTGGGATGGAATTATCACCCAGCTTCAGATCGGCACGGTAATTGCCGTCGTTCTTTTCCTCATTACGACCAGGGTCGTCAGCCGGGCGCTCGCGCCGATCCAGACGCTTTCGGAAGCGATGACGAAGATCGAAGCCGGCGGCTACGACACGCACGTAAAGCCGGATGGCCCGCCGGAATTCTCTGCCATTTGCGACAAGTTGAATCACCTTGCCGCCACTCTGGGCAACGCGGTTGACGACAAGCGGCGTCTGGCCGAACGCATCGTCTCGCTGCAGGATGTCGAACGCAAGGAAATCGCACGCGAGCTTCACGATGAATTCGGGCCCTATCTCTTTGCCTTGCGAGCCCATGCCGGCGCGCTGACGCGGATCGCAGATGCAAGGGATCCGAACGTGGAAGCGACGCGAAAGCACGGCAGCGCGATATTGGAACAGGTCAATGCGTTGCAGCAGTCCAATCGGCGAGTCCTTGAAAAGCTGCGGCCCGTGGGTCTGACGGAGCTCGGCCTTCACGAAGCGCTCGGTGCGCTCTTGCGTCTATGGGGGGAGTCGCATCCCGACGTCGTTATTGAAACGGCAATTTCGCAGTCGCTGGGCGACACAGGGGAGACGGCCGATTTGACGATCTACCGTACCATTCAGGAAGCACTGACCAATGTCTTTCGCCACGCGAGCGCCACCTGCGTCAACGTAACCGTTGAACCCACGGAACTGCTTTCGGGGCCGGTGCGCACCGGCCGCGGCGGCGCTCTGGTACGGATCCGCGACAATGGCGGCGGATTAAGGCCGGATCACAAGTTTGGCTTCGGGTTGACGGGAATGCGTGAGCGCATTTTGGCGCTGGGTGGCTCCCTTACGATTGCCTCCGGGGATGGCGGCGTAACGGTGGAGGCTGTAGTTCCCAGAGACGTGCGTTGCTGATCCGGGAAGTTTTCCTGGCTGGTTCAGGGAAAAAGGGCATCTGTGAACCGGACCTTTTGAATATAGCGCAATATAACACTGACGCCCTAAGATTAGCCCCAGCTAACCAGTAGCCGCCAGGGCAACCGGAATGGGATGGGGTGGGACGAAATGGGCACGAGATTCCTGTTTATCGGGACGGTATCGCTATGTCTGGTTCCCGGGAATGACAGTGCTCTGGCCCAAACTGCGGCAGGACACAGTGAGGTCTTGCCGGCCATCGAGGTAACCGCCCCGGCCACGGCCGCTAAACCATCCCGCAGCGGAAGGGCGTCTCAGGCCACCAGGAACGTGCGCAGAGTGTATGTCTACCCGACCGCGCCGACGCCGACGGTTGGCTCAGGAATGGATGTCGACAAGGTCTCGGCAGCGGTCAATGCCGTCGGCGCCGGGCAGATCGCGCGCACAGGCTCGCTGAACATCGCGGACGCACTGCAGCAACAGGTACCGGGTATCATCATCAGTGATACGACCGGCAATCCGTTCATGCCGGACATCCAGTTTCGCGGTTTCGTTGCATCGCCGGTCGCCGGTACCCCTCAGGGACTGGCAGTTTACCAGAACGGCGTGCGAATCAACGAGGCGTTCGGCGACACCGTCAATTGGGACTTGATCCCGACCGCTGCGATCAGGTCGGTCACCGTCGTAACCAACAATCCCGCGTTCGGTCTCAATGCCCTCGGCGGAGCCGCCAACGTGCAGATGAAGGACGGATTCAACTATAAAGGTGCCGAAATCAACACGATGGGCGGCTCTTTCGGACGCATCCAGAGTTCGGCGCAGTATGGCAAGCAGATCGACAATTTTTCTGTCTATGGTGCGCTCGAAGGCGTGCGTGACAACGGCTATCGCAATTTTTCGGAATCGGCGATTCGTCGGTTCTACGGCGATGTCGGCTACCGGACCGACAGCAGTGAATTTCACCTCAACGTGGGCGTCGCCAAAAACAATTTCGGCGCGGCGGCGGCGGTGCCGATCGAGTTGCTGCAGAAGTACTGGGGTGCGACCTATACGACACCGCAGACCACGGACAACCGCGTTGCCTACGCCAATCTGACCGGAAAGGTCGAGGCCACGCCGACCTGGACGATCGAAGGCTCAGCGCGCGTCCGTGAATTCCGGCAGAAAACCGTGGACGGAAACCCGACCGAGACGGCGCCGTGTGCCGCCGATCCGGGCCTGCTTTGTTTCAACGAAGACACCGCGCCGGGAGCGCCGGCGAACGGGCTCAACGGAGTCCAGCTCGCAAATCCCTTCCCAACCGACGCCGTGCTGGGGCAGATCGACCGAACAACAACCCGTTCGGTCACGACCGGTGCAACCTTGCAGGCAACCAATACCGACCAGTTGTTCGGGCATAACAATCAGTTCATGGTTGGCACCAGTGTCGACTCCGGCGTCACCCGCTTCGGGGCCAGCGCGGAATTGGGCACGATCGGCTCAAACTACGTCGTCAACGGCAGCGGCATATTTCTCGGCCCGTCCGGCATTCCGGTTTCGATCGGTCCGGTCGGACTTCGCGCCACCAACCGCTACACCGGAATCTATGCGCTCGACACATTCGACGTGACGGACGCGTTTTCAATCTCGGGCGGTGGCCGGTTCAACCATGCGCACATCAAGCTTGAAGATCAGATCGGCACCGATCTCAACGGCGAACATACGTTCAGCCGCTTCAATCCGATGATCGGCGGCACATACAAGATTACTCCTGAACTGACGGCCTATGCCGGCTATTCCGAAGCCAATCGCGCGCCGACCCCGCTGGAACTCGCATGCGCCGATCCTGCGCGCCCCTGTATCGTCGCGGCATTCCTCATCGCCGACCCGCCGCTGAAGCAGGTCGTGTCCCGTACCGTCGAGCTTGGTCTGCGCGGCACCAAGGAGCTGAATATCGGAACGCTCGGGTGGAAGGTCGGCGCGTTCCGCGCAACGAATGCCGATGACATCCTGGCGATTCCCAGTCCGGAGTTGCAGGGATTTGGCTATTTCCAGAACGTGGGTCGGACGCGGCGCCAGGGCATCGAGGCCCAGGTGAATCTGACGTCGAAGACGCTGCAACTATACGCCAGCTATGCCCTCGTCGATGCGCGCTTCCTCGATACCCTGCAGGTCGGCTCGAACAGCCCGTTCGCAGTTGACGACGTTGTCCAGATACTGCCGGGCAACCGAATCCCTGCGATCCCGCGCAACCGCGTCAAATTTGGCATCGATTATTCGGTCACCGACGCTTTCAAGGTTGGCGGCGATGCGTTGTTCGTCGGCAGCCAGTATTTTGTCGGCGATGAATCCAACCAGGCGGCGAGACTGCCCGGCTATTCGGTTTTCAACCTGCACACCTCGTATCAGATCAACAAGACGTTTCAGATCTACGGCCGCGTCGACAATATCTTCGACAATCGCTATGCGACCTACGGAACGTTCTTCGATACCGATAACGTGCCCAATTTCACCAATGGCGGCACGCAGTTCACTGACGCGCGTTCGGTCAGCCCGGCGCGGCCGCGTGCCTTCTATGCGGGGCTAAAGGCGACCTTCTAAGCCGGTGACGCGGCGCAGCCATCATGGGCCGGCGGTGTGGGGAAGCGCAAAATTTCGAGCTATCGACGACGGTGCGGCAACATGTGGTTGCCGCACAACCGGAACGTCCTCGTCAGGAAGCGTCCGGCAACGGATCGGCGCAGTGTGCCTTGTGGATGGCGGAGGGAACGAACCCGAAATGCTTCCGGAACACGCGGCTGAAGTGCGACGAGCTGGAAAAGCCCCACGAAAATGCGACATCCGTGATCGTCTTTCCGTTCTGGGTCTCCAGCTCCTGCCGGCAGTGCATCAGCCTCGCCCGCCAGATGTAATCGCTGACGGTCATGCCCTTGTCGCTGAACAGCATGTGCAGATAGCGCTTGGTGCAGCCCAATGCCGCCGAGATCTGGTCGATGCAAAGATCCGGGTCGCGCAAATGTTCGCGGATGAAGGCTTGAGCCCGGATGTACATCGCCTCGGGACCGACGCGATCGAACATCGTGTCGGCCTCGCGCAGCGGCAACAGCAGCAGATCGATCAGCGAATCAGCGACGCCGATGGCGTTGTAGGGCGACAGTCTGTTTGCTTCGTCAAACGCGGTGTGCACGAAGTCGTAGGCGATGCGGCCGGTGCCGTTACGCGCGGAGAGCTTGCACGGCAACATCTTCGCCGTGCGGAAGCCGCGCTCGTGAAGCAGTGCCTTTGGGACGATCACGACCTCGTGCCGGGTCAACGAGGGGCTGACGATCGTGTGCGGACAGGAGACGTCATAGGCGAGGCAATCGCCGGGCATGATGTCGATGCGACGGCCGCCTTGTTCGAAATGCGAGATGCCGTAGGTCTGGAACAATATCTTGACGTAGGGATGTTCGCTCAGTTTCGTGCCTGAGACCGTGTGCGCGATGCGATGCTGACTTGCCTCGATCTGACACAGCTTGAGCTGCGAGACGGTGGTGTAATTGATTCGCGCCTCGAGCGAAGAACCTTCCAGCGGATCGACATCAAACTGGCCGCAGAGATCGGTCAGCGCATCTGACCAAGTTTGGAGCTGCCTCTTCGGCGTTAACCCGGAAGTGCTGAGTGAACGAACTGTATCAGACATTGCCCAGCCACCAATTTGAGAACAGGCTACGACCTCCGCCAAGGCGTCGGTCAGATGGTCGCACCATTTGGACCCAATTTAGGCAGTCGTCCGGGAAGTTGCGCAGATTCTTCCCAATATCCCTTTGACAATCCTCCAACTTACTTTCGGCGGCGTCAAGGGAAACCTCGACCGAGAGCCGCAAGGGAAGGTCGTGGGAACACGCCCACGGAATGATGCTTCGCAGCATCACGGCAGAGCCGGAACGTCGCGCGCCGGTCCGAAATTAAAAAAATGATTAAGTTTCGCTATTGAGCAAACGCGCTTCGCTCTTGGGCAAGTTTCCTATTTCCGAACGGGATAGGAATAGGGACCAAGAATGGAAAATGGGCCGTCTCGGCGGAAACCCAAAACTCTTAAATCTGGGAGGAAACCACTATGCGCAAGGTGCTATCCGCTGCCTGTCTAGGCGCCGTGGCGGCATTCGCCGCAGGCGTTGCGTACGCCAATGACGAACTGATCAAGATGTCACAGAACCCAAAGGACTGGGTGCAGCCGGCCGGCGATTACGCAAACACACGCTACTCGAAACTGAACCAGATCACCGCAGCCAATGTCGGCAAGCTCCAGGTCGCCTGGACCTTCTCGACCGGCGTGCTGCGCGGCCATGAAGGTGGGCCGCTCATCATCGGCAACATCATGTACGTCCATACCCCGTTCCCGAACAAGGTCTATGCTCTTGACCTTTCTCAGGAGAACAAGATCGTCTGGAAGTATGAGCCGAAGCAGGATCCGAACGTCATTCCGGTGATGTGCTGCGACACCGTCAACCGCGGTGTGGCCTATGGCGACGGCAAGATCTTCCTGCATCAGGCCGACACCACCCTGGTCGCGCTCGATGCCAAGACCGGGCAGGTGGCGTGGAGCGTCAAGAATGGAGATCCGGGCAAGGGCGCCACGGGCACCTCCGCGCCGCTCGTCGTCAAGGACAAGGTTCTGGTCGGCATTTCCGGCGGTGAGTTTGGCGTGCAATGTCACGTCACCGCTTACGATCTCAAGTCCGGAAAGCAAGTGTGGCGGGCGTTCTCCGAAGGGCCGGACGACCAGATCCTGGTCGACCCTGTGAAGACGACCGAACTCGGCAAGCCGATCGGCAAGGATTCGAGCATCAAGACCTGGCAAGGCGATCAGTGGAAGATCGGCGGCGGCTGCACATGGGGCTGGTTGTCCTATGACCCCGGTCTGAACATGGTCTATTACGGGTCCGGCAACCCCTCGACCTGGAACCCGAAACAGCGTCCGGGCGACAACAAGTGGTCGATGACCGTCTTCGCGCGCAATCCGGACACCGGCATGGCCAACTGGGTCTATCAGATGACGCCCCATGATGAGTGGGACTACGACGGCGTCAACGAAATGATCCTCAGTGACCAGGAGATCAATGGCCAGGCGCGCAAGCTGTTGACCCATTTCGACCGCAACGGTCTGGCTTACACGATGGACCGTACCAACGGCGAACTCCTGGTCGCCGAGAAGTACGATCCGAAGGTGAACTGGACCACCGGCGTGGACATGAACAAGAGCTCGCCGACCTACGGGCGTCCCAAGGTGGTCGATCAGTATTCGACCGAAAAGGGCGGCGAAGACAAGAACACCAAGGGCATCTGCCCGGCCGCGCTCGGCACCAAGGACGAGCAGCCGGCAGCCTATTCGCCCGATACGCAACTGTTCTACGTGCCGACCAACCACGTCTGCATGGACTACGAGCCGTTCAAGGTGAGCTACACCGCAGGCCAGCCCTATGTCGGCGCGACCCTGTCGATGTATCCGCCTCAGGGCGAAAGCCACATGGGCAACTTCATTGCCTGGGATAACAAGACCGGCAAGATCGTCTGGTCGAACAAGGAGCAGTTCTCGGTGTGGTCGGGAGCGCTCGCTACCGCAGGCGGCGTGGTGTTCTACGGAACGCTCGAAGGCTATCTGAAGGCAGTCGATGCCAAGACGGGCAAGGAGCTTTACAAGTTCAAGACCCCGTCCGGCATCATCGGCAACGTCACGACCTATGAGAACGGCGGCAGGCAGTACATCGCAGTGCTGTCCGGTGTCGGCGGCTGGGCAGGTATCGGCCTTGCCGCAGGTTTGACCGAACCGACCGAAGGTCTCGGCGCTGTCGGTGGCTATGCCGCGCTGAGCAACTATACCGCGCTCGGCGGCACGCTCACGGTGTTCGCGCTGCCGCAGTAAAGCAGGACCACCTCGTCCGGCGCGTGGCTCGTTCCACGCGCCGGTTGATCTACATCGAATATCGAGGATGAGCTCTTGCGTAGAATTTGTTTGATTGCAGCCACTCTCATGCTTGTGGCGCCGGGATCGGTTGCCCACGCGGCGGACGATCCGACCGCCGTCAAGTCCGAGGATGGCAAGTATCTCGACAAGGAAGGAAACCCGACCTTCAAGGTCGCGGCCGACGGGACAGTCGATTGGTACACCTATTCCGGTTTCCGACGTTATCACTCGGAATGCCACGTCTGTCATGGCCCTGATGGGATGGGGTCGACCTACGCGCCGGCGTTGAAGGATTCGCTAAAGACGATGAGCTACGGCGATTTCCTCGGGGTGGTCGCCAGCGGCCGCAAGAACGTCAACACCGCGCAAGAGAGCGTCATGCCGGCGTTCGGCGATAATCCGAATGTCGCCTGTTATATGGACGACCTCTACGTCTATCTGCGCGCCCGTGCTTATGACGCGGTCGGCCGTGTGCGGCCTCCCAAGCGTGAAGACAAACCCGACGCCTACACTGAGGCAGAGAAGTCCTGCATGGGGGCCAAATGATCATGCCGAAACATGTGAGGCGCGCGTTCCGGCAGGTCCGTGCAGCGACTTGAAAAGAAGATGTGGAGCTTAAGATGAAGACCCGCGCTGCTGTCGCGTTCGAGGCCAAAAAGCCTCTTGAAATTGTTGAGGTCGATCTGGAAGGCCCGAAGGCCGGCGAGGTCCTCGTCGAGATAAAGGCGACCGGAATCTGTCACACCGACGCCTACACGCTCGATGGATTCGACAGCGAAGGAATCTTTCCGTCGATCCTCGGTCATGAGGGCGCGGGCATCGTCCGCGAAGTAGGGCCGGGCGTGACGTCGGTCAAGGCAGGCGATCACGTGATACCGCTCTACACGCCGGAATGCCGCCAGTGCAAAAGCTGCCTGAGCGGCAAGACCAATCTTTGCACCGCCATCCGCGCCACCCAGGGCAAGGGGTTGATGCCGGACGGCACCTCACGCTTCAGCTATCAGGGCAAGCCGATCTACCACTATATGGGCTGCTCGACCTTCTCGAACTTTACCGTGCTGCCGGAGATCGCAGTGGCAAAGATTCGCGAGGACGCGCCCTTCGACAAGAGCTGCTACATCGGTTGTGGGGTGACGACGGGCGTTGGCGCCGTAGTCAATACAGCCAAGGTGACACCGGGCGCCAACGTCGTCGTATTCGGTCTCGGCGGCATCGGACTCAACGTCATCCAGGGCGCGAAGATGGTAGGCGCCGACAAGATCGTCGGCGTTGACATCAACGATTCCAAGGAGGATTGGGGTCGCCGTTTCGGCATGACGCATTTCGTCAACCCGACCAAGGTCAGCGACATCGTCCAGCATCTGGTCGGGCTTACCGACGGCGGCGCCGACTACACCTTCGACTGCACCGGCAACACCACCGTGATGCGGCAGGCCCTCGAAGCGTGCCATCGCGGCTGGGGCGTCTCGGTCGTTATCGGTGTCGCGGAGTCCGGCAAGGAAATCGCCACCCGGCCGTTCCAGTTGGTGACCGGCCGCGTCTGGAAGGGCACGGCCTTTGGCGGGGCGCGCGGCCGCACGGATGTGCCGAAAATCGTTGACTGGTACATGAACGGAAAGATCGAGATCGATCCGATGATCACACACGTCCTCAAGCTGGACGAGATCAACCACGGATTCGATCTCATGCACCAGGGCAAATCGATCCGCTCGGTTGTCGTGTTCTGATTGGAGAACTTCAAACACAAGGAGGATAAGCCCATGACTGTTCATATCCACCCATCGATTGACAGCGGTGTAAAAAAGGGGACCGGCAGTTTCGCCGGCGGCACGCTTGTCTGCAAATGCAGCGATAAGCCGGTCAAGGTCGCCATCAAGGGCGATGTGGCCCACAACCACGCCTGCGGCTGCACCAAGTGCTGGAAGCCCGAAGGGGCGATCTTCTCCGTTGTCGCCGTGGTCCCGCGCGACAATGTGAAGGTGACAGAGAACGGCGACAAGCTGCAGATTGTCGACGCGTCGGCGACGATCCAGCGCTATGCCTGCAAGGCCTGCGGTACGCATATGTACGGCCGGATCGAGAACACCGGGCATCCATTCTACGGCCTCGACTTCATCCATCCTGAACTGTTCCAGGAAGCTGGATCAGCGGCTCCGGGGTTTGCCGCGTTCGTGTCGTCCGTGCTGGAGTCCGGCGTCCAACCGGGCGAGATGGACGGAATCAGGGGGCGGCTGAAGGAGCTTGGGCTCGAGCCCTATGATTGCCTGTCGCCGCCCTTGATGGATGCGATCTCGAGCCATGTGGCAAAGTCCAAGGCCAAGGCGGCTTGAAGGCTGCTTGAAGCAGGCGTCAGCCTGATCCTCGCGATTCCAAACTCCGCTGATGGCCGCCCGCCATCAGCGGAGCGGGGTGCCGCACCGCAGGTCGTACAACTTCTTCGTTGATGCCGGCGGGTGAAAGCCTGCCCGGCCAATAAAGGTCGTGCAGCCATCCCGGCCAGGCTGCTCTCTGGCGCGACCGTCCCGCGCACAATTCTCAGACACCGACCCCCTGAGTTCCTTGCTCGGTCGCGATGCCGTCCATGGCAGGTTGCGGCGTGTGCACAATCGGCTGCACTTGCCCGAACGTCTGATTTTGCATGCTGCGGCGCGATGAGCTTTGTCGCGGCAGCCGCAAATGTGAAGGCAGGCATCTCTTGGGGTGTTGACCCGTCGCGCGGTTCCCTTCTATGGACGATGCTGCCCTGACCGCACAGACGTGACCTCGCGAAGGATTCCCCACCATGCCGATCGCCACAGACGCCGCATTCATTCTACCCGACGATTTCGCCGGCGCCGCGCTGATGGGGCGGATCTGGCGTCCCGATCTTGCCGGTCCGTCGGTGGTTGCGATCCGTCAGGACGGTGTGTTCGACATCACCGACGAATTTCCCACCGCCAGCCAGCTTGCCGCTGCCGCCGATCCGGCGCGGGCGCTGCGCGCCTCGCATGGCGAACGGGTAGGGACGCTGCAGGATCTGTTGAACAACACGCCGCCCGACAGCCGCGATCCGACCAGGCCATGGCTGCTCGCCCCGATCGATCTGCAGGTGATCAAGGCCGCCGGCGTCACGTTCGCCGTATCGATGCTGGAGCGGGTGATCGAGGAGCGGGCGCGGGGCAATCCGGATTCGGCGCAAGCCATCCGGGCCGAGGTGACCCGGATTGTCGGCACCGACCTGTCGCGGTTGAAGCCGGGCTCGGCCGAAGCGCAGCATGTGAAGGACGTGCTGGTTTCCCAGAATGCCTGGAGCCAGTATCTCGAAGTCGGCATCGGGCCGGATGCCGAGGTGTTTACCAAGGCTCCCGTGCTGTCGGCGGTGGGCACGTGTGTGGATGCGGGTCTGCATCCGAAATCGACCTGGAATAATCCGGAGCCCGAGGTGGTGCTGGTGGTGACGAGCGACGGCCGCATCGTCGGCGCCACGCTTGGCAACGATGTCAATTTGCGCGACTTCGAGGGACGCTCGGCGCTGCTGTTGTCCAAGGCCAAGGACAACAACGCGTCCTGCGCCATCGGGCCGTTCGTGCGATTCTTCGATGAAAGCTTCACGCTCGATGACGTGCGGAGAATGGAGATATCGCTGGAAGTAAAGGGGCCGGAAGGCTTCGTGCTGCACGGCGCTTCCTCGCTGACCCAGATCAGCCGGGATCCGGCCGACATCGTCGGGCAGACGATCAACGAGAACCATCAATATCCCGACGGTTTCGTGCTGTTCCTGGGCACGATGTTTGCCCCGATCCAGGACCGTGCCGCGAAGGGGCAGGGATTCACCCATGTGGAAGGCGACCTGGTCACGGTCGCCACGCCGAAACTCGGCCGGCTGACCAACCGGATGCGCCACAGCGGAGATTGCGAACCCTGGCAGTTCGGCCTGACCGAGCTGTTCGCCGCGTTGATGCGCCGCAAGAGCGTCAGCCGAAGCAGCAATTAGCCCGAGCCGCGACAACCGGAAGGCACTCCGCCATGGCGAAAATCAGGATCGGCCTGGCTGGCTGCGGCTTCGTGTCCGAGCTGCACATGCATGCCTACCGGCGTGTTTACGGCGTGGATGTCGAAGTCAGGGCCGTTGCAGCCAGGGGCGATCACGTCATCGAGTTTGCCCGTCGCCACCAGATCCCGACGGCGTATCGCAGCTTTCGCGACTTGATCGCGGACGCTGATATCGATGTCATCGATATCTGCACGCCACCCAATTTGCACACGTCGATGATCGTCGATGCGATGCAGGCCGGTAAGCACGTCATCTGCGAAAAGCCGTTCGCCGGCTATTTCGGCCGGGACGGCGACAAAGCGCCGATCGGCAAGCATGTGCCGAAGGCATTGATGTATGAGCGCGTGCTGGAGGAAATGGAGAATACCCGCGCGGCGATCAACCAGACGGGCCGGCTCTTCATGTATGCGGAGGACTGGATCTACGCGCCGGCGGTGACCAAGACCGTGGAGATCCTCAAGGCCACCAAAGACAAAATTCTGTTCATGAAGGGGGAGGAGAGTCACTCCGGCTCGCATGCTGCGCACGCCGCGCAATGGGCGATGACCGGCGGCGGCTCGCTGATCCGCATGGGATGCCATCCGCTCTCGGCGGTACTCTACCTCAAGCAGGTCGAGGCGAAGGCGCGCGGCGAGGCGATCAGCGTCGCAAGCGTGACGTGTGACGTCGGCAACGTTACGGCGTGCCTGCGCACCGACGAACGTGCCGTGCTCAAGGCCAATCCCGTCGATGTCGAGGATTGGGGCATGCTCACGGCCACCTTCTCCGACGGCACCAAGGCCACGGTTTTTTCCGGCGACATGATCCTCGGCGGCGTGCGCAACCTGATCGAAACCTATACCAGCAGCGGCGCGCTATTCGCCAACATCACGCCGAACACACATATGATGAGCTATCAGACCAGCGAGGAGAAGCTCGCAAGCGTCTACATCACCGAGAAGGTCGACCGGAAGACCGGCTGGCAATATGTCTGCATCGAGGAGGAATGGACGCGCGGCTACGTCCAGGAAATCCAGGACTTCATGGAATGCGTCGCGACCAGCCGGCAACCGCTTTCCGATCTTGCGCTGGCTTTTGAGACCATCAAGGTCAACTACGCCGGCTATTGGGCCGCCGAAGAGGGCCGCCGCGTCACGCTGTGACTTGATCTTTCCCTCGCCCCGCACTTGCGGGGTGAGGGACTGCTTTCGCGAACACGGTGGGTGAGAGACGAACCCTACGCCGCGTAGACCGACGATTTCGGCAGCGGGAACACCGGGTCCTGTGTCCTTATGTTGGTCGGCCAAACCACCGAGATATGCTCGCCGGCATTCTGCATCACGACCGGGGTCGAGCGCTCGTTCTGGCCGGAGAGCGGCGTGCCGGGCCGATAGAATTTTACACCGTAGCCCTGGATGGTGCCGCCCGGCGCGATGTCGACGTCGAGCGCCGCCTTGCGAATTGCCTCGGGATCGAAACCGCCGTATTTCTCCTTGGCGACGGGCAGCACGTGGTTGAGCAGGATCCAGGTCTGGTTGAAGCCCATCGAGCAGTGCGGCGGAACGTCGGTCGCGCCGGTTTTCTCCTTGTAGCGCGCGATCATGATTTTGGTGAGATCGCCGATCCCGGGCGCGAGTTTCGAAGCATCGAGCAATTGCGCCGGCACCGGATCGATGTTGCAGAAATTGTCGATATCGGCGGCGAACGTCGCCCGCAGCTTGTCGAGCTGGCTATAGCCCGCGCCGGCGCCGAACAGCATCTTGAACTTAAGGCCGTTCTCGCGCGCCTGGCGAAGGAACAGGGTGATATCGGGATTGTATCCCGCGTGCGAGATGACATCTGGCCGGGCACGCTTGAGCTTGGTCACCAGCACTGAGAGGTCGGGCGCGGACGCTGAATAACCTTCCCTGAGCACGACCTGAAGGCCGGCTTCCTTGGAATAAGCTTCGTCGGCGGCGGCGACGCCGACCCCATAGGGGCCGTCCTCATGTATCAGCGCGACCTTGACGTCCTTGGGGTCCATGCCGAGCTTGGTCTTGGCGTGCTCGTTGATGAAGCCCGCAAAGGCCTGGCCATACTGGTCGGAATGAATCTGCGCGCGGAAGACGTATTGCAGGTTCTTGTCCTTGAACACGGCGGTCGAAACCGCGGTCGTGATCCAGAGGATTTTTTTCTGCTGCTCGACCTTGGCGGCGAGCGGGACCGCGTGCGAGCTCGCATAGACGCCGTTGATGATGTCGATCTTCTCCTGGTCGATCAGGCGATTGGCCTCGTTGATCGCAACGTCGGGTTTGCTCTGGGAATCGGCGGCGATGGGGGAAACCTTGTACTTGCCGCCGATGCCGCCCTTCTCGTTGACGAGGTCAATGGCAATCTGCGCGCCGATCGAGGAGGCGACCGACCCGCCGGCAGCAAAGGGCCCGGTCAAGTCGTAGATCAGGCCGATGCGCACCGTCTCGGCTTGTGCCTGCGCGCGTGTCCAATCGAGGCTGAATGCGGCGGCGGCAGCCGCGGAAGTCTTCAGCAGCGTTCTGCGTGAAGTCGGCATCGTGTCCTCCCACTGATTATTATTATCGCCGGGACCGGTTCTTCCAGTTCTCGGTCAAGTATTTGGAGAATATGGCAAGAAGTCAACCTGCGCGCGCGCTCCATGGGTCGTGCGTGGCTGCGGAAACGTGTGGTCACGTGGGCCGGCAGGGCTCACCAACTAAAGTCTGAGAGGGGAAAGGGTAGAGGCGACCGGCCGCGGTGAAGGGCCCATCGCGAAATGAGTATGAAGCGCGCTGCTTGCTGTCATTGTCAGGCTGACCAGTTTGGCGTTCAGCCAGTCCGTCGGCGTTCGCATATCGCGCTATCGGCGCCTGCTGCGCGCCGACGTGCGGGTGATCCTTATCCTGCCATGGGTTCGCGGCAGGAATTGCGCGCCGCGTGCGCTGAGGAACTCCAGCATGGCGCGTGCCGGCGGCAGCAAAATCTTGTCCTTTCGGGAAAGGGCGAACCATTGCCTGATAACGGGAAGGCCAACCACGTCGAGCGTAACCAGCCGCCGCTCATCGAGTTCGGTAGCGACGGTGTGCGCCGAAATGAATGCAATTCCGAGGCCGGCGATCACAGCCTGCTTGATCGTCTCGTTGCTGTCCATCGCCATGCCGATTTTCGGCCGAATGCGCGCCGTTTCGAATAGTTGCTCCATCAGGCCGCGCGTGCCGGAGCCGGGCTCGCGCGTCAGGAATGTTTCGTCAGCAAGGTCGCTCAGCGGGATGCGGGATTTTCGCACCAGGCGATGGCTCGTCGGCGCGATAATGACATGGGGGTGATCGCCGATCGGGTGGACGTCCATGTCGATATCAGCCGGTGGGCGGCCCATGATCGCGAAATCGAGATCGTAGCCGCGTAGCGCCGTGCCGATCTCCTGCCGGTTTCCGATCGAGAGCGCAACATCGATGTTCGGATGGCGTTTTGAGAATCCGGAGATCATGAACGGCACGAAATATTTCGCGGTGCTGACGGCGCCGATGGAGATGCGGCCCGCGGTCTTTCCCGCCATCATCTCGAGCGAGGTCTCGCAGTCCGCAATCGCCGCTTCGATACGCTCGGAGAGCGAGAGCACCTCCCGCCCGGCGTCGGTCAACAGCATCCCGTCACTGGTGCGCTGAATCAGCGGCAGACCTGCAAGCTCCTGCAGATTGCGGATCTGCAGCGTGACGGCCGGCTGCGTGAGATGCAGGTGCTTGGCGGCGGCGGTAACCGACCGATCCCGGTGAACGGCTGCGAGCGCGCGCAACTGGCGAATGGTCAATTCCCGCGGAAACCTGCCTGCCATGGTCCACCAATATAAGAAAAACTTTGCCAAACCCAAAGATAAGAAAATTTCACTAATTTTGCAAACTGGGGTGTTCTTGAGGGGCGGAGTGCCGATCGGCATGACGCGTTGGAGGGGCCCCGAAGAGGGCGCCAATCGGGGAACGGCCATGGACGCACGCATAACCCTATGCTCGCATCTCGATCATGCAGGGTCGGAGACGCCGACCGGCCCCGCCGTGGCCGCTGTGATCGAGGCGATTGCCACTGCTGCGATCGACCTTTCCGATCTCATCGCCGATGGACCGTTGGCGGGCATTACCGGACGAACCCGTGGCGTCAATTCCGATGGCGACCATCAGAAGGATATCGACCTCGCCGCCGACGCGATGATGCGCGCGGCGCTACGCGCTACCCCGGTCGCTGCCGTCCTGTCCGAGGAACTGGATCTGCCAGAAGTGCTCAATGCCGAGGCATCTCTCTGCGTCGCCATCGATCCGCTCGACGGGTCGGCCAACCTCGAGAACAACATCTCGGTCGGAACCATCTTTTCGATACGCTCGCGTGGCAACGACATCATCTCCACTTTCTTCGAGCCTGGGACGGCACAATGTGCGGCGGGTTTCGTGGTCTACGGCCCTCAAACCACGCTGGTTCTGGCGTTCGACGAGCGTGTCGACATCTTCATTCTGGACAGGCGCGCCCGGGAATTCCTGCTGATCGCGCGCCGCGTGAGGATTGCGCCCAACACGCCTGAATTTGCCATCAACGCGTCGAACCAGCGGCACTGGCATGGGCCGGTGCGGGCCTACATCGACGATTGCCTCGCCGGCACAAGCGGCAACGGTTCGGCTGATTTCAATATGCGCTGGATCGGCTCGCTGGTCGCGGAGTCGCTTCGCATTCTCGTCCGTGGCGGCGTGTTCCTGTACCCGGCCGACGCGCGGCCGGGATATCGCGACGGACGGCTTCGCCTGCTTTACGAAGCGCATCCGATGGCCCTTGTGATGGAGTGGGCGGGCGGCGCAGCGTCCACCGGCCGCCGGCGCATTCTCGAGCTGTCGGCGAAAACACCACACCAGCGGGTGCCATTGATCATGGGGTCGATGCGCGGCGTTCGCGACGTTGCCGCCATTCATGAAGGTATCGAACCGATGTTCGACAATAGCGACGCGCCGCTGTTCGCGCGGCGCGGCCTGTTTCGCTGACCGGAAAGAGCAGATGTCGCGCAGCTATCCCATCATATCGATTACCGGATCATCCGGCGCCGGCACGACCTCGGTGAAGAAGACGTTTGAAAACATCTTCCGGCGCGAGAAGGTCGCCGCCGCCTATGTCGAGGGCGACGCCTTCCACCGCTACAACCGCTTTGAGATGCGCACGAAAATGGCTGAGGAGGCCGAGCGCGGCAACAAGCATTTCAGTCATTTCAGTCCGGAAACAAACCTGTTCGAGGAGCTGGAGAAATTGTTCCGTGACTACGGCGAGTCCGGGACTGGAACCGTCAGGCACTATGTCCACGATCATGATGAGGCCAAGCTCTATGGCGCAGACCCGGGCACATTCACCGAATGGACGCCATTGCCGGAGAAATCAGATCTGTTGTTCTATGAAGGTCTGCATGGCGCTGTCGTGACCGACAAGGTCAATATCGCGCAGCATGCCGATCTCAAGATCGGCGTCGTTCCCGTCATCAATCTGGAGTGGATCCAGAAGCTGCATCGTGACCGCAGCGACCGCGGCTACACCGCCGAGGCGGTCACCGATACCATCCTGCGGCGGATGCCGGACTACATAAACTACATCTGTCCGCAATTCACCGAGACCGACATCAACTTCCAGCGCGTGCCGACGGTCGACACGTCAAACCCGTTCATTGCGCGCTGGATACCGACGCCCGACGAGTCGATGGTGGTGATCCGGCTCAAGAATCCGCGCGGCATCGACTTTCCCTATTTGCTGTCGATGATTCCGAACAGTTTCATGTCGCGCGCCAATTCGATCGTGATCCACGGATCGAAGCTCGATCTCGCGATGCAGCTCATCCTTACCCCGCTGATCCTGCAACTGATGGAACGCAAGAGGCGCATGCTATGACCGAATCCGCTCTGTCCCGTATCGCCACCCAGCCGGTCGTCTCGCATGCTGAAATGGCGAATGCGATCCGCTTTCTGGCCATCGACGCCGTCGAAAACGCCAAGTCGGGCCATCCCGGCATGCCGATGGGCATGGCCGATGTCGCAACCGTACTGTTTTCGCGCTTTCTTAAATTCGACGCCTCCGATCCGGCATGGCCGGATCGCGACCGGTTCGTATTGTCGGCCGGCCACGGCTCGATGCTGCTGTATGCGTTGCTGCATTTGACTGGCTACCAGGGTGTGACGACGGACGAGCTGAAGGCGTTCAGGCAGTGGGGATCGAAAACCCCCGGCCATCCGGAATACGGGCATACGCCCGGCGTGGAAACGACGACGGGGCCGCTGGGGCAGGGGATCGCGACCGCGGTCGGGATGGCGCTGGCGGAGCGCCTGATGAATGCGCGCTTCGGCGACGATCTTGTCGATCACTACACCTATGTGATCGCCGGTGACGGCTGCCTGATGGAGGGCATCAGCCAGGAAGCGATTTCGCTGGCGGGGCATCTCAAGCTCGGCCGGTTGATCGTGCTGTATGACGACAACGAAATCTCGATCGATGGATCGACTTCATTGTCATGCTCGGACGACCAGATCGCGCGTTTCAAGGCGTCGGGCTGGTCGGCGAGCCGGATCGATGGCCATGACCCCGAGGCGATTGCCGCGGCGATCCGGCACGCACGGCACGACAGCCGGCCCTCCCTGATTGCCTGTCGCACGGTGATCGGTTTCGGCGCGCCCAGCCGTCAGGGGACGGAAAAGGCGCATGGCGCGCCGCTCGGTGCGGATGAAGTCGAGAAGACGCGCGGCGCGTTGGACTGGCCGCACGCGCCATTTCAGGTTCCGGGAGCCGTAGCCGACGCCTGGCGCGAAATAGGTGCACAAGGACATGCGGCACGGCGGGCATGGATCGAGCGCAGCCGACGCCACAGTACGATGGGACGGTCGCCGTTCCACGACGCGCTGAATCGAAAGCTGCCCTGTGGATATGCCGACGTGATGGCGCAGATACGGACCCGGTTCGGCACCGAACAGCCGAAAATCGCGACCCGGCAGGCGTCGCAATTGGTGATCGACGTGATCGCGGAAGCGCTGCCCAATCTCCTGGGTGGCTCGGCCGATCTTACCCATTCGAACCTGACGCGCGCGAAGACGCAGCAACCGGTGCGGCCCGATGCCTTCGATGGCAGCTATATCCATTACGGCGTCCGCGAGCATGCCATGGCGGCTGCGATGAACGGTATCGCATTGCATGGCGGCTTCATCCCATATGGCGGCACGTTTCTCAGCTTTGCCGATTACAGCCGCCCTGCGATCAGGCTGGCTGCGTTGATGGGGATCCGCGTCATTCATGTGATGACGCATGACTCGATCGGGCTCGGCGAAGACGGCCCGACGCATCAGCCGGTCGAGCATCTGGCATCGCTGCGGGCGATACCGAACCTGCTGGTATTCCGTCCAGGCGACGCGGTCGAGACGGCGGAGGCGTGGGACTGCGCGTTGCGGGCAGATACCAGTCCTTCGTTGCTGTGCCTGTCGCGACAAGCGCTCCCCACGTTCCGTGACGTTGCGGGCGAAACCAATCTGGTCGCGTCCGGTGCCTATGTCGTCGTCGAACCGGAGGAGGGTCGCGACGTCACCTTGATCGCAACCGGCTCCGAACTATCGATCGCGCTCGAAGCGGCAAGGCTGCTCGAGAAAGACAACGTTCGCGCGGCGGTCGTCTCGGCGCCGTGCTTCGAGCTGTTTCGCCGGCAATCCCGCGAATACCGCACCGCCGTTCTGGGACGCGTTCCGAGGGTCGGCGTCGAAGCCGCGATTGAGGGCGACTGGGCGCGCTGGCTTGGCGATGGCGGCGAATTTGTAGGCATGACCGGCTTCGGCGCCTCGGCGCCGGCGGAAACGCTTTACCGCGAATTCGGCATTACCGCCGAAGAGGTCGCAAAGGCCGCGCTGCGCTGCATCGCACGCTCGCGAATGGCGGCGACCTACGCATGACACCCATACGCCGATCAATGACACGGAGGCCCGGATGGCGCGAATTACCCTGAGGCAATTGCTGGATCATGCCGCCGAGCACGCTTACGGCGTGCCGGCATTCAACATCAACAATATGGAGCAGGGGCTCGCGATCATGGATGCGGCGGCTGCCGTCGATGCGCCCGTCATCATCCAGGCTTCGCGGGGCGCGCGCTCCTATGCCAACGATCTCATGCTGGCGAAGATGATCGACGCGCTGGAGGAGATGCATCCGCAGATTCCGCTCTGCTTGCATCAGGACCATGGCAACGAAGAATCGACCTGCGCCACCGCGCTTCAGCACGGCTTCACCTCCGTGATGATGGACGGTTCGCTGAAGGCCGATGCCAAGACCGCGGCAAGCTACGACTACAACGTCGACATCACCCGCCGCGTAGTCGACATGGCGCACTGGATCGGCGCTTCGGTGGAAGGCGAGTTGGGCGTGCTCGGCTCGCTGGAACATGGCGGGGGCGAGCAGGAGGACGGCCACGGCGTCGAAGGCGAGGTCAGCCACGATCAACTGCTGACCGATCCCGACCAGGCGGTCGATTTCGTTCGCGCCACCAGGGTCGATGCGCTGGCGATTGCGATGGGCACCTCGCACGGCGCGTATAAATTCTCGCGCAAGCCGGACGGCGACATTCTTGCGATGCGGGTGGTGGAGGAAATTCATCGCCGGCTGCCCAATACGCATCTGGTGATGCACGGCTCGTCGTCGGTGCCGCAGCCGCTGCAGGATGCGTTCAATGCATTCGGCGGCGAGATGCCGCAGACCTGGGGGGTGCCGGTCGAGGAAATCGTCCGTGGCATCAGGCATGGCGTTCGCAAGGTCAATATCGACACCGACTGCCGGTTGGCGATGACCGCCGCGTTCCGGAAGGTGGCGGTGCAAAGCAGAAACGAATTCGATCCGCGCAAATTCCTGAAACCGGCGATGGATGCGCTGCGGGATCTTTGCCGAGAACGCTTCGAGCAATTCGGCACCGCAGGCCACGCCTCGCAGATCAAGGTCATTCCGTTGGCCGAGATGGCAAAGCGCTACCGCTCGGGCGCGCTCGATCCACGCATGGGAGGAATGGCCGATGCCGCCGAATGAGCTGATGACCACCTCTATCCCGACCAGTCGCCGCCCACCACACGAGGAGACCACGATGAACATGCACTCGATGACCGTTCGCGGCAAGGATCGCTACAAGTCCGGCGTCCTCGAATACAAGAAGATGGGCTACTGGGAGCCCGACTATCAGCCAAAGGACACCGACATTATCGCGCTGTTCCGGGTGACGCCGCAGGACGGCGTCGATCCGGTCGAAGCCTCCGCAGCGGTGGCCGGCGAATCCTCGACCGCGACATGGACCGTCGTCTGGACCGACCGGTTGACGGCGGCGGAGAAATACCGTGCGAAATGCTTCCGCGTCGATCCCGTGCCGAACTCGCCGGGACAGTATTTCGCCTACATCGCGTACGACCTCGATCTGTTCGAACCCGGTTCGATCGCCAATTTATCGGCCTCGATCATCGGCAACGTGTTCGGCTTCAAGCCGCTGAAGGCGTTGCGGCTCGAGGACATGCGGTTGCCGGTGGCCTATGTGAAGACTTTCCAGGGACCGGCGACCGGTATCGTGGTGGAGCGCGAGCGGATGGACAAGTTCGGCCGCCCGCTGCTCGGCGCCACCGTGAAGCCAAAACTCGGACTCTCCGGCCGCAACTACGGGCGCGTGGTCTATGAGGCGCTGAAAGGCGGACTCGACTTCACCAAGGATGACGAGAACATCAACTCACAGCCCTTCATGCACTGGCGGGAGCGGTTCCTCTATTGCATGGAGGCCGTTAACAAGGCGCAGGCCGCGTCCGGCGAGATCAAGGGCACCTATCTCAACGTCACGGCCGGTACCATGGAGGACATGTACGAGCGCGCCGAGTTCGCCAAGGAGCTCGGCTCGGTCATCATCATGATCGATCTCGTGATTGGCTACACCGCGATCCAGTCGATGGCCAAATGGGCGCGGCGCAACGACATGATCCTGCATCTGCACCGGGCAGGGCACTCGACCTATACGAGGCAGCGCAGCCACGGCGTCTCATTCCGCGTCATCGCCAAGTGGATGCGGCTCGCCGGTGTTGATCACATCCATGCCGGCACTGTGGTCGGAAAGCTGGAAGGCGATCCCGCGACCACGCGCGGCTATTACGACATTTGCCGCGAGGACTACAATCCGGCGCGGCTGGAGCACGGTGTGTTCTTCGAC
Source organism: Bradyrhizobium sp. 170 (assembly GCF_023101085.1). Taxonomy (NCBI): domain Bacteria; kingdom Pseudomonadati; phylum Pseudomonadota; class Alphaproteobacteria; order Hyphomicrobiales; family Nitrobacteraceae; genus Bradyrhizobium; species Bradyrhizobium sp. 170. Next base: position 5,569,493 of record NZ_CP064703.1, on the reverse strand, counting down.
CAGCACTGGGCGAGCCTCAACAAGCTGATGCCGGTGGCATCGGGCGGCATTCACGCCGGCCAGATGCATCAGCTGCTCGATCATCTCGGCGAAGACGTGATCCTGCAGTTCGGCGGTGGCACCATCGGCCATCCCATGGGCATCCAGGCCGGCGCGACCGCCAACCGCGTGGCGCTGGAAGCGATGATCCTCGCACGCAATGAAGGCCGCGACTATCTGCACGAGGGTCCCGAGATTCTCGCCAAGGCGGCGGAGACCTGCACGCCGTTGAAGGCGGCGCTCGAGGTCTGGAAGGACGTCACCTTCAACTATGAATCGACCGACATGCCGGACTACGTCCCCACGCCCTCGGTCGCGATGTAAGGAGTGGAAATCATGCGCATTACCCAAGGCTGCTTTTCGTTCCTGCCCGATCTCACCGACGAGCAGATTTCCCGCCAGGTCCAGTACTGCCTGAAGCAGGGCTGGGCGGTGAACATCGAATTCACCGACGATCCGCATCCCCGCAATAATTTCTGGGAAATGTGGGGCCTGCCGATGTTCGATCTCCGCGACGCTGCCGGCGTGATGATGGAGCTGAATGAATGCCGCAAGGTGTATGGCGAGCGCTATATCCGGCTGTCGGCGTTCGATTCCAGTCACGGCTGGGAATCGGTGCGGCTGTCCTTCATCGTCAACCGGCCGAAGGAGGAGCCTGGCTTCCGCCTCGATCGGCATGAAATGGCCGGCCGCAACATCCGCTACACGACCACATCATACGCCGCCGATCGTCCGGAGGGCCGGCGCTACGGCTAGGCACGCGTTCGGTCCGGCGGACGAGTTCTCCCTGAACGTGCCTGCGTCTGCCGGATGCACTGCTCCGTCGCTGCGGAAGCGGCGACGGAGTCTTTTCCGAAACTATGCGTGCAGCGCATTGAGGTTTGGCAGATGGATCTGGATATCGCCCCGATGACGGATGCGGTCAATCTCCGCGACGAACTCAAAGCCGTCGGAATCGAGGAGATACTAACGCAGCTCGACCGCGAACTGATCGGCTTGAGGCCGGTAAAGACACGTATCCGCGAGATCGCGTCGCTGCTTCTGATTGAGCGTATCCGCAAGCGCATGGGACTGGCGTCGGGCACGCCGACGCTGCACATGTCATTTACGGGAAATCCCGGAACCGGAAAGACGACGGTGGCGCTGCGGATCGCCAGCATCCTGCACAGGCTCGGTTTCGTGCGCCGCGGCCAGGTGGTGTCGGTCACGCGCGATGAACTGGTTGGGCAATATATCGGTCACACCGCGCCCAAGACCAAGGAGATCCTGAAGAAGGCGATGGGCGGCGTGCTGTTCATTGACGAGGCTTATTATCTGCACCGGCCCGACAACGAGCGCGACTACGGCCAGGAGGCGATCGAGATTCTGCTGCAGGTAATGGAATCGCAGCGTGAGGATCTGGTGGTGATCCTCGCCGGCTACGGCGACCGCATGGACAAGTTTTTCGCCAGCAATCCCGGCTTCCGTTCGAGGATCGCGCACCACATCGACTTTCCGGATTATGCCGACGATGAATTGCTCGCCATCGCAGAGCTGATGCTGCACGACATGAACTACGGATTCACATCGGATGCGCGTGCGGAGTTCGTTCGCTACATCGCATTGCGCAAGAACCAGCCGCTGTTCTCCAACGCGCGCTCGATCCGCAACGCATTGGATCGTCTGCGGCTGCGTCAGGCCAATCGCCTCGTCGCCGATCTCGATCATGTCCTGACAGCGGACGATATCCGATCGATCGAGGCGTCGGACGTGCTGGCGAGCCGCGTGTTCGGGAAGGGCGGAAAATCCGCCGAGGCGGGTTAGCGCCTACCTTCTCTGGGGGGACTACGATCGGCGGAGCTAACGCTGTAACGCCGTTTCAGGGATCGCCCTGCGAACCACTTCGCGCATCGCAAAGCTCGAATGGATGCGCGCGACGCCGGGCATCCGCGAAAGATGCTGCTTGTGGATGCGCTCGAAGTCCGCGATGTCGCGCGCGATCACCTGCAGATGATAGTCATCGCTGCCCGACATCAGGTGGCAGGACACCACGTCGGGGCAACGGGCGATCGCTGCTTCGAACGCGGCGAGATACTCTTCGCTCTGCTTTTCCAGCGTGATGGTGACGACAACCGTCGTGACGAGCCCGAGTGCAGTCGGCTCGAGGTCGGCCCGATAGCCTCGAATGATGCCGGTTTCCTCGAGGTGACGAATGCGACGCGCGCAGGCGGTCGGCGACAGCCCGACCTTTTCGGCGAGCTCGATCTGGCTCGCCCTCGCATCGGAGAGCAACTCGGCCAGAATCCGAAGATCAATACGATCCAGCTCGATCACGCCAGTATTCTCTAATATCCATTATAGAGACGCAGAATATCTGCGTAAATCTCTCCCGGCAAGCCGTAATTCGCAGAGAAGCGTTGCGCGTTCAAGAGTAGCTTCATGTCATCGGACAGCAGTCTCCAATGCAGGAGCAAGGCCATGCGCATCGGTGTGCCCAGGGAAATCAAGGTCGAGGAGTATCGCGTTGGTCTGACGCCGGCGTCGGTGCGGGAATATGTGGCGGATGGACACGACGTGATCGTCGAGCAAGGTGCCGGGCTCGGCATTGGCGCCGGCGATGATATCTACCGTTCGGCCGGCGCAGCAATCGTGGACACGGCAGCCGAGATCTTCGCGACCGCCGACATGGTGGTCAAGGTCAAGGAACCGCAGCCGACGGAATGGCGCCAGCTTCGCGAGAACCAGATTCTCTTCACCTATCTGCACCTTGCGCCGGACACCGCGCAGACCAAGGGGCTTCTCGCATCCGGCTGCACCGCGGTCGGCTACGAGACGGTGACGGATGCGCATGGCGGGCTCCCGCTGCTGGCGCCGATGAGCGAGGTGGCGGGACGGCTGGCCATCGAGGCGGCGGGCGCCGCCTTGCGAAAATCGGCGGACGGCATGGGCAAGCTGATCGGCGGGGTGCCTGGCGTCGCTCCGAGCAGGATCGCGGTGATCGGCGGCGGCGTGGTCGGTACGCATGCCGCCAGGATGGCGGCAGGTCTCGGCGCCGATATCGTCATCCTTGATCGCTCGCTGCCGCGGCTTCGCGTCCTTGACGAGATGTTCCTCGGGCGCGTTCGCACGCGCTACGCGACGCTGGAAGCGATCGAGGAGGAGATCATCGGCGCTGACGTCGTCATTGGCGCGGTGCTGGTGCCGGGCGCCAGCGCGCCGAAACTCGTCTCCCGCGCGCAGCTCGCCCGCATGAAGCGCCGCGCCGTGCTGGTCGATGTCGCGATCGACCAAGGAGGCTGCTTCGAGACGTCGCGGCCGACGACCCATCAGGCGCCGACTTATCTCGTCGACGAGATCGTGCATTATTGCGTCGCCAACATGCCCGGCGCCGTGCCTGTGACGTCGAGCCACGCGCTCAACAACGCCACGCTGCCGTTCGGCCTTGCGCTGGCCGGGAAGGGCATCCGCGCGCTGATCGAAGATCCGCATCTGCGCGCCGGCCTCAACGTGCATCGCGGGCAGATCACCAACCGCGCGGTCGCCGACAGCCAGAATTTGCCCGCGGCGGCGCCCGAGAAAATTCTGGCGGCGTGACGTCCGCCGGCTGACAGGCGAGAGCAGGGCCGTGTGAGGCCTCGGGCAGCGCCGATCGAGGCTGCGGCTTCTGCGGCAGCGTATCGTCAGCGCTCGTAGCTTGCGGGGTCTGGACTATCCGACGGATGCGCATATGCGTTGCGCAGCACTGCTGTCATCGGAGTCTTGAAATTGAGTCCGTTGGGCGGGACCGGCGATTCGAACCACTTTTTGTAAATCGCCTCGATCTCTGGGCTTCGGTAAAGCTTGGCAGTCACACGGTCTGCCACCGCCTTGAATGGTGCATCGTCCTTGCGCAGCATGATCCCGTAGGGTTCGGCCTTGGATAAGGCCTCGTCGCTGATGATGTAGGCAGACGGGTCTTTCGACCTTGCGATCGCAACGGCGAGCTGCACGTCATCGAGGACGTAGGCGGCGGCGCGGCCGGTCTCCAGCATGAGAAAGGCTTCCGCCTGATCCTTTGCCGCCAGCGGCGTGACGCCGAGATTGCGGGCGGCATTGACCTGGTTGAGCTGCACCATGTTGGTCGAGCCCGATATCGCAACGACCGGCTTGCCTTTCAACTGGTCGATCGTGCTGATGTTGTCGGCCTTCCGTGCGGCAAACCGCGTCGCGGACAGAAAATGTGAGTTCGTGAACGCCACCTGGCGCTGCCGCTCCGCATTGTTGGTGGTGGAAGAGCAGACGAGATCGACGGTGCCATTCATCATGAGCGGAATGCGGTTGGAAGACGTTACCGGGAGCGTCTCAACGGTCACGTTGGAGACCTTAAGTTCTTGCTTAACCGCGTCCACGATTTTCATGCAGATGTCGACGGCGTACCCGATCGCCTTCTGGTCGCCGTCCAGATAGCTGAACGGCACCGAGGCTTCCTGGATGCCGAGGATGATCTTGTTGGTCTCTTTGACTTTCTGGAGTGTCCCGGTCAGCTCGCTTGCATGCGCGGGGACGGCGATCAGGGCAACGGCAAGCATCGTCAATGGCAGGCGCATCACGGTAGACCTCATCGGATAGTGAACGGGTTTGCAGCGACCGAACTGATGGCCGCCGTGCCAATCGATAGCGGGCGACCGTAGTCGATCAGCCGTCATTGCTGAATTAGTGACTGTGAAAACCGGCTATATCAAAGTTGTATGGCCGACGGGCGCTGCGGCGCAGCCGTATTTGGCGCAGGTGTTGACGGGCAACGCATCCAGGATGTGTTGGCGACCCACAATAATGCAGCTGTCGAGAACAACATGCCGCAGGCCGGCGTCTGGGTGTTCGCCGTCAGGAAGTGACTGACAGGCATTGCGCCGGCCCGGTATTGACCGGAGGTGAGAAAAGGGCGGCCAACGAATGTTCGCCTTCCCTTTGTTGCTCCTGGCTGCCAGTGCTGGAGCTACTTGCCTTTGGTGTCGACCTTCTGCTTTTCGTCTTCGTTCATTTTCTTCACCACGGGATCGCGACTGGCTTCGCCGGTGGTCTGAGTTGTCGTGGCCGGCGGGCTTTCGTTTGGCATGGAGGTTTGCCCAGGCGGCGTCGTCGCCGGCCGCGTTGCAGTCGCGCTCGGCGGCGACGTCGTTTGAGCGGTCGCCGCCTGAGCATTCAATAGAACCACGCCCGACAGTAGCGACACCGCGAGCGCCGTTGCGTTGGGTTTCATCGATCTGAACTCCTCTCAGACCAAGGAAACGGTCCGTTCGGCCTAACGTTCCTCTTACGCCTCCAATTGCTTGCCGATCGGCAGTGCGCGGATGCGCTTGCCGGTCGCGGCGAAGATCGCGTTGATCAGCGCCGGCGCAAAGGGCGGCACGCCGGGCTCGCCAACGCCGCTGGGCGGCGTGTCGGGGCCGGCAGGCACGATGTAGACGTTCGTTATGGCAGGAGATTCGTCGATCCGGAGCAATGGACAATCGTCGAAGTTGCCCTGTTGCACCTTGCCATCCTTGAAGGTAACCGCGCCGTGTTTGGCGAGGCTCAGGCCCATGATCGCAGCGCCCTCGATCTGCGACTGGATCCGCTCCGGATTGACGTAGGTTCCGCAATCTATCGCGGTATCGACCCGCGGCACGGTGAACTTGCCCTTATCGTCAACGGCCACCTCGACGATCGTCGCGATGTAGCTGACGAAGCTGCGATGCGCGGCAATGCCGAGCCCGTGACCCTTGGGGACCGATCGCCCCCAGCCGCCCTTGTCGGCGACCAGTTCGACGACCTTGCGAAGACGCGCGGTATCGATCGGATAGCTGTCATAGGGCTCGCCGTAGTTCCAGAGGTCTTTCACCGAATCGAGCTTGACGATCCGGGGCGAACCGATCAGCTCCAGCAGCATATCCTTCTGGTCGCGTTTGGTGGCATGCGCGATTTCAGCGACCATCGACTGCACCGCAAAGGCGCGCGGGATATTCGACACCGAGCGGAACCAGCCGATGCGGGTATGCGCGGCCGCTTCCGGATTCTCGCACTGGACGTTGGCGATCTCGAAGGGCATGTCGACCAGCCCCATGCCGAGCTCGAACGGCGCCTGATGCACCGCTTTGTCGGCAAATGTCGAGGCGATGCTCGGCGCGACGCTGCGATGGCGCCAGGCCGTCACCTTGCCGCTCTTGTCGAGGCCGGCCTCGATGCGTTCCACCGAGACGGTGTGCAGGAAGCCGTTGCGAACGTCGTCTTCCCGCGTCCATTGCACCTTTACCGGGGCGCCGAGTTCCTTTGAAAGCAGGGCGGCTTCGATGGCGAAATCGCACTTCGACTTGCGCCCGAAGCCGCCGCCGAGCAGGGTGACATTGACGGTGACATTCTCCTGGGGAATGCCAAGCGTCTTGGCGACGTCCTCGCGCGTTCCGCCCGCGCTTTGCACTGGTCCCCAGATCTCCGCCTTGTCGCCCTTGACGTCCGCGACCGCAACCGGCGGCTCCATGGCGACATGGGCGAGATGCGGCAGATAGTATTCACCCACGATCACCTTGTCGGCGCCCTTCAGGGCGGCCTCTACGTCACCTTCCTTGCGCACCACCAGGCCGGGCTTCCGTGCGGCTGCCTCCAGTTCGGCCCGGTAGGCGACCGATTCGTATTTTCCGTTGGCGCCATCGTCCCAGACGATCTTCAGGGCGTCGCGGCCCTTGATCGCCGCGCCGGTGTTGCGCGCGATCACTGCGACGCCGCCGAGCGGCTGGAATTTTGAAGGCCACGGCCAGCCCTTGACTTCCATGATCTTTTCGACGCCGGAAACCTTCATCGCCGCCGCCCCGTCAAACGACGCGACCTTGCCCCCGGTCACCGGCGGCCGGGCAATGACGGCGTATTTCATGCCTGCCAGCCGGACGTCGGCGCCGTAACGCGCGGTACCTACCGTGATGTCGCGGAGATCGACCATGCTGATCTGGCCTTTGCCCAGATAGCGGAAATCCTTTGGGTCTTTCAGCTTCAGGCCTTCGACGCTCGGCACCGACTCCTTGGCGGCATCGGCTGCCAGATCGCCAAAGCCAATGCGGCGTCCGCTCGCACTGTGGACGACCTCGTGATTGACCGCCTTCACTTCGGTCGCCGGCACACCCCAGCGTTTCGCCGCTGCGCCTTCGAGCATCGTTCGGGCCGAAGCGCCGATCTGGCGCATCGGCATCAGGTAATGACGCGTGCTGCGCGATCCGTCGGTATCCTGGTTGCCGAATTTGACCTCGTCGCCATGCGCCTGCTGGATGCGAACGCGCGACCAGTCGGCTTCCATCTCTTCGGCAACGATCATCGGCAGGCTGGTGCGGACGCCGGTTCCCATCTCGGCGCGGTGCGCGACGATCGTGACAATGCCGTCCGGTGCGATCGCGACGAACACGCGCGGGTCCACCACGGTACCGTGCGGCATCTCGCCCGCGCCGGTCTTATACGCGGCAAAGCCGGGGCGTGACATCACGGGGGCGGCCAAAACAAAGCCGCCGGCCAGCCCGAGGCCCTTCAGGATGCTGCGGCGTGAAACGTTATCGACCTTGACGTATCGCTCAAAGCCACGGAGCTTCTTGGGATTGCTGAGAATGTTCATGATCAGACCCCCGTCGAAGCGAGGTGAACCGCGTTTTCGATGCGCTGATAGCAGCCACAGCGGCAGATGTTACCCGCCATCGCCTCGCGTATCTGATCGTGGTTGGGCTTTGGATTTTCCAGCAGCAGCGCGGCCGCCTGCATGATCTGGCCGACCTGGCAAAAGCCGCATTGCGGGACATTGAGCTGTCGCCAGGCCTTCTGAACCGCGTGATCGCCCGTCGGATGAAGGCCTTCGATCGTCGTTACTTCCCGACCGACCACGTCGGAAACCGACGTGATGCAGGCGCGTATCGCCTGCTTGTCCACGATCACGGTACAGGCGCCGCAAAGCGCCTGGCCGCAGCCGTATTTCGTGCCCGTCAGCCCGATTTCGTCGCGGAGGAACCAGAGGAGTGGAAGATCGGGATCGCCATCCCAGTTCTTTTGCGCACCGTTAATCTTCAAAGTAATCATGATCGATCCTCGCTCTTCGTAAGCTGCTGATGGTAGCTCCGACGTGAGCGAAAAACGTTACGGCTGACCGCTCAACGCCGGCGCTTCGAAATTCCTTGCTATCTGGCTGGGATTTCTTTGAGCCATCCTCCTGATCATTATTATTGGCTGTTGTTCAGTAGGCCGCGCTTGGCGGATCGCCGCCGCAAGGGTGTTCTCCATTTGCGTCCGCATGTTTGGCGAAAGCGGGGCATCGGCAAAGAATTGCATTTGGTCAGTAACGCTGACGCAGCGAAACAGCAAAACAAATTGTCGTTAAACTTGAACATCGTTGTCATGACACGATGCAGGGATTCGTCTCTTCCATGTCGCCCGGCGCTGCACAGTCTTTACCATTTGCGCGCCACGGACACCGGCGTTCGCCGAGCGCTTCGCGACGACTCTTGCAATTCTCGATCTTGACCGCACGCGCGATAACGCACCGCACACTGCGGAAGGCTGAGCTGTTCTGCGAAATATGCATGATGCGCTAGTCGGCAGTTACGATCGCGTGACATGCAATGGACACCCATTATTGCTGGCTTTTCCTGGAATCGCTGATGCAACTGGAGGAGGAATTGCGCAAAAGACAATTTTGTTCGTCGCCTTTTTTTTGACCGACTCCCTCCATCAGTTTGCGTGATGTGCAAATCCGATCAGCCCACAACGTCGATCACAAGCACAGACGCGGAACTCGCGACAGCGATGTGTCAGGATCCGACGCGGCGCGCGCTCATCCTGACGGCTCTCGCCACCGGGGCCTGCCTTGCGTCGCCAAAGTCCTCCATTGCCGAGGAAGATGCACCGGGCAGCAACGAGCGACCCCAGAAAGCCGACGTTCTGGTTTTCGCCGAAGGGGACCGTGCGGGCGAGGTGATCAAGCCGCAAGATCTGAAAGCCGGTGGACCGCCGGTGCGCGCCTGGCCAAAGGATCCCAAGACATCAGTTGTCCGCAAGGGCTCGCGCCTGAATGAGGTGCTCGTTGTAAAACTGGATCCGGCTGAGCTGGATGAAGAGACGCGCTCCCGCGCTGCCGGCGGCGTCGTGGCCTATTCGGCCATCTGCGTCCACACCGGCTGTCCGATCACGGCATGGGTGAAGGCGGCAGGCGGCGACAAGGACGTCTTCAAATGCGTTTGCCACAATTCGGAATTTGACCCCAGGCAAGGCGCGCAAGTTGTGTTCGGGCCGGCGCCCCGGCGTCTGCCGGCGCTTCCGTTGGTGGCGGACGACGGCCCGCTGACAGTCGCCGCAACATTTGTTGGAAAGGTAGGTGCGCAGCAGGCCAGGTGACGGCCGCCGGCCGTCGATCCACGACAAGGACAAAACAGAATTCGTGAGATGAAAACAAAGGGGAGGTTGCGCTATGGCCTTGAAGCAATGGCTTTTGTCGGGTTTGCTCGCGTCCACATGCCTCGTTTCGATCGCTGCCGCCGGCCCGATCGAGAACTACAGCCCGGTAACCGCCGAACGACTCAAGAATCCCGAACCCGGCAACTGGATGCATTATCGCCGGACCTATGACGGCCAAGGATACAGCACGCTCGACCAGATCAACACCTCGAACGTGAAAAGCCTGACGCCGGCGTGGACATTCTCGACCGGTGTGGTCGAGGGACACCAGGCGCCGCCGATCATCAACAATGGCGTGATGTTCGTCTCAACGCCGGAGGGGCAGGTGATTGCGCTCAACGCCAAGACCGGCGACGAGTACTGGCGATACAAACGCCGGCTTCCCGAGGACCTCTTTCAGCTGCACCCGACCAACCGCGGCGTGGGTCTGTGGCAGGATAAGCTGTACCTCGCCACGACGGACGACCATCTGGTAGCGCTCGATGCCAAGACCGGCAAAGTGGTCTGGGACACCAAGGTTCAGGACTACAAGAAGGGGCAGTATCTGACCCTCATGCCGCTGGTCGTCGACGGCAAGGTGATCGTCGGCGGTTCCGGCGGCGAATTCGGCATCCGCGGTTATATCGTTGCCTACGATGCCGATACGGGCAAGGAGCTGTGGCGAACCTTCACCATTCCTGGCCCGGGCGAGCCCGGCCATGACACGTGGAGCGGCGACGACTGGAAAACGGGGGGCGCGCCTGCCTGGATGACAGGCACTTACGATGTGGACACCAGAACAATCTATTGGGGCACCGGCAACGCCGCGCCCTGGCCGGGCGAAACGCACCCCGGCGACAATCTCTACTCGACATCGGTGCTCGCGCTCGATCCCGAAAGCGGCAAGATCAAATCATACTTCCAGTACCATCAAAACGATTCCTGGGACTGGGACGAGGTGGACGCCCCCATGCTGATCGACCTGCAAAGGGACGGCCGCACCATCAAGAGCCTGGTTCATCCCGGCCGCAACGCGATCTTCTGGGTGCTCGAGCGCAAGCCGGAGGGCATCAAATACGTCGCCGGCTGGCCTTTCGTTTATACCAACGTCTGGAAGAGTATCGATCCCAACGGCAAGCCGATTGCCGATCCCGCCCACAAGCCGGGCGTCGGCAAGCGGGTTGAATTCTGTCCGTCATTGTGGGGCGGCAAGGATTGGCCGTCGGCGGCGTATAGCCAGAAAACCGGATTGGTCTACGTTCCGGCCAACGAGAATTTCTGCGGCGGCTTCACCGGCGAGAAATTGCCGTTGGTTCCCGGCCAGCTTTGGCTCGGCACCAAGGCCGAGGATATCGGCTTGACGCCCCGTCCCGGCGCTACCCACTTTGGCGAACTGCAGGCGTGGGATCCGGCCACAGGCAAGAAGGCCTGGTCGCACAATTTCCCGAAGTCACAACTGTTCGGTTCGGTGACCGCTACCGCCGGCGACCTCATCTTTGTCGGCGGCACCAATGACCGGATGTTCCGCGCCTTCCATGCCAAGACCGGTGAACTGCTTTGGGAGCAAAAGACCAACTCCGGGATCGTGGGCATGCCGATCGCCTATGAGGTGGACGGCACGCAGTATATCGCCGTGCAGTCGGGCTGGGGCGTCGACGCGCAGCGCATCCAGGACGCTCTGGTGGGCAAGGTCCCCGGCCTGGAGAATAACGTGCCGCAGGGCGGCGTCGTTTGGGTGTTCGCCGTCAAGAAGTGACGGCGAGAAGGCAGGATCCGGCGCCTGGCTGCTACGCAGTGGCCAGGCGCAGTTGCGATCCAGGCAACGCGGGCACAGCCTCGGCCGGCGTGGGTCGGTAACGCTTCCTCGCCGACAATTCTGCGATTTTGCACACCGGCCTGTCGCCCTTGCGGTGGAGGCTGGCTAAACACTCGCATTGACGAGCAGCGGATCGGCGGAAATCACGAGCTTCAGCGTCCGCAGCGAAAAGGTCGACCGCGTGTGCCGGATGCCTTGAATCCGGTAGAGCTTCTCCCGAAGAAAGCGCTCGTAGTGCGTGGTGTCGGCGACCGCTGCCTTGACCAGATAGTCGTATTCGCCGGTGACGAGATTGGCCTCGATAACTTCCGGGATTCTTGCAAGGGCGTCGCCGAACCGGGAGAGCACCTTGTCGTCGTGCTTGTCCAGCGTGACTTCGATGAAGACGATATCCTTCAGGCCGATGGCGACGTGGTCGATGACCGCCGAGTAATGCTTGATCACGCCGATCTCCTCCAGGTGTCTGACCCGCGACCAGCATGGCGAAGACGACAGTCCGACGCGATTGGCCAGTTCGTTGACGGTCAGTCGTCCTTCGTTGCGGAGGATCGAAAGAATCTTTCGATCGATCAGGTCGAGGTCCGCCTTCGTTCGCGGCTTCACCGGGGAAGATGATTTCATCACATATCTCCACATACTCAGATGATTCTTCTGCAAAAAACGAATATCGCACAAAATAATGGGAAATTCACCTGCTGACTCGGCGATACAGTCCTGTCGAGGAGATCAGCAAATGCCGTCCACCGCATGTCGCGCTTCGTCCGTCGTCTTCAGGGCCATCGCCACGGATTCGCTTGCCGCGGCGTCCCAGCTTCTGGCCGATGTGCAGCGCTTTGGGCTGCGGATGATCGAATTCCGGATGATGGTTGATGTGGAGGGAGGGGCGGCCATCGACTTCGGCATCGACGCAAGCCCGGACCGCGATCCTGCGGTTCTCCGCTCCCGCTTTGCACGGCATCCCACTCTCCGCTCGGTCGAGATCGTTGGACGATCGCCGGGCAAGACTGAAGGCGCGGCGCCATGAACGTGCTGCCTCTCACCTTGCACGTTCCCGAGCCGCTGCCGCGCTAGGTCGCGACATTTCCCTTCGCCGCCAATGGTCGAGCTCTGACGCAGATGAATGATGGGGGTTTCGTGCGGATCGTCGCGCGGGCCAACGACTACCTCGTGCGGGCGCGCAGGCGGGGGGCGGGAGTTTCGGAATTGACGTCGTCGCTGGCACTTGCCATTGAAATGGGGGCGGTGCTCGAGGACATCGCCGGCACCATCGGCGCCCATCCGACGCGGAGCGAAGCGATCCACGAGGCTGCGCCTGGCGCATTGGGACGCGGCTTGCATTTCTGATGGAAACGAAAACGAATTTGGTGGCAGCGAACTTGGCGGAAACGTCCTGCACGACTTGCAGCAGGATCAAACTCTGGAGCGCATCTTGTCGAAATCTGAACGGGTTTACCGCAACTACATCGCCGGCCGCTGGATCGATGCCGCCGATGGACGTCGCCTCGAGATCCTGGATCCGTCTGACGGCTCGCATCTTGCCGACATTGCCCGCAGCGGCAGCGAGGACGTCGATCGCGCGGTGCAGGCAGCTCGGGCGGCGCTGGCCGGCGATTGGGGACGCATGTCGGCGACCGACCGTGGTCGCATCCTGCATCGGATCGGCGAGGGCGTCCTGAAGAATATCAATTTGCTGGCGGAGCTCGAAGCACGGGACGTCGGCAAGCCACTCAAGCAGGCGCGGGCCGACGTCGAGGCGCTGGCGCGCTACTTCGAATTCTACGGTGCTGCGGCCGACAAGGTTCACGGTGACACCATCCCTTACCGGTCGGGATTCACGGCAATCACGCTTTATGAGCCTCACGGTGTGACCGCCCATATCATTCCCTGGAACTATCCGATGCAGATCATCGGACGCAGCCTCGGTGCGGCCCTTGCCATGGGCAACGCCGCCGTCGTGAAACCGGCAGAGGAAGCCTGCCTCACGGTGATTGAGTTTGCCCGCATTGCGGAGGAGGCGGGATTGCCGCACGGCGCGCTCAACCTTGTCACCGGGACCGGCGAGGAGGCTGGCGCGGCATTGTCCGGCCATCCCGGCATCAATCACATTTCCTTCACGGGTTCGGTGACGACTGGCGCGCTGGTCCAGGCGGCAGCCGCACGGAATGCGGTGCCGGTCACGCTGGAGCTTGGCGGTAAATCGCCCCAACTGGTCTTTGCCGATGCCGATCTCGATCGGGCCCTGCCGTTCCTGGTGATGGCGGGCATTCAGAACGCCGGCCAGACCTGCTCCGCTTCGTCGCGCATCCTGGTCGAGCGCTCGATCTATGAAGAGGTCGCAGCACGCATGGCCGATGCCTACCGAAAGCTGAAGGTCGGGCCGGCGCTGTCCGACCTGGATGTCGGCCCGATGGTCTCCCGCCGGCAGAAGGAAATCGTCGAAGGGTATATCGGCCTGGCCGAGCGTGACGGCGCGCGTCTCGCCGCGCAGGGCACGATCGTGCCCGAAGCGCCTGCCGGCGGCGCCTATGTCACGCCGACGCTGATCCGCGACGTTTCGCCCAACCACCGCCTCGTGCAGGAAGAGATATTCGGGCCGGTCCAGGTCATCATGCCCTTCGATGGCGAGCAGCAGGCGATCGATCTGGCGAACGGTACGCCGTTTGGCCTTGTCTGTGGAATCTGGACCAACGACGGCGGGCGGCAATTCCGCCTGGCGCGCGCCATTCAGTCGGGACAGGTCTTCATCAACAATTACGGCGCCGGCGGCGGAATCGAGCTGCCGTTCGGCGGCGTCAAGCGTTCGGGCCACGGCCGCGAGAAGGGCTTTGAAGCCCTCTACGGCTTTGCAACGACCAAGACGATTTCGATCTATCACGGCTGATGGTTGACGGCTGCGAATGCCGGCGGTGACTCCGCCGCCGGTATTCGCCACGTGATCGCGTCAGATGCAGCGGCCACCGTCGACTTCCATGGCGATGCCCGTGATCATGCTTGCCTCGTCGGAACACGGGAAAGCAGCGGCGTTGCCCATGTCTTCAGGTGTGGAGAAGCGGCCGATTGGAATCGTCGACAGGAATTTTGCGCGGATCTCGGGCGTGTCCTGTCCCATGAAGGTCTTCAGGAGCGGCGTTTCGCCGGCGACGGGATTGATGGCGTTGACCCGGATACCGAACGGCGCAAGCTCCACGGCCATGGCGCGCGTAGCCGTGATGACCCAGCCTTTCGAGGCATTGTACCAGCTCAGGTTCGGTCGCGGACTGACGCCGCCGGTGGATGCGACATTGAGCACGACTCCATATTTCTGCTGCTTGAAGTGCGGCACGATGGCCTTGGCGCCGTAATAGATGGACTTCATGTTGACGTTGGCGATCCTGTCGAACATTTCGTCTGTCACCGTTTCGATCGATTGCGGCGTGTGACCGACGCCGGCATTGTTGACGAGGATGTCGAGCCCTCCGAAATCCCGATGGGCTTTCTGCACCACTGACGCGAAGCCGGATTCGGTGGCGATATCCGCAACTGCTGCGATGGCTTTATCGCCGAACAAGCCGGCCACTCGCTCTGCCGCGGCCTGATCGCGATCGGCCACGACGACGCGGGCGCCTTCGGCGACGAATTTGCGGACGGTGCCTTCGCCGAAGCCGGAGCCGCCGCCTGTCACGATCGCGATCTTGTCTTTCAGTCTCATGGCAGTCCTCGTTGTTGGAGAGTGTTCAACATTGGTAGTCATCAGCCGATGGGGGAAAACGTGCCGGGGAGGGGACAACCGGCGGAGGGGCTGCAATCGATCGGAATGCCGCGAGAACCGGTCCGCCTCGCAGAAGGGGGCTTATGGGTTCGGGAGCGAGAAGGCCTTCCTGATCAGGAGGATTCGTCGAGAACGCTCGCTCTTGCCGCCTGCGCTGTGTTGTGCCTGTCACCCCATACGCCGCGCGACCTTTCCAGGTGCCGTCGGATGGTCGCTTCGGCTCCGCTGCGGTCAGGCGAGCATCTCGTCGCCTGCCATTTGGCCTGATCCGGGCCCTCTCAGAGGAGCGAGTGTTTGATTCTATCAATTGATTAGAAGATGGCGTGGGCACCGGGAGATCCAAACATCGTTCTGACTGGACCCGCGCCGGCCAAACCGAAGTAAGCGTCACGCAGTCGGGCTGGTTGTTTCCCAGTTTCGAGCCATTCAAACTATTGAACGCAGACGATGGCTTGATGGCCGTCACATCAGGGCGTATCGATCCCTTGGCGCTGGCGCAAACGAGTAAGGGGACACTAGCAGTCATGCAACCAGTTACTGATAGCGAATCTGCCGGCGCGGAGATGCATCGGTCCATCATGACAGCCTTCTGCGATGTCCTTCGCACTACCCAGCTGTCGCCCATGACGGTGATGAGTCTCGCCGCGTCGGCTCTCGGAACCGTCTACAGGGAAGTCGCCGATCAGCATCGTTGTGAGGGCGGTTGTCCCTGCGGCTGGAAGCCGGATCTGCGCGCGGATGTCGAGGCACTGCAGGCCGCGCTGGCAGCGACAACACAAGTTATCCCGTCTGCTGACTTGCGCGCCATGCAGGCGGCCGGACGTGCATGAGCAATGATGTGCGCGATCCCTGCCAACCTCGTGCATGGCGGTTGGGTTCGACGCAGCCGTCTACGTTGATCCTGCCGTCTGCTTCGGAAATCCTGTCATGTTCACGGTCGGTGATCGCTGACATCGACGCCGTCGGATTGAAGGCGGGCTCCCAGCTTGTGCTCGCCGCCGTACTTGCGTCGGGCGCCAAAATGGCAAATGACGGTATCGAGGCTTTCGCCTGGCATTCGCAACCTGCGCCCATGCTGAGCCAGCCAGGCCTCGATCGTTGCGATCGATGCCTTTCCAAGCCCGGGTATTTCCGAAAGCTCCTGCTTTGTGTGCAACGATAGTATTTCCGGCAAGAACGCAGCACGGTCGGCGACGCACCGTACAACCAATGGTGCGTACGGCGCATTTTCCGTCAACTGAATGATCCGATCCGGTAAAACTGATTCAGGTTTGGCGGCTGCGCTCTTTATCTGGACCATGAGACAGACTTACCTTCGACACCGTGGGCAGGGCTGAATTGGATTGCTTCTAGGTCTGGTCGCAAAAAAGCGCGACTGCGTCAAATCATCACAACTCGTACGTGTGTGTGCGTTAAAGGAAAGACTTGGAACGTTTCTAATGATGAGGGGTCGTTCGGCTTGTTGCTCCGATGACTGGGTTTTCGAGCGAGCTCGGCGAGCCGTTTGAATCGCTTCCGATGGTTCTTTCAAACTGTTCTAAGCTCGGTTCGATGCCAAATTTTGATTGATTCAAAATCGACGGTACCCGAAGCGATCGTTCTACTTGCGACGCGAGTGGTGATAATGATCAGGTTCCCGCCTTACGACACGTTCCTGTTGGCAGGTGATGTCATCAGCAATGCCCAAATTCCGGGCCTACTGAACTGAGCGTTATGAGCAAGAGCACGTTTTTGGCTGAGCACGAACTGTCTGAGCTTGCCGTGTGGCGACAGGAACTCCACAGCCGACCCGAATTATCCGGACACGAAGAGAAGACTGCGCAGGCAGTGCAAGCGGTTCTCCGAGCCACAGGTGCCGATCAGGTTATCACGGGACTGGGTGGGCATGGCGTTCTCGGAATCTATCAAGGCGAGAATTCCGGTCCGACGATCATGCTTCGGGCCGAGTTGGACGGATTGCCGATTCAGGAAATCTCGGAACTGCCGTATCGGTCGTTGGTACCCGGAAAAGCGCATCTTTGCGGTCACGACGGTCACATGACTATTTTGGCCGCGGTGGCGCGTGGCTTGAGCCGACAGCGTCCGTGTCGCGGCCGGGCTGTGCTGCTATTCCAGCCGGCCGAGGAGGACGGATCCGGCGCGGCTGCCGTGCTCGCCGACAAGAGATTTGAGCAGGTGCGGCCCGATTTTGTTTTCTCGCTGCACAATTTGCCGGGACTTCCCCTTGGGCAGGTCGCGGTCGCCGAGGGTTTGGTCAATTGCGCGTCACGCGGCATGCAGATCGTATTGTCCGGACGAACCGCACATGCATCCAGCCCCGAACTCGGTGTTTCGCCGCAAGCAGCAATCGCCAGACTGTTGGGCGAGATCAACGCGCTTGGACGGGGCGGAGTGCTCGACGAAGGGTTCTCGATGGTCACGGTCACCCATGCGAGATTGGGAGAACCCGCGTTTGGCATCTCACCCGGCCATGCCGAAGTCTGGGTGACGCTCAGGACGCTGACTGATTCGAAGATGGACGCCCTTCGCACGCAGGCCGAAAGCCTGGTCCAAAGCGTAGCGGAAAGCGAAGGCCTGAGGGCGGAGATCACTTATCGCGACGTGTTCAATCATTGCATGAATGACGCGGAGGCTGTCGCCCATCTCAGGAACGCGCTGGATGCAGAAAGCGTGCACTATTCCGGGCAGGGACTTCCGCTGCGGGGATCGGAGGATTTTGGACGGTTCAACTACCGGTCAAAAGCCGCGATGTTTTTCCTCGGGGCGGGCGTTCAGCACCCCGGCCTGCATGAGCCGGACTATGATTTTCCGGACGAATTGATCGAAGTCGGCTCGCGAGTCTTCACCCGCGCGTTGCGCAATCTGTTGGGTTGAGATGGCGTGCAGTGAGGCATCAGGCTGACCGTTCGATAACGAACGTCCCGCCATTGAGCGACGTTTCGAGAGCCGCGTATCGATTCCTGATGTTGCGAGCTCGCAGGAAAAACGCGTCGCGATTCGGTCGATCGCTTCATTCGACTTCGCGTGTGATTTGCAAATTTAGAACGCTTAAAAATTTCAGCGCGTTAATTTAGAACGATTAGAAAGCGCGGTGTTGCTTCATCGCCACTGAAGCAATCTGTTGTGCGCGCGCACCGTTACCTTAGATGGCTTCTACTCGCTGTTTCCACTTGCGAAGTTAGAACGAGCCCCGTGACCTGCTTGTGGGCTTTGGGGTGGAAGTATGACGTATCAAGTCGCGGCCAGAAATGTTGTGCGCGCTGTTTCGCTGGGAGCGGTGAGCTACCTTGCTCTCTCTCTGGACTTTGCGAGCAGTCAGAAAGCGTTCGCGCAGAACTTGCCGCCCGTCACGGTCGATGCTCCAAGCCAGCAGCGAGCGCGGCCAGCGGTACAAAGATCGCAAACGTCCACGTCACGCGTGCAGCGCCGTGTCGCCGCGCCGGCTCCTCGCAGGGTCGAGCCCGTTCCATATGTAGTGCCTTCGACCGGCACGGTCGGCACGGTGCCGCCTGCCTACGCCGGCGGACAGGTGGCGACGGGCGGTAGTCTTGGCCTTCTCGGCAACCGCAGTGTGATGGATACGCCGTTTAACCAGACGAGCTACACGGCGGAATTGATCGCGAATCAACAGGCGCGCACGATCCGCGACGTGCTGATGAATGATCCCTCGGTGAGGGTCATTCAGGCAGCGGGCGGCGGCGCCGACAGTCTGTTTGTTCGGGGTTTTTATCTCGACAGTGGCGATTATGGGCTGAACGGCCTATATGGAATCGCGCCGTACTATTCCATCGGGGCGAATTTTATCGAGCGTGTCGAAGTCCTGAAGGGCCCGAGCGCTGTGCTCAACGGCATGACTACTGGCGGTACCGGTGTTGCGAGCGGCGGTGCCGTCGGCGGCAGCGTCAACCTCATCACCAAGCATGCTCCCGACATCGACATTACACGGCTGACGAGCACTTACGTTTCCAAATCGCAGTTCGGTGGGAATATCGACGTCAGCCGGCGTTATGGCGAGCACAAGGAGTGGGGCGTTCGGCTGAACAGCACCTACTCCAACGGCAACACGCCATGGAACCGTCAGACCGACGAATTCGGCAACGTTGTTCTCGGCCTTGATTATCGGGGCGAGAACGCGCGCTTGGCGGTCGATCTCGGCTACCAGGCGGACAATCTGAATCCGCCCATGCGTTTCTTTAACATTCCCGCAACAACAACGCTTATTCCTCCTCCACCGAAAGCCGGACACAATTTCCAGGTTCCTTGGGCCTATTACGCACCGACGGACTTCTTCTCGACCGTAAAAGGCGAGGTGGATGTCAACGACTGGATAACCGCCTATGCGTCGTTTGGTTATCACGACAGCAATATCAACTATGCCTATCCTTCGCCCAACATCTCCAATGTCGCGCCGGGCGCGTTAACGTCCCCTCCGGGGGCATTCCAGTTGGGAGGTCTGTGGTCGCGGCCGTTCGCCGGCAAGGAGACGTTCGAGACGCTCGCGGGTGAGACTGGCATTCGTGCAAACGTGGACACGGGTCCCGTCAATCACGCGTTCAACATCAACTACTCCATCAACGACCGAACCTATAACCAGAAGATCTGGACGCGGTCGGCTAGTCCTCTAGCCGACATAATTTTCTGGAACCTCTACACCGATCCGACCAATATTCCCAAGCCCAATTTCACGACATTGTCCGCCAATCAGCTAACCAACGTGAATATCACAAGCGTCGGCGTTTCCGACACCATGTCGCTGCTCAACAAGCGTATTCAGCTGACGGTCGGAGTTCGTCGTCAGACGGCTGGCAGCGAGGTGACGAATTATCTCACGCCCGGTCTGAGCAGGCCGGAGACAGATATGTCCGTATGGACCCCGGCTTATGCTCTCGTGTTGAAGCCGGTCGAGAACATCTCGCTGTACGCAAACTATATCGAAGGACTCCAGACACCGCATGTCGTGGGTGCCGGGTTCACCAATATCGGGACCGTGTTCCCTCCCGGCCAGACCAAACAGGCTGAAGCGGGCGTGAAAATCGATACGGGTCGTCTGACGACGACCATGAGCGTGTTCGATATTACGCAACCAAGCATCATTGCGGTTGGTAGCGTCCAACTTCTCAATGGCGAGCAGCGCAATCGTGGCGTCGAACTCAACGTATTCGGCGAGATCACACCCGCGATCCGGTTGCTCGGTGGCCTGGCCTTGATCGATGGCAAGCAGGTCAGGACGGCCAATAACGGAGCGACAGACGGCAGGACTGCGGTTGGCGTTCCCGCTGTCACCGCCAATATCGGTGCGGAGTGGGATACGCCGTTCATGCGTGACCTGACGCTCACGGGAAGGGTCATTTATACCAGTTCGCAGTATGTCAACGTAACCAACACCCTCACGCTTCCGGAATGGACGAGGGTCGATATCGGAGCGCGATACACCTTTACGTCGCCTTGGAACGGAAAGCCGATCGTGATCCGCGCCAACATCGAGAACGTCTTCAACGAAGCTTACTGGGCCTCGGCCTATAGCGGCGTAATCACGCTTGCTGCCCCGCGCACCTATCTCTTGTCTACGACGTTCAATTTCTGAGCGCCGCCGCTGCACTCCTTCAGACAATTGTGCCGCCACAGATCCTGTCCTGCGGCGGCATTTTTGTTTCCAATGCTTGTCGCATGCGCGCACATCGAAACTGATGTCAATGTGATGAAAATAATCCGGACGTAGACTGTGCGATTTCGAAAATCGAAAATTGTTCCGATCTCACAAATTAGAATTGCAAGAAACTGCGTATCGTTTTTCGAATCAGTGACTTGTCATGCGCGTTTTCCCGCAAGCGCGGAGGTTGCATCGTGTCGCGCTATCGCCACCTTGGAGCTATTAAAAACTTCGTCGCCGATATTGCTTTGACCATCATTTGCTTCTGACCTAGTCAAACGCCATTGCTTTCGTTTTCTGAAAGGGGCCGAGCCATGATGGTGTTCGACAGAGACGACGTCACCTTCACCGTCGTTATCAATCACGAAGAGCAATATTCCATCTGGCCGACGTTCAAGGACATTCCAGACGGCTGGAAGGCGGTCGGCAAGACCGGCACCAAGAAAGAATGCCTGGATCACATCGAGCAGGTGTGGACCGACATGCGTCCGTTGACGCTTCGCAAATTCATGGACGAAACGGCGCCTCCGCAAAAATCGGCTTGATAAACGGAGTCCTGTCTTCCGATGCGGCTCTTTTGTCTGCCTTACTCCGGCGGCAGCGCCATGTTCTATGCGCGATGGCGCAGGCTGCTGCCCACATGGATCGATGTCCGGCCGGTCGAGTGGCCGGGACGCGGCGCGCGCATGGACGAGCCATTGGCGACCGATCCCCGAGCGCTCGCATCGCAGCTCGCCGCGGAGATTCATACTCGGCTTGATGGTCCGTATGCGCTGTTTGGACACAGCCTCGGTGCGCTGATTGCGTTCGAACTCACGCACAGTCTGCTCGATCGCGGCGCGCCCGCGCCAGCCGTTCTCTTTGCGTCAGGCGCCGAGGCGCCGTCTGTTCGCGATGGCAGCATATGGCGCCTGCCGTTGAGCGACGACGCATTGCTGGAGGAACTGCGCAACCTGCAAGGCACGCCGGACGAAGCACTGTCGAATGCCGAGCTCATGCGGTCGGCATTGCCGGTGCTCCGCGCCGATTTCCTGATGTGCGGCGCCTATACCTATCGGCCGCGGTATCCGTTGCCGTGTCCCGTGCACGTCTTCGGCGGCGTTGACGACGAGACCAGCCGCGAATCGCTGCATGCCTGGCGGCGGGAGACCTCGGCGGGGTTTACGCTCGACGTGCTGCCGGGACATCACTTCTTCATTCACACACAACAAGCCGAGCTGCTCGACCTGATCGGATCGGCCTTGGCCCGGCAATCGGGACGATCGATTGGTTCGCATTGGAGCAAGGATCATGAGCGCATTCTCCGTCCTGCCACTCGTTGAGGGCAAGAGCCTTCCGTTGTTGCTCAAGGCCGATAAAGCCGGTCGGCCGCTCGGCGCAGCGCTTCCGATGCTGCGCGACACCATCGATCGGCACTTGACCGATTGCGGCGGCATCGTGTTTCGCGACTTCTCTCTCGATGGCCCCGACGCGTTTCGGGCTTTCGCGGCTGATTTCGGTCATCCACTGCTCAGCTACGAGTTCGGATCGACGCCGCGCTCGCAGGTCACTTCGGGTGTTTACACGTCCACCGAATACCCGCCGCACCAGCATATTCCGCTGCATAACGAGCAGGCCTATACCCGCGATTGGCCGATGAAGATCTGGTTCTATTGTATGCAGCCGGCGCAGGAGGGCGGCGAGACGCCGATAGCCGACAGCCGCGCAATCCATCGCGATATGCCGCTGGCCATTCGGGAGCGTTTTGCCGAGAAGGGCGTGATGTATGTGCGTAACTACGGCAACGGCCTCGATGTCGACTGGCAGCAGGTGTTCGGCACCGATTCCAGGTCGGAGGTCGAGGCCTATTGCGCCCGGCATGACATCGACTGCGAATGGAAGGACGACGGTGAGCTTCGCACGCGCCAGATTTGCCAGGGCACGGCGCGTCACCCGGTAACGGGGGACTGGGTCTGGTTCAATCAGGCCCATTTGTTTCACGTCTCAAATCTTGAGCCGGAGGTGCGTGAGAGCTTGCTCGACGTCGTCGGCGACGAGGTCGACCTGCCGCGCAACGTGTTCTACGGCGACGGGTCACCGATCGACGACGCAACGCTGTCCACCGTGCGCAACGTGTTGAAGACGCACAAGATCAGCTTTCCCTGGCAGGCCGGCGATGTCGTCATGCTCGACAACATGCTCACTGCTCACGCGCGCGCACCGTTCAAGGGGGCGCGCAAGGTGATCGTCGCCATGGCCGAGGCTCATCGGCAGAGCTGATCGACCCGCGGCGGGATTTCGATCGCATCCGAAACTGGATTCTCAAGCGAATGCACAAGGACAATCTCGTCGAACGGCTGCGCGATCATGCCATGTTGCGTCCGGATCGGGTGGCGTTGCGCTTCCTCGAAGGAGATAATGTTGCTGATGAGCTGACGTTTGCCGCGCTCGACGCCCGGATTCGGTCCGTTGCAGCCCAGTTGCAGCAATTGGGCGGCGCGGGCGAGCGGGCGGTGATTCTTCTGCCAAGCGGACTTGACTATGCCGTGGCATTCTATGCGTGTCTGTATTCGGAAGTAATCGCTGTTCCGGCGTATCCACCGGAGGGTAGCGCCGATCGTTACGCAGGGCGTCTCAACGGAATTTTGCGCGACGCGACGCCTCGTTTCATTCTGACGGAAGCCGCTCTGTGCGCCATTGTAGAAGGAGCGCTTCCCGAACAGGCCGACGTCCAGATTATTGCAGTGGATGCGATCCCGCCCGAACTCGCTGCGGAGTGGCGAGAGACGAGGCCCGCGGCGGATGCTGTCGCCTTCTTGCAGTACACGTCCGGATCAACGTCCCAACCAAAGGGAGTTTGTGTCTCCCACGGCAATTTGACCGCCAATGAACGTGCTATCCAGGCGGCTGTCGAAGGAACGCTCGATGATGTCTTCGTCAGCTGGCTGCCGCTTTATCACGATATGGGATTGATCGGTGGACTGCTGAATCCACTATTCACGGGCTTTACCGCCGTTCTGATGTCGCCGCGCAATTTTCTCGAGCGGCCGCGACGCTGGCTTGAGGCCATCGATCGTCACGGCGGCACGTTGAGCGGTGGGCCTGATTTCGCCTACGCGTTGTGCGCCGACCGCGTTTCCGATGAAACGATCGGTCGGCTTGATCTTAGCCGCTGGAGATTCGCATTCTCTGGCTCGGAGTTTGTTCGCAAAACCACGCTTCAGAGATTCGGCGAGCGGTTTGAGCGTGCCGGTTTCAGTCACCTCGCGTTGACCGCCTGCTATGGCCTGGCTGAAGCGACGCTGCTGGTGACGGCAGGTAACCCATCGACCGAAACCGTCAGCTATACCCTTGATACGGCGGCGCTTGCCGCGGGTCGTGCTGCAAGCGCCGACGAAGGCACCGACCTGGTGGCCTGCGGTCAAACGGTTGCCGATCATGCCACGCGCATAGTGCGCACCGGCGGTTCGGCCGCGGCAGAGGCTGACGAGGTCGGCGAAATCTGGGTTGCCGGTCCCAGCGTTGCGCTTGGATATTGGAATAACCCGGAAGCTACCGACAAGGCATTCGTCGAGCGCGACGGCGTACGTTGGCTCCGTACCGGAGATCTCGGCTTTATTCAGGATGGTACGCTGGTCGTGACCGGCCGGCTCAAGGATTTGCTGATCGTTCGCGGGCAGAACGTCTATCCGACGGATGTCGAGCAGGCAGTCGAAGCCGATGTCAACTCTGTCCGCAGCGGGCGCGTGGCCGCTTTTGCTGTCGAGATCGATGGACGGGAGAGTATCGGCGTCGCAGCCGAGTTCAGCCGTACCGTTCTCAAGCGTAGAGATCCGGAAGCACTCGCCCACGCAATCGGCGAGGCCGTGCTTCGGCAGGCGCAGGAATATCCGGCTGTCATCATTCTGTTGAATCCGCAGGGAATGCCGCTGACGACCAGCGGGAAGCTGCAGCGCTCGGCGTGCCGCGCGCGTTGGGCCGACAACACGCTGGACAGTTTCATGGTCTTCGAAAGAGGGCGCAGCCGCGATGGCGTCCCGCTGACGGCACCCGCAAGCGATACCGAACGCGCCCTGGCGTCGATCTGGCGCGATGCGCTCGGCGTGCAGGCCGTTCATCGAGAGGATGATTTTTTCGTATTGGGCGGAAATTCGATCACGGCCGGGCAAATCGCCGCCGCGATCCGCGAACGTTTCGGTGTCGAACAGGAGCTGCGCAGCTTCTTCGACACGCCGACGCTCGCAGCCCTCGCAGGCCGGGTCGATATCCTGGTGCATGAAGGAGCGGGACGGACTCTCCCGCCGATCCAGCGGGCCGCGCCGGCCGATCGAGTAACCTTGTCCCATGAGCAGGAACGGCTGTGGTTTCTCTGGAATATGGACCCCGGCGGGACGGCGTACACGGTTGCGAGCACGATCCGGCTGAAAGGAAAGCTCGATCATGCGGTCTTGTCGCGGGCGGTTGCGGAAATCGTTCAGCGCCACGAGGTGCTGCGCACCACGTTTGTCGCGAAAGAAGGTCGCGGAGAGCAGGTCATTCACGATGCCATGAGCGTCGGTATTCGGTACGAAGACCTCCGCGGATATCCCGCGCGCGATCGCGCCGAACATGCCGCGGAGTTCACGCGGTCCGAACTCGGCAAACCGTTCGATCTCGTCAACGGTCCTCTGTTGCGGGCGACCCTGCTTCAGCGCGGGGACGAGGAACACGAACTGCTGCTGCTTGCCCATCACATCGTCGTCGATGGGTGGTCACTCAATGTGATGCTCGAAGAGCTGGCCGGGCTCTATCGCAGCTTCATCCGGGAGGATTTCGGTCGGCCGCCGGTACCGATGATTCAGTATGCGGATTATGCCGCCTGGCAACGAAACTGGCTCGCGGGAGGTGAGGGAGACCGGCAACTCGCCTACTGGCGTACGAAGCTGGGCGACACGCACCCGGTGCTGGCTCTGCCGCATGATCGGCCGCGGTCGGCGGCGCAAAGTCATGGCGGGGATACGATTCGCCTTACGATCGACGGCGCGCTGGCCGCCCGGCTCAGGGAGATCGCCGGCCAACACCGCGCGAGCGTCTTCATGCTGCTGCTCGGTGCCTATCAGGCGCTTCTGTATCGTTATGCGGGTCAGAACGATCTGCGTGTCGGTGTTCCGGTGGCCGGACGCCGTCACGCGCAGCTCGAACGCCTGATTGGATGCTTCGTCAATACGCTGGTGCTGCGTGCGGAGATCGTTGACGGCGCGACTTTCCCGGACCTGCTCCAGCAGGTCAAGGAAGCGGTGATCGAGGCGCTGTCCCATCAGGATCTTCCGTTCGAAATGCTTGTCGACGGTCTGCGGCCCGAACGCAGCGGCGGTCACAACCCGCTGTTCCAGGCGAAGTTCAATTACATGATGGCGCCCGGCGGATTTGATGGCGTCGATGGACTTGCTGCCGAGACCCGCATCCTGGACCTCGCGGGTTCTCATTTCGATCTCGCGCTCGACATCGTTGACGGCGCCGACGACATGAGGGCGACCTTCAACTACGCCACCGATCTTTTCGACTGGGCAACAATCTCGCGACTGGCGACACAGTTCGGCTCGTTGCTCCGCCAGATCGCGGAAGACGCAGAACGCCTTGTATCGAACTTCGTTATCGACGAGGCGAACCGGCAGGTCTTGCCAAGCCAGACAGCTGCGTTTCGATTCACCGATGTGGTCAGCCTTCATCGCGCATCGACGGCCGATCGCCAGGCAGCGGTTGCCATTCAATGCGGCAGCGAGACATTGACTTACGCGGACCTCGAGCGGAAGTCGGACAGTATCGCGCGCATGCTCGCCGCCAAGGGCGTGACACGGGAAACGCCGGTTGGACTCTGGATCGAGCGCTCGCCGGCTTTCGTTGCGGCGGTGCTTGGCGTGCTCAAGGCCGGCGGAGCCTATGTGCCGCTCGATCCGAAATGGCCGCTGGAGCGGGTGCGGGGCATCCTGACGGACGGGGGCATCGAAATCGTGGTGGCGGCCCGTGAGAAGCTGGCCGAGGCGCTTACGCTCGATTGCCTTGTGTTCGATGCGGACGCCGAAGCTACCTCCGAGGAATTGTGGAGCGCGGTTCCGGACAGCGTGATCCATCCGGCGCAGACCGCCTACGTGATCTATACGTCGGGATCGACCGGGACGCCAAAGGGTGTCGCCGTCTCGCACGGCGCGCTGGCCAATTATGTCCAGGGCCTGCTGCAGCGCGTGCATCCGTCGCCAATGACAAGCATGGCGATGGTTTCGACCGTTGCGGCCGATCTGGGTCACACCGTGCTGTTCAGTGCACTTGCGTCTGGAGTGACGTTGCATCTGCTTCCGCCGGAAGCGGTATTCGATGCGGATTCCTTCGCGCACGCGATGCGGGACGGCGAAGTCGGTATTCTCAAGATCGTACCCAGCCATTTGCGAGGGCTGCTGCAGGCGTCCCGCTCGGCCGATCTCCTGCCCCGCGATGTCCTTATCCTTGGCGGCGAGGCCTGCGACGTGGCGCTGTTGAACGAAATCCATCAATTACGGCCGCAATGCCGGATTCTGAACCACTATGGACCGACGGAAACGACGGTCGGTGCGGTTACCCATGAATGCGAACTCGCACGCGAGGCAGGTTCAGTTCCCATTGGCTTGCCGCTCGCCAATCTGCGCGCCCATGTGCTGGACGACGCGCTGACCGAGGTGCCAATCGGCGTCGCCGGAGAACTCTATATCGGAGGCGCCGGGCTGGCGCGGGGCTATCGTGGCCAGCCTGGCCTGACCGCCGAACGCTTTGTCCCCAGTCCGTTTGGGCCGGCCGGAGAGCGGCTCTACAGGACCGGGGATCTTGTGCGCGGCGATCAGTCGGGCCGGCTGGTGTTTCTCGGCCGCGGGGACGATCAGATCAAGTTGCGTGGCTATCGCATCGAGCTTGGCGAGGTGGCGCGCGCGATCAAGGCATTGCACGAGATCGATGATGCGGTGGTCATGGCCCGCGCCATCGGAGCCGGCGCCGAACGCCAGGAACTCGTTGCCTATTGCGTGCCATTGTCCGGCTTGACGCCGAAGGCGGACGTGATCAGGCAGCAACTGGCTGCCGTCGTGCCGGAATATATGGTGCCGTCGCGTGTCATTTTGCTGGAGCGCTTGCCACTTACGCCAAACGGCAAGGTGGATCGCAAGGCGCTGCCCCAGCCGGATCAAGACACGGCTGTCGCGAACTACGCGGCGCCTGAGGGAGAGACCGAGGAGGCGATCGCCGCGGTCTGGCGCGAGGTACTCGGTCGGGAACAGATCGGCCACAACGACAATTTCTTTGAACTCGGCGGCGATTCAATTCTCAGCCTGCAGATCATCGCGCGGTTGCGCAAGCGCGGCATTCGTCTGACGCCGAAACAGGTGTTCGGACAGCAAACCGTGGCGCGCCTGGCAACCGTCGCGGCCATCACGGCCGTGCCCGCCGCAAGGAAAGAGAAATCGAAGGCGGAGATATTCGTCGAGAGTGATCGGGTAGCCGGCATGCATCGCCTGCTGCCGATCCAGACCCGCTTTTTCGATGACGACGCCGGCAACCGGAATCACTGGAACCAGGCCGTGCTGCTGGTTCCTCAGTCGCGGCTGGACTGGGAGGTGCTGCGACGCGCGCTCGCGGCGATCGTGGATCATCACGATGCGTTGCGCTTGCGGTTCGAACAGGTGGACTGCACGTGGCGGGCGGAATATGGCGCAGCGCCGGCGCCATCGGAATTGCTTTGGGTTCGCGCTGACGTGAGCGACGCGGCCCAGGTCACGGCGATCGCTTCTGCTGCACAGGAAAGCCTGTCGCTGCCGTCGGGTCCGTTGCTGCGTGCGGTGGCAATGGATCTGGCGGATGGCAGCCAGCGGCTCCTGATCGCGACCCATCATCTGGTTGTTGACGGTGTGTCGTGGCGGGTCCTGTTGGAAGACCTGTCCTCGGCCTACGGTCAATTCAAGCAGAGCGTCGCTATCGTGACGCTGCCGCCGAAGAGCGAATCCTATGCGTCGTGGGGAGAGCGGTTGCATTCCTATGCGAGAACGCAGGAGCTCGCAGACGAATTGCCGTTCTGGCTCACGTGCGGGGCGGGACCAGGCCTGCCTTGCGATGACGATCATGGTGGCTCCGATCTTGTCGGTGACGGCGACGAGGTGTCCCTGATCTTCGATGGCGAATTGACGTCGAAACTGCTGCAGGAAGCGCCATCCGCCTATCGGACGCAAGTCAACGATCTGATGCTGGCGAGCCTTGCGCGCGCCGTCTCGCGCTGGTGCCAGCTCGACGATCTCTCGATCGAGCTCGAGGGCCACGGCCGCGAGGACATTTTCCCCGGGGCGGATATTTCCCGCACGGTGGGCTGGTTTACGACGGCTTTCCCGGTGCGGCTCAATGGCGGATCAAGCGACGACGCGTCCCTGATCAAAGCGGTTAAGGAAAAGCTCCGCGCCGTCCCGACCCGCGGACTTGGCTATGGCGTGTTGCGCTATCTCGGCTCCGAACAGCAACGCAACGCTCTGGCGCAGTTGGCAGAGCCGCAGATCGTCTTCAACTATCTCGGCCGGTTCGATGGCAGCGTGGGTGCTTCCTCGCTCTTTGACTTCGCCCCGGAGAGTTCAGGCCCGTCACGGAATGGTGCCGCTCGCCTCCGGGGCTGGCTGAACATCACCGGTCAGGTGCGTGAGGGACGTCTGCGGCTGTCCTTCGGATACGGGCGCAAGCGCTATCGGCGGGAAACGATCGAACGGCTGGCGCGACTGTATGAGACCGCTCTGCGCGAACTGGTGGTGCATTGCTGCAGTGGCGCGTCCGGCCTCACACCGTCCGACGTTGCGTTGTCCGGCCTCGGCCAGGCCGGTCTCGACCGGCTGGGGACTGCTCTGGATCTGCGCGGTATCGAAGACATCTATCCGCTTTCACCAATGCAGCAGGGCATGCTGTTCCACGCGCTCCGCGATGGTGTTGACGATGTCTATGTAAACCAGGTCGGTCTCGAAGTGTTTGGCTTCGATGCCGGCAAGCTCAGAGCTGCGTGGCAGGCGGTGAGCGACCGGCATGCGGCGTTGCGGACCGGCTTTGTTTGGCAGCACCTGCCGGGCTCGGCGCAGCAGGTGGTGTACCGTCATGTGGCGGTGCCATTCGTCGAAGAGGATTGGCGCGATCGGGCGGCGGCGCTGGAACACAGCGGCGAACGCGCTGAGCTGGATGCCGCGCTGGCGGAAGTATCACGGCGTGAACGCGAAAATGGCTTTGATGTCTCGCGACCGCCGTTGCAGCGGGTGCGTTTGATCCGTCTCGATGACAAGCGTCACTGGCTGATCTGGACCCATCATCACATTTTTATCGATGGCTGGAGCTCGGCGCGGCTGATCGCGGAAGTGGTGCAGCACGTAAGCGGCAGCGCGCTGCCGGCGGTGCAGGGCAATTATCGCGACTACATCGCGTGGCTGCAGGGCCGCGATCATGCCGCGGCAGCCACATTCTGGCGTGATGCGTTGGCAAAGCTGGACGTGCCGACGTTGCTGGCGAATGCGCTGGTATCGAACGACACGGCGCCGGAGGCCGCAGGTCATGCCAGCATCGCGCTTGCGGTGAGCGCGGAGTTGACCGAACGGCTGAAGGCATTTGCGAAGCGGGAGCGGGTGACGCTCAACACGCTCATTCAGGGGGCGTGGGCGCAGTTGTTGCGGCGGCATTCGAGGCAGGGTGCAATCTGTTTCGGGGTGACCGTATCGGGCCGGCCAGCGGAACTGGCGGGCTCCGAGGAGATGGTCGGCCTGTTCATCAACACGCTGCCGATCGTCGATGCGACAACTCCGGAAGCCAGTGTCGGCGATTGGCTGCGCCAATTGCAGGAGCAGAACCTGGCTTTGCGCGAGCATGGCTGGACGCCGCTGTACGAGATCCAGCGCCTCGCCGGTTATGCCGGGCAGACCCTGTTCGATAGTATCCTGGTGTTCGAAAACTACCCGATCGACGAGGCGTTGCGGCGAACGGGGGAGGGCGGCCCGCGGCTGGGGCGCGTGGAACACGTCACACCCACGAACTATGCGCTGGCAGTCGCTGTGTTCGCCGGAGCGGATGCGCTCAATCTGGAGTTCAATTACGACCGGGCTCGTTTCGACGGAGCCGGGATCCTGCGCCTGCGAGACGGCTTGTACGGATTGCTGGAGCAGATCGCGGTCAATTCAGAGCGGTCGCTGGGCGATCTCGGATTGTTCGACAATGACGAAGCAAGGCGAATTCTGGACTGGAGCGACGCAGCGGCTTTGGCGGCACCGAGGTCGTCTTCTTATGCCGGCGTCGTCGGGCATATCGAGGCGCGGGCCGCGCAGGCGCCTTCTGCCGTTGCATTGACATGGGGCGATGAGTCCGTCAGCTATGGTGAGCTGAACGCTCGGGCGAACCGGCTGGCGCGACGCCTTCGTCGCTGGGGCATTGGTCCGGATCGCCTGGTCGGTCTGGCGCTGGCGCGCAGCCCGGACATGATGGTCGCGCTGCTGGCCGTCCTGAAAGCAGGCGGCGCCTATCTTCCGCTCGATCCGGACTATCCAGCCGAGCGCCTCGCCCACACGCTGCGCGACAGTGCGACGAGGCTGGTATTGACGCAAAGCGCGCTGCTCCAGCGTTTCGCGCCGGTGCTGCGCGAAACCGGGATCGAGGCCTTGCGCCTCGACGAGTCGCAGCAGTGGCGCGTCGGCGACGACGCGAGTAACCTCGATGTCGAGATCCACCCGGACAGCCTGGCCTATGTGATCTACACGTCGGGTTCGACTGGAACGCCGAAGGGCGTGGCGGTCTCGCACGGGCCGCTCGCCATGCATTGCGAAGCGATCGGCCGGCTGTACGGCATGAACTCGCGTGACCGCGAATTCCAGTCGGCTTCGATCAATTTCGATATCGCCCACGAACGATGGCTGGTGCCGTTGATGACGGGCGGATCGCTCGTCCTGCCCTCCAGGCCGGGCCTGCTGATCGACGACCTCGTCGGCGAAATCGAGAGAAATTCGGTCACAACGCTCTTTCTGCCTCCGGCCTACGCCGACCAGTTGAGCGAAGCGTTGCGGCACAGCGGCCGCAACCTTTCGCTGAGGGTCTGCATCGTGGGCGGCGAAGCCTGGTCGGATGCCGGAATCAAGGCGTTTCGCCGGGCAGCCAAAGTCGATCGCCTGATCAATGCCTATGGCCCAACCGAGACGGTGATTGCGCCGACGGCGTGGATTGTCGACGACGCCGCGTTGACGCCGGGACAACACGCACCGATCGGACGGCCCGTTGGTCTTCGGTCCGCCTATATTCTCGACGCTGACCTCAACATGGTGCCCACCGGCGTAACGGGCGAGCTGTTCATCGGTGGCGTGGGGCTGGCGCGGGGCTATTTGAGGCGCAGCGCACTGACGGCGGAACGGTTCATTCCGGATCCGTTCGGCAGCAACGGCGCACGGCTGTACCGGACCGGCGATCTGGCGCGATGGCGGGCTGACGGTGTGATCGAGTATGTCGGACGCGCGGACCATCAGGTGAAGATCCGCGGCTTCCGGATCGAATTGGGAGAGATCGAAGCGCGCTTGCTCGAGCAGCGCGGCGTGCGCTCCGCCGTCGCGGTGACACGCGAGGCCAGGGCGGGACGTCAGTTGATCGCTTATGCGAGCGGCGAGGCGGCGCTCGACGGTCCGGCGCTGCGCGATGCGTTATCGGCTGTTCTTCCGGACTACATGGTTCCATCGACAATCGTCGTGCTCGAGCAATTGCCGCTGACCCCGAATGGCAAGATCGATCGGCGGGCGTTGCCGTCACCACACGAGGACGTGGCACGTCGCTTCTATGCGGCGCCCGAGGACGAAATCGAGATCGCGCTGGCGACGATCTGGGCCGAACTGCTTGGCGTCAGCCAGATCGGGCGCAACGACCACTTCTTCGAGCTCGGTGGGCACTCATTGCTCGCGGTGCGGCTGCTCAGCCGGGTGTCGCAGGATCTCGGCGTGTCGATACAGATTTCGGATCTGTTCGTTCATCCGGAACTCGCCCAGTTCGCGCGGATCGTGATCAGGCTGATCGAACGCGAGTTCGATGCAGAAGAACTTCAAGATCTGATCGCATCGGGGTTGTGACAATGGCGGATTCATTGAAACCCGATTTGCGGGAGCTGGATGCAGAAGGGCTGAGAAAACTCCTGTCGTTGGCCAGGGACCGGAGCCGAAGTGCCAACAGGGGCGAACTTGCCTCGATACCGGCGGTGCCGCGCGACGGGCCTCTTGCGTTGTCCTTTGCTCAGCAACGGCTTTGGCTGCTGGCGCAGCTCGACGGCACCAGTACCAACTATCACATTCGCGGCGCATTGCGCCTCGCGGGTGATCTCGACGTCACCGCCTGGCGTCGCAGTCTGGATCGGCTGTTTGCGCGTCACGAATCCTTGCGCAGCATTTTTCGTGTTGTCGACGGACAGCCTTGCGTCGAACTATTGCCCACCGGCAATGGCCTGCCGCTGCTCGAACATGACGTGCGATCCGAACCGGAGCGGGAGCAGGTACTTGAGCGCCTGTGCCGTGAAGAGACAAATGCGCCCTTCGATCTCTGCCAGGGGCCATTGATCCGCGGGCGCCTGATCCGGATCGCGGAGAGGGAATATCTGTTTTTGCTGACCCAGCATCATATCGTGTCCGACGGCTGGTCGATGGGCGTGCTCGTGCGCGAGCTCGGCGCCTTGTATCGCGCCTTCATAGCCGGCGAGGGTGATCCGCTGCCGGCGCTGACGGTTCAGTACCCGGACTATGCCGCGTGGCAACGGCAGTGGCTTGCGGGAGAACGATTGCAGCGGCAAGTCGATTATTGGCGGCAGACGCTGGCGGGCGCTCCGGCGTTGCTCGAGTTGCCGACCGATCGGCCGCGACCGCCGATCAGGTCTCTCGCCGGCGCTTCGTTGCCGGTCGAGATCGATACCGAGCTTGCACGTGGCATCAAGCGCCTATACCAATCTCATCGCACGACGGCATTCATGACGGTGCTGGCGGCATGGGCGGCCGTGCTGTCGAGGCTTTCCGGCCAGAGCGATGTCGTGATCGGTACGCCGACGGCCAATCGCAACAGGCGTGAAATCGAAGGTCTGGTCGGCTTTTTCGTCAACATGCTGGCGTTCCGCGTGGATCTATCGGGGGAGCCTGATGTAGCGGAGTTGTTGAGCCGCGTGCGCGGCGCGGCGCTGGCGGCTCAGGACCATCAGGACCTGCCGTTCGAGCAGGTCGTCGAGATCATTCAGCCGCCGCGGCGTCTGGATCATACCCCGGTGTTTCAGGTCGTGTTCGCCTGGCAGAACAATGAGGCGGCAATACTTGAGCTGCCGGGCCTCAAGGCCGAGATTGCCGATATCCCGCTCCACCAGGTCAAGTTCGACCTTGAGCTCAACGTGAGCGAAACCGACGGCCGCATCATCGGAGCCTTGAACTACGCAACCGCACTGTTTGACGAGGCAACCGTCAGGCGTCATCGGAGCTATCTGCTTGCCTTGCTGCGAGCCATGGTCGCCGACGCGGGTCAACTCGTCGACCGGATCGATGTGATGGGTGCCGAGGAGCGTGAGCTCCTTCTGGGGACCTGGAACCGGACCGCCACGCCGTACCCGTCCGAACGTTGCATCCACGAATTGTTCGCGGAACAAGTTCGAAAAGCGCCCGAAGCTACTGCGTTGGTTCACGAGGACCTTCGCGTGAGTTATGGCGAACTGGATGCAAGGGCCAATCAGCTCGCGCACCATCTGATCGGACTGGGTGCGGGTCCGGATCAGCCCGTCGCGATCTGCCTGGAACGCGGGATTGCCATGGTCGTCAGCCTGCTGGCAGTACTCAAGGCGGGTGGCGCTTATCTGCCGCTGGATCCTGCCTATCCGGCCGAACGGCTGCGCCAGATTATCGATGATGCAAAACCAAAGCTGTTGATTTGCGATGATGCCGGCCGCGCGGCGCTCGCGAACACGACGTGCGAGATCGTTGATCTGCAGACGAGCGCGTCGGTCATCGCCGGGTTGTCGAAATCGAATCCAGACGTCGCGGACCTGACATCAAGTCACCTCGCCTACATTATCTACACATCAGGTTCTACCGGCACGCCAAAAGGTGTGATGGTCGAGCATCGCGGGTTGGTGAACCTGGCACTGGCCCAGAGCGCGCTGTTAGAAGTTTCCTCACGCAGCCGCATCGTTCAGTTCGCTTCATTCAGCTTCGACGCCAGTACCTGGGAAATCGTCATGGCCCTGTGCTCGGGGGCTGAATTGTTTCTCGTCGGTCCGCGAGAGCATCGCAATGCATCGGAGCTGCTCGACTATCTGGCGCGCAACGCCATTACTCATGCGACGTTGCCGCCGGCCTTGCTGCAGGGACGCACGGACCTCGACACCTTGGGATCGCTGCAGGTGCTCGTCCTTGCCGGTGAGTTGCCCAAGGCCGAACTGTTCAAGGGCTTGCCTTCAAACGTGGCCGTCTTCAACGGCTATGGACCGACGGAGGCAACCGTCTGTGCAACAATTTGGCTGCGGCCGATGGGTTGTGAAGGCGTCGTCGTCCCGATCGGCCGCCCGCTTCCGAACACACGGATTTATCTGCTGGACAGGTTCGGCGCACCCGTTCCGCTCGGAGCGACCGGCGAAATCTACATCGGCGGAGCAGGGGTCGCGCGCGGGTATCTTAATCGCGCCGATCTGACGGCGGAACGATTCCTGTTCGATCCCTTCAGCCGCGACGCAGGCGCGCGAATGTATCGCACCGGCGATCTCGGACGTTATCTGCCGGATGGCAATGTCGAGTTTCTCGGTCGCAATGATCACCAGGTCAAGATCCGCGGCTTCCGTATTGAGTTGGGCGAGATCGAGTTTCGACTGAACGAACACGCCGGTGTGGCCGATGCGGTGGTGCTGGCGCGTCAAGATCACAGTGGTGACCAGCGGCTGGTTGCCTATGTGGTGCCGGCGGCGGACGACGACAGCACCGGGCTTGACGGTGGGGATTTCGCGGCTGCGATGCGCGGCCACCTCCGCGCGCGCTTGCCCGAATATATGGTGCCGTCGGCTTTCGTACGCCTGGACACGTTGCCGCTCACGCCGAACGGCAAGGTCGATCGCCAGGCGCTGGCGGCGCCCGAGGATGATGCCTTCGTGCGTCGTGGTTATGAGACGCCGGAAGGTGAAATCGAGGAGACTGTTGCGAAGATCTGGACCGAGCTGCTCGGCGTAGATCGAATTGGACGTAACGATCATTTCTTTGAGCTCGGTGGCCACTCGCTGCTTGCCGTCCGCTTGCTGGAGCGGTTGCAGCGGCATTCGCTCAGCGCGGATGTGCGCACGCTGTTCGCCAAGCCGGTGCTGGCTGATTTCGCCGCTAGCCTCGATGGCGACGGGGTGACAGAAGTCCCGGCCAACCAGATCCCGATGCTGGCCGCGGCGATCACGCCCGGAATGTTGCCGCTGATCACGTTGGAGCAATCCGACATCGACAGCATCGCGGCCCGCGTTCCCGGTGGCGCTGCCAACATCCAGGACATTTACGGATTGTCGCCGCTTCAGGACGGCATCCTGTTTCACCACCTGCTGGCAGCGCAGGGCGATCCCTATTTGCTGGTCGGCCAAATGGCGTTTGCAAGCCGCGACTTGCTCGACCGCTATCTCGCGGCTGTTCGGCAGGTTATCGATCGTCACGACATTCTTCGTACCTCCATTGAATGGGAGGGCCTGTCCACTCCGGCGCAGGTGGTCTGGCGACAGGCTCCCTTGATTGTCACCGAAGTTGAACTGGACGTCAAAAGTCCTGCGCACGAACAGCTTGCGCAGCGGTTTGACCCGCGACGGAATGGGATCGATCTTGGCCAGGCGCCGCTGTTGCGATTTGCGGTGGCTCGCGATCCCGGCAAGGAGCGCTGGCTGCTATTGGTGTTGCTGCACCACCTGATCGGCGATCATTCCACCCTTGAGGTGATGCATGACGAGGTCCGGAAGATATTGTCGGGGCGTGGTCATGAACTGCCGCATCCCTATCCATTCCGAAATCTCGTGGCCCAGACGCGAGATTCGGAGGCTACAGCCGAACATGAGCGCTTTTTCCGGAACATGCTGTCGGATATCGATGAGCCGACCACTCCGTTTGGTCTGGACAAGGTGCACGGCGACGGCCGTGGGGTGGCGGAAGCCCGGCGAACGCTGCCGCAATCGCTCAATGAGCGCCTGCGCGCTCAGGCGCGGCGTCTGGGGGTAGGCCTCGCCAGCCTCTGCCATCTCGCCTGGGGCCAGGTGGTGGCGCGGAGCAGCGGACGCGAGCGGGTCGTGTTCGGCACGGTGCTGTTCGGCCGCATGCATGCCGGCACCGGTGGCGATCGCACCATGGGATTGTTCATCAATACATTGCCGCTACGGCTCGATCTCGATGACGCTGCGGTCGAAGACGGCGCTCGCCATGCGCATGCTCGGCTCGCCGAACTGATCTCGCACGAACATGCTTCGCTGGCGCTTGCGCAACGATGCAGCGGTGTCGCGACGCCGGCCCCCTTGTTCAGCTCGATCCTGAACTATCGTCACAACGCCATGCCGACCAACTCGTCTGCGGGTGAGACCGCCGCAGGTGTGGACGGTATTGAATGGCTCGGCGGCGAAGAGCGCACCAATTATCCCCTGATGTTGTCGGTCGAGGATTGCGGTCAGGCGCTGGGTTTGACAGCGCAAGTGGTCCATCCGCTGTCACCCGATCGCGTCTGCGCCTTGATGCAGCATGCGCTCGAGCAACTGGCCGAGAATCTGGAGCGACGACCGCACGCTCTCGTGCGGCAAGTCGACATCCTGCCGCCGGAGGAACGCGAGCTTCTACTTGAGACCTGGAATCGGACGCTTGCCCGATATCCACGAGATCGCTGCTTCCATGAGCAGTTCGAAGAACAAGTTCGCCGGTTCCCTGATGCTGTGGCGCTGGTGTTTGGCGATGCGGAGCTGAGTTATGGCGAGTTGAACCGGCGGGCCAACAGGCTGGCGCGGGGGTTGCGGGATTACGGTGTCGGGACGGACGTGGTGGTGGGGCTGGCGCTGGATCGCGGCGTCGGGATGATGGTGGCGCTGCTGGCGGTGCTGAAGGCGGGCGGGGCGTATCTGCCGCTCGATCCGGACTACCCGCCGGAGCGGCTTGCGCACATGCTGCGCGACAGCGGTGCGGCGCTGGTGCTGACGCAGACTTCGCTACTGGAGCAGTTCGCTCCGGTGCTGAAGGAGACGGGCGCCGAGGCGTGGCTGCTCGACGAGGCGCAGGAGAGGGACGACGGCAATCTCGACGTCGCTGTTCACCCCGAGAGCCTGGCCTATGTGATCTACACCTCAGGTTCGACCGGCCTGCCCAAGGGCGTGATGGTCCGCCACGACGCGGTGACGAACTTTTTGGCGACGATGGCGGAGCGACCGGGAATCACTCCACGCGACCGGGTGCTCGGCCTGACCTCGCTGTCGTTCGACATTGCGGTGCTGGAGCTGTGGCTGCCGCTCACTCTGGGGGCGCGCGTGGTGCTGGCGGATCGCGCGGCCGCACATGATCCATCGCGGCTCAAAGCCATGGTGGCAACTCAGGGTGTAACCATGATCCAGGCGACGCCGTCGACCTGGCGGATGCTGCTCGATCACGATGGCCCATCGCTCCCGATAAGCTGCCGCGTGCTGTGCGGCGGCGAGGCGCTGGCGCCGGATCTGGCGCGGCGGCTGGTGGCGCAGGCCGGCGAGGTGTGGAACCTGTACGGCCCGAGCGAGACCACGGTGTGGTCGGCGCGTCATCGCCTCGATGCGCGGGACGACCGTCCGGTGCTGGGCGGACCGATCGGCAACACCACGCTGCATATCCTGGACAACGACCTTAACCTCGCGCCGATCGGGGTTGCGGGCGAACTTTATATCGGCGGCGACGGGCTGGCGCGGGGCTATTGGCAGCGCGGCGCGCTGACGGCGGAACGTTTTATTCCCGATCCGTTCGGCCCACCGGGCGCGCGGCTGTACCGCACCGGCGACGTGGCGCGGTGGCGCGCCGATGGCGTGATCGAATATATCGGCCGCTCGGATCACCAGGTGAAGATCCGCGGCTTTCGCATTGAACTCGGCGAGATCGAGGCGCGGCTGATGGCGCAGGCCGCCGTGCGGTCGGCCGTGGTGGTGGCGCGCGAAGTCGGTGCAGGCCGTCAACTCGTAGGTTATGTCAGCGGTGGGGCATCGTTGGATGGATCGACGCTAAAGACCGCGCTGTCATCGGTGCTGCCGGACTACATGGTTCCGGCGCGGATCGTGGTGCTGGACCG
Source organism: Bradyrhizobium sp. 170 (assembly GCF_023101085.1). NCBI lineage: Bacteria > Pseudomonadati > Pseudomonadota > Alphaproteobacteria > Hyphomicrobiales > Nitrobacteraceae > Bradyrhizobium > Bradyrhizobium sp. 170. The sequence continues at coordinate 5,530,565 of NZ_CP064703.1, read as the reverse complement.
GCTGCCGCTGACGCCGAACGGCAAGATCGACCGCAAGGCGCTGCCGGCGCCGGATCAACTCGCCGCTTTGGCCGAGCATGTGGCGCCGCGCACGCCGGTCGAGGTGGCGCTGGCCGCGATCTGGGCCGACCTGCTGCGCCAGCCCAACATCGGCGTCACCGACAACTTCTTCGAACTCGGCGGGGACTCTCTCACCGCCGTCCAGCTCATCAGCCGCATCAAGCGCGATCTCGGCCACGACCTGCCGCTGCACCGCCTGTTTGAAATGACGACCATCGAAACGATGGCCGCTGGTCTCGCCCCGGAGATTCAGGTCGACAAGCGCAGCGACGATATCGCCGCGATGCTCGACATGTTGAAGGAAGTCGAACTTTCCGATGAGTGAAACCGCCACAACGCAGAAGCAGCAGCTTCGCGATATCTCACGGCGATTGATGCGCCTTGATGCGAACAAGCAGCACGCTTTCCTGACGCAGCTAGCGGCCAAGGGCGTCAATCTGGCCATGCTGCCGATTGCGCGCCAGGAGCGGACGCGCGCGCCGCTTTCCTTTGCGCAGTCGCGCCTCTGGTTCCTGTGGCGAATGGATCCGGGCAGCGCAACCTACAACATCTCGGCGACCGTGCGAGTGCGAGGCAAACTCGATGTGCATGCAATGCAGCAGGCGTTCGACATGCTGGTTACCAGGCACAGCGCGCTTCGCACGGTATTTCGGCAAGAGGGCAGGGAAGCCGAGCAGATCCTGCTCGACCCGCAACCGGTCAACCTGCGGCGCGTCAAGGTGGATGGCCGTGATCGCGAACAGCAGGCTCGCCTGCTGGCGCGCGAGGAAGCCGCACGACCCTTCGATCTCGAGGTTGGCCCGCTCATGCGTGTCGCGTTGCTGACGCTGGAAGAAGACCACCAGTTTGTCGTGGTCAGCCTGCACCATATCGTGGCCGACGGCTGGTCGATGGGGGTGCTGGTCGAAGAATTCTGGCACTTGTATGCGGTGGCTGCGCGTGGCGAGGCGCCGGCGCTGCCGGAACTCGATATTGAATACGCCGACTATGCCGAATGGCAGCGGCTGTGGATGAGCGCGGTCGACGGCGAGCGGCAGGTCGACTACTGGACGGCTCGCCTCAAGGATCCGGCGGTGCTGCAGCTTCCCATCGATCGGGCGCGGCCGGCGGTTCCCGACCTCGCCGGCGCTGCGGTTCGCATGGAGCTTGAACCGGCGCTTGCCGATGCCCTACGCGCTCTGGCGCGCAAGCACCAGACAACACTGTTCGTCGTCCTGCTGGCGAGCTTCAAGCTGCTGCTCTATCGCTACACCGGCCAATCCGATATCGGCGTCGGCGTGCCGGTCGCCAATCGCCACCGGGACGAGACCCGGGGGATGATCGGTCTGTTCGTCAATACCCAGGTGCTTCGCACGCAGCTCGACGGGCGCGCGACGATCGCGGATTTCATCGCATCCGTGCATGCAGCCACGATCGAAGCCCAGGAGAACCAGGATCTTCCGTTCGAACGGCTGTTGGAGGTATTGCAGCCGAAACGAAGTTTGAGCCAGAATCCTCTCTTCCAGGTTCTCTACAATCACCAGCGCCGCCGGGCATCGGACAATTCGCTCGGCCTGACGGGTCTGCAGATCGAAAAAATCGACGCCAATGTCGACACCGTGAAGTTCGACCTGGCGCTCGACAGCGACGAGGGACCGTCAGGAGAGCTACGCGCCATATTTACCTATGCGACGGCCTTGTTCGACGCGACAACGATCGAACGCCTTGGGGCGCATTGGATCACGCTCCTCAAGACGATGGCTCAGGATTCGTCGCAGTCCATCGCCGGCACCGCGCTGCTTTCCGAGCAGGAGTTATCCAGAATCCGGAGCTGGAACGAAGCTGACGCCGGATCGGCGGCGCCGTTCACGCCCGTGCACCAGACGGTCGCCCGCTTTGCCGCGCAAACGCCCGATGCGCCGGCCCTCGTCTTCGGTGCCGACGTCATCTCGTACGGCGAGCTTGATCGTCGCGCCAACCGTCTTGCCCAGCGCCTGATCCGTCTTGGTGTCACCGGTTCCGACCTGGTCGGCCTCTCTGCGCGACGTTCGCCATCCCTCATCGTAGCCTTGCTGGCCGTGCTGAAAGCGGGCGCCGCCTATCTGCCGCTTGATCCTGAGCATCCCGTCAAGCGCCAGCTTGACACCATGCGTGATGCTGGCGTGCGTTTTGTCCTGATCGATGCGGCAGGCGCAGTGCTGACCTCGCAAGAGGCCGGGGTCGAAGTTATTTCGCTTGACGCTGTTGATCTCGACCAGGAGCCGGAGAGCGATCCCGCGATCGCCGTGGGAGCGCAAAGCCTCGCCTATGTGATCTACACTTCGGGCTCGACCGGAATGCCGAAAGGTGTCGCGGTTGAGCATGGGCCGTTCGCGATGCATTGCGAGGTGACCGCCGGGCTCTACGACATGGACCGGCATTCCCGCGAACTGCATTTCCTGTCCTTTACGTTCGACGGTGCGCATGAGCGGCTCTGGACCGCGCTGACCTGCGGCGCCGCGTTGGTGATGCGGGATGAGAATCTATGGTCGGCCGAGCAGACGCTCGACATCATGCGCAAACAGCGCGTCACCAACGCCGGCTTTCCGCCGGCTTACCTGCAGCAGCTCGCCGACTTTGCGGCCTGGCGCGGCGATCCGCCGCCGGTCTCGCTTTATTCTTTCGGCGGCGAGGCGATGCCGAAGGCCGGGTTCGACAAGGTCAAGCGCGCGCTCAAGCCGCGGACCTTGATCAACGGTTACGGCCCGACCGAAACCGTCGTGACGCCGCTGGTCTGGAAGGTCGACGCCAGCGAAGAGATCGAGGGTAGTTATGCCCCGATCGGTCGCCCCGTTGGTCGGCGGTCCGCCTATGTCCTCGATGCCGATCTGAACATCGTGCCGGTTGGCGTGACCGGCGAATTGTTCATCGGTGGTGAAGGGTTGGCGCGAGGCTACTGGAGGCGTGGCGCGCTGACGGCAGAGCGGTTCATTCCCGATCCCTTCGGTGCGCCGGGCATGCGGCTATACCGTACCGGCGATCTGGCCCGATGGCGCGCTGATGGCGTGGTGGAATATGTCGGCCGCTCCGATCATCAGGTCAAGATCCGCGGTTTTCGGATTGAGCTCGGCGAAATCGAGTCATGGCTGATGCGCCAGCCGGGCGTGCAATCGGCGATCGTTGTTGCCCGCGACGCCGGGGCAACCCGCCAGCTGGTCGGTTATGTCTGTGGTGAAGGTGCGCTCGATGAGACGGCAATGCGCACCGCACTCTCGGACGGACTGCCGGACTACATGGTGCCGGCCCGTATTGTGAGACTTGAAAGCCTGCCGCTCACCGCTCATGGCAAGGTGGACCGTGAGGCCCTGCCATTCCCCGATATGCATGCCGTTACGGCAGCTCACGTCGCGCCGCGTACTGCGGTGGAGACGACACTTGCCGCGATCTGGGCCGAGCTCCTTGGCCAGCCCCTGATTGGTGTCGACGACAATTTCTTCGAACTTGGCGGCGATTCGATCATCTCGCTGCAGATGGTTGGTCGAGCCCGTCAGGCAGGCCTGCTGATCGAACCGCGTGACGTTTTCCGGCACCAGACGTTGCAGGAGCTGGCGCTGGCGGCGCGCATGGAACGGGCGATGCAGGACGCTGAGCCTGAGAAGGATCTGGCGGGCAGCGAGCATCCGCTGTTGCCGATTCAAGTTCGGTTTTTCGGTGAGGACGCCGGCGAACGCCATCACTGGAACCAGGCCGTATTGTTGATGCCGCAGTCGCGGCTGGAGTGGGGGATCGTTGAGCGCGCGGTCGCCGCCGTCGTGGCGCATCACGATGCGCTGCGTCTTCGCTTCGAGGAGATCGACGGCGTCTGGCGGGCGACCTATGACGCCGCGCCTCCAGTATCCGAACTATTGTGGATTCGGAGCGGCATACGCGACGCGGCCGAGGTGACGACGCTGGCGTCTGCGGCGCAGGCCAGCCTGTCATTGCGCGGACCGCTGTTGCGCGTGGTCGGAATGGACCTTGCCGACGGCGGTCAGCGGCTCCTGATATCGGTGCATCATCTTGTCATCGACGGTGTGTCGTGGCGCGTCCTGCTGGAAGACTTCGCAGCGGTTTACGGTCAGATGGAGCAGGGGGTGGCCTCGATCGCGCTGGCGCCAAAGAGCCAATCCTATGCATCCTGGGCCGCGCGCCTGAAGGCGCATGCAGGCAGCGTCGAATTGGCTGCCGAACTAGCGTATTGGCTCGAACGCAAGCCGACCACCGATCTGCCCTGCGACGACGATCATGGCGACGTCGATCGGGTTTCTGACGGTGAGGAAATCCTGCTGACTTTCGACGCGGGGCTGACGACGCGGCTGCTCAAGGAAGCGCCGTCGGCTTACCGAACCCACGTCAACGATCTGCTGTTGGCCGCGTTGTCGCGCGCGGTATCGTGCTGGAGCGGGATTGACGATGTCCTTGTCGAACTCGAGGGCCACGGCCGTGAGGATATCTTCGCGGGCGCCGAGATTTCACGCACGGTGGGCTGGTTCACCACCGCGTTCCCCGTGCGTTTGCCGGCCGGGTCGAGCGACGACGCCGCGCTGATCAAGGCCGTCAAGGAAGAACTTCGGGCGATCCCCGCGCGCGGGCTGGGGTATGGCGTGCTGCGCTATCTCGGCACCGAAGAGCAGCGCCATGTGCTCTCCTCGGTCTCCGAACCGCGTATCGTTTTCAACTATCTTGGCCAGTTCGATGCCAGCCTGGGTGAGGGCGCCCCGTTCAAGCTTGCTCCCGAGGGCGCGGGCGCTGCGCGCAGCGCGAGCGCGCCGCTTGGCCGCTGGCTGAGCATCAACGGTCAGGTGCGCGACGGCCTGCTGCGGCTGTCGTTTAGTTTTGGTCGCAGGCGCTACCGGCGCGCGACGGTTGAACGTCTCGCAGAACACTATGCGGACGCCTTGCGTGAACTGGTGGACCACTGCACCGGCGGCGCGCGCGGGATCACGCCGTCTGACGTCGAACTCTCCGGGTTGAACCAGGCTGATCTCGACATTCTCTGTGCAACGATCGATTGCCGTGAGATCGAGGATATCTATCCGCTGTCGCCGATGCAGCAGGGAATGTTGTTCCACGCGCTGCGCGATGGCGAAAGCGGAAACTATGTCAATCAGGTCGGCCTGGAAGTTCGCGGCCTCGATCCCGGAAGGCTGCGCGCGGCCTGGCAGGAAGTGAGCGCCCGGCACGCCGTGTTGAGAACAGGCTTCGCCTGGCGCGAACTGTCGGGTCCTGCCCAGCAGGTAGTGTATCGTCATGTGGCGCTGCCGTTCGTCGAAGAAGACTGGCGCGAGCAGGCGACCACAATGGACCGCAGCGAACTCGAGGCCGCGCTGGCGCGGGCGTCGCAGGCCGAGCGGGCCCAGGGATTCGATTTGTCGCATTCACCCTTGCAGCGGGTGCGGCTGATCAGGCTCGGGGAAGGCCGCCACTGGCTGATCTGGACGCATCACCATATCCTTCTGGACGGCTGGAGTTCGGCGCGCCTGATTGCAGAGATCCTGCAGCACGAACGCGGCGGCCGATTGCCCGCCGTGCAGGGCCGTTACCGCGACTACATCGGTTGGCTGCAACGGCAGGATCGCGATGCGTCGGCGGCGTTCTGGCGTACCGCGTTGGCTGATTTGGACGAGCCGACCTTCCTGGCGGATGCGTTGGGAGGAACTTCGAGCCACGATACGTCCGGCCACGGTTCGCTGGATCTGCTTCTCACCTCCGATCTGACCGCAAGATTGCAGGCGTTCGCCAGACGCGAGCGCATGACGCTTAACACCCTGCTGCAGGGCGCGTGGGCGCAACTGTTGCGCCGTCATACCGGGCAGCGCGTTGTCTGCTTCGGAGCGACGGTGTCGGGCAGGCCCGCGGAGATTGCCGGGTCCGAAGAAATGGTGGGCCTGTTCATCAATACCCTTCCGGTCGTTGATCAAGCAAACCCGCAAGCCGAAATGGGTGCGTGGCTTCGTGATCTGCAGGAGCGCAACATTGACTTACGCGACCATGGCCGGATGCCGCTCTACGAGATCCAGCGCCTGGCAGGACGATCCGGCCGGCCGCTGTTCGACAGCATCCTGGTGTTCGAGAACTATCCGATCGATCAGGCCCTGCGCGGCGAGAATGAAAGTGGCACCCGCTTTGGCCGGGTCGAGCAGGTCTCGATCACCAACTATGCTCTGACAGTCGCCGTATTCGCCAAGGCCGACGGCATCAATCTTGGTTTCCGGTATGATCGCGGCCGGTTCGACGAAGATCAGATACGGTATCTGCAAGCCTGCCTGTCGCACCTGCTCGCGCAGATCGTGACGGATGCCGCCGCGCCGCTTGGTGAACTCAGGGGACTTGATATCGATGAGACCCGGCAGGTTCTCGGCTGGAGTGGCGGCGCAACCGAACTCGGCAAGATTCCGGATTTTGATGGCGGGATCGTCGCCCAGATCGAGGCGCGCGCCGCTGGTTCGCCGTCCGCAATCGCGTTGGTGTTCGGCGATCAACAGGTCAGCTATGGCGATTTGAACGCTCGCGCCAATCGTCTGGCGCGACAGTTGCGGGATCGCGGTATCGGCCGCGACCAGTTGGTCGGTGTCGCGCTGGAGCGCAGCGTCGAGCTGATCGTCGGTGTTCTCGCCGTGCTGAAAGCGGGTGGCGGCTATCTGCCCCTCGATCCGGATTATCCGCCAGACCGACTTCTGCATATGCTGCGCGACAGCGGAGCCAGGCTGATACTGACGCAAGGCCGGTTGCTTGAACGCCTCGCGCCCGTGATTGCAGAAGCAGCCGCGGAGGCCTGGACTATCGACGTGGGGAATGAAGCCGGGGCAGGAGAGCCGGCCAGCAATCTCGACATCGCGGTTCATCCGGACAGTCTGGCCTATGTGATGTACACGTCGGGATCGACGGGCATGCCCAAGGGCGTGGCCTGCTCGCATGGCGCGCTCGCCGCACGGCTTGGCTGGATGCAGGCGGAATATCGCCTCGATGCCGGCGAGACCTTGCTGCAAAAAACGCCGTTCAGTTTCGACGTCTCGGTCTGGGAAATCCTGTGGCCGCTTGCGGCCGGTGCTCGCCTTGCGATCGCAGCGCCGGGCGCGCATCGCGAACCGCGGCTTCTCATTGATGCGGTCATTGCCCACGATGTGACGACGCTGCATTTCGTGCCGCCGATGCTCGAGCATTTCATTGCAGAGCCGGAGGCGAAACGCTGCGCGACGCTCAAGCGGCTGTTTGCCGGCGGCGAAGCATTGTCGGCGGAGTTGAAGGCGCGCGTGCTCGCAGCCTTCCCCGACGTTCGGTTCGACAATCGCTACGGGCCGACCGAGGCCCTGATCAACGCGACGTTCTGGACTTGCCGCGACGACGGCACAGCACGGGTCCCGATCGGACGACCGATTCCGGGCACGGCCATTCGCATCCTCGATACCGAGCTGAACATGGTTCCGGCCGGAGTGACGGGTGAGTTGTTCATCGGCGGCGTTGGGCTGGCGCGCGGCTATTGGCAGCGCCAGGGCCTGACGGCGGAGAGGTTTATCCCGGATCCTTTCGGCGGTCCCGGCGAGCGTCTGTATCGGACGGGAGACCTGGCGCGCTGGCGTTCGGACGGCGCCATCGAGTATGTCGGACGATCCGATCATCAGATCAAGATCCGCGGTTTCCGTATCGAGCTTGGAGAGATCGAAGCGCGGCTGCTTGAACAGCCCGGGGTACGCTCCGCGGTGGTGGTCGCGCGCGAGGTAGGCGCTGGACGTCAGCTAGTCGGATACGTCAGCGGTGCGAACGAGCTCGACGGAACTGCGTTGCGGACGGCGCTGTCGTCTGTCCTGCCTGATTACATGCTGCCGTCGCGAATCGTGACGCTGGAACGGCTGCCGCTGGCGCCGAACGGTAAGGTCGACCGCCGTGCGCTCCCGGCGCCCGGCCACGCGACTTACACCGGCTCAGAACACCAGGCGCCGGGCACCCCGGCGGAAATAGCGCTCGCGGCGATTTGGGCCGAGCTGCTCGGCCGGCCCGTCGTCGGCCTCGCCGACAACTTCTTCGAACTCGGCGGCGATTCGATTATCTCGTTGCAGATGGTGAGCCGGGCCCGTCGCGCCGGTTATCTGATCGAACCGCGCGATGTGTTTCAGTATCAGACGCTCGAAGCCCTGGCGCTGGCGGCACGTGCCGAACAGCAGAGCGCGCCGCGCGCCGATCAGGGGCTGGTGTCCGGTTCACATCCCTTGCTGCCGATACAGACCCGGTTCTTCGCTGATGATGTCGGAGAACGCGATCACTGGAACCAGGCGGTGCTGTTGCGGCCGAAGGATCGACTTGATTGGGAGATCTCAGGACGCGCGATAGCGGCCGTGCTCAGTCATCACGACGCATTGCGGCTTCGCTTCCAGGTGAGGGACGGTGTATGGCGTGCGGAGCACGGCGCCGCTCCAGCCGCAGCGGAACTGTTGTGGGTCCGAAGTGCGGCTGATGGCGAAGCTGTCACGGCGCTTGCATCATCGGCACAGGCTAGCCTCTCGCTGTCCGGGGGGCCGCTGCTGCGGGCCGTCGGCATCGATGTCGCTGACGGCAGTCAGCGCTTGCTGATCGTGATCCATCATCTAGTTGTCGACGGCGTGTCGTGGCGGGTGCTGCTGGAGGACATCGCGGCTGCATACAGCCAGTTGGCGCAAGGTGATACAGTTGTGCTGCCGCCGAAGAGCCATGCCTACGCGCTGTGGGGTGCCCGGCTGCATGCCTATGCAGGCTCGTCCGAACTCGCGGCAGAACTGCCCTATTGGGTCGAGCGCGATGGAGGTTTGGGTTTTCCGTGCGACGACGATCACGGCGGTACCGACTGCGTCGCCGAGGCCGATGAAGTCTCGCTGTCGTTCGATGCGGAATTGACGCAACGCCTGCTGACGGACGCGCCTTCCGCCTATCGCACTCAAATAAACGACCTTCTCCTCGCCGGTCTGACGCGCGCTGTTTGGCGATGGAGCGGACTGGACGACGTGCTGGTCGAGCTGGAAGGCCACGGCCGCGAGGACCTGTTCGGCGATATCGACATCTCGCGCACGGTCGGCTGGTTCACGACCGCGTTTCCCGTGCGGTTGGTGGGCGGGTCGCAGAATCCTTCGTCACTGATAAAGACCGTGAAGGAGGAGCTTCGTGCCATTCCCGGCCGCGGGCTTGGCTACGGCGTGTTGCGTTATCTAGGCTCCGAAGAGCAGCGCGCGGCCCTGTCGGGAGTGGCCGAGCCGAAGATCACGTTTAACTATCTCGGCCAGATCGACGGCGGCGCCGGAGAGGCGGAATTGTTCGCCATGGCGCCGGAAAGCGCGGGCCCGTCGCGCGACGCATCGAGCCCCTTGCGGCGCTGGCTCAGCGTCAACGGCACCGTACGCGAAGGCCAATTGCGATTGTCGTTCGGATTCGGCCGGAAACGCTATCGGCGCGAGACGATCGAGCGGCTGGCCGGATTGTATGATGCGGCGCTGCGGGAGTTGGTTGAACACTGCACCAGTGGAGCCTGCGGGCTGACGCCGTCGGATGTGGCGTTGTCCGGCCTCAGCCAGACCGATCTCGATAGGCTGGAGCTCGATTGGCGGCAGATCGAGGACGTTTATCCGTTGTCGCCGATGCAGCAGGGCATGCTGTTCCATGCGATGCACGACGGCGAGAACGGACTTTATGTCAACCAGGTTGCCGCCGAAATACACGGCCTCGATGCCGGCAAGCTTCGTCTGGCATGGCAGGCGGTCAGCGATCGTCATGCGGTGCTGCGGACCGGCTTTGTCTGGCGCGACCTGTCAGGTCCGGCGCAACAGGTGGTCTATCGTCATGCCCAGGTGCCGTTCGTCGAGGAGGATTGGCGCGCGCGGGTGGTGGTGCTGGCGCAATCCGAACTGGATGCTGCCCTGACGGATGCTTCGCGGCAGGAACGGCTCGAAGGCTTTGACCTGTCGCGGCCGCCCTTGCAGCGGGTCCGGCTGATCCGCCTGGGACAAGATCGTCACTGGCTGATCTGGACCCATCATCACATCCTGCTCGACGGATGGAGCTCGGCGCGACTGATCGCCGAGGTGCTGCAGTACGGCGGCGATGGCCGATTGCCGGCCTTGCAGCGCCGCTATCGTGACTACATCGGCTGGCTGCAGAATCAGGATCGCGACGCCGCGGCCACCTTCTGGCGCGCAGCGATGGCAGAGCGAGGCGAACCGGGCTTCCTCTCGGACGGTTCGGCGGAACGTTCGAGCGGAGAAACGTCCGGTCACGGCGCGCTGGCGCTGGAACTGGACGCGGCGCTGACCGGACGGCTGCAACAGTTTGCGGCGCGCGAGCGCGTGACGCTGAACACATTGGTGCAGGCCGCATGGGCGCAAATGCTGCGTCAGCATACCGGACAGGGCACGGTCTGCTTCGGCGTCACCGTGTCGGGCCGGCCGTCGGAACTCGCAGGCTCCGAAGACATGGTCGGCCTCTTCATCAACACCTTGCCGGTCGTCGACGGCGTCGCTCCGCAGCAGAAAATCGGCGCATGGCTGCGCGAGCTGCAGGACCGCAACCTGACCATGCGTGAATATGGCTGGACGCCGCTCTATGAAATCCAGCGCCTGGCGGGACGTCCCGGACGGCCGCTGTTCGACAGCATCCTGGTGTTTGAGAATTATCCGGTCGACAACGCGCTGAAGGAGAAGAACCAGCGCGTCCGGGTCGGTGAGACTAGGATCGTCGAGACCAGCAATTATCCGCTGTTTGCGAGCGTCGGGCTCGATGAGCGGCTGCGGCTGGTGTTCAACTATCAGCGCAAGCATTTTGATGAGGCGCAGGTGGCGCGGCTGCAAGCCGCCTTCGTGCGGTTGCTGGAAGCGTTGAGCGCCGATGCGGATCGGCCGGTCGGCATGATCGCCGCGAGCGATCCGGCGGATGACGCGCTGCTCTCGCGCATGAACAATACGCGTCGCGATCAACCGCGCCGGGGAATTGTCGAACAGTTCGAGGAACAGGTCCGCCAGTCTCCCGATGCTGTGGCGCTGGTGGTTGGCGATGAGGAATTGAGCTACGGCGAGTTGAACAGCCGGGCCAACAGGCTGGTGCGGGGGCTGCGGGATTACGGTGTCGCGACGGACGTGGTGGTGGGACTGGCGCTGGATCGCGGCGTCGGGATGATGGTCGCGTTGCTGGCGGTGCTGAAGGCGGGCGGGGCGTATCTGCCGCTCGATCCGGAATACCCGCCGGAGCGGCTTGCGCACATGCTGCGCGACAGCGGTACGGCGCTGGTGCTGACGCAGACGTCGCTACTGGAGCAGTTCGCACCGGTGCTGAAGGAGACGGGCGCCGAGGCGTGGCTGCTCGACGAGGCGGATGGCGGCGAGGGCCGTGATACCGGCAATCTCGACGTCGCGGTTCACCCCGAGAGCCTGGCCTATGTGGTCTACACCTCAGGCTCGACCGGCCTGCCCAAGGGCGTGATGGTCCGCCACGACGCGGTAACGAACTTTTTGGCGACGATGGCGGAGCGGCCGGGAATCACTCCACGCGACCGGGTGCTCGGCCTGACCTCGCTGTCGTTCGACATTGCGGTGCTGGAACTGTGGCTGCCGCTCACCCTGGGGGCGCGCGTGGTGCTGGCGGATCGCGCGGCCGCACATGATCCATCGCGGCTCAAAGCCATGGTGGCAACCCAGGGCGTAACCATGATCCAGGCGACGCCGTCGACCTGGCGGATGCTGCTCGATCACGATGGCCCATCGCTCCCGACAAGCTGCCGCGTGCTGTGCGGCGGCGAGGCGCTGGCGCCGGATCTGGCGCGGCGGCTGGTGGCGCAGGCCGGCGAGGTGTGGAACCTGTACGGTCCGACCGAGACCACGGTGTGGTCGGCCCGTCATCGCCTCGATGCGCGGGACGACCGCCCGGTGCTGGGTGGACCGATCGGCAACACCACGCTGCACATCCTGGACAATGACCTCAATCTTGCGCCGATCGGGGTTGCAGGTGAACTTTATATCGGCGGCGACGGACTGGCGCGGGGCTATTGGCAACGCGGCGCGCTGACGGCGGAACGTTTTATTCTCGATCCGTTCGGCACATCGGGCGCGCGGCTGTACCGCACCGGCGACGTGGCGCGGTGGCGCGCCGATGGCGTGATCGAATATATCGGCCGCTCGGATCACCAGGTGAAGATCCGCGGCTTTCGCATTGAACTCGGCGAGATCGAGGCGCGGCTGATGGCGCAGGCCGCCGTGCGGTCGGCCGTGGTGGTGGCGCGCGAAGTCGGTGCAGGCCGTCAACTCGTAGGTTATGTCAGCGGTGGGGCATCGTTGGATGGATCGACGCTAAAGACCGCGCTGTCATCGGTGCTGCCGGACTACATGGTTCCGGCGCGGATCGTGGTGCTGGACCGGCTGCCGCTGACGCCGAATGGCAAGATCGACCGCAAGGCGCTGCCGGCGCCGGATCAACTCGCCGCTTTGGCCGAGCATGTGGCGCCGCGCACACCGGTCGAGGCGGCGCTGGCCGCGATCTGGGGCGACCTGCTGCGCCAGCCCAACATCGGCGTCACCGACAACTTCTTCGAACTCGGCGGGGACTCGATCATTTCGCTGCAAATGGTGAGCCGCGCGCGCCGCGAAGGCGTGTTGATCGAGCCGCGTGACTGCTTTCACCATCAAACAATCGAAACGCTTGCAGCGATATCCCGACACGTTCGGCCGCCAAAGGAAGCGCCGACCCCGGTGCGCGGTTCCCTATCGGGCCTGACCAGCGAACAGCTCGAAAAACTCGATCTGGACTGGAGCCGAATCGAGGACATCTATCCCCTGTCACCGATGCAGCAGGGCATGCTGTTCCACAGCCTGCGCGATGCCGGCAGCGGCGTTTACGTCAATCAGGTCAGCGTTGAAATCCGTGGGCTCGACGCCGAACGCTTCCGGACAGCATGGCACGAGGTGACTGCGCGTCACCCGATGCTTCGGACCGGATTCCTCTGGCGCGAGCTCTCGGGCTCCCCACTGCAGGCCGTCTATCGCGATGCAGTCGCGCCGTTCGAGCAGGAGGACTGGCGGGGGCAAGCCGTCAACGAGGAACGTATTGCGGCGGCCCTTGCCGGCGAACGCTCCGCCGAGTTTGACCTCTCGATGCCGCCTCTACAGAGGGTTCGGCTGCTGCGTCTCGATGACGACTTCTATCGTCTCATCTGGACCTATCATCACATCCTGATGGACGGCTGGAGCTCGGCACGGTTTGTCGGCGAAATTCTGGAGCGCTATTACGGCGGATCGCCCGCGGCGAACCCGGCGCGTTACCGCGACTATATTGCGTGGCTGGTGGCTCAGGATGCAGAGGCTGCTGAAATTTTCTGGCGTGAACAGCTGAAGGCCTTCGACGAGCCGACGCAACTCGCCGACGCCTTCGGTTCTCGCCGTCATGAGGCGTCCGGCCACGAGCGCTGTTACACGCGACTCGGCGAGACGGCGACCGCTGAGTTGAAGGCGTTCGCCCGCAGTGAGCGGATCACGCTCAGTACCATTGTTCAGGGCGTATGGGCGTTGTTGTTGCAACGCTATACCGGCCAGCAGGCTGTGACCTTCGGCGTCACCGTCGCCGGTCGCCCGGCGGGCCTCGAGGGGTCGCAGCAGATGCTCGGTCTCTTCATCAACACGCTCCCCGTGATCGAATCGCCGTCGTTCGCAAGCACGGTGGGCGAATGGTTGCGCGCGCTTCAGGATCGCAATCTGGCGATCCGGGACTACGAGCACACGCCGCTCTACGACATTCAGAGCTGGGCCGGCCACGCCGGTCAGACGATGTTCGACAGCATCATCGTGTTCGAGAACTATCCGATCGAACGCGGCATGCACCGAGGTGACGGGTCGCTTCAATTCAGTGGCCTGAAGAATGTCGACGTGACGAATTATCCGATGGATCTGTCGGTGCTCGTCGAGGAGACGCTTCAGGTCGAATACACCTATATGCCGAGCCATTTTACAGCCGCGCAAGCCGGGCAGATCAAGATGCAGTTCGAGCAACTGCTTGCAGCGCTGACGCGGGATGCGTCGGTGTTGCTTGGCAGTATCGATCCGGTCACGACGGTCGATGCCCGTCTTGCCGACAACTGCAATCGCCACGCGACATCAGCCATTGCATTGCCGCTGGTACATGAGGCGATCAGCGAACATGCCAAGCGTCATCCAGAACGGACGGCGCTTACCATCAGCGGGGAGGCGCTGTCGTTCGGAGCGCTCGATGCCAGGGCCAATCGTCTTGCCCAGCGCCTGATCGATCGCGGGCTTAAGCTAGAGCAGCGCGTTGGTGTCGTGGTCGAACGAACCGAAGCCACGATGGTCGCGCTGCTCGCCGTCCTCAAGGCGGGTGGGGCGTACGTTCCGCTCGATCCGGAGCTTCCGCCCGAGCGCCGCGGGTTTGTCATGCGCGATGCCGGGATTTCATTCCTGCTGACGGGACAGCTCGACGAGGGTCTGGATGATGTTGAAAGAATCTCTCTTCCTGCATTTGATTTCGATGCGGGTCCGGACCATGCGCCGCAACCTGACCTGCATGCGGACAATCTCGCTTATCTGATCTACACCTCCGGCTCGACAGGGACGCCAAAAGGCGTGGCGGTCGCCCATGGACCGCTCGCCATGCACTGTCACGTCACTGGAAGCCTCTACGAGATCGACGAGGGATCGTGCGAATTGCATTTCCTGTCGCTGGCTTTCGACGGCGCGCACGAACGCTGGTTGACGGTGCTGTCGCACGGTGCGCGGCTGCTGATGCGCGATGCCGAGTTGTGGACGCCGGAGCAAACGGTCGAAGCTTTGCATGCCCATCGGGTCAGCCATATCGGCCTGCCACCGGCCTATCTTCAGCAAGTGGCGGAATGGGTCGAGCAGGCCGGCAATCCGCCACCGGTCAAACTATATTCGTTCGGCGGCGAGGCGATGCCGAAGGCGGGTTTCGACAAGGTCAGGCGCGTCCTGAAACCGCGCATCCTGATCAACGGCTATGGCCCGACCGAAACCGTGGTCACGCCGCTGGTATGGAAGGTCGATGGTGCTGCCGAATGCGACACGCCATACGCACCGATCGGTTTGCCGGTCGGTGATCGCAGCGCCTACATTCTCGATAGCTCGCTCAATATCATTCCCGCCGGCGTCGCCGGTGAGCTCTATCTTGGAGGCTTTGGACTGGCGCGCGGCTATCACGGCAAGGCTGGCATGACGGCAGAGCGTTTCGTGCCTGACCCGTTCGCGGCGGAGCCGGGCGCCCGGCTGTACCGTACCGGTGACCTGGCGCGATGGCGCGAAGACGGTACCGTCGAGTATCTCGGCCGCAGCGACGATCAGGTCAAGATCAACGGCTTCCGGATTGAGCTTGGCGAGATCCAGACCTCTCTTCTTCGTCACGAGGAGATTGAGCAAGCGGCGGTGGTGGCGCTGCCGGGCGCTGCCGGAAGCCAACTCGTTGCCTATGTCGCGCCGAAGGTGACAAAGGACGCGTCGGGAGCCGCCGCCGAGGCTCTGGTCGACAGATTGACCGATTTCCTGAGGCAGACATTGCCGCTCTACATGGTGCCGGCGCGGATCATGGTGCTTGAGCGTCTGCCGGTGATGTCGAGCGGAAAGATCGATCGCCGTGCGCTGCCGGCTCCCGACTCGGCGGCGCGTACCTTCGTTGCCCCGCAAGGGGCTGCGGAAACCGCGTTGGCGCGTCTGTGGGCCGACATACTCAAGCTGCCGCAAGTCGGTGTCACCGACAATTTCTTCGAACTCGGCGGCAATTCGATCCTCAGCCTCAAGGTCGTTGCCCGGCTCCGGCAGGACAAGACCTTCGGCATCGAGATCAAGCTGCGCGATCTCCTGCAGAAGCCGACGATTCGCGCGTTGCTCGCGGATACCGCCGCGGCTCCCGCCGCATCGGCGCCGTCGGCGCTGCTGCCACTGAATGCGGCGGTTGGTGGAACGCAGCCGGTATTCTGCGTGCACGGCGGCTTCGGCACCGTTTTCGACTATGGGCCGCTGGCGCGACGCCTTGATGGACGCCGGCAGGTGATTGGATTGCAGTCCAGGATGCTTGTCGACAGTTCCTGGAGCGACCAGTCGCTCGATGCGATGGCGACAGACTATGCGCGCGAGATCAGGCGGGCGCAGCCGCACGGTCCGTACAGCCTGATCGGCTGGTCGCTGGGAGGACTTCTCGTCAGCCTCGTTGCGGCCGAACTCGAACGAAGCGGCGAACGCGTGGCTTGTCTCGCCATGGTCGACAGCTTCGTGCTGCGGCAGCGCGGCGGACCGAGCCGGCAGGAAGCCACAGTCCATTGGACCGATGATCTGGCCGGACTGCTGTCGGCCGTTCTTCCGCCGGCTGCGATCGCTCGCGTCGGTTCGCACGTGGAAGCGGCGAAACGTGCCGGCTTGCCGGAGACATCCGAGGCCGTCCGGCGTCTGGTCGCAGGAGCATTGGAAGGAACGTCGGGGACATCGGCGGATGATTCCTTGCTCGGAGTAGAAGACATAGCCGGCGCCTTCGCGGTCGGGCGGCACCTGAAAGCTTTGGCGCAGACCGCGACGCCGCCGCAGCGTCTTGCGACTGCCCCATTGTGCTGGTGGACGTCAGGTCGCCTGACGCAGCGCAGTCGGCTGGAGACGCAACTGCCTGACGCCGTTGACCGCGGCGTTGTCGGAGACAACCATTTTACGATTTTGCGGGATGCCGGCTTCCTCGATGAGATCTGTGTGCTGCTTGCTCCGGCGGCGACATCGACGACTTCGCTGGATCAGGTTCCGGAACCGGCGGAGTGAACAAGCCCATGAGCCTTGATCCCGATATCGCGGCGCTGCTCGAGATGGTCCAGCTCGGGACCGAGAGCGGCGCACGCATTCCGTTTCCGCAGTTGACCGCCGTACAGGCGCGAGCGGATTTCGACGCGTCCTCGCCGCTGCTCGACGTCGATCCTCCGGCGCTCGCATTTGAACGTCAACTCTCTCTGCCGACGCGCGATGGTGATGCAATTGCTGCGCGGCTGTACGCTCAGCGGGAGCCGGACGCGCAAAATCCCGCGCCTGTGCTTCTTTACATGCACGGCGGAGGTTTCGTTGTCGGCAGCCTCGATTCGCATCAGCCCTTGTGCCGCGGTCTCGCCGCCGATAGCGGCGCAGCCGTGCTGTCGATTGGCTATCGGCTTGCACCGGAGCATAAATTTCCGACGGCGTTCGAGGATGCCGTCGATGCGCTGGCCTGGATCGGGCGCGAGGGGGAAGCGGCGGGGATTGACGCCGGCCGCGTTGCGGTCGGCGGCGATAGCGCCGGCGGAACGCTTGCCGCAGCCCTTGCGATTGAAGCGAAAGCCGACAGGGGCTTGCCGCGGCCCGTCCTGCAGGTTCTTGCGTATCCCGGCCTGAGCTCGCGGCAAACATCGGAATCCTACAACCAATACGGCTCGGGCTTCCTGCTGGAGCGGGACACCGTAGATTGGTTCTTCCGGCAATACCTCCGCAACGATTCCGACCGCGACGATTGGCGCTTTGCGCCGCTGGCCGCGCACGATCTCTCGGGGTTGCCGCCGGCGCTGGTCGTGCTGGCCGAATATGACCCGCTGGTGGATGAGGGGCGCGATTATGCGGCACGGCTCCGCGCCGCCGGCGTTCCCGTCGATCTCCAGATCTATCCGGGTATGATCCATGAATTCCTGCGCATGGGAAATGTCGTGACCGATGCCTTGCAGGCGCGGGCGGCGATCGGGCAGGCCCTGGCCAATGCTCTTCGAGCCTCCAGCGGCAGGGCTTGGAAAGACACGGCGGTTGAAGGTATGTCATAATGGCCTTCTGTCCCCAGGCCTTGGCCGCAAGAGCTCTTTGAGCCGATTTCCATGAACAAGAAGTCTGTCATTGCTTCCGATCATCGGCCGTCGCGCCGCGATGTTCTCACCGCAGGCCTGAGCCTTGGCGGCGGCGTGCTGCTCGGCACTTGGCCACTGGACGCAACACAAGCCGCCACGTCTCAACACGGGCCGCGCGTTGCCGCGCTCGGTTGGGCCTGTGCGCAGACGCTGTTGGCGCTCGGTGTCGTGCCGCTGGTCGTTCCGGAGATCGAGCGCTACGGCAGGCTCGTCGTCGAGCCGGCTATTCCTTCAAGCGTTCAGGAAATAGGGTTACGTTCGGAGCCAAATCTCGAACTGCTGCAGAGCTTCGCGCCTGATATTATCATCATCGATCCCAGCATCACTGCGGCAATACCCCGCCTCAAGCTGATCGCCCCGGTCGAGGTCTTTACGATTTTCAAGCCCGGCCGGCATCCCCTGGAAACGGCGCGCAGTTCGACGATGGAGCTCGCACAGCGTGTCGGCGTGCAGGCCGCATGCGAAGCCTATCTGGCGCGTTTCGATGCGGCGATGACCGGCTACCGCGAGCAGCTAAGGAATCGCGGAGGCAAACCGCTGTATCTTGTCAGCGAGATCGCGCGCAATCGTGCGCTCGTGTTCGGTCCGAACAGCCTTTATCAGGAGGTACTCAGCCAATTCGGATTGAAGAATGCCTGGACCGGACAAAGCGGTCCATGGGGGCATACCAGCGTGGGTCTTGAAGTGCTCGCCGCGGTTCCGGACGCGCGGCTGATCCTGATGAGTTCGCGGGTCGCGGATATCGAAGCCCTGCTTACGTCGAGCCCGGTGCTGCGGACTTTGCCGTTCCTTCGGTCGGGACGGCTGACGGTATTGGGAAATCAATTCTTCTATGGCGGCGTGCCGGCGGCGGAGCGCTTCGCACGCCTTCTCGCCGAGCGTCTCCCGCAGGAAAACAATGAGCAAGGTTGACGCGCTGCCCGTCCGTTCCGGAATTGCGATGCATCCTGCGATGCTGATCGGTTTGCTGTTTGCGGCCGCCGTCGCAATGACGTGGCGTCATCTGTCGGGATTTCTGCCGGCCACCGCATGGTTGCCGGTGCTGTGGCGGCCCGAGATCACGGACCCGCAGCAGATGCTCGTGCATTACACCGTCTTTCCACGAATAGCCGTGGCCTTGCTCAGCGGGGCGGCCCTTGGCCTGGCAGGCACGGTCTGTCAGCAGGTGCTGCGCAATCCGCTTGCTGAACCGAGCACCCTCGGTGTCTTGAATGGAGCCTATCTCGCGCTGACCGTGACAACCTTGTGGGCGCCGTCGCTGCTTGCCTTCGGCCGCGAGTGGATCGCGTTGATAGGCGGCTTCGCCGCGTTCCTGTGCGTGTTCGGTCTCACCTGGCGCCGTGCGCTGTCGCCGGTCGTGCTGGTGCTTGCCGGGCTGATCGTCGCCTACTACTGCGCCGTGACGACCCAGGCGCTGGTGTTGCTCAACCACGAATACCTGATCGGCCTGTTCATCTGGGGCGCGGGTTTCCTCAACCAGCAGGACTGGAACAACGTCGCATTCCTTGCGCCGCGTTTCATCATTTCCTTCGTACTCATCGCGGCGATGGTCCGCCCGCTGACCTTGCTCGGCTTCGATGACGAGACCGCGCGCAATCTTGGCCTCGGATTGACCGGCGCGCGGGTCTGCGCGCTTGGTATCGCGATCGCGCTCAGCGCTTCGGTTGTCAGCGTGGTCGGCATAATGGGCTTTGTGGGCCTTGCCGCGCCGGCCATCGTCATGCTGTCAGGCGCGCGCCGTTTTCGCGACCGGCTGATTTGGGCGCCACTTTGCGGCGCCCTGCTGCTGTGGCTGACGGATGAGCTTGTATTGCTGATCCCGCCCGGCTACCGCGAAATGCCGGCTGGCGCCGCGACGGCCCTGATCGGCGCGCCGATGTTGCTTTTGTTGCTGCCGCGGCTACGGGCCACCGCGCCGGTAAGCAACCTCACGCCATCCGTTCCACTACGCCTTGACCATCCCTGGCGAGTGATCCTGTTCGGCCTGGCCTTGCTGTTGCTCGTGGTCTGGATCGCGCTTGCCGTCGGGGTAGGGTCAGAAGGCTGGAGCTGGAGCGGTCTGGCCGGCATCCAGGAATTTCTGCCGTGGCGCTGGCCGCGTGTGGTGTCGGCATTGGCGGCGGGGGCCACGCTGGCGGTGGCCGGCACGCTGCTGCAACGCATGACCGGGAATCCAATGGCGGCTCCGGAGGTGATGGGGATCAGCTACGGCGCCGCGATGGGTGTGCTCGTTCTCCTTTATCTTCTTCCCTCCCACACACGCGTAGCGCAGATTGCAGGCGGCGGGATCGGAGCCTTCATCGTGCTCGGGCTGGTTCTGCTGTTCAGCCGGCGGTCCGAATTCAGTCCGGAGCGTGTGCTGCTGGCGGGCGTCGCCATGAGCGCGGCGTTCGGCGCGATCATGGCCATGGTGCTTGCGACCGGTGATCCCCGCATCGGCATGCTGCTGTCGTTGCTGGCGGGATCGCTTTATCAGATCGGTCCGACCGAGGCCGCGATACTGGCCGCCGCCGCCATCGTCCTGCTGGCTATGGTGCCGATGTTGTCACGCTGGCTCGACATCCTGCCGCTCGGCTCTGCGGCGTCGCGTTCGGTGGGCGTGCCTATGGCGAGAAGTCGAATTGTCATCATGCTGCTGACCGCGTTGTTGACGGCGACCGCGACACTGATGGTTGGTCTTCTAAGCCTGGTCGGTTTCATCGCGCCGCATATGGCGCGGATGATGGGGGCGCAACGCGCGCTTCACCAGGCGGCGCTGGCCGCGCTGATTGGCGCCACCCTGATGGTCTTCGCGGATTGGGCCGGGCGGATGGTGATATTTCCGTTCCAGATGCCGGCCGGCATCTTCGCGATGATGCTCGCCGGGCCTTATCTGGTTTGGCTATTGCGCCCGCGGCGAACATGACATGCCGCGATGGAAAGGCGGATGACCCGCCCTTTTATCGCGCAAAGCTGATGAGGTGGCTTTGATCCGGAGACGGCATCACTCCCATGGGGATGCCGTAGATGGTTTCGAGCTCAGCCGGCGTCATGATCCTGTCGGGGGCGCCGCGGGCTATCAGCCTGCCCGAATGCAAGGCGATGATCTCGTCGCAGAAGCGTGCCGCCATGTTGACGTCATGGAGCACGACGACCACGCAGAGGTTGCGTTCGCGGGCGAGCTTCTGCACCAGCGACAGAACTTCGATCTGATGAGCAATGTCGAGTGCCGAAATCGGCTCGTCGAGCAGCAGGCACTCGGCGTCCTGCGCAACCAGCATGGCGATCCAGACCCGCTGGCGCTCGCCGCCTGACAATGTGTCGACCAGCCGGTCCGCAAACGGCTCGATGTGGGTCAGCGCCATGGCTTTCGCCACCTTGTCGCGATCAGTGTTGCCGAACCGGCCGAGTGCGCCGTGCCATGGATAGCGGCCGAGCGCGACCAGCTCCTTGACCAGCATGCCGGCGGCGGGGGGCGTCTGCTGCGGCAGGTAGGCCACCTTGCGGGCGTACTCCCGGTCGCTCCATTCGCGCAGCGGACGCCCTTCGAAACGGATCGCGCCGGAGGAGCTTGGCTGCTGCCTCGCCAGCAGCTTCAACAACGTCGATTTGCCGGAGCCGTTGTGCCCAATCAGGCCGACGACGCTGCGAGCAGGAAGGGTCAGGGTCAGCGGCTCGAGCAACGCGCGGCCCGCCACCGCGAAGCTCACCTGGTCCAGTTCGAACAAGGGCGTGGCCGCGTCGCGCGACGCCGTAGCGGTTTCGGTTGGCAGAATTGCGTGCATCGGAAGCGCCTGATGGAGTTATGTGGTGCAAGGAGAAGGCAGCCCGGCCGGTCCACGTATCGGACGTTGGGACGTCATGGCTGACGCAGGCTCCAATACGCGACGGCAAGATGCTGTTCGCGGGAGAGCTTTCTCTCATCGCGCAGATGGTTTCGAAGCGCCTTCAGCGCCTGTGCTTCGCAGGCGACCCACGCAAAGACCTCGCGATGGTCGGGCCATCGCACGGCCTTCACGGCGTCGATCAGCAACTGCGTCGTCCCGGCCGGCCGGTCGCCGCGATGCAGCCAGCGGACTGACACACCGGCGGGTGCGACCAGCGGGACTTCCTCGAGCCGGTCAGCGACTTCAATGAAGGCTTCACCCGTTGCCGTTGCCGGCAATGTCTCGAGAATTCGCGCGATGGCGGGAAGGGCGGTTTCGTCGCCCGCCAGCAGTAACCAGCGGGCCGGACGAATGCTTCGTCCGAGGGGGCCGGCCATACCGCAAATGGCGCCGGCTTGCGCATTGAGGGCGAACGCCGAGCCGGGGCCGGCATGATCATGGACCACGAAATCGATATCGATCTCGCGGGCCTGCAGATCGATGCGGCGGATCGTGTAGTAGCGGGTGACAGGCCTGCGATCGGGTTCGGGCCACAGGATGCGCCCGTCGGGTGCAGGCCAGGGCCATTCAGGCTTGGCGAGGCCCTCCGGCGGGAAATACAGGCGAACGTGGAGGTCATCGTCGTTCACGAAACGCGTGATGTCGTCTCCGGTAAAAGTCAGCCGGCGCATGCGGGGCGTCAGGTCGATCGTCGCCTTCAGCCGCACTTCGCGGAAATTGGCAAGCGTGCCGCCATTGGATTCATGGCCGGACCAGACGATGGTCGGCGCCTCATCGCCTGCGAATTCGATAACGTGTGACGCGACGACCGAACGCAGAACCTCGAGGTTGCCCTTGTCGTTGGCCTCGACGCGGATCTTGAGCGCCTCGGCCTCGACGGCGAGCGAACTCGTTCCAAACGGCAGTCTTGCCACCATCACACCATCCAGCGCCTGGAAGGTGATATCATGTTCGGCCAGATGATCGATCATCCGGGCGGCAAGGCCGGCGGCATCGGCAAGCGGGATGCGGGTTTCGGAGACAAGGGAATCCAAAGTCATTCTCCAGTCGGGCCTGTCCGATGCTGGCCTGCAAGCGTTTCGATTTTTCGGATATCGCGGCCCCGACACAGCGGCTGGATCCATGTCCTACGCGCTCCTCGGCTGCGATGCAAAGGGGGTACTACCCGGCATTTTATTAAACGCGATGCTGATCACAAATTAGAATCAATCGAAAGAGATCGGAAAATAAGCGCGGGAACAGCGATGCTGCCATCATGTATTCGCATCACTCCGGCAAGGCTGTTCGCATCGCGACGGGCCGTGTAGGTTCGCTTCAGCTCTACTCCAGCGCGGCACCCATGATGAATTCACGAAGCGGCCTGACGGCGCAGATACTGCATCTCCTGCGGCCATATTGGCCAACCGTGCTCGGAGGCATCGTTCTCGGTATTGTCGGCGGCGCCAGCGTGGCGGGGTTGCTTGCGGTCGTCAATCACGGGTTGTACGCGTCGCAGGGTGACGTCGCGATGCTGCTTTATGCCTTTGCAGGCCTGTGTTCGCTGATCCTGATTGGTTCGATCGGCTCGGATGTTAGCGTCAACTATGTCGGACAGCGGATCATCGCCGAGCTCCGAAAGTCGCTCGCGGCCAAGATTCTGGCGGCTCCGATTGACCAACTCGAGATCTATCGTACGCATCGGCTGATCCCGGTGCTCACGCAGGATGTCGATACGATCAGCGATTTCGCGTTCTTTTTCTCCTCCTTCTTCGTGTCGGTCGTTATCACCGTCGGCTGCATGGTTTACCTCGCGGTGTTGTCGTGGCCGCTCTTTCTGATCACGGGGCTGGTCATTGTCCTGGGCTCGTTGGCGCATGCCTACGCTCGAACGCGAGGGGTTCGGGGCTTCAATGCCGCCCGCGATTCGGAAGACGAGTTGCATAAGCACTACCGGGCAATCGCGGAGGGCGCCAAGGAATTGCGCCTGAATCGCACCCGCCGGCAGCGCGTGTACGTGGACAAGCTTCAGCATACCGTTGACCGGATCAGCGAGGTGCAGATCAAGTCGATCAATCTCTTCGTGACCGCGCGGGCTTTCGGCACGATGCTGTTCTTTGTCGTGATCGGCGTGGCACTGACCCTGCGCCCCTTCCTGTGGCCGGACAGCCCCGCCTCGGTCTCTAGCGGTTTTGTGCTTGTGCTGCTCTATATGCGAGGGCCCATTGATCAGGTCATCGGGATCCTGCCCGCACTCGGCCGCGCACAGGTGGCGATGCGGCGCATCGCCGAGCTCTCGGAACAGTTCTCGACCCCCGAACAGGGGTTGCTGGCTGCGCCTTCGACTGCGCCGGAAGCATCGGCCAGGATCGAATCGATCGAACTTCGTGGGGTGTCGTACGGCTTCCGCGCGGTGTCCGGCAGCAATCCTTTCGTTCTCGGGCCGATCGACCTGCATATCCGCCAGGGCGATATCGTTTTCATTGTCGGCGAAAACGGTAGCGGAAAAACCACGCTCATCAAATTGCTGCTGGGCCTTTATGCGCCACAGACCGGTGCGGTATTTCGCGATGGCCTGTCCGTCGTAACGGAAACGCGCGATGACTACCGGCAGCTCTTCACCACCATCTTCTCCGACTACTATTTGTTCGAAGATCTCCTGCAGGGATCAGGAATGGTGCCCGATATCGCGGAGCGGTATCTTGAGCGATTGGAGGTCGCGCACAAGGTTTCGGTCGAGAATGGCGTATTCACGACAACGGATCTGTCGACCGGGCAGCGCAAACGGCTGGCTCTGATGAATGCCTGGCTCGAGGAGCGACCGGTCCTCGTGTTCGATGAGTGGGCGGCGGATCAGGATCCCGCGTTCCGGCACATCTTCTACACGGAATTGCTGCCCGACCTGAAGCGTCTGGGCAAGACGATCATCGTGATCTCACATGACGACCGCTATTTCGGCGCGGCAGATCACCTTGTGCGCCTCCGGAACGGCAAGATTGTCGCTGGCGAGGCGAGGGCCCATAACGTCATGGAGCCGTCATCAGTTCCAAGCGGCGCGTCTCTTTAGACGTATTTTTGTTTTCGGAGAAAATTTGAAGTTAAGTTCGGGCACCGTCGGGACGTGCCTTGAACAAGGCATGCAGTGCTCCTGCGATGTCATGCATCGGTTTTGTAAGGAATCTAATCTGCGTGCGGTGGCAGTTCTTGTCATCCTGCACGGGAGTGATTTACATCGCATGCGTGAGCGAAGATCGCGTCTTGTTTCAAGCGGTCATGTCTGCAATGCGAGTGCCGGATGAACAAAGCTTCGAGCTCCGCGAAAGATCCTCACGCGTTTCCGATCGGGCCGTACTCCGCCATGACGGTACTTCAAGACGGTGCGGAGCTGCGGGTTGTTGCAGATGACGCCACGGTGATGCGGCTGCGTCTCGATGAGGGGCTGGATCATCTGGAGATGCTCGATGCGCCCGACGATCCACGGCTAGCGGTACGGGCGGTTTCGGCGGCAGCGGAGGCAATGTTCGGGTGGCGCCCGAATCTCAATCGGCTTTTTCTGGGTTCGATCAATAAGGCGCCCATTGGGCGCGAACTGCTGGACCATGGTCTTGCAGTCGCGGCCGGAGGCAACCTCGTGCTGCTCCCGGAGCTGACAATGCAGCGCCGTGACAATTGGCTGGTCGATGCCGGACGGCCGCCATTTCCGCAACTCCACGTCATGACCGACGGCAAACGGCATCCGCGACGTTCGCAAAAGCCGGTGGGGATGGTGTATGCCCGCTTCATCACTTGGCTCGGCGAGGTCATCTCGTTTCGTGTTGCCGATGTGAACGATGACTTGCATCTGCTGCACCGGTGGATGAACGATCCTCGCGTCGACGCCTTCTGGGATGAGGCCGGCGATCTCGAAAAGCATCGGACGTATCTGTCCACCATTCTGGCCGATCCGCACATGCTGCCGCTGATCGGCTGCTTCGGTGACGCGCCATTTGGTTACTTCGAGGTCTATTGGGCCAAGGAGAACCGCATCGCGCCGTTCTACGATGCCAATGATTACGATCGGGGCTGGCACGTTGTGGTTGGAGAAGACGCCTATCGTGGACGCCGCTACATCAGTGCGTGGCTGCCGTCACTGATGCACTACATGTTCCTGGATGATTGCCGAACACAGCGGATCGTCGGCGAGCCGGCGGCGGCGCATTCGCAGCAACTTCGCAATCTGGAACTGTCGGGATTCGCGAAAATCAAGAATTTCGATTTTCCACACAAGCGGGCCACCCTGGTCATGCTGCTGCGCGAGCGCTTCTTTGGTGACCGGCTGTGGCTACCGGCGGCGGCCGGTCCGGCAACCATGGCCTAACGCGCGAACGGAGCGCAGTTTCATGTCTCACCAGCTTGTCATCGAGCACGACGTCATCGGCGTCGGCTTCGGGCCGTCCAACCTCGCGCTTGCGATCGCGCTGGACGAGTGCGCCAGAAGGTCACGCCTCAAATGCGGTCCACTTTTCGTGGAGAAGCAACGCCAGTTTACCTGGCACGGCGGCATGCTTCTGCCGGGTAGCGATATGCAGATCTCGTTTCTCAAGGATCTGGTTTCGTTGCGTGATCCAACCAGTCCGTTCACCTTCGTGAACTATCTGCACAAGCACGGCCGTTTGCAGGATTTCATCAACTGTCGAACGTTCTATCCGAGCAGGATGGAATTCAACGACTATCTGCGGTGGGTGGCAGCTCAGTTCAAGTCACAAGCGGCTTACGGTGAGGCCGTCGTCGCCATCGAGCCCGTAACGGCGGGACAGTCGGTGACGTCGTTACGTGTGTATTCGCGCACGCTCGCTGGTAGTGAAACGGTACGACTGGCGAAGAATCTGGTGGTCGCGGCGGGAGGGAGGCCCAATATCCCGCAGGTGTTCGCAAACATCGTCGATGATTCCAGATTGTTCCACTCAAGCCGCTACCTCGATACGGTCGAGTCCGTTGGCATGGGCGGGAAGGCTGCATGCGTGGCCGTTATCGGGGGAGGGCAGAGCGCGGTGGAGGTGACGGTCGACCTTCGAAATCGCTTTCCGCAAGCGAGCGTTGACCTGATCTTTCGCGGCCACGCGTTGAAGCCGTCCGACAGCAGCCCGTTCGTCAACGAGATCTTCAATCCGGATTACACGGATTTTATCTACGCCCAGCCTGACGAGCGTCGAGACGCAATCGTTCGTAATTTTCGAAATACGAACTATGCCGTGGTCGATTCCGATCTGCTCGATCAGTTGTATCGCTTGCTATATCAGCAGCGCGTCAGCGGCATGGCGGGCGTCGAGTTGCATCCGCGCAGCGAGATTACAAAAGTGCTCGCGGCCGTTGAGGGCATCGAGATCCGAACGGTTGACAAGTTCGACGGTCGAGATCGCCGCTCCTGCTACGACGCCGTTATCCTCGCAACCGGCTACGACAGGGAAACACCGCACACGTTCCTGGAGCCGATACGGCGCTATATCGAGGACAACGTTATCGACCGCAACTACAGGCTCTCCACAAGTCCCGCGTTTCGGCCGCAAATCCATCTCCAGGGATATTCCGAAGCGTCGCACGGCCTGAGCGACACGTTGCTCTCCGTTCTGGCCACGCGTTCGCAGGAAATCGCCGAGTCGCTGCTTTTGACGATCTCGCGCCGCGAGCTCATAGCTTAGCCTTTCAGGCGGCGGGGGCGAAAAGTCGCCATTGCGAGACGTGTCCGAGGACGGCTGGTACCGAAAGGACGACAGGGGACGGGCCTGCGTCGACTATCACCGTATTCGGTGCAATCATGAATCCAAGCGCAGCTGCTTTCAGTATCGCTTCCTTGAGGGTCCAGAAGCGAAGAAATAGCCGCGATCGGAACGTCGCCGGAGCGTTCCACAAAATTTCCTGCTCTTCGCGAGCCAGGACGATCTCACTGACGGAATCCAGGTCGGGGATTTCTCGCAAGGGCTCGACATCGACGCCGACCAGCCCACACGCAGCGGCGACGGCGACCACACCTCTTGCATGGCTCAGGCTGAAGTCGAGATTCGGCGGGCCTGCGACCAGCATCGGCTTGCCATGCAAGGACGGTCGAAACCGCAAGGTGTCGGCCGATTGCCCCACAATGCCCTCCAGCAAAAGACGGACACCGGCATGCGCGGCCAGGTAGCTGTGTCGATCCTCAATGTGCAGGAAACGCGCCAGACGGCTGGCTTCCTCGGCATCAAGGACCGCTGCAGCTTGCTTGAAGCTGAGCGCACCGGGTCTATCGGTGCTTTGGTCACGATAGGGAGGTACTGCGGCGAGCCAGAGAAGGATCTCTTCCGGTCTTAGCTGCTCGATTGGGCCCGAGGAACTTGGACCGGGCAGCCATCGCACGCACAACTTATCTGGCGGAATTTGGCATTTGATAGCGATGGACCAAGCGACGCTGTCTCTCGCATGGTCGATCGGTAACGATACGGCGAATTCGTCCTGTCCCGCGTCGTCGGATTGCGCCATGTTCATCGGTTAGTTGAAGAGCAGCAATACTATTTGTGGGAGGATAGTATAACAGATACTTCGCCATGGCTCGAATCGACGAACGCCGCGGTGTCGCGAACTGAACGTGTCTGGCAGCCTTGGATTGATACGAGTCCGGTCAAGTCGGAGAGGTTCGGCGCGATCGAGTACACCCCCTTGAAACCTTCAGGCCAATATTGCCATTGACGCCTGCTGGAATGCGGATTGAGCCGACCACCGTCGGTCGCATGGGCCATCGGTACGGCGCCAGCAGCGACCGCAGCGGCGCCTCCCGCTGATGAGCCACATGTCGTGTACTCGGTATTCCAAGGATTACGAGTGATATGGCCGCGGCGGCCAACCCAACCGATGTCGTTCCGCCGCGGATCTCGCCCCGGTCGAGCCGCAGAGCGGTGAAGAGTGAACCCCACGCAGTTTGCAGCACCTCCGGTAGTGCACCCAGCGTCCCCCAGGAAAGCGTCGTCTCCAGAGATTGGACCTGCGCAGCCGGTACGCAGACGTATTCCGCATAGCGGCCGTCGAACGGTCGTCGCATGCCGCCCATTGCCGTCGCTACGACCTGGTCATGCCGGAAGCGAGTTCGCTTTACTGGGGAGTAATGCCGGCATCCTTGATTATCCGACCCCATCGGTCGATTTCACTCTTGAGGAGGGCTTCGAGCGCCGCTGGCGTTGCGCGTTCCTGCTCGACGGGAGCCATGCTGAGTTCAGCGAACCGGTTGACCAAGAGCGGGTCCTTCAGCGCTTTTTGCAGGGCGTCGATGAGCGCGTCCATGATCGGCTTCGGCGTATTGCGTGGTGCGTACAGCCCGTACCAGGTCGTGACGTCAAACTTCGGCACGCCGGCTTCCGCCGCAGTCGGCACGTTCGGCAGGGTCGGTACGCGCTTTTTGCTGGTGATGGCGTAGCCCGGGATGGTGCCGGCCTGAATATAGGGCGTCGGCCCGGTGGCGGGATCGCAATAGACGTCGATGTGACCGGCGATGATATCGTTCAGCGCGGGACCGCCGCCTTTGTAATAGATAGGCGTGAGCTTGGCTTCGATGGCGCTCATGAACATCAGCCCGCACAGATGTGACGCGGAGCCGAGCCCCACATTGCCGTAGGTGACTTTATCGCCCTGCGCGCGCACATAGGTGACGAGCTCCTTGAGGTCCTTGGCCGGAAAATTCGCGCGCGCCACCAGGATCATCGGCACGTCGGTGACGAGGCCGATCGGCTCAAAGTCGCCGACGGGGTCGAACGGCAGCTTCGCATAGAGCGCGGGCGCGGTTGCCTGACCGACATGCATCAGCAGCAGGGTGTAACCGTCAGGCGCGGCCTTGGCGACCCGATTGGTACCGAGGGTGCCGCCGGCGCCGACGGCGTTCTCGACGACGATCGGCTGCTTCAGCGTTGCGCTCATCGATGTCCCGAGCAGGCGGGCAATTACGTCGCCTGGGCCGCCGGCCGAGAAGGGAACGACCATCGTGATCGGTCGGCTCGGGAATTCCTGGGCGAATACCGGCAGTACGGGCGACAGCAACAGCATCAGAAAAATGCGTTTTACAAACTTCATGGCAGCTTCCTATCGGCTTTGCGGCCCTTTGAAACGGCTTGATCGAAATAACGTTGGATCATTCATCCGCGATCGCCTTTTCGTTCGACGCGGACGATTGCTCGATCATGTTGAGCGCGGCCACGGCTGCCGCCTTGATGTGATCGACGCAGCACTGCTCAGCGAGGTCGGGGTCACCATTCTGGATAGCACGCCAGATCGCCGTGACTTCGCGCAGGCTCTTGTTGATCCGTTTTGGCTGCGACATCGAGGTAATTCGCAACAGCGTAATCCGGTCGTGCAGCGGCCTGAGCATGCGTTCGATGAAGGCGTTCTGACAGCCGCCGATAAGTGCTGCGTAAAATTCCGTCTTGGCCTCGAGGGCCGTCATCAGGTCGCCATCGGCGAATGCAGCTTTCAGTTTGGTGAGCGCGTCGCCGATCCGGCGAACGACAGCGGGATCGTGCAGGCGTGCGCATTCACGTCCGGCAAATCCTTCGAGAACGGCGCGAGCCGCGTAGAGCTGCTTTGCTTCCTCAAGACTGATGGTACTGACGACGGGACCGCGATGGGGGACCGTGTTGACCAGGCCGTCCGCCTCCAGCAGCCGAAGCGCCTCGCGAATGGACGGGCGGCTCACGCCGGTCATCTCGCAAAGCTCACGTTCGATCAGGCGCTGGCCCGGCTTCAGCTTTCCGGACATGATCGCCTCGCGCAGCTTTTGAGCGACCATCGATCGGACGGTCGGAACGTCTTCGATCCGGAGCGTCGATTGCAATTCACCGCGTTTGTCCATTGTCTACCGCCTTGGTACCGGCATTGGTTCAATAGCGATTTACGGGCAGAATCATCATCTCCGCAATCTGAACATGCGGCGGTTGGTCCAGCGCAAAGACGATCGACCGGGCAATATCGGCCGGATCGAGCGCCATCTTGAACTGGTCGAAATAGTCCTTTTCCTTCTCCCGGTCGCCGCGATAGCGGGTGAGGATGATGTTGGTCCTGGTCAGGCCGGGCTGCATTTCGGTGACCCGGATTGCCGTTTCCGCAAGCTCTCCCCGGAGCGTCTCGGTAAACATGTGCACGCCGGCCTTGCTGGCGCTGTAGGCGGCCATGTCGGGAACGATGCGAACGGCGTTGATCGAGCTGATGTTGACGATGTGGCCCGAATTACGCCTGACCATGTCGGGCAGCAGGCTGCGGGTCACCCGCATCAGGCCGATCAAATTGGTCTGGATGATTCCGGACCAATCGTCCGCCGCGCCGGCATCGAAGCGCGTCCGGCCGCCGATGTCGTGGCCGGCATTGTTGATGAGGATGTCGATCGGCTTGAGGGCGTCCGGGAGGAGGTCGGGTAGGCGGTCCACGGCCTTGGCGTCGGTAATATCGAGTTCGATTGGGAATGTGTTGTCGCCCATTTCGGCGGCGAACTCATGAAGGGAGGCGGGATCGCGGTCGGCTAGCACGACCCGTCGTCCGCTTTCGACCAGCGCTTTCGTAATGGCACGACCCATGCCACCGGCGGCGCCGGTCACCACGGCATTTCGGTTCGATGCTTCAGTCATTGTAGATCTCCTGCGTGGGACGGCCGATGATGCTCATGCGACGGACCAGCCCCCATCGATCGGCAGCGTTGCCCCCGTGATATCCTGTGCGGCCGGGCTGCAGAGGAAGGCAGCCATCGCACCGACGGCCTCCATGGCGACAAACCGCCCGGTCGGCTGGCGGGTCGCCAGATAGTCGCTGGTAGTCTCGTCGATGCCGCGGCCTTCGCTGGCCGCGATCCCTGCGATTTTTCCCTGAATGGCCGGCGTCGGCAGCGTGCCCGGGCACAGCGCATTGCAGGTAATCCCGCTCTTCGTGGTTTCAATTGCGACCGCACGGGTCATGCCGACGATAGCGGTCTTGGTGGTCACATAATCGATCCGGTCCGCGACCGCGCGGGTCGAATAGATCGAGGCCATGTTGATGATGCGGCCCCAGCGTCGCGCTTTCATCCCGGGCAATGCGAGACGAATCAGGTGGAACGGGGCCGACAGATTGACGGCGATCGCTTCGTCCCACCGTTCCGGCGGGAAGTGTTCGACCGGTGAAAAATGCCGGACCACCGCGTTGTTCACCAATATGTCGACCGCGCCGATGCGGCCGAGCAGGCCGGCCATCATCGCTTCTATGGCGGCGCGCTGCGACAGGTCGGCCGCGACGCTGACTGTATCGACGCCGAATTGCGCGCGAAGACGATCTCGCGTCTGCACCGGTTCGTTCAGATCGTGCAGGACAATGTTGGCTCCCGCGCCGGCAAGGCTTTCAGCCACGGCCAGGCCCAAGCCCGCCGTCGCCCCGGTCACGAGAGCCCATTTGCCCTTCAACATCGCCTCAAGCTCCGACTACTTCTTGTCCAGTTCGGCAAATACTTCCTTGGCGTTGCGGAAGGCGTCGACGCCGGCCGGCACGCCGCAGTAGATCGCGACCTGCATGAACACCTCGCGTATCTCCTCGCGCGTGGCGCCGTTGGTCAGGGCGCCCCGCACGTGGGTCTTGAGTTCCTGTGGCCGGTTGAGCGCGCAAAGCATCGCGAGGTTGAGGAAACTGCGGGTCTTGTGCGAAAGGCCGTCGCGGCCCCAGACATAGCCCCAGCAATACTCCGTGGTGAGGTCCTGCATCGGACGGTTGAAGTCGTCGGCTGATGCGATCGCCTTGTCGACGAATTCATTGCCCAGCACGCTCTTGCGGATCTGGAGGCCTCGATCGTATGTCGCCTTGTCCATATCGGTATCCAATCTTCAGCTAGTTTTTGGGCCAGAACGGCTGGGACAGCGCCAGTTGCGGCGGGAATACCGTGACTGGAACGCCAGCCTGCCACTGCACGATGGTCATGCCAGCGCCGACGCGTCGGCCCTTTTCGTCGAACTTGATTTCGCCGAGCGGGTAATATTTCGAGGGACCTGCATCCATGGTGCGCAGCGCGTCGGCCACGGCAACGCGGTCAGCCTTGCCGGCCTTCTCGAGCGCGTCCTTGATCACCCACATGTCGCCATAGGTGGAGATCGCATTCTGCGTCATCCAAGGTTCCTTGTAGCGAGTCTTGAGTTCGGCGATCAGCGCCTCGTGCCCCTTGGCGCCCCAACTCGCGACGCAGGTGAGCAGGCCCTGCAGCAATTCCGGGCTCACGGTCTGCAGCATGTCGGGCTCGGCGATGGCGATACCGAACGAGATGGTCGGAATCTTGCCTTGTCCTAGACCGAACTCGTTCATCTTCTCGAGCAGCAGCTTGGCGTCGGAAATCACGGTCGGCAGGAAGAACAGCAGGTCAGGTTTCGCCGACCGGATTTTTTGAACCAGCGAGGTGGCGTCAGCGAGAGGCGGGGTAAAGGTTTCGTCGACGATCAGTTGCAGCCCATTTTCGGCAAGCAGGCCGTCTCGCATCGCCTTTGCCGAAGAAACCGATGCCGCGGTGTTGTCGGTGATGATCGCGACCGTCTTGGGCTTCTTTCCGGAAGCGGTTTCAGCAAGCTTCACGATCTGCGGCAAAGCCTGTTTTGCCTGCGACCCCGCCGTAGCCGATGTCTGGAAGACATATTTGAAGCCGCGATCGGTAATCAGGTCGGAGTAGGAGAGGGTGAGGACCGGAAGATTGGCCCGCTCCGTGACCTCGGTGACCGCCAGCGTGAATGAACTCAGATAGGAACCGCTGGCCGCCACCAAATCGGGTTCCTGCGCGACCATGCGCTGCGCGGCATTTTTGGCCTTCTCGGTGGTATCGCCGGAATCGAGCACGACCAGCTTGAGCTTGGCGCCACCGAGCGACTTGATGCCGCCTTGCGCGTTGATGTGTTCCACCCCCATCTCGGCACCGTGGCGCATCACGGCTCCCGGGCGCGCATAGAGGCCCGAGATTGGCACCAGCAACCCGACCTTCACTTCGGATGGTTGCTGAGCCCACACGCGAGACGAGATCAGACCGGCGGATGCGCCGGCGAGCAGGCCGCGCCGCGTCAATGCGGCCCGGGTGATTTCTGTCATGACTATTCCTCCCTGAAATGTTTGAAACGCGTTGCGATCAAGACTTCTTCGGCCAGAACGGAGCGGCTAATGCGAGGTCGGACGGAAAGACGGTGACGGGCACGCCGGATTGCCACTGCACGATCACGACGCCGGCGCCGACACGGCGGCCCTTTTCGTCGAACTTGAGCTGGCCGCCGGGATAGTGTTTCGACGGACCGCCATCCATGGTGCGGAACGCCTGCGCAACGGCCAGGCGGTCGGCCTTGCCGGCTTGTTCGAGCGCGGCCTTCATTAACCACATGTCGCCATAGGTCGAGAT
Source organism: Bradyrhizobium sp. 170 (assembly GCF_023101085.1). NCBI lineage: Bacteria > Pseudomonadati > Pseudomonadota > Alphaproteobacteria > Hyphomicrobiales > Nitrobacteraceae > Bradyrhizobium > Bradyrhizobium sp. 170. Next base: position 5,496,430 of record NZ_CP064703.1, on the reverse strand, counting down.
GACGTTCTGCGTCATCCAGGGCTCTTTGTACTTCGCCTTCAACTCGGCGATCAGGGCCTCGTGGCCCTTCGAACCCCAGTTAGCGACCACCGTCATGATGCCCTGCACGGCGTCGGTGCTGACGCTTTGCAGCATATCGGGTTCGGCGATCGTGATCGAGAAGGAGACGGTTGGAATTTTGCCCTGGCCAAGCCCGAACTCGTTGATCTTTTCCAGGCCGAGCTTGGCGTCCGATATCGCGTTGGGCATGAACAGTAGCAGGTCCGGTCGGGCCGACCTGACCTTCTGGATCAGCGGCGTGGCGTCCGAAAGCGGCGGCGTCCACACCTCCTCGACGACCAGTTGCAGGCCTTCCTGCGCAAAGATCTTCTCCTTGAGCGCCTTGGCGGTCGCAACCGAGGTCGCCGTGTTGTCCATCAGGATCGCCACCGTCTTCGGACGCTTGCCGGATGCGGCTTCGGCAAGCTTCATCAGTTCGGGCAAGCCAAGCTCCGACTGCCGGCTTGCAGGCGCGGCCGTCTGGAAGATGAATTTGAAGCCTCGCTCGGTCAGCAAGTCCGAATAGGACAGCGTGAGCATTGGCAGTTCGGCGCGTTCGGTAACCTCGGTCACCGCCAGCGTGAAGGAACTCAGATAGGAGCCGGTTGCCGCAACCAGATCGGCCTCCTGGGCGACCATGCGCTGCGCCGCGTTCTTGGCCTTCTCCGTGGTGTCGCCGCAATCGATCACGACAAGCTTCATCTTCGCGCCGCCGAGCGATTTGATGCCGCCTTGCGCGTTGATGTGCTCGATGCCCATCTCGGCGCCCATGCGCATCACCTGACCCGGCCTTGTATAGATGCCCGACAGCGGCACGATCAGGCCGACCTTGACCTCGGCCGGCTGCTGCGCGCGCGCCACCGTCGACAGGCCGATTGCGGCCGCACCTGA